>NZ_VCLA01000049.1 GCF_009600885.1 Streptomyces jumonjinensis
CGCCGCCAGCGCCATCCGTACCGCCTCGTCCAGCTGCGGGTCCCGTCCCGCCGCATGGTCCTGTGGAGTCATCACCACCTCGACATCGGGATCGACCCCGTGGTTCTCCACCCCCCACGCGTAGCCCTCCAGCCAGAACGCGTACTTCGGCTGGGTCACCAGCGTCCCGTCCACCAGCGAGTAGCGGCTGTCGATGCCGATCACCCCGCCCCAGGTCCGGGTGCCGACCACCGGTCCGATGCCGAGCGCCTTGACCGCCGCGTTGACGATGTCCCCGTCCGATCCCGAGAACTCGTTCGCCACGGCCACCACCGGTCCCCGGGGGGCGTCCTGCGGATAGCTGTACGGGCGCATCCCGCGCGGCAGATCCCAGCCCACGATCCGGCGTGCCAGCTTCTCGATCACCAGCTGGGAGGTGTGCCCGCCGCGGTTCTCGCGCACATCCACGACCAGGCCCTCGCGCGCGACCTCGACCCGCAGGTCGCGGTGGATCTGTGCCCACCCCGGGGCCTGCATGTCGGGCACGTGCAGATACCCCAGCCGGCCGCCGGACCGCTCATGGACATAGGCCCGCCGGTCCGCGACCCAGGCGTGGTACCGCAGCGGCTCCTCGTCCGCGAGGGGCACCACCACCGCGTACCGGTGATCGCCGCCGCCCGCCGGGGCCACCGTCAGCTCGACCGGTTTGCCGACCGACCCCACCAGCAGCGGGCCGGGCCCGGTGACGGGGTCCACCGGACGGCCGTCGACCGCGATGACGGCGTCGCCCGCCCGGATCGCGACCCCGGGCGCGGCCAGCGGCGAGTGCGCCTGCGGATCGGAGGTCTCGGAGGGCAGTACGCGGTCGACGCGCCAGAGCCCGTCCGCCGCCCGGGAGACATCGGCGCCGAGCAGCCCCTGGCGGGTGGCCCGGGTGCCGTACCAGCCCCGGGGGGTGACATAGGCGTGCGAGGTGCCGAGCTCGCCGTGCACCTCCCAGAGCAGATCGACCAGATCGTCATGGGTGGTCACCCGGGAGAGCAGCGGACGGTAGCGCGCGAGCACCCCGTCCCAGTCCACCCCGCCGAGGTCCGCGCGCCAGAAGTTGTCGCGCATCAGCCGCCCGGTCTCCTCGTACATCTGCCGCCACTCGGCCGCCGGGTCGAGCAGCTGCCGCACCCGGGAGAGATCGACGGTGATGTTGGTGTCGCTGTCCTCGTCGCGGGAGGCGCGGCGGTCGCTGGGCACCACCTTCAGCGAGCCCTCGGTGTACAGGAGCACCCGCTTGCCGTCGCCGCTGACGGCGAAGCTCCCCGCGTCCGACGAGAGCTCCTCGCTGTGCTGCTGGACCAGGTCGTAACGTTCCAGCGCGGTCCGGGGCCCGGGGTCGTCCGGGGTGGCGCGGGTCGCGCCCAGTACCCCGCGTACCGGATGGCGGAGCCAGAGCAGTCCGTCCTTGGCGGCGCGCAGGGTGGAGTAGCGGGCGGCCTCGACGGGGAAGGGGACTATCCGGTCGGCGAGGCCGTCGAGATCGATCCGGGTGACGGGAATCCCGCTCTCGGTCTCGGCCTTTCCTGCGCCGTCCTCGTCTGCCCCCTTGGCCTTGTCGTTGTTGGCCGGGGCCTTGTCGTTGTTGGCCGGGGCCTTGTCGGGGTCCTCGTCGGGCTCGAAGGGCCGCCCGTGCCGCTGCGGTCCGAACGGCGACGGGGTCGTCGCGGCGAGGGTGATCAGATGCGGCCGGCAGCCGCCGACGAAGGCGAGATCGAAGACATGGGTGTCGTAGACGGGGTCGAAGGCGCGCTCGGAGAGAAACGCCAGATGCTTGCCGTCGAGGGTGAAGGCGGGCTGGAAGTCGCGGAAGCGGAGCGGGGTCGCCTCGGATACGGAGAGATCGGCGGTATTGGCGATCTTGAGCTGTCGCAGCGGGTCGGGGCCCGGGTGCGACCAGGCGAGCCAGCCGGAGTCGGGTGAGAAGGCCAGCCCGCTGGCCTCGCCGTCCTCGCTGCGGTCGACCTCGCGCACCTCGCCGGACTCGCGCTCCACCAGCAGGACCCGGCCGTCGTGGGAGGCGACGGCGGCTCTGCTGCCATCGGGCGCGACGGCCAGGCTCAGCACCCGGCCGAGCTGTCCCGCCGCCACTCGCCGGGGCGCCGCCCCGACGGGTGCGCCGGTCGCGGGCGCGAACTCCAGCGCGTCCTCGCCCTCGGCGTCGGTGACCCAGACGACCTGTTCCCCGCCGTCGGCGCGGAAGGTCCTCGGCAGCCGGGCCCGGACGCCCGCGGTCGCGGAGAGCGCCCGCGCGGGGCCCTCCCGGTGGGTGACCCAGTGGATGCCGCCGCGGATCTCGACGGCGCTGCCGCGCCCGGTGTGGTCGGGGGCGGCGGAGCCGAGGTGGTGGGCGGCGCGGATGACCCGGGGCCGCAGATCGGTGCGCTGGCCGCCGAGACGGATGTCGAGCCTGCGGGGCTCGGCGGATTCGAGGTCGTCGAGGAGCCACAGCTCGCCCGCGGAGCTGTAGACGACCCGGACGCCGTCGGTGGCCGCATGGCGGGCGTAGAAGCCGTCGACTCCGGTGTGCCGGCGCAGACCGGAGCCGTCGGTGAGGGAGGAGTACACGGCTCCGACGCCCTCGTGGTCGGAGAGGAAGGCGATCCGGTCCCCCACCCAGAGCGGGCACTCGATGTTCCCGTCGAGCTCGTCGTGGAACCGGGCGAACTCCCCCTGGCCGGCACGGTCGATCCACAGCTTTCCGGCCGTGCCGCCCCGGTAGCGCTTCCAGGCGGCGGCCTCGCGGCCCATGGTGGCGGAGAGCAGCAGCACGCCGGAGCCGCCGCCGTACGCCACATCCCCGACCGGGCCGTACGGCAGCACGGTCCCGGGGCCGCCGTCGAGCGGGAGGGCCCGGGCCCAGGTGCGGCGCGACGAGGGCTGTCCGTAGGAGGTGACGGCGAGGATCTCGCCGTCCGGCGTCCAGCCGCGCACGCCGGTGCGCGGGCTGCCCCAGTGGGTGAGGCGGTCGGCGCCGCCGCCGTCGACGGGCGCGACGTACACCTCCGGCGTGCCGTCGTGGCGGGAGGTCCAGGCGATGTGCGCGCCGTCTGGGGAGATCCGGGGATGGTCGACGGGCATGTCGTCGGCGCTGACGCGCCAGGCGCGACCGCCGTCGAGAGGGGCGACCCAGACGTCGTCCTCTGCGGTGAAGGCGATCAACTCGCCACGGATATACGGATACCGAAGGTAGGCAGGCTGCGTCACACCGTCACCCTAGGCAGGTCAAGGCAGCGGGGGGCAGGGCTTTACGAGATCCCTGGATTCCGCCGGCCCCGGGATGCCTGCGGCGGGGCGCCGCGCGAGGTCAGTTCCGGGCCCCGGCCGGGACGGTCGCGGTCGCGGTCTTCGTCGCGGTCGCCGTCTTCGTGGCGGTCGCGGTCACCGTCTTCACGACGGGCACGGTGACCGTCCTCGTGGCGGTCCTCGTCACGGTCACCAGGACGGTTTTCGTGGCGGTCACGGTGACCGTCTTCGCGGCGGTCCTCGTCACGGCCGGCTGGGGCCAGGTGCGGCGGGTGGCCTCGGTGGTGGGCCGGCTGTCGCAGTCGCCGAGATAGGCCGCTTCGAAGGCGACCTTTCCGTCGATCCTGGCCAGGAGGTCGCCGCGGACACAGCTGCCGGACCGTTCGTCGGTCACCTGGCCCTTGAGCGTGATCCGCTGCCGGTCGCCGGTCTCGCCCTCGCAGTCGACCGTGGCGTGGTCCGGGGTCCTGGCCGGGGTCCTGGCCGGGGCCCTGGAGGCGGCCGGCCCGCCGTCGCCGAGGGCTGCCGTACAGCTGAACCAGCGCACCTCGAAGCCGAGTCGCTCCAGGGTCCTGGTCGTCGTCCGGTCGGTGGTGAAGGCGACGCCACTGGAGTTGAGCCCGCCGGCCGCCGTGGGCTCGCACGCGGTCAGCGCGACGACCGCCGCGCCCGCCGCACCGATCATCGCGACGGCGGCGAGGAGCGGCCGACGGCGGCCGGATGCGGATCCGGATCCGGATCCGGATCCGGATCCGGATCCGGATGCCCTGCTGTTGGTGATCGTGCCGTTCATGCACGGCAGAGTGGCACCGAGTCACGGGCGCTGAAAAGAGCGGTTGTGGACACAAATCCCGTGCGGGGAGGCGGGGATGGGCCGCTCGGCGCGGAACTACGGGACCGGGGGCGCTCCGACCGCCGCCGGAGTCGCCTCGGGCACGTACCGCCGTATGGGCGACGGGTGTACGCGCGGGGGCGAGGCGGAGGCCGGGGGTGTGCGCCACGGGCGACCGAGGGTGTGCTCGCCGGGCGCGCGACCGGGATGCGCACCCCGGCAGGCCCGCACTCCGGGCGGAAGACGCCAGGACCAGCGGTCCAGGCCGCCGGAGCACCGGACGACCGGGGGTGTACGAGCCCGGGCGGGCTCCGGGCGGAAGACGCCAGGACCAGCGGTCCAAGCCGCCGGAGCACCGGACGACCGGGCGACCCGGGCACCTGGCGACCCGTCACCGGGCCACGCGGGCCCGGCAGCCCCGGAAGTCCCGGAACCCGGAAGTCCCGCCCGCAGGGCGGAAGCCCTAGGACCAGCGGCCCGTGCGGCCCAGCAGCAGGGCGACGCCCGCCGTGCCCGCCGTGGAGGTGCGCAGCACGGTGCGGCCCAGCCGGTACGGCCTGGCCCCGGCCGCCTCGAACACCGCAAGCTCCTCCGGCGACACCCCGCCCTCCGGGCCCACGACCAGCACGATCGACCCCTCCGCCGGAAGCTCCGCCGTGGCGAGCGGCTCCGCGCCCTCCTCGTGGAGCACGGCGGCGAAGTCCGCCTCGGCGAGCAGCGCGGCGATCTGCTTGGTCGTCGCCGCCTCCGCCACATCGGGGAAGCGCAGCCGGCGCGACTGCTTGCCCGCCTCACGGGCGGTGGCACGCCATTTGCCCAGCGACTTGGCGCCGCGCTCGCCCTTCCACTGGGTGACGCAGCGCGCGGCGGACCACGGCACGATCGCGTCCACACCGGTCTCCGTCATGGTCTCGACGGCGAGTTCGCCCCGGTCGCCCTTGGGGAGGGCCTGCACCACGGTGATACGGGGCCGGGGCTCGGGCTCCACCGGCAGGCTGTCCGCCTGGACGATCAGGGTGTCCTTGCCCTCGGTCCGCAGCACCACACCGGCCGCGCCCCGGCCGTGGCCGTCGGTCAGCACGATCTCCTCGCCGGGCTTGAGCCGCCGTACGGAGACGGCGTGCCGCCCCTCGGGGCCGTCCAGGGTGAGGGGCGAGCCGGGGCTCACTCCTTCGAGGGAGTCGACGAGGAAGACGGGCGCGGTCATCAGGATGCCTCCGGTACGAGTGCGGTGCGCGCGGACTCCGTCTCGGCGGCGAGCACCGCGACCAGGTCGCCCGCGGGCATCTCGCGCGCCATCCGGTGCCCCTGCCCGGCCCAGAGCGACATGCCCTGGGCGTCCCCCGCCTTCGCGGCGGCCTTGCGCAGCCCGCTGGTCAGATGGTGGACCTGGGGGTAGGCGGCGGGGGCGTACGGCCCGTGCTCGCGCATGAATCGGTTGACGAGCCCCCGGGCGGGCCGCCCGCTGAAGGCCCGGGTGAGCTCGGTGCGGGCGAAGAGGGGGTTGTTCATCGCCTGCTTGTGCAGGGTGTGCGCGCTGGACTCGGGACAGACCAGGAAGGCCGTGCCGAGCTGGGCGGCGTCCGCCCCGGCGGCGAGCACGGCGGCGATCTGGCTGCCGCGCATCAGTCCGCCGGTGGCGATGAGCGGCAGCTCGACGCGGTCGCGCACCAGCGTGACCAAGGTGAGCAGCCCGATTCCCGCGCCGTCCGCGGCGGGGTCGTCCCGGTGGGTGCCCTGGTGTCCCCCGGCTTCGACGCCTTGTACGCAGAGGGCGTCGGCGCCGGCCAGTTCCGCGGCGGCGGCCTCTTCGGGGGTGGTGACGGTGACGATGGTGAAGGTGCCGGCCTTGGCGAAGGAGGCGAGGACCTCGCTGCCGGGGCAGCCGAAGGTGAAGGAGACGACGGGCACCGGATCGTCGCGGAGGATGGCGAGCTTGGCCTCGTAGCCGTCGTCGCCGCCGGAGTCGGGGTCGCCGAGCGGGGTCTCGTACCAGCTGGTCTCCCCGGCGAGCTGATGCCGGTAGACCTCGATGGCGGCGGGGTCGGCGCTGCCGCGCTGCGGCATGAAGAGGTTGACCCCGAAAGGCCGGCCGGTGAGACTCCGGGTCTGTTTGATCTCCTGGTACATGCCGTCCGCGGTCTTGTACCCGGCGGCGAGGAACCCGAGGCCCCCGGCCTCGGACACGGCTGCCGCCAGCCGTGGGCACGACGCGCCGCCCGCCATGGGGGCCTGCACGACGGGATACCGGCAGAGATCGGTCAGTGCGGAGGACATGCGTGCATCGTGCCATGCCGCTCCCGGGCCGCCGAATCGACCTCCGGCTCCGGCGGGAACGCCTCCAGAGGCGCCTCGCGGCTCCGGCTGGAACGGCTCCAGGGGAGCCTCCCGCAAGCCCGCGCGAGGGGTGGAGAGTTGGCTTCCGGTCCTGTGGCGCCACCGTCGGCGCGCACAGGACCGGATGACCGGGGCCCGGGGCCCGGGGCCCGGCGGGCTAACGCCCGTTGAAGGCGTCCTTCAGCCGGGAGAACAGCCCCTGCTGACCGGGCTGGAACTGCCCGAGCGGACGCTCCTCGCCCCGCAGCTTCGCGAGCTCCCGCAGCAGCCGCTCCTGCTCCGCGTCCATCTTGGTCGGCGTCATCACCTCGACGTGCACGATCAGATCGCCCCGGCCGCCGCCCCGCAGATGGGTGACGCCGCGTCCGTGCAGCGGGATCGACTGCCCGGACTGGGTCCCGGGCCGGATGTCGACCTCCTCCATGCCGTCGAGCGTCTCCAGCGGCACCTTCGTGCCGAGCGCGCCCGCCGTCATCGGGATCGTCACCGTGCAGTGCAGATCGTCTCCGCGCCGCTGGAACACCGCGTGGGGCAGTTCGTGGATCTCCACGTACAGATCGCCGGCGGGGCCGCCGCCGGGGCCGACCTCGCCCTCGCCCGAGAGCTGGATGCGGGTGCCGTTGTCCACACCGGCCGGGATCTTCACCGTCAGCGTCCGGCGCGAACGCACCCGTCCGTCGCCCGCGCACTCGGGGCACGGGGTCGGGACCACGGTGCCGAAGCCCTGGCACTGCGGACACGGCCGCGAGGTCATGACCTGCCCCAGGAAGGACCGGGTCACCTGGGAGACCTCGCCGCGGCCACGGCACATGTCACAGGTCTGCGCCGAGGTGCCCGGAGCCGCGCCCTCGCCCGAGCACGTCGTGCAGACCACGGCCGTGTCGACCTGGATCTCCTTGGTGGTGCCGAAGGCCGCCTCGTTGAGGTCGATCTCCAGCCGGATCATCGCGTCCTGGCCGCGCCGGGTGCGCGACCGGGGGCCGCGCTGGGACGCCGTCCCGAAGAACGCGTCCATGATGTCCGAGAAGTTCCCGAAGCCGCCCGCGCCGAAGCCCGCGCCCGCGCCGCCCGACTGGGAGAGCGGATCGCCGCCGAGGTCGTAGACCTGCTTCTTCTGCGGGTCCGAGAGCACCTCGTAAGCGGCGTTGATCTCCTTGAACCGCTCCTGGGTCTTCGGGTCCGGGTTGACGTCCGGATGCAGCTCGCGGGCGAGCCGCCGGAAGGCCTTCTTGATCTCGTCCTGCGATGCGTCGCGGCGCACGCCGAGTACGGCGTAGTAGTCCGTGGCCACTTACGACTCCGCCAGGATCTGTCCGACGTAACGTGCCACTGCGCGTACCGCTCCCATCGTTCCGGGGTAGTCCATGCGGGTCGGTCCGACCACGCCGAGTTTGGCGACTGCCTCGTCGCCCGAACCGTAGCCGACCGCGACCACGGAGGTTGAATTGAGCCCTTCATGGGCGTTCTCATGACCGATGCGTACGGTCATGCTCATACCGCCCGACTCCTTGGCCTCGCCGAGCAGCTTGAGGAGCACCACATGCTCTTCGAGCGCTTCGAGCACCGGCCGGATGGTGAGCGGGAAATCATGGCCGAACCGGGTGAGATTGGCGGTGCCGCCGATCATCAGCCGCTCCTCGGTCTCCTCGACCAGGGTTTCGAGCAGGGTGGAGAGCACCGTGGAGACGGCGCCCCGGTCCTCCGGCTCGAAGGATTCGGGCAGATCCTGCACCAGCTGCGGCACATCGGCGAAACGGCGGCCGACGACCCGGCTGTTGAGCCTGGCCCGCAGATCGGCGAGCGAGGCGTCGCCGAAGGGCGCGGGACAGTCGATCATGCGCTGCTCGACCCGTCCGGTGTCCGTGATCAGTACGAGCATCAGCCGCGCGGGCGCGAGTGAGAGCAGCTCCACATGCCGGACGGTGGACCGGGTGAGCGAGGGGTACTGGACGACGGCGACCTGCCGGGTGAGCTGCGCCAGCAGCCGCACCGTCCGGCCGACGACGTCGTCGAGGTCGACGGCTCCGTCCAGAAAGCTCTGGATGGCCCGGCGCTCGGCGGACGACAGCGGCTTGACGCCCGCGAGCCGGTCCACGAAGAGCCGGTAGCCCTTGTCGGTGGGGATGCGCCCGGCGCTGGTGTGCGGCTGGGCGATGAAGCCCTCCTCCTCCAGCACCGCCATGTCGTTGCGGACCGTGGCCGGGGAGACGCCGAGCTTATGGCGCTCGGTGAGCGCTTTGGAGCCGACGGGCTCCTCGGTGCCCACATAGTCCTGGACGATGGCGCGCAGCACCTCAAGTCTGCGTTCGCTGAGCATGGCGCACACCTCCAGCTGTGTCCCTCGGTGGTTCCTCGGTCACTGCCTGGCACTCACCCGGCCCGAGTGCCAGCATTTCCCGTGCCAGTGTACGGCCGTGGGGTACGCCCCTAGCAAGGGCGACCGACCACGGTACCGCGCACCCGCGCAGGTCGTTGCCAGTAGCGTCTCGGTATGAACGTGAGTTGGGAAGAGTTCGGCTGGGAGCGATTGGCCGAAGGGGTGGGCCGGCGACGGCTGCCGGGCTGGGACGCGACCTGCGGTCTGATCATCGGCACGGAGGGCGCGCTGCTGTACGACACGGGCTCCACCCTGCGCGAGGGCGGCGAGCTGCGCGCCCAGGCCGAGGCGCTGCTCGGGGGCGGCCGGGTGACGCATATCGCACTGAGCCATCCCCATTTCGACCATGTGATGGGGACGGCGGCCTTCGCCGGGGCGGAGGTGTTCGGCGCGGTGGGCGTGGACGCCCTGATGCGGCGGGAGCGGACGGTGCTCCGGGACGACGCCGTCCGCTTCGGGGTCGCCGGGGAGGAGGCGGCCCGGTCGGCGGACGCGCTGGTGATCCCGGAGCATCCGGTCGCCGGGGAGCGGACGCTGGATCTGGGGGGCGGCCGTCGGGTGCTGCTGGCGAACGTGGGCCCGGGGCATACGGGCCACGATCTCGCGGTGCTGGCGCCGGGGACGCCGTCCGTGGTCTTCTGCGGCGATCTGGTGGAGGAGTCGGGGGAGCCGCAGGCGGGACCGGACGCGGTGGGGGCCCGCTGGCCGGCGGCGCTGGACCGGCTGCTGTCGCTGGGCGGCGAGGACGCGGTGTACGTACCCGGGCACGGCGCGGTGGTGGACGCCGCGTTCGTACGGGCCCAGCGCGATGCGCTGGCGGAGCGGTTCGCCGTGTCGTAGCGTCGGCCGAATGCGCAGCTACAGCCCCGATCTGACCCCGCCGTGGAAGAAGCAGGCCGCGGCTCCCGAGGTGCCGGCCGACGCCGGACTGGTGGTGGAGGAGGTCGGCACCGGCTTCTGCGGGGCGGTGATCCGCTGTGAGGCGGGCACGGTGACGCTGGAGGACCGCTTCGGCAAGCACCGGGTCTTTCCGCTGGCCGCCCGGGGCTTTCTGCTGGAGGGCGGGACGGTGACCCTGGTCCGCCCTCCGGCGCAGGGGGGCGCGGGGGCCCCGGCGCGTACGGCCTCGGGCTCCGTCGCGGTGCCCGGCGCGCGGGCGCGGGTGGCGCGGGCCGGGCGGATCTATGTCGAGGGCCGCCATGACGCGGAGCTGGTCGAGCGGGTCTGGGGGGACGATCTGCGGGTCGAGGGGGTGGTGGTGGAGTATCTGGCGGGCATCGACGATCTCCCGGCCGTCGTCGCGGAGTTCGCACCGGGACCGGGCGCCCGGCTGGGGGTGCTGGTGGATCATCTGGTCCCCGGTTCGAAGGAGTCGCGCATCGCCGCCTCGGTGACGGATGAACACGTTCTGGTGACGGGGCATCCCTATGTCGACGTGTGGGAGGCGGTGAAGCCGTCCTCGCTGGGCATCGGGGCCTGGCCGCGGGTGCCGCACGGGCAGGACTGGAAGACGGGCGTCTGCCGGGCGCTGGGCTGGCCGGAGAACACGGGCGCGGCCTGGCAGGGCATTCTGTCGCGGGTGCGGTCGTACAGGGATCTGGAGCCCGCGCTGCTGGGGCGGGTCGAGGAACTGATCGACTTTGTGACGGAGGAGCCCTGCTGAGCGCCCCGCTTCGGGGGTTTTGCGGGGAATTTCCGGGGGGATTTCTCGCGGTGCTCTTGCGGCCTTCTTGCGGTCTTCTCGTGGGATGAAGATGTGAAAAATTCTGATTCCGGTCAGTAATGCGACTTTGAGACGTTCCATGGTTCCGTCGTGTAACCGCCGCCGACCGTGGACAGCTCCTCACTGCGGCAGCGGTCGCCCTCCGCGCGGCGAGGGGAGCGGCCGTGCTCTCCGCGGCGAGGGGAGCGGCCGTGCGCCGACCGCGCCGCAGAACGAGGAGGACGGCCATGGCACTCGATCCCGGCCTGGCGAGCACCCGTATCGCCCGTAACGCGGACGGCCGTCTCGAACTGTTCGCCACCGGGTCGGACAGCGCCCTGTGGCACATCTGGCAGACCGCGCCCGGCGGCGGCTGGCGCGGGCGCTGGGCCAGCCGGGGCGGAGTGCTCACCACCGCCCCCGCGGTCTTCCGGAACGCGGACGGCCGGCTGGAGGTCTTCGGCGGCGGAGCGGACGGCCGGGTGTGGCACATCTGGCAGACCGAGCCCGGCGGACCGTGGGCGCCGGAGTGGCGGGCGCTGGGCGACCAGCGGATCCTGGGCCGGCGCATCGCGGTGTTCCAGAGCGGGGCCGGACGGCTGGAGGTCTTCGTCCGGGGCGCGGACAACGCGCTCTGGCACACCTGGCAGACCGAGCCCAACGGCGGCTGGACCCGTCACTGGGTCTCCCGGGGCGGTGTGCTGCGCGGCTGTCCCGCCGTCTTCCAGAACGCGGACGGGCGGCTGGAGGTCTTCGTCCGGGGGGCCGACGACGCGCTCTGGCACACCTGGCAGACCGAGCCCGACGGCGACTGGTATCCGAGCTGGGCGTCGCGCGGCGGCGATCTGCGGGCCGACCCGGCGGTGTTCCGGAACCAGGACGGCCGGCTGGAGGTCTTCGCGATGGCTCCGGACAACACCCTGCGCCATGTCTGGCAGTCCACGCCGGGCGGCGGCTGGCACGGGAGCTGGGCCAACCGGGGCGGCCCGCGCGTCGGGGTGCCCGCCGTCTGCCAGGAGGCGGACGGCAGGCTGGTCGTCTTCGCCCGGGGCGCGGACCTGGGCTCCTGGCGGGTGGAACAGCAGGTGCCGGGCGGCGTCTGGGGCGACTGGCAGCCGCACAGCGGGGTTCCCGCGAGCGATCCCGCCCTGGGGCGCGGGGCGGACGGGCGGCTGGAGTCCTTCCACCTCGGGTTCGACAACGCCCTGTGGCACAAATGGCAGACGTCCCCCAACAACGGGTGGACCGCGAGCTGGGCCGCCCGGGGCGGCAGCCTGTCGATCCTCTGACCGTGATCCGCGCTCCGTGCTCCGGGCTCCGTGATCCGTGATCCGGGCTCCGGGCTCCGTGATCCGTGATCCGGGCTCCGGGCTCCGGGCTCCGGGCTCCGGGAGGGGCGCCCGTCAGTCGACCAGGTCGCGTACCACCGCGTCCGCGAGCAGCCGCCCCCGCAGGGTCAGCACCGCCTGGCCCGCTCCGTACGACGCCTCGTCCAGCAGCCCGTCCGTGAGCGCCGTGCGCGACGCCGCCAGGCCCGCGGGCCGCAGCAGCGACAGCGGCACGCCCTCGCGCAGCCTCAGCTCCAGCAGGATCCGCTCGACTCTGCGGTCCTCGGCCGGGAGCAGCTCGCGCCCGGCCCCCGGCGAGCGGCCCTCCGCCAGCGCCGCCGCGTACGCGCCGGGGTGCTTCACATTCCACCAGCGCACTCCGCCGACATGGCTGTGCGCCCCGGGGCCCGCGCCCCACCAGTCCGCGCCGCGCCAGTACAGCTCGTTGTGCAGACAGCGGCCGGCGTCCGAGGTGGCCCAGTTGGACACCTCGTACCAGGAGTAGCCCGCGTCCGCGAGCATCGAGTCGGCGATCAGATAGCGGTCCGCGTGGACGTCGTCGTCCGTCATCGGCACCTCGCCCCGGCGGATCCGGCGGGCCAGCTGGGTGCCCTCCTCGACGATCAGGGCGTACGCCGAGATGTGATCGGGCCCGGCTCCCACGGCCGCCGTGAGCGAGGCGTGCCAGTCGTCGTCGCTCTCGCCGGGGGTGCCGTAGATCAGATCGAGGTTCACATGGTCGAAGCCCGCCGCGCGCGCCTCGGCGACGCATGCCTCGGGCCGGCCGGGGGTGTGGGTGCGGTCGAGCACCTTCAGCACATGCGGGCGGGCGCTCTGCATACCGAAGGAGATCCGGTTGAAGCCGCCGGCCCGCAGCTCGGCCAGATACTCCGGATTCACCGACTCCGGATTCGCCTCGGTGGTGATCTCCGCGTCGTCCGCCAGCCCGAACTCCTCCCGTACCGCGCCGAGCATCGCCACCAGGTCGGCGGCGGGCAGCAGGGTGGGCGTACCGCCGCCGACGAATACGGTCCGCACCTGCCGGGGGTCGTCGCCGAGGACCTTGCGGGCGAGCCGGACCTCGTCCGCGAGGGTGGCGGCGTAGTTGTCGCGGGAGGCGAGCACACCGCCCGAACCGCGCAGCTCGGTGGCGGTGTAGGTGTTGAAGTCGCAGTAGCCGCAGCGCGTGGCGCAGTAGGGCACATGCAGATAGAAGGCGAGCGGCCGGTCTCCGGCGCCGTCGAGGGCGGACGCGGGGAGCGACCCGTCCTCGGGCACGGTCTCGCCGTCGGGCAGTACGGAAGGCATGCCCCCCATTGTCCGTCACCGGACACGGTGACGGGGGCACGCGCTCCTGAGCGCGCTCCGGAGGAGACGGGACCCGGAGCGCGGGGCCCGGAGCGCGCTCCCCTGGGCGCGCGGGCTCAGCTCTCCCGCGCCCCCTCGTACATCTCGTCGATGAGGTGCTTGAACTCACGCTCGACCGCCGGCCGCTTCAGCTTGAGGCTGGGGGTGAGGTCGCCGTGCTCCACATCGAGGTCCCGGGGCAGCAGCCGGAACTGCTTGATCGTCTGCCAGCGCTGAAGCCCCGCGTTGAGCCGGTCGACATAGCCCTGGACCAGTTCCCTCGTCGCGGGCGCGGCCAGCACCTCGGAGTACGACCGTCCGCCCAGCCCGTGGTCCCCCGCCCAGCTCAGCAGGGTCGGCTCGTCCAGCGCGATCAGCGCCGTACAGAAGTTACGGTCGGCGCCGATGACGAGGACATTGGAGAGGAACGGGCAGATCGCCTTGAACCGGATCTCTGTCTCGGTCGGTGCGATGTACTTCCCGTTCGAGGTTTTGATCAGGTCTTTCTTACGGTCGGTGATCCGGAGGTAGCCGTCGGCGGAGAGCTCTCCGATGTCGCCGGTGCGCAGCCAGCCGTCGGCCTCCAGCACCTCTTCGGTCTTCTCGGGCAGCCCGTGGTAGCCCTGCATGATCCCGGGGCCGCGCAGCAGCACCTCGCCGTCGTCGGCGATCCGCACCTCGGTGCCGGGCAGGGGCTTGCCGACCGTGCCCGTACGGTATGCCTCGCCCGGATTGACGAAGGACGCGGCACTGGACTCGGTGAGGCCGTACCCCTCCAGGATGTGGATCCCGGCGCCGGAGAAGAAGTAGCCGATCTCGGGCGAGAGCGCGGCGGAGCCGGAGACGGCGGCGCGCAGCCGGCCGCCGAACGCCTCACGGAGCTTGGAGTAGACCAGCGCGTCGGCGACCTTGTGCTTGGCGCCCAGGGCGAAGGGGACGGAGACCCTTCCCGTACGGCGGAAATTGTCCTGGGCGGCCTTGGCGTACTCGCGGGAGACCCCGGCGGCCCACTGGAAGATCTTGTACTTGGCCGGTCCGCCCGCCCGTGCCTTGGCGGCGACGCCGTTGTAGACCTTCTCGAAGATCCGCGGCACCGAGGCCATATAGGTCGGCTGGACGACCGGCAGATTCTCGATGATCTTGTCGATGCGGCCGTCCACGGCGGTGACGTGCCCCACCTCGATCTGGCCGGAGGTGAGCACCTTGCCGAAGACATGGGCGAGCGGCAGCCAGAGGTACTGGACGTCGTCCTTGGTGATCAGCCCGGTCGCGGCGATCGCCTTCGCCATGTACGACCAGTTGTCGTGCGGCAGCCGGACGCCCTTGGGCCGGCCGGTGGTCCCGGAGGTATAGATCAGGGTCGCCAGCTGATCCGATGTGATCGCTCCGATGCGCTTCTTGACCGCTTCGGGGTTCTGCTTCAGATACGCGGCTCCGCGCGCCTCCAGCTCGGCGAGGGTGAGCAGCCAGCCCTCGGGGTCGTCGGCGGCCGGCTCGACGCCGGTGGCGTCGATGACGACGACATGCCCCAGCTCCGGCAGTCCCTCGCGGCGCTCACGCGCCTTGGCCAGCTGGGACGCGTCCTCCGCGATCAGGACCCTGCTGCCGGAGTCGGCGAGGATGTACGCCGCTTCCTCGGCGTTGGTGGACGGATAGACGGTCGTGGTCGCGCCGCCCGCGCACATCACTCCGAGGTCGGCGAGGAGCCATTCGATCCGGGTGGCCGACAGCAGCGCGACGCGGTCCTCGGCCGCGACCCCGAGGTCCAGCAGACCGGCCGCGATCGCATAGACCCGGGCGGCGGTCTCGCCCCAGCTCAGCGACTTCCAGTCGTCGGGCCCCTGGCCCGTCGGCGCGGGCACGGGGTAGCGGAAGGCCTCGGCGTCCGGGGTGGCCGCCACGCGCTCGGTGAAGAGGGTCGCCACCGAGGGCGGTCGGTTCTCGATCAGGGTCTGTGTGTCGCTCACGACGTCCTCCGGGCCTGCGGCAGCACTGCACGACTGGCTGGTTTTTTAACTGGCGAGTAACCATCGAGCCGTGATCAGAGTAGAGGGCGCTCTGCCGGTGCGTAAGAGGATGAGTGCCCCCGCTTTGCCGTCGCTTCAGGGCTTCCCGCCGTCGCTTCACGGCTTCTCGCCGCCGCTTCACGGCTTTCCGGGCCGGGGAGGGCGGGCGGAGACGAAGCGCCCGCCCCGGTTCGGGGCGGGCGCTTCGTCATCGGCTTCTCCGTGCGCGCCCCGGCCGGGGGGCGCGGCCCCGAGGGGCGAGGGGGGGCTACTTCTTGCTCTTGCCGCCGCTGTCGTCGCTGGAGAGCACCGCGATGAAGGCCTCCTGCGGCACCTCCACGCTGCCCACCATCTTCATCCGCTTCTTGCCTTCCTTCTGCTTCTCCAGCAGCTTCCGCTTACGGGAGATGTCACCGCCGTAGCACTTGGCGAGGACGTCCTTGCGGATGGCGCGGATGGTCTCACGGGCGATGACCCGGGAGCCGATGGCGGCCTGGATCGGCACCTCGAACGCCTGCCGGGGGATCAGCTCGCGCAGCTTGGCGACGAGCCGCACACCGTACGCGTACGCCGCGTCCTTGTGGGTGATCGCGGAGAACGCGTCGACCTTGTCGCCGTGGAGCAGGATGTCCACCTTGACCAGGCTGGACGCCTGCTCGCCGGTGGGCTCGTAGTCGAGGGAGGCGTAACCGCGGGTCTTGGACTTCAGCTGGTCGAAGAAGTCGAAGACGATCTCGGCGAGCGGGAGGGTGTAGCGGATCTCGACCCGGTCCTCGGAGAGGTAGTCCATGCCGAGCAGGGTGCCTCGGCGGGTCTGGCAGAGCTCCATGATCGCGCCGATGAACTCGCTGGGCGCGAGGATCGTCGCCCGGACCACCGGCTCGTAGACCTCGTCGATCTTGCCTTCGGGGAACTCGCTCGGGTTGGTCACCGTGTGCTCCGCGCCGTCCTCCATGAGGACGCGGTAGACCACGTTGGGCGCGGTGGCGATCAGGTCGAGACCGAATTCGCGCTCCAGGCGCTCCCGGATGACGTCCAGATGGAGCAGTCCGAGGAAGCCGACGCGGAAGCCGAAGCCGAGCGCGGCCGACGTCTCCGGCTCGTAGACCAGCGCGGCGTCGTTGAGCTGGAGCTTGTCGAGGGCGTCACGCAGCTCGGGGTAGTCCGAGCCGTCCAGCGGGTAGAGGCCGGAGAACACCATCGGCTTGGGGTCCTTGTAGCCGCCGAGCGCCTCGGTGGCTCCCTTGTGCTGCTGGGTGATGGTGTCGCCGACCTTGGACTGGCGGACGTCCTTCACACCGGTGATCAGATAGCCGACCTCGCCGACGCCCAGACCGTCCGCCGGGAGCATCTCGGGCGAGTTGGTGCCGATCTCCAGCAGCTCATGCGTGGCGCCGGTCGACATCATCCGGATCCGCTCGCGCTTGCCGAGCTGACCGTCGATGACTCGCACATAGGTCACGACGCCCCGGTAGGAGTCATAGACCGAGTCGAAGATCATGGCGCGGGCGGGCGCGTCGGCGACGCCCACGGGGGCGGGGACCTCGCGCACCACACGGTCGAGCAGCGCCTCGACGCCGACCCCGGTCTTCGCGGAGACCCTGAGCACGTCCTCCGGCTCGCAGCCGACCAGGTTGGCGAGCTCCTCTGCGAACTTCTCCGGCTGGGCGGCCGGGAGGTCGATCTTGTTGAGGACCGGGACGATGGCCAGCTCGTTCTCCATCGCGAGATAGAGGTTGGCGAGGGTCTGGGCCTCGATGCCCTGGGCCGCGTCGACCAGCAGGACCGTGCCTTCGCAGGCGGCCAGGGAACGCGACACCTCATAGGTGAAGTCCACGTGCCCAGGGGTGTCGATCATGTTCAGGATGTGGGTCCTGCCCTGACCTTCGCCCTCGGTGGGCGCCCAGGGCAGCCGGACCGCCTGGGACTTGATCGTGATGCCCCGCTCCCGCTCGATGTCCATCCGGTCGAGGTACTGGGCACGCATCTGCCGCTGCTCGACCACACCGGTCAGCTGAAGCATCCGGTCGGCGAGCGTGGACTTGCCGTGGTCGATGTGCGCGATGATGCAGAAATTGCGGATCAGCGCCGGGTCGGTACGGCTCGGCTCGGGCACGTGGAGAGGAGTCGCGGGCACGCAGGGTCCTGATTCTTGAGACGCCGGGCGTCTCGTCTCGGGCGATGGCGGATCGATACGTAGCCTCCATGGTCCCACGGGTGAGGGACTGCGACCGGTTTGGGCCGCTCGGCGAGCGACTGGTAGCCTGGGCAGCTGTGTCTCGTTTCATGGTGTAGACCATGTATCCGGGGCCATCATCGAAGATCCATCGAACCTGAAAAGGCTCTTTCGTGGCGAACATCAAGTCCCAGATCAAGCGGAACAAGACGAACGAGAAGGCGCGCCTGCGCAACAAGGCCGTCAAGTCCTCGCTCAAGACCGCTGTCCGCAAGGCCCGTGAGGCCGCTGCCGCAGGCGACGTCGAGAAGGCCACCGTGGCCGCTCGCGAGGCCGCCCGCAAGCTCGACAAGGCTGTCTCGAAGGGCGTCATCCACAAGAACGCCGCCGCCAACAAGAAGTCGGCGCTGGCGTCCAAGGTTGCCTCCCTCCAGGGCTGAGCGCTCTTGCGGTAATCCCGGGGGCGACCCCGGGCCCCGGCAGCACCCCTCGGGGTGACCCGCCGAACGACTTGATCGCCGGAAGGACCAGCGGGCCCTCTCTCCTCCGCTCCCGGCCGGCACCCCCCGGACTCGTACTTGGACCTGCGTTCGCCACGCGGGTGCGAGTCCAACCGCAGGACCTTGCCCAAGGCCCCGTGCTCCTCCTCCCCCGTCCTTCCCCAGGACGCGAGGTCGACCGGGGCCTTTGGTGTGCCCGGGGCGACCTCTGGCTTACCCGGGGTGCCCTGCCGTGCGCCCAGGGTGCCGGGGGCGTCCGGTCGGGGGGCCGAGGGGCCGGTCGGGGCGTCCACCGGGGCATCGCGCCCGCTCCGAGGGCCGAGGGCCGGGGCTTTCGGCAGGGGCCGGGGCACACGGCGGGACCGGAGCCGACACCTCCGGGCAGGGGGCCCGGGGCGACCGGCGGGCCGCTGGCGGACACCTCCCGGGCGGCCCGGGGGCGGACGGGTCAGCGGCGGGACCGGGCGGCGCGGGCGATGGTCACGACCGCCTTCTCCAAGGCGTACTCGGGATCGTCCCCGCCGCCCTTCACCCCCGCGTCCGCCTCCGCCACCGCCCGGAGCGCCACCGCCACCCCGTCCGGCGTCCATCCCCGCATCTGCTGCCGCACCCGGTCGATCTTCCAGGGCGGCATGCCCAGCTCCCGGGCCAGATCCGCCGGTCTGCCGCCGCGCGCGGAGGAGAGCTTGCCGATCGCCCGCACCCCCTGCGCCAGCGCACTGGTGATCAGCACCGGCGCGACACCCGTCGACAGCGACCACCGCAGCGCCTCCAGCGCCTCGGCCGCCCGGCCCTCCACCGCCCGGTCGGCGACGGTGAAGCTGGACGCCTCGGCCCGGCCCGTGTAGTACCGCCCGACGACCGCCTCGTCGATCGTGCCCTCGACATCGGCGACGAGCTGGGAGACCGCGCTGGCCAGCTCCCGCAGATCGCTCCCGATCGAGTCCACGAGCGCCTGGCACGCCTCGGGCGTCGCCGCTCGGCCCAGCGCCCGGAACTCGGACCGTACGAAGGTGAGCCGCTCGGCCGGCTTGGTGGTCTTGGGGCAGGCGACCTCGCGCGCCCCGGCCTTGCGGGCGGCGTCCAGCAGCCCCTTGCCCTTCGCCCCGCCGGGGTGCAGCAGCACCAGGGTGATCTCCTCGGCGGGCGCCGAGAGATAGTCCTTGACGTCCTTGATCGTGTCGGCGGACAGATCCTGGGCGTTCCGCACGATGACGACCTTGCGCTCGGAGAAGAGCGAGGGGCTCGTCAGCTCGGCGAGGGTGCCGGGCTGGAGCTGGTCGGCGGTGAGGTCGCGCACATCCGTGTCGGCGTCCGCGGCTCGCGCGGCCGTCACCACCTGCCGCACCGCGCGGTCGAGGAGGAGATCCTCCTGGCCCACGGCGAGCGTGACGGAGGCGAGCGGATCGTCGGTCGAATTCTTCCTGGTGGCCATCGCGTCCAGCATCCCACGGGGCACTGACACTCGGTCCCGCGCCGGCCATCCCGTATCGGAGAATGAGCGGGTGAATGAGCGGGTGAGTGATGGACGACATGTACTGGTGCTGCCGGACCGCGACGCCGCCGAGGAGGTGGCGCAGGAGCTGGCCGACCGCTTCGGGGTGGCCGAGCAGCCGCAGCTGGTGAGGGACGCGCTGGCGGGCGAGGACGACGCCGAGGACGCCCAGTGGCTGGTCGTGGTGGAGGACCCCGCCGAGCGGCTGGACCCCACGGCCCTCGACGACTTCGCCGCGGAGTACGAAGGATGGCTGGAGACGCCGTAGGGGCCCGGCGGGGCGCGGGCCCGGCTCAGTCCTCGGTACGGCGCGGGTCGGGAGGCAGCCGGTCCAGCCGCAGCCCGAAGTGGTCCCGGTAGGCCGCCAGCACCGCGGCGTCGTCGACGAGCGGCTCCTCCCGGCGCTCACCGCTCGCGGTGGTGGTGACCGCCTTGCGGCCCGCGAGGGTGATCCGGCCGCCGTCGTCGGTGAGCCGGGAGCAGACCAGGGATCCGGTGAACGGCGAATCGGGCGAGGTCCGGTGCCACCAGGCCCCGGCCCGGAAATCCGCCAGCTCATTCCGCCCGGCCACGATCCGGTACTGCGGCTTGCCGTCCCGGTGCAGATCGAGATCGCCGTGCTCGGCGGCGACGATCCGGAAGGTCCCGGCCGGGTCCGCCTGGTCGTCCCGGTCCCCGAACGCGAGCGGGTGGTGGAAGCTGTCGCCGAAGCCCACGTCCACCAGCCATGGACCGCCGTCACGGCCCTCGCCGTCCACGGTCTCCACCAGCAGGGCGAGATGGTCGTACGGAATGCCGAGCCGGCCCTTGTCGTCGTAGACCCGGGCCTGGAGCAGCGCGACGGCGAACCCGAGCTCGCGGAGCAGCGCCGCGAACGCGCCGTTGAGTTCGTAGCAGAATCCGCCGCGTCCGCTCTCGACGATCTTGGCGACCAGGGGCCGCTCCGCCAGCACGATGTCCTCGCCGAGGTGAACCGAGAGGTTCTCGAACGGAACCGTCCGCAGATGCCGCGTCTGAAGGTCGCGCAGGGCGGTGGCGTCGGCGCGCTGCGGACGGTCGGCGCCGATGCGGCGGAGGTAGGCATCCATGAAACCAGTGTGGCCCCGGGGACTTCCGCGCACCATGCGTCGCCGGTCCTAGGACCGACAGCCGAAGCGCCTGGACCGTATAGCGCACTAGCCTGCGGCTTATGACAGACCATCACCGAGCACCCGCACGCACGGCGGAGCAGCGCAAGCGAGACGTTCTGGCGCGGCTGGCGAACGACCACGACGCCTGGGTGGCGACGGCGTCCCCGGACGGTCAGCCCTGTCTCGTACCGCTGTCGTTCGTATGGGACCGGGGCGCCTTGCTGATATCCACCCGGCGCACCAACCCGACAGCCCGCAATGTGACCCCGCGCGGGAGCGTCGTCATCACCTTGGGCCACACCCGGGACGTGGTGCTGATCGACGGCACGGCCGAGGTGATCGAGGGCGCGGCGCTGGCGGCGGAGTCGGCCGACGCGTTCACGGCGAAGCTCGACGGCTGGGATCCCCGCGCCTCCCCGGCCTGGATCTACCTCCGTGTCACCCCCCGGACCGTGCGGGCCTGGCGGGAGGAGAACGAGCTGGCCGGGCGGGAGTTGATGCACGACGGCGAGTGGCTGGTGTGACCGCGCTCCATGGGGACGGTACGGCCATCGAGGGCCGGAGGGCCGGGGCGGTCGCGCACCGGGAAGCCGGTGGCACGGTGCGCCGGGAAGCCGGTCGGGTCGGTGGGGTCGGTGGGGCCTTCGGGCGCGCTGCGGCGTTCCCGGGCGCCGGCGGGCGTCCGGCCCGCCGGGCGCCCGGTCTCTCCGTGGGAGGCGGCCGGGTCGCGGTGCGGTTCGGCGCAGGACGGCTCGCAGGGTTCGGCCCGTGCCCGTCACGGCGATCGGGCCGTCGCGGTCGGTGCTCAGCACCCTCGCTCCCCGGTTCCGCAGCGCGCTCACCGTCCTCGGCGAGGGGTGGCCGTACATATTGCCCCGGCCCGCGGAGATCAGCGCCAGCCTCGGGCGGGCGGCGTGGAGCAGGGCGGGATGCTGGTGGGCGGAGCCGTGATGGGCGACCTTGAGCACGTCGACCGGGCCCAGCCCCGGGTGGGCCAGTAACAGCCCGCGCTGGGCGGGCGGTTCGAGGTCCCCGAGCAGCAGCAGACTCGGTCCGCCGTCGATGCGCGCCAGCAGGGTGACGCTGGCGTCATTGGGCTCGGTCTGCGACAGCGGACCGTACCCGGTGGGGGCACCGGCGCCCGTCGTCGAGGCGGGGCCGGGGGCTGCGCCCGGCCAGAGCACCTGCCAGACCAGCCGTCCGATCCGCCGCCGCTCCCCCGTGGCCGCGCGCACCAGACGTACCCCCGCCTCCCGCGCCGTCCTGCGGACGAACGCGCTCTGCTCGCGCGGTTCTTCGAGCGTGCTGGTCTGCACCGCGCCCACCGCCCGGCCCTTCAGCACTCCGGGCAGTCCCCTGATGTGGTCCGCGTGGAAATGGGTCAGCACCACGAGCGGAACCCTGGTGACCCCGAGGTCGCGCAGACAGCGGTCGGCGAGCTCCGGATCGGGCCCGGCGTCCACCACGACGGCCCGGCCCGTGCCGTCGCCCGCGGCCAGTACGGCGGCGTCCCCCTGTCCGACATCGCAGAGGGCGAAGGTCCAGCCCGGTGGCGGCCAGCCGGTGAGGGTCCTGGTGAGCGGGGCCGGACGCACCACGGCCAGCATCAGCAGCAGGGCGCAGCCGGCCGCCGCCCAGGGACGGCGCGGCAGCCCGCGGGCGATGAGCACCGCCAGTGCCGTGATCGCGGCGAGCAGAAGTCCGCCCGGCCAGCCGCCGGGCCAGTCCAGCTGTGCTCCCGGCAGCGACGCCCCGGCACGGGCGATGTGCGCGATCCAGTCCGTGGGCCATCCTGCGGCACGGGCCGCCGTCTCCGCCACGGGCATCGCCGCCGGGGCAGCGGCGAGTGCGGCGAAGCCCAGGACGGTGGCCGGTGCGACCGCGAGTTCGGCGAGCAGATTGCAGGGGATCGCCACCAGGCTGACGCGGGCCGCGAAGACCGCGACCACAGGAGCGCATACGGCCTGTGCCGCCGCCGTGGCCGCGAGCGCCTCCGCGAGCCTCGGCGTCATCCCTCCCCGCTGGAGCGCGGCGCTCCAGCGCGGGGCGATGGTGAGCAGTGCTCCGGTCGCCAGGACGGAGAGCAGAAAGCCATGGCTGCGGGAGAGCCCAGGGGCGCAGAGCACCAGCAGCAGCACGGCCGCGGCGAGGGCGGGGACGAGCGACCTGCGGCGTCCGGTGCCGATCGCGAGCAGGGTGACGGCCCCGCAGGCCGCGGCTCTCAGCACACTGGGCTCCGGCCGGCACACGACCACGAAGACCAGGGTCAGCGCCCCGCCGATGAGGGCGGTTCCTCTCAGGGTGATGCCGAGCCGGGGCGCCAGACCGCCCCGCTCGGCGAGCAGGGTTCTGCCCGGTGGCCCGATCAGCAGGATGAGCACCACCGTGAGGTTGCTTCCCGACACGGCGAGCAGATGGGTGAGGTCCGTGGCGGCGAAGGCCTGCCGGAGGTCGGGGGCGATGCGCGAGGTGTCTCCGACGACCAGCCCGGGGAGCAGGGCCCGGGCGTCCGCGCTCAGCCCGTCCGACGCCTCGCGCAGCCCGGCTCTGAGATCTCCGGCGGCCCTCTGGAGGGTGCTGGGAGGGCCGGTGATCCGTGGGTGGTCTCCCTTCACCCGCAGTACCGCCGCGAACCGGTCGTCGCCGTTCAGCGGGGGTGCGAGCCGTCCCGTCAGCCGCAGCCGGGTCGAGGGGAGCAGCCGCTGCCACCGGGCGAGAGCCGCGCGGGGCGGTCCCGGCCGGACCACCACCAGCACGGGCGTTCTGATCGCGGTGACCGCCCCGCTGGGCTCGGTCACCCTGGTCGCTTCCGCGTCGAGCACCAGCGCTCGCGCGGCGGTCCGGGCGCCCTGGGCCGCAGGGCGGGTGAGTCCGGGGTCGGAGGTGACTGTCAGCTCGACCGTGACATGGGCGTACCCCTCCGCGAGGGCGGGCAGCGGACCGCGCCGCAGATCCGCGCCGTACAGCCCGGCCG
>NZ_VCLA01000050.1 GCF_009600885.1 Streptomyces jumonjinensis
ACTCGGCCAGCGTCGTGAAGGTCACTGTCCTCGGCGCGCTCCTCCTCGACGCCCAGAGGCAGGAGCGCAAGCTGACCTCGCGCGAGAAGTCCCTCGCCAAGGCCATGATCACCAAGTCGGACAACGCCTCGACCTCCACCCTGTGGAAGCAGCTCGGCCCGACGAAGGTGAAACGTTTCATCAAGGCCGCCGGGATGACCGACACCACCCCCGGCGCGGACCGCTACTGGGGCCTCACCCAGATCACCGCCCGCGACCAGCAGCGTCTGCTCGGACGGCTGACCACGAAGAACTCCCTCCTCACCGACGACTCCCGCGCCTACGCCCGGAAGCTGATGGGCGAGGTCGTCCGCGACCAGCGCTGGGGCACCCCGGCCGGCGCCCCCGCCACCGCGACCGTCCAGGTGAAGAACGGCTGGCTGCCCCGGAAGACCCACGGCTGGCGGGTCCACTCCATCGGCGCCTTCACCGGCAAGGGGCACAACTACACGATCTCCATCCTCACCCATGGCAACAAGACCATGACGGACGGTGTGAACACCATCCAGGCCGTCTCCCGCGCGATCCACAAGCGCCTCAGCCCCAAGGCGCCCGCGCGCACCGCCTACGTACCCCCCGCCGTTCCGCACGAGGCCGTGCCCGCCACCCCGGAGCGCGCCGCGAGGGAATCCGTACCCGCCCACGGAACCCAGGGAACCGACGGAACGTAGCCGGGCACGCCCGCACCGCGACGGCTCCACCGCCCGGCGGGATGAAATCCGGGCCCCGGCGCGTTGGTGTCTTCCGGTGGGACATAACCAACGGGAGGCACCACGTGGCGGCGGCGAAGGCAGCGGCGGAACAAGCCGGAGGCCGGGCGGGGACCGGAGCCCGGAGCCCGGAGAGCGGCTGGGCGCGGAGGCTGTCCGGATACGCCTGGCGGTACCGGCGCAATGTGCTGCTCGCCCTCGGGTCCTCGCTCGCGGGCATGGCCGTCATGGCCCTGGTCCCCCTCATCACCAAAGTCGTCATCGACGATGTCATCGGTGACAGGACGCGTTCGCTGGCGGTCTGGACCGGTCTGCTCATAGCCGCGGCCGTCGTCGTCTACGGCCTCACCTATATACGCCGCTACTACGGCGGCCGGCTCGCCCTCGACGTCCAGCACGATCTGCGCACCGAGATGTACGCGACGATCACCCGGCTCGACGGCCGACGGCAGGACGAGCTCTCCACCGGGCAGGTCGTCGGCCGCGCCACCAGCGATCTCCAGCTGATCCAGGGCCTGCTCTTCATGCTCCCGATGACCATCGGGAACTTCCTGCTCTTCGCGATCTCCCTGGTGATCATGGCGTGGCTGTCGCTGCCGCTCACCCTGATCGCCCTCGCCGTCGCCCCCGCCCTCTGGTGGATCGCGGGCCGCAGCCGCACCCGGCTCCACCCCGCCACCTGGTACGCGCAGAGCCAGGCCGCCCAGGTCGCCGGGGTCGTCGACGGCGCGGTCTCCGGCGTACGGGTGGTCAAGGGCTTCGGCCAGGAGGAGCAGGAGGCCGGCAAGCTCCGCGACGCGGGCCGCAGGCTCTTCGCCGGACGGCTGCGCACCATCAAGCTCAACGCCCGCTACACCCCGGCCCTCCAGGCCGTCCCCGCCCTCGGCCAGGTCGCCATGCTGGCGGTCGGCGGCTGGCTCGCCACCCGCGGCCAGATCACGCTGGGCACCTTCGTCGCCTTCTCCGCCTATCTCGCCCAGCTCGTCGGCCCGGTCCGGATGCTCGCCGTCGTCCTCACCGTGGGCCAGCAGGCCCGCGCCGGTGTGGAGCGCGTACTGGAGCTCATCGACACCGAGCCGACCCTGAAGGACGGGACCAAGGAGCTGCCCGCCGACGCCCCGGCGACCGTCGAGTTCGACGGGGTGACCTTCGGCTACGACCCGGACCGGCCCGTCCTGGACGGATTCTCGCTGGAGATCGCCGAGGGCGAGACCGTCGCCGTCGTCGGCGCGTCCGGCAGCGGGAAGTCCACCGTCTCCCTGCTGCTGCCCCGTTTCTACGACGTCAGCCAGGGCGCGGTGCTCGTCGGCGGCCACGACGTCCGCGAGCTCACCACCGAGTCCCTGCGGGCCGCCATCGGACTCGTCCCCGAGGACAGCTTCCTCTTCTCCGACACCGTCCACGCCAACATCGCCTACGGAAAGCCCGACGCGACCCGCGAGGAGATCGAGACCGCCGCCCGCGCCGCCCAGGCGGATCGTTTCATCGCGGAGCTCCCCGAGGGCTACGACACCAAGGTCGGCGAACACGGACTCACCCTCTCCGGCGGCCAGCGCCAGCGCGTCGCCCTCGCCCGCGCCATCCTCACCGACCCCCGGCTCCTCCTCCTCGACGACGCCACCTCCGCCGTCGACGCCCGGGTGGAGCACGAGATCCACGAGGCGCTCCGCGCGGTCATGGCCGGACGCACCACCCTGCTGATCGCCCACCGCCGCTCCACCCTCCATCTCGCCGACCGCATCGCCGTCCTCGACGGCGGACGCCTCGCCGACATCGGCACCCACGAGGAGCTCACGGCCCGCTCGGCCCTCTACCGCAGGCTGCTCACCGACCCCGACGAGCTCGGCGGGGTCTCCCCGGGCCACACCCCGCCGCCGGCCACGGGGCCGGACGACGACCGCACCGTACGCGAGGAACTCGACGCGGAGTTCGACGCCGAGCGCGGCATCACCCCCCGGCTCTGGGTACGCGACGAGAGTGCCGCCGAGTCCGCCGCCCCGGGCGCGACCCCCGAACTGCTCGCCCAGGTCGAGGCGCTGCCGCCCGCCGACGACACCCCCCGTGTCGACGAGGCGCGGGCCACGCTCCCGGAGCACACCCACGGCGAGAGCCGGGGCCTGCGGATGCTGCTGCGCGGCTTCGGACTGCCGCTGCTGCTGAGCCTGCTGCTGGTCGCGATCGACGCGGGCATGGGTCTGCTGCTGCCGGTGCTGATCCGCCACGGCATCGACCAGGGAGTGGAGCAGACGGCGCTCGCCGCCGTCTGGGCCGCGTCCCTGCTCGCGCTCGGCACCGTGCTGGTGCAGTGGCTGGCGCAGACCGGCGAGATCCGGATGACCGGGCGTACCGGGGAGCGGGTGCTCTACGCCGTACGCCTGCGGATCTTCGCCCAGCTCCAGCGGCTCGGACTCGACTACTACGAGCGCGAACTGACCGGTCGGATCATGACCCGGATGACGACGGATGTGGACGCCCTGTCGACATTCCTCCAGACGGGCCTGGTCACCGCGTTCGTCTCGGTCGTCACCTTCTTCGGGATCATGGTGGCGCTGATCGTCATCGATCTCTCGCTGGCGCTGCTGGTCTTCGCGACCCTGCCGGTGCTGATCGTCGGCACCTGGTTCTTCCGCAAGCAGAGCGTGAAGGCGTACGAACTCGCCCGCGACCGGATCTCCGGCGTCAACGCCGACCTCCAGGAGTCGGTCTCCGGGCTGCGGATCGTGCAGGCGTTCGGCCGTGAGCGCGAGGGCAACCGGCGGTACGCAGAGGGCAGCGACAGCTACCGCAAGGCGCGGGTGCGCGGTCAGTGGCTGATCTCGGTGTACTTCCCCTTCGTCCAGCTGCTGTCGTCCGTCGCCGCCGCGGCCGTGCTGATCGTCGGCGCCAACCGGATCGAGGCGGGCACCCTCACCACGGGCGCGCTGGTGGCCTATCTGCTCTACATCGAGCTCTTCTTCGCCCCGGTGCAGCAGCTGTCCCAGGTCTTCGACGGCTATCAGCAGGCCGCCGTATCGCTGAAGCGCATCCAGGAGCTGCTGGAGGAGCGGCCCTCCACCCAGCCCGCGCGGACCCCCGCCGGGGTGCGCTCGCTCCAGGGCGAGATCGCCTTCGAGGGCGTGGACTTCGCGTACGGGGGCGAGGAGGAGGCCCTCACCGGGATCGAGCTGCGGATACCGGCGGGGCAGACGGTGGCGTTCGTCGGCGAGACCGGCGCGGGGAAGTCGACCCTGGTCAAGCTGGTCGCCCGGTTCTACGATCCGACGCGCGGCCGGGTGACCGTGGACGGCGCGGATCTGCGGGACCTGGACATGACGGCTTACCGGCACCGGCTCGGGGTCGTGCCCCAGGAGTCGTATCTCTTCGCGGGGACCGTCCGGGACTCGATCGCCTACGGCCGGCCCGGCGCGAGCGACGCCGAGGTGGAGGCGGCGGCCCGCGCGGTCGGCGCGCACGACATGATCGCCACGCTCGACGGCGGCTATCTCCATGACGTCGCCGAGCGCGGGCGCAATCTCTCGGCCGGGCAGCGCCAGCTGATAGCGCTGGCCCGCGCCGAGCTGGTCGACCCGGATGTCCTGCTGCTCGACGAGGCGACCGCCGCGCTCGATCTGGCCACGGAGGCCCAGGTCAACCAGGCCACCGACCGGCTCACCGGCCGCCGTACCACCCTGGTCGTCGCGCACCGGCTCACCACGGCCGCCCGCGCGGACCGGGTGATCGTGATGGCGGACGGCCGGGTCGCCGAGGACGGCACCCATGGGGAGCTCCTCGCCCTGGACGGGCGGTACGCGGCGCTGTGGCGCACCTTCACCGGCGAGGACGTTCCGGTGACCGCGGGGACGGCCGGGCGCGGCGGCGAGGACCGTCCCGAGGACCGGCCCGAGGACGGGCTCGCGGCGGTCGTGGCCTGAGCCGCTGCGGGGTGCGCGTGGCGTGCGTGGGGTGATCGTGTCCGAAAGCCCCCCGTTCAGCCGTGAGTCGCCCCGTCCACGACAACCAAACGGCCCGTACGAGCGTCGTACGGACGTAGGGGACGGGAAAGAGTCACTGCGAGGGGGAGCGGCGATGAGACTCGGGGGTACGGGGGAGATGAGGCTCAGCGGTACGGGGGACGGGTGGCCCGGCGGACAGGGCGCGGGTACGTGGGCTTCAGGGCCCGCGACGGCCCGGCACCCCGGCCGGAGGCACGGCACCCGGCTGCTGACCCGTTTCCTCGCCGTGCTGCTGATGGTGGCCGGAGGCATCGCCGCCGGTCCCGCCGCCCCGGCCACGGCCGCGGCCCTCCCCTCGGCCTGCTCCGGCAGCCCGGACCGGGTCTACCCCTTCGCCACCGGTGAGCTGCGGATCTACAAGAACCACCGCTACGCCTGCGCCGTCACCCATGCGAAACGGCCCGGTCTGCGGCGCACGATGTCCGTCTCCCTCCAGCCGCGCGGCGGCCGGGCCGTGATGGAGCGGGGCCGGTTCACCCGCAGGGCCGGACCGGTCTCCGTGCACGCCCTCCACCGCTGTGTCCGGGCCACCGGCAAGGTCTCCGGCACGGGACGGTCGACTGGCTGGATCCTCTGCTGACCGACTTGGCCGGATTCATCCTCCCTGTCGGTCTAATCATTGTGTTTTGCAGATAAATAACTCTGGCGGGTCGGGGGTTACCACCGCTAGGTTCGCCGCGAACCACAAATGGATCAGGGGAGGGTTCATGCGCAAGGCGCTCACAGGCGTGCTGTCGCTCGCGATGCTCGCAGGCACCGCGACCGCGGCCGGAGCGACCACCACCGGGGACACGGCGAATGGCGTGCAGACCGGACAGCAGGCGGCGGCACAGGACATCAAGGCCCGTATCCTCGCGATACCGGGCATGAGCCTGATAGAGGAGAAGCCCCACGCCGGCTACCGGTACTTCGTCCTCAACTACAAGCAGCCGATCGACCACCGGAACCCGGAGAAGGGCACCTTCAAGCAGCGGCTCACCCTGCTGCACAAGGACACTTCCCGTCCGACCGTGTTCTACACCAGCGGCTACAGCCTCTACACCGAGCCGTTCCGCAGCGAGCCCACGACGATCGTCGACGGCAACCAGGTCGCCATGGAGTATCGTTTCTTCACTCCTTCCCGGCCCAAGCCCGCCGACTGGTCCAAGCTCGACATCTGGCAGGCCGCCAGTGACCAGCACCGGATCTACACCGCGCTGAAGAAGATCTACGACAAGAACTGGATCGCCACCGGCGGCTCCAAGGGCGGTATGACCGCCACCTACTTCGAGCGCTTCTACCCGAAGGACATGGACGGCGTCGTCGCGTATGTCGCCCCCAACGACGTGGCGAACGACAAGGACGCCGCGTACGACGAGTTCTTCAGGAAGGTCGGCACCAAGGAGTGCCGTACCAAGCTGGACAACATCCAGCGCGAGGCCCTGATCCGCCGCACCCCGCTGAAGAAGATCTACAAGCAGTACGCCAAGGACAACAAGTTCACCTTCAAGACGGTCGGTTCGCTGGACAAGGCCTATGAGGCCGTCGTTCTCGACTACACGTTCGCCTTCTGGCAGTACAGCCTGGCCGCCGACTGCAAGAAGCTGCCGACCGCCAAGAAGCTCTCGGACCTTGAGCTCATGAACACCATCGACAAGGTCTCGGGCTTCTCGTTCTACACCGACCAGGGCCTGACGCCGTACACGCCGTACTACTACCAGGCCGGTACGGAACTGGGCGCGCCCGACATGAAGATGCCCCACCTCAAGGGGCTGACCCGCTACGGCTACCAGCAGCCGCGCAACTTCGTCCCGCGCGACATCAAGATGCGCTTCAAGCCGGATGTGATGGCGGGCGTCGACAAGTTCGTCCGTGAGAAGGCGAACCGGATGATGTTCGTCAACGGCCAGAACGACCCGTGGAGCTCGGAGCCGTTCCGCCTCGGCAAGGGCAGCCGGGACAGCTACGTCTACACGGTCCCCGGCGGCAACCACGGCTCCGATGTGGCGGGTCTGTCCGCCAAGCAGGAGGCCGCCGCCACCGCCTCGATCCTGGAGTGGGCGGGCGTCGCCCCGACCGCGGTCCGGCTGGACGAGTCGAAGGCCAGGCCGCTGGCGAAGCCCGACGCGAAGCTCGACAAGGTGGACATCGAGCGCGAGCGGGGTCTGCGCCCGTGACCTCCCTGACCTGAGGGACCGTGAAGTCAGCGCCCGTCGCCGTGCCGCGAGGTCACGGTGGCGGGCGCTGTTCAGCTTCGTGGAGCCGGGCGGGTCCGGATCAGTCGTCGTAGGACAGCCCGTGGCCCACGGGGAAGAGGACCTTCGTGGGGTCGTCGGCCCGCTGTACGGGGACGGGGAGCTCGCCGCCCGGTTCGGCGCGGCCCGCGATCACCCGGGCGACGGCGCGCATCTCGACATCCCCCCAGCAGTAGCTGGCGAGGGCGGCCCTGACCCCGCTGAGCTGGGCGATGTCATACGGGTTGCGGATGGCGACGGTGATCACCGGGACCCCGGTCGCGGCCAGTTTCCGCACCAGGGTGCGCTGCGCGCTGGCGGCGCTCACGTTCCGGGTGAGGACGACGATCGCGTTCTTGCCCGCCGCCGCGGCCACCGCGGCGTCGATCTGCGCCGTGGTCGGGGACTCGCCGGTGGGCAGCGCGGTCGTGAGGAAGCCGAGTCCGGTGAGGGCGTCGGCCAGCGCGGGCACGGAGGTGTGCTTATCGCTGGTGGGGAACTTCGGGTTCGCGCCGACGACCAGCAGATTCTTCTGCCGCCGCTTGCTCAGCGGCAGCAGCTCGCCCTTGTTGACCAGCAGGGTGGTGGCCCGCTCGGCGATATCGTCGGCGGTGGCGAGGTGCTTGCGGGTGCCGACCTTGCGGTCCACCTCCGCCGGGGAGACATACGGGTCGTCGAACAGCCCCAGCTTGTCCTTGAGCCGGAGGATCCGCAGAATCGACTCCTCCAGCCGGGCCTCGGTGAGTTCACCGCTCTTGACCGCCGCCAGCACCGCGTTCCAGGCGAGCGCCATGTTGTTCGGGTAGAGCAGCTGGTCGACGCCCGCCTTCAGGGCGAGGACGGGTACGCGCTCCTCCCCGTACTTGGTCATCACCCCCTTCATGTTGAGCGCGTCGGTCACGATGACCCCGTCGTAACCGAGTTCCTCGCGGAGTACGCCGGTGATGATCGGGTGCGAGAGGGTGGCCGGGTCGTCGCTCGGGTCCAGCGCGTGCACCTGGAGATGCGCGGTCATGATCGAGTCCACGCCCGCGGCGATGGCGGCCCGGAACGGCGGGGCGTCCAGCCGCTCCCACTCCTCACGGGTATGGGTGATCACCGGCAGATCCGTGTGGCTGTCCACGGCGGTGTCGCCGTGCCCGGGGAAGTGCTTGACGCAGGCGGCGACCCCCGCCCGCTGGTAGCCCCGGACCTGGGCGGCGGTCAGCCGGGCGGCCTCGGCGGGCTCGGAGCCGAAGGAGCGTACGTTGATGATCGGGTTGGCGGGGTTCACATTGACGTCGGCGACCGGGGCGTAGTTCTGGCGGATGCCCATCGCGGCCAGCTCGACACCGGCGATGTGCCCGGCGGTGCGCGCGGCGTCGGTGGAGCCGACCGCGCCCAGCCCCATCGCGCCCGGCAGCAGGGTGGCGGGGGCGCCGATCCGGGTGACGGAACCGTGCTCCTGGTCGACGGAGATCAGCAGCGGCACCTGGCCGGGGGTGCCGAGGGCGGCCCGCTGAAGGCCGTTGGAGAGATCCGCGATCTGCTGGGGGCGCTGGAGATTGCCCGACCAGACGAAGTAGATGATTCCGCCGAGGTGGTACTTGGCGATGGCCTCGGCGCCCGTACGGACGCCCAGGATCGCGAGGTTCGCCTCGACGGCCTCGGGGGAGGGCTCGGTGGCCGATGTGCCGCAGACGAACGGTACGAAGACCTGGCCGACCTTCTCCTCCAGACTCATCCCGGAGATGAGCTGTTTGAGGCGGTCCTCCCGCGCCCGGCCGTCGGCCACGGCGGGGGCGACGCCTGAGGCGACCGCCGCGGCGGTGACGGTCGTGGCAGCGAGGAGGCTGCGTCTGGAGAGGCTCCGGTTGTGCATAGGGGCTCCTTCCGGCCTTGCCTTACAAGGGAGTTGAAGGAAAATTCCAAAGACAAACGGATAACCGGAAAATATCCACCAGGTCAAGAGTGTGGCAAGGGTCACTACGCGCGGCGTTCGCAAGGTCACTGATACGGCGCAGGGTATGCCCGTCTATATATGCCTGTGGCATATTCCGGACCGCTGAGCAGCGAGGACGGTGAGAGCCGCCCTTGGGGCGGCCGGAAGGGGGGTCCTGGAGGGGCGCGGTGCGGTGCGGCTCGGGGCGGTGGTGCGGCGTGTACGTGCGAGTAGCGTCCCCTCGGTGCGGTGTGTACGTACGGGTGGGAGGCGTCCCCTCGGTTCGGTGTGTACGTACGGGTGGGAGGCGTCCCCGCGGTTCGGCGTGTACACGCGATAAACGGACCCGGGGCGAGGCGCGGGAGATCGTTCACCAGGCGTTGACAGGCTCCGGACAGACTCCGCTTCCATGAGCTTCAGAACAACGGCCGCACGGCTGAGGAAGACCGCCGTCCTCGCCCTGGCGACGGCCACGCTGAGCACCATGGCCGCCTCCGGCGCCATCGCCCAGGCGGCCCCGGTCGCCCCGGTCTCCCCCGACCCCGGGCGTTCCGCGAAGGCGGAACCCCGCTCGCTGGTCCACGAGGACAAGCGCATACCCTCCACCAAAAAGGCCACCCGGTCCGCCGCCGCGATGGCCGCGCCTTCCTGCGCCGGAGACGGCGTCAGCGGCCCCCGTATCCAGCTGATGTACGTACGGGGCGACCGCCAGCCCGACCGTCTGGAGGGGCTGCGCGGCCAGTTCATGTCCCGGGCGACCCAGATGAACAGCCGCTTCGTCACCAGCTCCGAGGCGATGGGCGAACGGCGGGAAGTCCGCTTCGTCCATGACTCCTCCTGCACGCCCACCGTCACCCGGGTGGTGATTCCGCAGGGCGCCATGGACGCCGGCAGCGACGCCGCCGTGAACGCGGTCAAGGCCGCGGGGCACGACCGCAACGACCGCAAGTACGTGCTCTGGACCGAGAACGACGTCTGCGGCCTCGGCTACGGCTTCGCCCACGACAAGCGGCCGGGCCAGGACAACCACCACAACGTCCGGGCCGGCCACCCGATGATCGGGCTCAAGAGCACCTGCTTCGCCAACCCCGACGTGGACACCCACGAACTGCTCCACACCATGGGCGCGGTGCAGCCCGGAGCGCCCGGCTCGACCGCCAACGGGCACTGCTACATACGCGGCGACCTCATGTGCTACAACGACGGCGGCATCCCCAACCCGCCCGGCGACATGATCGGCTGCCGGAACCCGGGTGAGGCCTGGATCGACTGCAACCGCGACTCCTACTTCAACCCGCGTCCCCAGCCGGGCAGCTATCTCGACCGGAACTGGAACATCGCGAACAGCGCGTTCCTGATCAGGGGCGACTCGGCCGGGCAGGTTCCGGGCACGGCCCGTCTGCTCAGCGCGGTCGGCGGCTGGGCCGCCGATGTGGACAACGCGAACACCGCCGACGGAACCAGGGTCAAGGCGGAGTACGACACCGGTCACGCCGCCCAGCGCTGGAATCTGACCCGGCAGGCGGACAACCGGTACCGGATCACGCCGTCCATCGCCACGGGCAAGGCCCTGGACTCCAACACCGACCGCGGCCGGGTGGTCGACGGGACCAGCTACTTCGCCCAGATCTGGAACTACTCCGGCTCCGACAACCAGAAGTGGAGTCTCCGTGAGGTCGCCGGCGGGCGGTACGAGATCGTCGGCAACGACGGCGGCTGTCTGACCGCCGGGTCCTACGGCAAGGTGCTGGGCGTCTGGAACTGCACCGGCTCCGACCACCAGCGCTGGAAGCTCGCGCCCTGACCGCCTGACCACCCTGTCCGACCGCCCCGCCGGCCGCCTCCGGCGGGGCGGTCCCGATCCTTCGGCAGCCCCGCCGCTCGCATGCGGCGGGGCTGCCGCGCCGTGTGCGGGGGCTCATCCCGCCGGAGAGCGCCCGGGCCGCCTGCGCCCAACCCGGGCGGGCCTCACCCCACCGGCCCGCACAGCCCCTCCAGAAACTCCCGCCCCGGCGTCAGCAGCCCCGGCAGCTCCCTCGCCTCCGGATACCACCGCTTCTCGTACTCCCAGCTCAGCCAGGCGCCCGGGGCGAGCCCCGACAGACACTCCGCCAGCGGCAGGGTCCCCGTCCCCAGGGGCAGGGGGGTGAGGTCGTCGCGTGACGCCACATCCTTGACCTGGACATAGCCCAGGAAGGGCGCGAGCGCGGCCCGCGCGGCGGCCGGTTCCTCACCGGCCAGCCAGGGATGCAGCACATCCCAGAGCGCGCCCGCGTGCCGATGGCCGACCGGCCCCAGGATGCGGGAGACCGCCGCCCCGGTCGGATGCGAGTCATGGGTCTCCAGCAGAATCCGTACGCCGACACCGGCCGCCGTCTCCGCCGCCGCGCCGAGCCTGCGCACGGCGTCGGTGCCCCCGATCTCCGGATCGCGGTCGCCGCCGCCCGGGAAGACCCTGACGAACGGCGCACCGAGATCCCCGGCCAGCCGGAGCAGCTCCCCGATCTCCTGGAGCACCTCGGCGTCGTCGCCCTCGGCCGCGACCCCCGTGTATCCGCAGACGGCGAGGATCTCGACGCCCGCCCGGGCGAACTCCCGTACTGCCTTCGCCCGTTCACGCTCTCCGAGAGCGGTGCTGACGGGTTCGTCGGGGGCTGTGCGCAGCTCCACCCCCTGATAGCCGCAGTCGGCGGCGAGGGCGGCCACCTCCGCGAGGGGCATCCCCGGCACGCCGAGGGTCGAGAAGGCGAGTTTCATGCGGGCGTTCCTCTCCTCGCGTTCCTTTCCTCGGGGCAGCCGCCGGCCCTGGCCGGCCGCCCAGGACTTCCGGGCCCCGCTACCCCCTCGGCGGAGCCGTGGACCCCCGTGTCATCAGGTCCGACCCGATCGTCGCGATGCCTCCCGGCGGCGGGTCCTCCTTCCCCATCGCCAGCCGCCCCGCCCGCGCCCCCGCCGCGAACAGCGGCAGCCGTACCGTCGTCAGTGCCGGTACCGCGTCCACCGAGAACGGCAGATCGTCGAAGCCCGCGACCGAGACGTCCTCCGGGATCCGCAGCCCCAGCTCCCGCACCGCGGCACACGCCCCCAGCGCCACCGTGTCGTTCGCCGCCACGATCGCCGTCAGCCCCGGGTCGCGGCGCAGCAGCTCACGCGTCGCGTCGTACCCCGAACTCCGGGTGTACGGACCGTGCACCGTCAGCCGGTCCTGATCCCCGGCGACCCCCGCCGCCGCCAGCGCCGCCCGGTGGCCCTCCAGCCGGTGCCGGGTCGTGGTCCGTTCCGTCGGACCGGCGACATAGCCGATGCTGCGGTGCCCCAGCGTGAGCAGATGCTCCGTCAGCCGCCGTCCCCCGCCCCGGTTGTCGAAGGCGAGCGCGGCGAGCACCGAGCCGTTCCGCGTCTCCGGAGCGCCCTCCGGCAGCGGAGGCCGCCCGCACAGCACCACCTTCGTCCCCGCGTCGGCGAGCCGTGCGAGCTTCGCGGACATCGCCGTGATGTGCGCCGGGTCCTCCAGCGCGCCCCCGGTGATCACCACGGCCGCCGCGCGCTGCCGTTGGAGCAGGGTGAGATAGGTCAGCTCCCGCTGCGGCGACCCCCCGGTGTTGCAGACCACGGCGAGCTTCTCGCCCCTGGCCCGCCCCGACGACCCCTCCGGCCCGCTGATCTCCGTCTGGGCGGCCCCGGCCATGATGCCGAAGAACGGGTCGGCGATGTCGTTGACGAGGATGCCGACCAGATCGGAGGTGGCGGCGGCGAGCGAGCTCGCCGGGCCGTTCAGCACATAGTCCAGCTCGTCGACCGCGCGCAGCACCCGCTCCCTGGTCGTGGCCGCGACCGGGTAATTGCCGTTGAGCACACGGGAGACGGTGGCCGGGGACACCCGGGCGCGCGCCGCGACATCCGCCAGGGTGACTGTCATCGCTCTTCCTCCGGGGGAGATGGGCCAGGCTCTTGTCCGGCTGCTGTCGGCAGGCTAGCGTCATACCCTCTAGAAAGCGCTTGCTACAGCTCTATCGAGCGAACACCGCCATAAAGAGCGATCCCGCCCGGAACCATGGCAGCGGATCGCGACCCGGACGGCCAGGGTTCGGATGGACAGACCGTCGCCCCGAGCCATGAGGACACTCCCCAGGACCACGGGGATCAGGCGCGCGGCGGCCCCCGAGCGCCCAACACGCCTGAGGCCGGGGCCACCTGAGGCCGGGGGCCGGAAGACATCTGAAGACACCGGGACCTCTGGAGGCAGCGTCGTGACACGCAGGACCGTGCGGATCGCCATGAACGGCGTCACGGGGCGGATGGGCTACCGCCAGCACCTGGTGCGCTCCCTCCTCGCCATCCGCGAGGAGGGCGGCCTCGACCTCGGCGACGGCGATGTGCTGTGGCCCGAACCCGTGCTCGTCGGCCGCCGCGAGAGCGCCCTGCGCGCCATCGCCGAACGCCACGGCCTCACCGACTGGTCGACCGATCTCGACGCCGTGCTCACCGCGCGGGGCGAGGCCGCCGTGGACGTCTACTTCGACGCCCAGATCACCTCCGCCCGCCCGGCGGCCGTCGCGCGCGCCATCGCCGCGGGCAAGCACGTCTACACCGAGAAGCCCACCGCCACCGGCCTCGCGAGCGCGCTGGAACTGGCCCGGCTCGCCGACGCCGCCGGCATCCGGCACGGCGTCGTCCAGGACAAGATCTTCCTCCCGGGCCTGCTCAAGCTGAAACGGCTGATCGACGGCGGCTTCTTCGGCGAGATCCTCTCCGTGCGCGGCGAGTTCGGCTACTGGGTCTTCGAGGGCGACTGGCAGGACGCCCAGCGCCCCTCCTGGAACTACCGCGCCGAGGACGGCGGCGGCATCGCCCTCGACATGTTCCCGCACTGGTCGTATGTGCTCCGCGAACTGTTCGGCAAGGTCACCACGGTGATGGCGCACACCGCCACCCATGTCCCGCGCCGCTGGGACGAACACGGCACGCCGTACGCGGCGACCGCCGACGACGCGGCGTACGCGGTGCTCCAGCTGGAGAGCGGGGCCGTGGCGCAGATCAACTCCTCCTGGGCGGTCCGGGTGATGCGCGATGAGCTGGTCGAGTTCCAGGTCGACGGGGTCCAGGGCTCCGCGCTCGCCGGGCTGCGCCGCTGCCGGGTCCAGCACCGCTCCGCCACCCCCAAACCCGTGTGGAACCCCGATCTCCCGGCTACCGAGCCCTTCCGCGAACAGTGGCAGGAGGTGCCGGACAACGCCGAGTTCGGCAATGGCTTCCGGGCGCAGTGGGAGCTGTTTCTGCGTCATGTCGCCTTGGGCGGGCCCTATCGCTGGGATCTGCTGGAGGGCGCGCGCGGAGTGCAGCTCGCCGAGCTCGCGCTGCGCTCCTCTGCCGAGGGACGCAGGCTGGACGTGCCGGAGCTGACGCTATGAGCATCCGGCTGCCCGGCGCGGACGGCGGGCTGCGGGTCCACACGCCCCGGCCGGTTCCGGCCCCGGTCGTCACCGTCACCGGAGGGGGTCCGCTCCGCTCCCGTACCCTCTTCGCCGCCGCCCATGTCGTCGCGGACCCCTTCGCCGACCCGCACGCCTCCGCCGTCGACTGGGACGCCACCCTCGCCTTCCGCCGCCATCTCTGGTCGCACGGACTGGGCGTCGCGGAGGCGATGGACACCGCGCAGCGCGGCATGGGGCTGGACTGGACGGCGGCGGCGGAGCTGATCCGGCGGTCGGCGGCCGAGGCCCGGTCGGCGGGCGGCGCGATCGCCTGCGGCGTCGGCACGGACCAGCTCACCGGCCCCGCCCCGCTCGGCGCGGTCCGCCGGGCGTACGAGGAGCAGCTGGCGATCGTGGAGGGGACCGGGGCCCAGCCGATCGTGATGGCGTCCCGGGCGCTCGCGGCGATCGCCCGCGGCCCGGAGGAGTATCTCGATGTGTACGACGGGCTGCTGCGGCAGTCCGGCGGCCGGGTGATCCTGCACTGGCTCGGCCCGATGTTCGATCCGGCGCTGGAGGGGTACTGGGGCAGCACCGATCTCTCCGCCGCGACCGATGTCTTCCTCGATGTCGTCGCGGCTCATCCGGACAAGGTGGACGGCGTCAAGATCTCGCTGCTGGACGCGGGGCGCGAGATCGCGCTGCGCCGGCGGCTCCCGGCGGGTGTGCGCTGCTACACGGGCGACGACTTCCACTATCCGGAGCTGATCGCGGGCGATGAACAGGGTTTCAGCCATGCCCTGCTGGGTGTCCTCGACCCGCTGGGGCCGGTGGCCGCCGACGCCGTACGCGCTCTGGACGCGGGGGGTCCGGGGGACGGTGCGAGCGGTCCGAGCGCCCTCGCGGGCGTACGCGCTCCGGGCAGCGGTGCCGGCGTACGCGCCTTCCGGGCCCGGCTCGATCCGACCGTTCCCCTCGCCCGGCATCTCTTCGAGCCGCCGACCCGCTACTACAAGACCGGCGTGGTGCTGCTGGCCTGGCTGGCGGGCCGTCAGCGGCACTTCGCGATGGTCGGCGGGCTCCAGTCGGCGCGTTCGCTGCCGCATCTCGCCCGTGCGTACGAACTCGCCGACGAGCAGGGCCTCTTCCCCGATCCCGCGCTGGCGGAGCACCGGATGAGAACACTGCTCGGGATGTACGGAGTCGACGCGTGAAGCGCCCGGACGACATTCCGGAGGACGCTGTGGCGGACCGTTTCAGCATCAATCAGATGACCGTGAAGCAGCTGTCGCTGCCCGAACTGACCGCAGCCTGCGCGCGTCTCGGCGTCACCCGTGTCGGTCTGTGGCGCGAACCGGTAGGGGCGTACGGAGTGGAGAAGGCGGCGCGGCTCGTCGCCGGGGCGGGGCTGACCGTCACCAGCCTCTGCCGGGGCGGCTTCCTCACGGCGGCCGAACCCGGCGCGCGGCTGCGCGCCCTGGACGACAACCGGTCGGCCATCGACGAGGCGGCGGCCCTGGGCACGGAGACCCTGGTGCTGGTCAGCGGCGGACTGCCGCCGGGCAGCCGGGATCTGAGTGCCGCCCGGGAGCGGATCGCGGACGCGCTCCACGTCCTCGCTCCCCACGCGGCGGAGCGGGGCGTACGGCTGGCGATCGAACCGCTGCACCCGATGTACGCGGCCGACCGCTGCGTGGTCTCCACGCTCGCTCAGGCGCTGGAGCTGGCGGAGCGGTTCCCGGCCCCGCGGGTGGGCGTGGTGGTGGACACGTACCACGTCTGGTGGGACGACACCGCGCCCGCGGCGGTGACGAGGGCGGGCGCGGCGGGCCGTATCCATGCCTTCCAGGTCGCCGACTGGACGACCCCGCTGCCGCGGGGGGTGCTCACCGGCCGGGGACAGCTGGGCGACGGCGCGGTCGAACTGCGCCGCTGGCGGGAGCGGGTGGACGCGGCGGGGTACCGGGGGCCGATCGAGGCGGAGCTCTTCAACGACGGGCTGTGGGCGCGGGACGGGGCGGAGGTGCTGGCCGAGACGGTTCGGCGCTTCATCGAACACGTCCTGTGAGGAGGGCCGCCCGGCATCCCGGAAGAATCTTTCGCGCCATGACATAGCCGGCGGTCCGCCGCACCGTCTGAGAGATGTACGCGTTCGGGGCAAGCGGCTCGGAACACCGGTGACGGCGGTGGAGGAAACATGAGGGACAGGGCGTCCGCGTCCGGTGAGGACGGTGTGCGGCCCCCGGCGGGCCGGGCCCGGGGAAGGCGTCGGTACGGGCACGGGCACGGGTACCGGCACGGGCCCGGGCCGGTCATGGCGTACGCCGCCGGGGAAGGAACCGCGGGCGGCACGATCGGCACCGTCGGGACGGGTGTCACCACGCGCTGAGGCGCACCTCGCGAACCGTGCCCGCGGCACGGAAGGCGAACAGCGGCCCCTGACCGGAGGACCCCTGTTGTGAAGACGAGCGCGGAGGCCGAGTTCCGGGCATTCGTGGTCACCCGGTGGCCGCGGATGCTCCGAACCGCCCGCCTCCTCACCGGAAACCACCATGACGCGGAGGACTTGGTGCAGGTGGCCCTGGCCAAGGCGTATGTGAAGTGGGAGCGGGTGCAGCGCGCGGACAACCCCGACGCGTATGTCTGGCGCATCATGATCAACGCCAATGCGGACCGGCTGCGGCTGTTGCGGGTCCGGGAGTGGCTGACCAACAGATTCCCGGAGACGGCGGCGCCGGACCGCACGGACGGCATCGCCGAGCGCGGTGCGCTGGCCGACGCCCTTCAGCGGCTTTCGGCCAGACAGCGGGCGGTGATCGTGCTGCGGTATCTGGAGGACCACAGTGAGACGGAGGTGGCCCGGATGCTGGGCACCCGTGTCGGCACGGTGCGCAGCCACACCGCCCGCGCGCTGTGCAGGCTGCGTGAGCAGCCGGGCGTCTGCGAGACCAGGGCGGGTCTCCCGCCGGCCCGCCGGGGGGCGGGGCCGGTGACCCAGGAGGCCCGCCCGTGAACGACGAGGAGAGGTGCGACGGCGGTACGCGTGAGGGCGGCGGCACGCAGGCCGGCGGCCGGGCCGTGGACGGCGGAGGCGTCCACGGCCGGCGGGTGAACGGCAGGAGGGTCCACGGCTCGCGCCTGGGGGATGGAACGGCGGCCGGGTCCGAGGCGCTCCTTAGGGTGGAACTGCGCCGGGAGGCGGATGCCTCCCCGGTCGGGTGGCCCCCGATCGAGGAGGTGGTCCGCCGGGGCCGCAGGGCACGCCGGCGCCGCGCCGCGACCACGACGGGGGCGGTGGTCGCGGCGGCGCTGGCGGTGGTCGGCTATGGCGCGGTGCCGGAGCTGAAGGGGGCCAGGCCGACCGCTCCGCCCGCCACCAGCGTTCCCGGGCCGGCGCCGACGATGCTCTCCCCGTCCCATGTGCGGACCGTGGAGCCGGACCGGGCCTTCGGCATCGGCCGTGAGGTGCGGGTGGCGCTGATGTCGAGCGGGCGGCAGAGCTTCGTGGTGGGCGCGGAGGAGATCGAGAGCGGCATCGCGGCCCGGACCGGCCGGGACGATGTGGGCGAGAACATCGGCGCCAACAGCGTGAGCACGGGCTACTCGCCCCGTTGGGGGCTGGTGAGCGGGGCGTTCCGGACGGACGCGGTGCCCCGGCGGATCGAGGTGCGGGCGCTGGGCGGCCGGAGCTATACGGCGGCGCTGCTGCGGCTGCCCGGCGACCCCGGCTGGGGGGTGTACTACGCGTTCGTGGACCTCGGGCGGAGGGCGGTGTACGAGGTGACGGCCTATGCCGCGGACGGCCGGGTGCAGGCCCGGGCGAGATACGAGATGGGGGCGCCGGACCCGCCGCCGAGATGAGCGCGCGGGGGCGGAACCGTACGCGGGCGAGGGGTGTCGTATCAGTCGTCAAGGCTCCCGGGGGAACGGCCGGGGGGACTGGTGGAGCCTTGCCGGAGGGGGAAGAGGAAGGGGCCCGGCCGGTCGGCCGGGCCCCTTCCGGGGGTTCGGGGCCTTCCAGCGATTGCGGACGGCGCGGACGGGAGTTGTCCACAGGCGGGAGCGGGGTGTCCGACGTCGGGGGTAGCGTCGGATCATGTCCAATCCAGCAGTGCTCGAAGGCGTTCTCGAGCGGATCACCTACGCCAACGAGGAGAACGGGTACACGGTGGCCCGGGTCGACACCGGCCGGGGCGCCGGGGATCTCCTCACGGTGGTCGGCTCGCTGCTCGGCGCGCAGGTGGGCGAGTCCCTGCGGATGGAGGGCCGCTGGGGCTCCCACCCGCAGTACGGCAAGCAGTTCACCGTCGAGAACTACACGACGGTCCTCCCGGCCACCGTCCAGGGCATCCGCCGCTATCTCGGCTCCGGCCTGATCAAGGGCATCGGCCCGAAGATCGCCGAGCGGATCGTGGACCACTTCGGCGTCGACACCCTCGATGTGATCGAGCAGGAGCCCAAGAGACTGATCGAGGTCCCCGGACTGGGCCCGAAGCGGACGAAGTTGATCGGCGCGGCGTGGGAGGAGCAGAAGGCCATCAAAGAGGTGATGGTCTTCCTCCAGGGCGTCGGCGTCTCCACCTCCATCGCCGTGCGCATCTACAAGAAGTACGAGGACGCCTCCATCTCGGTCGTGCGGAACCAGCCCTACCGGCTGGCGGCGGACGTGTGGGGCATCGGGTTCCTCACCGCCGACCGGATCGCCCAGGCCGTGGGCATCCCGCACGACAGCCCGGAGCGGGTGAAGGCCGGCCTTCAGTACGCGCTGTCGCAATCCACCGACCAGGGGCACTGCTTCCTGCCGGAGGAGAAGCTGATCGCGGACGCGGTGAAGCTGCTCCAGGTGGACACCGGTCTCGTCATCGACTGCCTCGGGGAGCTCGCGGCGGACCCGGAGGGCGTGGTCCGGGAGACGGTTCCCGCGCCGGACGGCGGGGAGCCGCTGACGGCGGTCTTCCTGGTGCCCTTCCACCGTGCGGAGCTCTCGCTCTCCGCCCAGGTGCAGCGGCTGCTGCGGGCCGCGGACGACCGGCTTCCGGCCTTCCGGGACGTGGACTGGGAGAAGGCGCTCGCCTGGCTCGCGCGGCGTACGGGGGCGGAGCTGGCGCCCGAGCAGGAGGCGGCCGTCCGGCTCGCCCTGACCAGCCGGGTGGCGGTGCTGACGGGCGGCCCGGGGTGCGGAAAGTCCTTCACCGTACGGTCGGTGGTCGAGCTGGCCCGTGCCAAGCGGGCCAAGGTGGTGCTGGCCGCCCCCACCGGCCGCGCGGCGAAACGGCTCTCGGAGCTGACCGGGGCCGAGGCGTCCACGGTCCACCGGCTGCTGGAGCTCAAGCCGGGCGGTGACGCGGCCTATGACCGGGACCGGCCGCTGGACGCGGATCTGGTGGTGGTGGACGAGGCGTCGATGCTGGATCTGCTGCTGGCCAACAAGCTGGTGAAGGCGGTCGCGCCCGGTGCGCATCTGCTGCTGGTAGGGGATGTGGACCAGCTGCCGAGCGTGGGCGCGGGCGAGGTGCTGCGCGATCTGCTCGCCGAGGGCGGCCCGGTGCCGAGCGTCCGGCTGACGCGGATCTTCCGGCAGGCCCAGCAGTCCGGGGTGGTCACCAACGCCCATCGCATCAACTCCGGCGCACCGCCCATCACCAAGGGCCTGACCGATTTCTTCTTCTTCGCGGAGGAGGAGACGGAGGACGCGGGACGGCTCACCGTGGATGTGGCGGCGCGAAGGATTCCGGCCAAGTTCGGTCTCGACCCACGGCGGGACATCCAGGTTCTGGCCCCGATGCACCGGGGGCCGGCGGGCGCGGGCACCCTCAACGGGCTGCTTCAGCAGGCGATTACCCCCGCCCGGCCGGATGTGGCGGAGAAGCGCTTCGGCGGCCGGATCTTCCGGGTCGGCGACAAGGTCACCCAGATCCGCAACAACTACGAGAAGGGGGCGAACGGCGTCTTCAACGGCACGGTCGGGGTCGTGACCTCGCTCCTCCCGGACGACCAGCGGCTGACCGTGCTGACGGACGAGGACGAGGAGATCCCCTACGACTTCGACGAGCTGGACGAGCTGGCCCACGCCTATGCGGTGACCATCCACCGCTCGCAGGGCAGCGAGTACCCGGCGGTGGTGATCCCGGTCACCACCGGAGCCTGGATGATGCTTCAGCGCAATCTGCTCTACACGGCCGTCACCCGGGCGAAGAAACTCGTGGTCCTGGTCGGCTCGCGCAAGGCGATAGGGCAGGCGGTGCGCACGGTTTCCGCAGGCAGGCGCTTCACGGCCCTGGACCACCGGCTGGCGGGCGGCTGATGGGAGGGCCTCCCGGCGGTCGGCGGCGCCCCCGTCCGGCGCTCCGATCGGCCCTCCGGCGGCGGCTGATCGGGGCCTCGTGGGGCCCCTTCGGGTGCTCCGCCGGGTGGGGGAAGCCCTCCCGCCCGGGGGTGGGAAACGCCACCCCGACTTCCAGAATCAGGGCGAACGGGGCAGGATGAGCAGGTTGGCGGCACTGAGTGCCGCCAATAGGCCCATGGGTCGACCCCGAGTGCACTCTGCTGAGCCAAATGGGGGATGGTAGAGACAGTCAGGGCACCTCGAAGAAGAGGCACTACGTCGGTGAGGGATGACGTGAGCGACAACTCTGTAGTACTGCGGTACGCGGACGGTGAATACACCTACCCGGTGGCTGAGAGCACCGTCGGCGACAAGGGCTTCGACATCGGGAAGCTCCGAGCCCAGACCGGTCTGGTGACCCTGGACAGCGGCTACGGCAATACGGCCGCGTATAAATCGGCGATCACCTATCTCGACGGTGAGCAGGGCATCCTGCGCTACCGCGGCTACCCCATCGAGCAGCTGGCGGAGCACTCCAGCTTCCTTGAGGTGGCGTATCTGCTCATCAACGGCGAGCTTCCGACCGTCGACGAGCAGTCGGCCTTCAAGGACGAGATCACCCAGCACACGCTGCTGCACGAGGACGTCAAGCGGTTCTTCGACGGATTCCCGCGCGACGCCCACCCGATGGCGATGCTGTCCTCCGTGGTCAGCGCGCTGTCGACGTTCTACCAGGACAGCCACAACCCGTTCGACGAGAAGCAGCGCCACCTCTCCACGATCCGGCTGCTCGCCAAGCTGCCGACGATCGCGGCGTACGCGTACAAGAAGTCGATCGGCCACCCCTTCGTCTACCCGCGCAACGACCTCGGGTACGTGGAGAACTTCCTGCGGATGACGTTCTCGGTCCCCGCCCAGGAGTACGACCTCGACCCGGTCGTGGTCGCGGCGCTCGACAAGCTCCTGATCCTGCACGCGGACCACGAGCAGAACTGTTCGACCTCCACGGTCCGGCTGGTCGGCTCCTCGCAGGCGAACATGTTCGCCTCGATCTCCGCGGGCATCTCGGCCCTCTGGGGCCCGCTGCACGGCGGCGCCAACCAGTCGGTGCTGGAGATGCTGGAGGGCATCCAGGCCTCCGGCGGCGACGTCGACTCCTTCATCCGCAAGGTGAAGAACAAGGAGGACGGCGTCCGGCTGATGGGCTTCGGCCACCGTGTCTACAAGAACTTCGACCCCCGGGCGAAGATCATCAAGGCTGCGGCGCACGATGTCCTCTCGGCGCTCGGCAAGTCCGACGAGCTGCTCGACATCGCCCTGAAGCTGGAGGAGCACGCGCTGTCCGACGACTACTTCGTCGAGCGCAAGCTCTACCCGAACGTCGACTTCTACACCGGCCTGATCTACCGGGCCATGGGCTTCCCGACCGAGATGTTCACCGTGCTCTTCGCGCTCGGCCGGCTGCCCGGCTGGATCGCCCAGTGGCACGAGATGATCAAGGAGCCGGGTTCCCGCATCGGCCGTCCGCGCCAGATCTACACGGGCGTGGTCGAGCGCGACTTCGTCCCGGTGGAGGCTCGCTGACGCAGGCGTCCGGAGGCCGCCCGGCCACCGGGCCCGCCGACGCCGGGCGCGGAGCGTGACATCTGCCGCTTCCGCGCCCCGCACGGCCCTGTGGCGGGCGTACGGCCCTGGCGGCGTCCCATCGGGTCCATCGAGGCGGCCGTCGGCCGTCCGGCCCCGCAAACGGCGAAAGCGCCCCGCCGCCGATCCCCCCACGGGTCGGCGCGCGGGGCGCTTTCCATATCCCCGGAGCGGATTCCCCCCACGGGATCCGGCCGGGTGTCTGTGTGCCGCGTACTTCCACGCGGTCTGCCGGGGTACGTACGCACGGGAGGGCCGCTCAAAGCTCCCCGGGCACGTGCCCCGGCCAACGCTTGCCTGGGTCGTCCCCCAAGACAACCCATGAACGTCCCCCAAGACGTTCTCGGCATCGCCCACATAGACTCATGAAGAGCCTGAATGGTTACCCCCAAATATCTGTGATCTAGGTCTCTTTGTGAAGGTCTTGTGCGTCACATGTAGCCGCCCGAAGGGCTGGGGGCGCCGGCCGCCCGGTATCGCAAAGGCGGGCGAAAAGGCCGCGGCGATTTCGGTGATCATGCGGCTGAGCAGGCGAGATGCCGTCATGGGCGGTGCGGTCGCGGTATCGCCGAAACCCCGGAAAAGTTTCCTCCCGGCGGCGGCGGGCGTCCGCTGTGCGAGACGGATCACATCTATGGCGAGACGCAGATCACCCCGTAGAGGGGTGAGTTGGGCGGCCTCGGCCGAGACATCGGCGGCGGGGGTCCGCGGCGGGCTCCGATTCCCCGGGTGCGGCGGTGGCGGATGTGACGGCCGGTGCCGACGGGACGGGGTTCCGTCCGGGGTGCGGGGCGGGGTTCTGTTCGGGCCCTGGGGCCGGGTTCCGATGGGACCGTACGGCCGGGTTTCGTCCGGGGTGCGGGGCCGGGTTTCGTCCGGACCGTAAGGCAGGGTTCCGTCCGGACCGTAAGGCCCGTTTCTGTCCGGGGTATGGGGCCGGGCCGTACCCGGCCAGTCGGTGCTGGTCGGATACGGCCCGGAGTGCGGGGCGCGGACGGTCCGGCGCGGCGGCCTCCGGGAGGGAGGCGGCCCGGCCGTCCGGTGTGCGGTGCGGGGTCAGCCGGCCAGGCCGACCAGTTCGTAGCCCGCCTCGTCCACGGCGGCGCGTACGGCCGCCTCGTCCAGCGGGGCCTCGGAGACCACGGTCACCCGGCCGGTCGCGGCGACGGCCGTCACGGAGGTGACGCCCGCGATGGCGGAGACCTCGGCCGAGATCGCGCCCTCGCAGTGGCCGCAGGTCATCCCGGAGACCTCGTAGACGGCGGTGACGCCCGCCCCGGCCTCGGCGTCCGCCGCGCCCGTGCCGCAGGAGCTGCCGCCGCAGCAGCTGGAGGCGGCGGCGGTCTCGGTGATCTCGATCTCGGTCTTCGCGGTCATGTCGGTCTCCTCGCGGGGCGTCTGAGAGGCGCTCAGGCGGCGCATATGTGGCGTACCGGGGCCCCGGATGCTCCCGGGCCCCTGTGATGCTCACTATACAATACCCCTAGGGGGTATCAAGGGATCCCGGTGGGCCGGTGCGGCGCGGTCGCCCACGGCCGGGGCGGGGCGGGAGACGGCCCGGACGGGAGACGGCCCGGACGGGAGACGGCCCGGTCCCGCGCCCCTAGCGGGGTGCGGGACCGGGCCGTCAGGGGCTCAGCTTCTTCTGCCTCTGTACCCCGGGCGGTTGGCCACCCAGACCCGGATGGTCTCGGCGTGCCAGTAGGATTTACCGCCCTCCACCAGATCGGGCGGCGGGAGAATGCCGTGCTTGCGGTAGGAGCGGACGGTGTCGGGCTGTACCCGGATGTGAGCGGCGATGTCCTTGTACGACCAGAGCCTGCGGTCCGTCATCGGTGTGACACCTCCCTAGCGCGCACGGCAGCGGCGGCCGGGGGACCGCCGAAGGGCCTGTCGCGCGAGCGCTGGCGATCACTGAGCCTGCGCCCGCGCGGCGCTCACGTGGAGGGGGAGAGCGGTGATGTTGAACGGCTGTGACGGAAGGCCCGCGTAATGAAGACATGTGTGATGAGCGGGCGACAACCATGACGGATACCGCACGTTGAGCTCAGGAGCCGCAGGGGTCTCAGAGGTCGCAGGGCCCTCGGCGGGCTCAGGCCCCGCAGGAGCGCAGGAACCGGCGGGTCCGCCGCGCGATCGGGAACGGCTTGTCCGGCGGACAAGGATACATGTCCTGCTCGACGATGGCGAAGAGCTCCACGTCCAGCGCCTGTGCCGCGGCGAGCACGGGCTCCAGCGCGGGCACCCCGGACGGGGGCTCGCACATCACCCCCCGGCCCACGGCGGGCCCGAACGGCAGCTGTTCGGCGACGACTCCGGCCAGGATCTCCGGGTCCACCTGCTTGAGATGCAGATAGCCGATCCGCTCGCCATAGGTCTCGATCAGCTTGACGCTGTCGCCGCCGCAGTAGGCGTAGTGCCCGGTGTCGAGACAGAGCGAGACCAGCCCGGAATCGGTGGCGTCGAGGAAACGGCCGACGTTCTCCTCGCTGTCGATATGGGTGTCCGCATGCGGATGGACGACGATCCGCAGCCCGTACCGCTCCCGCACCTCACGGCCCAGCCGCTCGGTCTGAGCGGTCAGATCGCGCCACTGTGCGGGGGTGAGGACGCTGTCCTCCAGCACCCTGCCGGTCTTGTCGTCCCGCCAGAAGGACGGGATGACGACCAGATGCTCCGCGCCCATCGCGCGGGTGAGCTCGGCGATGTCCGCGACATGGGCCCAGGTCTTCTCCCAGACGGCGGGGCCGTGGTGCAGCCCGGTGAAGACCGTTCCGGCGGAGACCCTCAGCCCGCGCCGGGCGGTCTCCTCGGCGAGTACGGCGGGGTCGCTGGGGAGATAGCCGTAGGGGCCCAGCTCGATCCACTCGTAACCGGCGTCGGCGACCTCGTCGAGGAAGCGCCGCCAGGGCACCTGCCGAGGGTCGTCGGGAAACCACACCCCCCAGGAGTCGGGGGCCGAGCCGACCCGGATGCGGTTCAGGGAGGGGACGGGGGAGGTCATGCCGATGAGCTTCCGGTTGGCGGGATATGGGTGTCAAGCCAACGTCCGAATGTCAGGACAAAATGTTGACAGGGTCGGACGGGGGCCACTAGACCTGGGGAGAGCCGGGCGTCGAACCGAAGGGACGGGCATGACTGGGCCGTACGACCCTCAGCCGTACGACGTGATCACCATGGGGCGGATCGGAGTGGACCTCTATCCGCTGCGGACCGGGGTCCCGCTGGCACAGGTGGACGCCTTCGGGAAGTTCCTCGGCGGCTCGGCGTCGAATGTCGCCGTGGGCGCGGCCCGGCTCGGCCGGCGCACCGCGGTGATCACCCGCACCGGGCGGGACGCCTTCGGGGACTATCTCCACCAGGCGCTGGAGGAGTTCGGCGTGGACGACCGCTGGGTGACGCCGGTGCCCGAGTATCCGACCCCGGTCACCTTCTGCGAGATCTTCCCCCCGGACCACTTCCCGCTCTACTTCTACCGGCAGCCCAAGGCCCCCGATCTGGAGATCCGCGAGCAGGAGCTCGACCTGGCCGCCATCGCCGGGGCCCGGGTCTTCTGGATGACCGGCACCGGACTCTGCGCCGAGCCGAGCCGCGGCGCGACCCTGGCCGCGCTCGCGCACCGCGACCGCCGCGGCGTCACGGTCTTCGATCTCGACTGGCGGCCGATGTTCTGGGCCGACCCGGACACGGCGCGGCCGTACTACCGCCGGGCCCTCGCCCATGCCACCGTCGCCGTCGGCAATCCGGAGGAGTGCGAGATCGCCACCGGGGAGCGGGAGCCGGCCGCGGCGGCCCGCGCCCTGCTGGCCGCCGGGGCCGAGCTCGCGGTGGTCAAGCAGGGACCCGAGGGAGTGCTCGCCCTGCACCGCGACGGCTCCCGGGCCGAGGTGCCCCCGGTCCCCGTCACCGTGGTCAACGGGCTCGGCGCGGGAGACGCCTTCGGCGGGGCGCTCTGCCATGGGCTGCTCTCCGGCTGGAAGCTGGAGCGGATCATGCGGTACGCCAACGCCGCCGGGGCGATCGTGGCGGCGCGGCTGGCCTGTTCCACCGCCATGCCCTACCCGGACGAGGTCGAGCAGGTGCTCGCGGGCGGCCCGGTCCCGCCCTCGCCGACGCCCCCGCCCGAGCCTCCGGCGACCGCCCCGGACTCCGCCACGGCCTGGACGGCGCGGCCCGGCTCCGCGTACGCCGCCCACGCCCCGGCGTCCCC
>NZ_VCLA01000051.1 GCF_009600885.1 Streptomyces jumonjinensis
CCGGTCAAGCCCGGGGCCACGGTTCGGTCAAGCGCGCCGCAGTGCCCCCTACCCCCTGCGCGTACCCGCCTCTATGATCCCGCGCATGGCCGCTCCTCCACGCGACGGCGGGCTCCCGCCCGTGCCTTCGCGCCGCGCGCTCCTCTGTCGCCGCTGACCTCAGCGGCCGTCTCCCGCTCATCGGGCATCGCCCGGCCCCGGACCGCCGCCCACCACTCCCAGGGACCGTCCTGACCTCTGCCCCCGACCGCCGGCGCCTCCTGAAGCTGATCGCCTCCGCGCCCCTCGCCGCCGCGCCCCTCGCCCACGCCGCCCCCGCCCAGGCCGTCCCCCGAGCCGCCCCCGGCATCGTCAAACCCCTCCCGCCCGGGATCTTCACCCTCCGGGGAACCAACGCCGAGACCGACTTCGCCGCACTGCGCGACACCGGACCGCTCACCCCCGCCGACCGTTTCTTCGTCCGCAACCACACCTCCACCCCCGTCATCGACGAGCGCGACTGGACGCTGACGGTGTGGGGCAGCGGTCTGCGCGGACGCCGTCCGGTGGAGTTCGGCTACGGACAGCTGCGCTCCCTGCCCTCTGTGACCCGTACTGCCGTCGTCGAGTGCGCAGGCAACGGCCGCAGCCTCTTCACCGCCCAGCAGGGCGAGACCGTCAGCGGCACCCCCTGGACGCTCGGCGCGCTCGGCGCGGCGCGCTGGCGCGGAGCACGGCTGCGCGACGTCCTGGACCGCGCGGGCATCACCGCGTCGGCCGTCGAGGTGATGCCGCGCGGTCTGGACGACGAGTTCATCAGCGGCGGAGTGAACCTCGGCCGGGTGCGCCGCCCGCTGCCCGTCGCCAAAGCCCTCGACGATGTGATCCTCGCGTACGAGATGAACGGCGAGCCCCTCCCGTACGACCACGGATTCCCGGTACGGGTGATCGTCCCGTCCTGGATCGGGATCGCCTCCGTCAAATGGCTCGGCGACATCGAAGTCAGCGACACACCGCTCGTATCGCCGTGGAACACGCAGTTCTACCGGCTCTTCGGGGCCGCCCACCCGGCCGGCGGCAGCGCCCCGCTGACCCGGCAGACCATCAAGAGCGCGCTGGAACTGCCGTTCGGCGCGACCGTGGCGGCGGGCGTCGCCATGACGCTCACCGGCCGCGCCTGGTCGGCCGCCGCGCCGGTGCGCACGGTCGAGATCAGCACCGACGGCGGCGAGCACTGGCGCCCGGCCCGGCTGTGCGACACCCCGCGCCGCGACGGCTGGGTCCGCTGGAGCGCCGACTGGCGCCCCCGCACCACAGGCAGGGTCGAGATCCTCGCCCGCGCCACCGACCGCGCCCGCGGCGTCCAGCCGGAGCGGACCGTCCACAACACCCAGGGATATCTCTTCGACGCGGTGGTGCGGCACCCGGTCACCGTCGTCTGAGCGGGCGCGGCGGGGTCCGGCCGCTGATGAGGGGCTCGTGGGCGCCCAGGGGAGTCCGGCTGCTCCAGGCTTCCTCACCTGCCCATGTGTGAGTCGTGCCAGTGGACGGACATCGGTTCGCCCTTGATGTAGTGGCTGATGCCGAGGGTGTTGTAGCGGACGGTGTCGTCAGGGAGGTGATCACGGTGATGCCAGGAGATGCCGGCGCATTTATGAGGCTCCGCGTTGACCGGTTCGCCGCTCCATTCGTTCGTCGCGAAGAACCAGCCGACCCGGGTTCCGCCCTCGGGGTTGCGGAAGTACATCAAGTCGGCGGTCACCCCGTTCGATGCGGTGGCTTGTAGAGGTCGTCAAGGCGGAGCGGCGCGGGCTGGGGCAGGGGTGTGCCGTCCGTCGGAAGGCAGGACTGGAGGAAGTAGGCGAGCAGGCGGCGGGATGCGGCCATGGAGGCCGCCGGGGACTCTCGCACGACGCCGTTGTTGGCCAGGAGCAGGAGGGTGACGTCGCTGGGGTCGAAGTCCTTGCGCAGCTGTCCGGTGTCCTTCGCACGCTGTACCAGCCGGGCGAGGCCCGCCTCGGCGCGGGCACGCTCACGATGGACGTCGGGCGCGTCGGGAAATTGGGAGAGGAACGCGGCGCTGAACCCGCGGTCCTGGGCCTGCATCGTGCACACCTTGGTGAGGACGTTGCGAAGTCCGTGCCAGGGATCGTCGTCCTGAAGGGCCTCGTCGAGGGCTGCGACGCACTGGCTGAGTTGTTCGGAGAACGCGGCGGCGATCAGCGAGCCGCGTGTCGGGAAGTGCCGGTAGAGGGTGGCGGCACCCACGCCCGCTCTGCGGGCGATGGTGCTGGAAGGTACGTCGGTGCCGTTGAGGGCGTACGCCTCGCGGGCGGCTTGGAGGAGCCGGGCGCGGTTGTGCCGGGCGTCGGCTCTCTGCCCCGGGACGGGGGTGCCGGAGGTGGAGGGGGGCGGGTTCCGAGGCAGTTGGGCAGGCATGTCTCCCACTTAATCACAAACGGAAGAGGTCGACCCTTTAGCGGGTTAGCGTGACCTGGTGCCGTGGTGCCCCGCGGCCGGCTCTCTGCCGCAGAGGTGAGCGGCTGCGAGTTCTCCTGCTGAACGACGTGCCATGTGTACGGAGGTTTTCCGTGTTTGCTGTGCAGTACCACCGCTATGGCGGTTCCGAGGTGCTTTGCGTAGAGGAAGTCGAAGAGCCGCACGCCGGGCCCGGCCAGGTCCGCATCGCGGTGCGTGCCACCGGAGTCACCCCTGCCGACTGGTACCTGCGCTCAGGGATGCTGCGGTCCATCGCCACCGTGGACTTCCCTCATATCCCCGGCATGGATGCCGCGGGAATCGTCGACGAGGTGGGCGAGGGGGTGACCGGCACCGCCGTGGGAGATGCGGTCTTCGGCCTCGTCCCCTTCCTGGATCAGGGAGGCGCCGCGGCCCAGTACGCCGTGCTGGAGGCGTGGGCGTCCAAGCCTCAGTCATGGTCCTTCGAGGAAGCGGGGGGCGCCGCGGGCAATATCGACTCAGCCACACGTGTGCTGGAAGCGCTGGAAGCCGCCGAAGGCATGACCTTGCTGATCGATGGTGCCGCCGGAGGCGTCGGCACCATTGCCGCGCAACTCGCCCGGGCCCGCGGCCTCACCGTGATCGGCACCGCGAGCGAAGCCAACCACGGCTTCCTCGACCAGCTCGGCGTTGTACCGGTCACCTACGGGGCGGGGCTGGCCGATCGCCTTGCCCCACTGGCCCCGCTCGGTGTCGATGTGGCTCTGGACGCGGCTGGCAAGGGCTCTCTCGCCGAACTGGTGGCCATCGTCGGCGACCCGCACCGCGTGGTGACCATCGCGGACTTCGACGCCGACCGGCACGGAGTGCGGTTCTCCCGCTCCGAAGCCGGAGAGTCGCCGGGCTGGGCAGGACTTCCGCTGGCGGCCGACCTCGCCGACCACGGCCGCCTCACCGTCCCGCTGCACGCCGTGTTCCCGCTGAAGGAGGCCGCCACAGCTCATGACGTCAGCGCCACCGGCCACGCACGCGGCAAGATCGTCATCACCGTGCCCTGACACGCGGACACGTCGGACCGCGACCAGCGGCCCGAAGCGGGACGGCCACGGCCACGGTGGCCTTCGCCAGCGCGACCTGGGCCGGACCGCACGCCGGCGCCGGCCACCACGGCTGTACCGGCCACCACGGCTGTGCCGACTCCGCACGGGAGGGCGCCCCGTGGAACGCCCCGTACCTGGCAACATGCCCGAGCCGCCCCCCAGGGGCACGAGCTCGGTCGGCGGGGCAAGAGGGTAGGGGCGCGCACGCTGCGACGGTCCCGGGATCACCGGACACCCCCGGGGATCGGGAGGGAACAGCGGACACCGGTTCCGTCGTCCGTCAGGCACAGCTCGTGGGCGTGGGCGGCGACAAGAAGCAGACCACGGCCGCCCTCCGCGAGAACATCCACCGACTGCTGCTCAGGAATCGTGACCGGCGTGCCGTCCCCCACCTCGATCCGGACACATGATTCATCCCGCCGCATCCGGAACCGGACCACATTCCCCTGGCCGTGCAGGAAGGCGTTGGTCACCAGCTCGCTGACCACGAGTTCAGCGACCCCGGCAAGGTCGCCGAGGCCCCAGAGCCGCACATACGCGCGGGCGATGCGCCGCACCTGCCCCGGCCTCCGCCTGTCCTGAACGTCTATCGGGGCACCAGCCCTCGTGCTGCGTGCCATCGATACATCGCAAGGGTTCGCAGGCACCTGAGCGGAAGTCACGCCTTCGGCCACCAGGCCGTGGCTCGTCATCCGGTTCACCGGTGTGGGTGACATGGTGGCGTCTCCGTCCATCCGGGGTGCAGACCGCCGCTCGTGCTCGTTGCAGCGGGCCGTCCATCGAGGGGGTTCGGGCACGGAAGCCGTGGTCCGGTCATCGGCCTCCCTGCTCACCGGATTCAGTGAACCGGTGAACAGGTAGGCGTGGACAGGCAATACCGACAGCCTCTCGGCTGCGGTGAACCGGCAATTTTTACCTTGGGAAGGGCTCTCACGGCCGGGGCGCCGTTACCGTGAGGTTCATGGCGGACAACGTCCATCTGGCAGTGCACATGGAGGCGACCGGGCTGAAGCAGGCTGAGCTTGCACAGCGTCTCAACGACCGTATCGAGGGGCTGACCGGCAGACCGGGCAACCTCACGGACCGGCACATTCGCAACTGGCTGACCGGAAAAACACGATGGCCGCAGAAGCGGCAAAGGGTAGCTCTAGAGGCAGAGTTCCAGGTCAGCGCTTTAGAGCTGGGGTTCGTTCCCCGCTCCGGAGCGAGAGGAGGTGAACTCTCCTCTTCGGCAATTGCATCGCCACCATCGGAGGATCCTGTGAAACGCCGTACCTTCGCCGGTGCGACCCTCTCCCTGACAACGGCGGCCTTGGTATCCGTACCGAACGCTGCCGCCCGCCCCCGCGTGGGAATGAGGGATGTCAATGGGCTGGAGGCCGCGTTCGCCGAGCTTGTCGTCGCGGACAATGCGCACGGAGGCACGATCAAGTTGGAGACCCGAGCCCTCGCGTTCGCTCGCCACGCCTTGGAACGCCAGGCCATCGGCACCACCACCGAGCGCGTACGGTCGCGTCTCTACTATCTCGCGGCGGCCTTTACCGGTACTGCGCTCTGGGCGGCAGTAGACGACTTCCGCCCGGACCGCGCACACCGTCATTTGCAACAAGCCCTCATGCTCGCGGGGCTGTCCGGTAATTCCGAGATTCAACTGCGGCTCTGGAGCCACGCGTCCCTGCTGGCATCTCAGCAACCCGGCAGGATCCATGAAGCGATCGCCGCCGCCCAGACCGCACGGAACGCTTCCGCATGCCGCCGCGATCCTCTCTACGCCTCGCTCACTTCCGCCCGTCTGGCAGGGGTCCAAGCGCAGGCCGGCGACACCATCGCCACCACCGCTGCCCTGCGAGCCATGGACCAGGCCCGCGTGGCCTTCGACCGGGCCGACCCGGCCACACCCCGGCCCGCCTGGATAGATTTCTACGACAGAGCTGAACTCCACGGCTTGTCCGCGCTCATCATGGCGCGCGTCGGCCGCCACAGCGAGGCCGAAGCCCATTTTCACCAAACATTGGCACGGCTACGTCCCCAGTACCGCCGTAACCGCACTTACTACACGACCCACCTGGCGCTGACCCAGCTCCGGCAAGGCGATGTCGAGGAGGCATGTGCAACGGCCCTGTCGGTTCTGGCCACCAGTACTGGTGATTCACTGACCGGGCGTACCGGTAGGTGTCTTGCTCGCTTCAACCGCGAGCTGGTAGCAAAGGCACGTGGAGCCAAGTGCATTTCCGAATGGACGGCCCGCTACACCGAGCGACAGGAACGACGTCAGTGACCCTCGAAATCCGCCAGGCCACAGCCGAGCACCTGCCCGCCATCCGCCAGACGATCCTCGACATTCACATAGAGGTACGACACCGCGACTTTGGGCTGACCGGGCCATTCTATGACGTTGACCGATACGACCAGCGACTGACGATGTACGCATCCCGGCCCGGCTGGACAGCGGTCATCGGCTACGACGACGACGATCCTGTGGGCTTCTGCTTCGGCATGCCGCTGGGCACCGACACCAAATGGTGGACCTCGATGTCGGAACCCCAACCGGATGAGTTCATCCGTGAAGACGGCAAGCGGACCGTCGCCCTCAACGAAATCGTCGTCCGCAAGCCCTGGCGAGGCAATGGAGTCGCCTGGCAACTGCACGAAGCATGGCTCTCCCAGCGACACGAGGAACGCGTCACCCTGCTCGTCAACCCAGCCGCCGGCGACGGAGCCGTTCAGGCCGTCTACGAAGCATGGGGATACCGGAAAATCGGAGAACAACAGCCCTTCCCCGACTCACCCGTGTTCGCGTCCATGCTGCGCCCCGTGCGCCGTTCCACGACCTGATGCGCCACCCGAGCCGGACGCGGCGCTCCCGTCCGGAGCCACGGTGAGCGCAACATGCCCGAGCCGCCCCCCAGGGAGTGACGATGCGGCCCAGGGACATCTCTTCGACGCGGTGGTGCGGCACCCCGTCGCCGTCGCCGTCGCCGTCGCCGTCGTCTGAGCGGGCGCGGCGGGGCCCGACCGCTTATAAAGGGCTCGTGGGCACATGGGAGTCCGGCTGCTCCAGGCTCCCTCACCTGCCCATGTGCGAGTCGTGCCAGTGGACGGACATCGGTTCGCCCTTGATGTAGTGGCTGATGCCGAGAATGTTGTAGCGGACGGTGTTGTCAGGGAGGTGATCACGGTGATGCCAGGCGATGCCGGCGCATTTATGAGGCTCCGCGTTGACCGGTTCGCCGCCCCATTCGTTCGTCGCGAAGAACCAGCCGACCCGGGTTCCGCCCTCGGGGTTGCGGAAGTACATCACGTGGACGAGCCGTAGGGCCTCTCGCCGCAGTCGGACACCGATCTCTTCTTCTGCCTCGCGGATGATCGCGTCGTAGACGTCTTCATCGTGCTCGACCTTGCCAGAGGGCAGATTCAGAAGGCCGTCGGCGTAGCCGGTGTTCTTGCGTTCGGCGAGTAGCAGGTCGCTGCCGCGTTCGAGGATGAGCATGACGTCGTTCACGGGATGGGACTGCGGCACTGGTCCTCCAACGGTGCGGGGTAGGTCGTCGGGGGACTGTAGCGGTCGGTCAGATCGCGGTGATCCCCAGCTGGGTAACCCGCTTGGCGATCCACTGGACACGCTCGGCAGTGCTCATCCCTGTGGGGACTTCGAGGATGGGGACGCCGGTGTCTTCGCATGCCTGGTAGACGGCGTGGTCAGCCTCGTCTTGCAGGGAGAGGACTTTCTCCCTCATCCGGTCGCCGCCCGCTTTCTGGTCGAAGCGGTCGCGGCAGTACAGGAGCAGGTCGTACGCGGTGGGCATCCAGGCCCGGCACAGAGCGTCGCAGGCGGCGAGGACGGCTGCGGTCCTGGGCTCGGTGGCGTCGAGGACCAGGCGGGCCAGGGCGAGCACGTTGGCGGGGGTCTTGTCTGTGATGAGGAGCTGTTGGTGACGCGCTGCCCGTAGGGGAACGGTGAGCTGCTGGGCGAAGAGGTCGAGTTCGGCTGCGAGGTCGAAGTGGCCCTTGTTGTGGAGGACGATCTCTTCCATGAAGGGGCTGGAACGGGCGGGCTCACCAGTGCACAGGGCGTTGATGGACTGTTCGCGCAGATGTGCGGTCAGTGCGTGGACGAGCGTCGTCTTGCCGGCTGCTTGTGTGCCTTCGACGGCGATAACGGTGCAGTCGCGGATCGGCATGGACCCTCCAGCAGTTTGGTGAAGGTCGGGTGGGTGAGCCAGCCCCAGGCGCCGTTGGCTCCGTGGGAAAGGACTCGGTTGACGTTCAGTCCGTCGGGGCCCCAGTGGCCCAAGCCCTCGGTCCGGGCCGCGACGTAGGCGGTGGACAGGGAGTGGCGCAGGTTGAGGACGCTGACGCGTTCGCGGCCTTCGGTGTCGGCGTCGTCGGTCCAGCGGCGGTGCAGCGCGGGCATGGAGGTGCCGCGTAGTTCGGGCTGGGTGACGTCGAGTCCGAGTTCGGTGCAGACGTCGACGAGCCGTCGTGACGTGCCGGTGAGGAGGTGCCCGGCGTCGTAGCGGGTGTCCACGTACTGAACGGCGTCGGGATTGCTGGTTCGGCGTTGCTTCCAGTAGGCGCGGGCCCGGGTGAGGTCGGCGTCGTCGTGGGGTGCGTTGGCGTCCAGGACGGCGAGGTCGGCGCAGAGCTGGTGTCCGGTGATGAGGTCGGCGTAATCGCTCGCGGCCCGCAGGGTGGCGGCTGCCGAGGCGACGAGGTCGTTCTTCTCGGCGGGGTCTTCGACGTAGACGCTGGTGAACGCGTAGGGAACGTCGGAGAGGTCCGTCAAGGTGCCGGAGGGTAGGTCGAGCCAGACGATCGAGTAGCAGAAGGGCCGGTTGCCGTTCTTGATGCGGTAGTTCTTGGTCCACTCGACGTCGATCGAGGCGATACGGACGGTGCCCGCGCGGCGCTCCGGCAGCCGGTCGGGATGCGCGTGGCTGTTGATGGTGATCATGTTTTCCTGCCGTGAGCGGGGGACACGGGCCCGATGCCCACGGCCCCCGCAGAACGCTACTCGTCTACCAGCTGGGGGTGCGGGTGAACAGGGTCGGGAACTGGTCCCAGGCGACCGTGCCGACCAGCTCGTGCAGATTCAGCGGTCCCTCGCACCCGTCCCGCTCCTCCCAGTGCAGGCGGCCTGTCGCCTTCCCGCCCAGCAGCGTGGACATCAGGGCCTGTGTCAGCGCCCCGGCTGCCAGTGACTCGGTGACGAGAGCGGTTTCACCCGCTTCGGCCAGGATGTCGTAGCAGAGCTGGGCGTGGGTCGGGTGCTGGAGCACCAGCAGCTCGTCGGCGACCGTCAGCCGGTGCGCGGCGGAGGCATCCGCGATCCCGAGGGTGGGGTCGAGGTCCAGAGCCGTGTCCACGCAACGCGCCGTGCCCGCTGCGCGGTGCTCGCGGTTCTCCCAGGCTTCGGACACCGCGGCGATACCGGGATGCCGGTGCCCCTGGCAGGAGCGGGACAGGCCACGAAGACCATGCAGGTCGTCCATGGCCGAGTGCCAGGCGATGATCTGAGCCTGCCGTCGCGCCTGGATGAGGAACTCGTCCAGCATGTCCAGCAGAGCACGATCCTGGTCAGTCTCCGCCGCCATCACCTTGAACCCGTAATGCGCCAGCTGAGACGTGACCGGAGTGGACCGCGTGCGGTGCACCGGCATCAGCACCGCCGCGGCGCTCATCAGCATCGGGCCCGTGCCCGCGTCCGCCCACTGGCAGGAGACCCCGGTCAGCCACTGCACCGGCCTCTGCACCGGCCGCCCGGTCGACCCGAAGGGCGTATCGGGCCAGCCCAGGTTCGTCAGCACCCGCACCTCAGACTCCCTGCGCCACGGCGTGGATGGAGCGCCCGAGGTACTTCGCGTAGTGGTTCTCCTTGAACCGGTACCGCCGCCAGATGGCGGTGATCGGCTCCTCCAGGACGTTCCCCAACGGCTCCCACAGATCCTTCGCGTCGTAGACGGGCCAGGCACGTGCCATCCCGTTCGGCTCGATGACGATCATGTGACCCTCGTTCTGGGGGGTCCACGTCGTGAGCCGCAGCGCGGGCGACCACTGGTGCTCCGCGCGGAGCCCTCGGAGATGCTGGAACGTGGACTCGGCCTCGTCCTGTGTGATGAACTCGTGCTCGGCGAGATTGAGCGCGTTGCCCTTGCGCAGCGGCAGGATGAGCTTGACCTTCCCGGCGTTGAGCACGTCCCCGATCTGGACGGTGAACGGGAGCACGGACAGCGTTGAGCGGTACACCACAGCCGACAGCGACAGTGAGATGCCGTGCTCCATCAGGGCACGGACGCCCGCCATCTGCTTGTCGTAATCGCCGCGTACCCGGCGGACCGTGGCCCGGGGCCCCTCCAGACCGATGTTGGCGAAGGCGACCTTTCCGGCGATCCGGGGCGCGTGGCTGAGGCCGTGGGTGGCGTTCGTCGGCACGGCGAGGACGAAGTCCCGGTGGTACATCTCCACGATCTCGTGGAAGTCCTTGCGCATCAGCGGCTCCCCGCCCGACAGGAAGACCCGGCCGACACCGGTCAGATTCCTTCGCACGGTGTCCAGCTCCTCCAGCGTCGGGTCCGGGAGCTGTAACACCTCCGAGCAGAACGAGCAGTCGAAGTCACACCGCTTGGTCACCTGCACGATCACCGACAGGGGCACCTTCGCGGCTGCCGAGGCCGCCGCGATGTCCACATCGGGGGCGGCGCTGAAGTGGTGACCGCTTCCCTCGAACACGACCCCTGTGCCGATCTCTCGCACCTTCCTGGGCGGAACTGATGGAAGACCTAGTTCTGTCATCGCTTCTCCGATCCAATCGTCTGGGCGTCTGGAGGGGCTGAGCAGGTATCCGTACGGCAGCTGCACGCTGGTGTCCGCGAGGCCGTCGGCTATACGGGAGCGAGGAGCACCCAGTGCCCCGGGTGACCGGCTCTAGGGCGTGAAGCCGTACTTCATGGTGAGTGAGCTCACCCATGCGGCGATGGCGAGGAATCCGGTCAGCCCGATGAAGAGCGAGCTGAGGCCGAACCCTGTCATCTCAACTGCCCAGTCGTGTCTGTTCCGGAGGCACTTGATCGGATGCGCGCACCCCGTGAGGAACCGTCGGCCCCAGGACGGTTCCGGGATCACCGGCCACCCCCAGGAATCCGAATGGCGCACCGGACACGGGTCCCGTCCTCCGCCAGCCCCCAGCGGTCGGCGTACGCGGCGATCAGGCACAGCCCGCGACCGCTCTCGGCGAGGGGATCGTCCGGCGTCCCCTTCGGGATTGTCACCGTGGTGCCGTCGCCCACCTCGATCCGAACGAACGACTCATCCCGCCACATACGGAACTCGATGACGCTCCCCCGACCGTGCAGGAACGCGTTGGTCACCAGCTCACTGACGGGTAGCTCAACCGCCTCCGCCAGGTCGTCGAGGCCCCAGAGCCGCAGGTACGCGCGGACGATGCGCCGCACCTGACCCGGCCTCCGCCTGTCCTGAGCATCTAACGGTGCACCAGGCCGTGAGCTGCGTGGCAGCTCCATGTCGCAGCGGAATGATCTTGCATGGCCCGGAGCTGTCGCAGTCGGGGCTGCCGCTGGGCTGGCCAGGATGGGTGACATGGATGCCTCCGTCTCTCCGATGGCGGGACGCCTGTTCGCAGGTACATGTGGGGCTTATGGCGAGGTTTCCGCCCCGAGCAACTGACGAACAGTGAACCGATCGGCACTCACGGTGGGTATGTCCGTGCCAGGGTGGGGAGTTGAAAGACTTGAATGTCGGGGAAGGTACGGTCATGGCCGCCCAGAATCTGTCGCTCGCCCTGCTGATCGATGAGGCCCGTTGGACCAACGGCGAGGTAGCTCGCGCGGTTAACCGAGTCGGGACGGAGCTGGGACTGTCTCTGAGGTACGACGACTCAGCCGTGTGTCACTGGCTGACGGGCACCGTCCCGCGTAAGCGGGTGCATGACGCGATCCTTGAGGCGTTCTCCCGGCGGCTGTCCAGGCCCATTACGCCGAAGGAGGTTGGTCTCGGGGGAACCCTGGGCTCCCCGGCCAACGCACCGGACACCGTGGCCGAACTGATCGAACTGGGAGGGGTGGACATGGACCCGTCCCGGCGGGCGATACTCGGAGCCGCCGGTCTCTACTCCGCCGCGGCGCTGATCCCCGGCTTTCCGGATGCCATCGAGAGGTTCGCCTCGTACCGCCGCAACCCTCGAATGAAGATCGGCCATGCTGAAGTCGACGCTGTGGTGGCGATGACAGTGCGCATCAGCGAAATCGACGACATGTTCGGCGGCCGGCACGCACGACCGATGGCAGCAGCGTTCATCGTGAACACCATCGCTCCGTACCTCAAGGAAGACGGCCCCGAAGACGTTCGGAAAGCGATGCTGTCGGCAGCCGCCGACCACTGCTACCTGACCGGGTACATGGCAATGGACGAGCGGGCTGACGGGCTGGCCCAGCGGTACTACACGAAGGCCCTGGAACTGGCAGGCGGGGCGGAGGATCACCTGACGTACTGCACAACGCTGAGAGGGATGAGCGTTCAAGCCGTAGACCTGGGTCACAGTGCCCGATCACTCCAGCTCGCCGACGCCGCAGCGACCGCGTCCCCGCAGGCCGGACCCAGGATGCGGGCGTTTCTCGCCGGGCAACAGGCTCACGCTGCTGCGCAGAGCGGCGACAAACCCATGGCCCTCCGTCGGATGCGGGAGGCCGAGGCCGCTATGGACCAGGCGGAATCCCGGGCGAAGACGTTCGGCTCCTACGACCCCTCGTCTCTGCACTACCACATAGCGCAGGTTCGCTACTCCCTTGGCGATGTCGCCGGTTCGGTAGAGGCAATGCAGGAGTCGGACCGGCTCCGGGAGCCGGTGTACCGAAGGACGAGAGTCCGGTACGGGGCGATGCTCGCCGAGCGGAAGCTACAGGTTGGACGGCTGGAAGAAGCGTGTGCGGATTGGGAGCGGATGCTCGACGACTACCAGCATGTGCAATCCGGCCGCTGCGATGACCGGTACCGGTCGATGATGTCCGCGATCCGTCCCCACATGCGGAACCAGCATGTACGAAACCTCTACGAGCGGGCCCGCCCCCTCGCCCCTGCCTGATGGGCCCGCTACCCTCCGGCACCGCGTCACCGTCGCCGTCGTCTGAGCGGGCGCGGCGGGGCGCGACCGCTTATAAAGGGCTCGTGGGCACCGACCCGTACCGGACATCCCGGTCGCCCGTACGGACGCACGGCGGAGGTGACGCCATGGCGCGCACGCCCC
>NZ_VCLA01000052.1 GCF_009600885.1 Streptomyces jumonjinensis
GTGCGCCGCCCATCTCCACACCCCGCCCCTGGCGCTCGCCGCCGCCGCCGACCTCGCCGTCTGCGCGCTCAACCCGTCGATGGACTCCTGGGACCAGGCCCCCGCAGCCGCCGCGCTGGAGGAGACCGTCACCGCGGCCCTCGCCGCCGAGATCTACCCCCGGGCCGCGGCCCCCGCCGCCCTGGTCACCACCGGCGGCACCGAGTCCAACCAGCTCGGTCTGCTCCTCGCCCGCGAACGCCACGGCGCCGTCCAGACCGTCTGCGGCTCCGGGGCCCACCACTCCGTACGCCGTGCCGCCTGGCTGCTCGGACTGCCCGAGCCCCTCGCCCTCCCCACCGCCCACGGCGGACTCGACCCGGCGGCGCTCGACGACGCCCTCACCCGGCTGCCCGGCCCCCATCTCGTCGTCGCCACCGCGGGCACCACCGACACCGGGCGCATCGACCCGCTCCCCGAGATCGCGGATCTCTGCGCCCGGCACCGCGCCGAGCTGCACATCGATGCCGCCTACGGCGGCGCACTGCTCTTCGCCGGGCGGCACCGCGCCCTTCTCGCCGGTCTGGACCGTGCCCACTCCATCACCCTCGACCTGCACAAACTCGGCTGGCAGCCCATCGCGGCCGGCCTTTTCGCCGTCGCCGACCGCGACCGCCTCGCCCCGCTCTCCCTCACCGCCGACTATCTCAACGCCGAGGACGACACCGCGGCGGGCCTGCCCGATCTGCTCGGCCGCTCGCTCCGCACCACCCGGCGACCCGACATCCTCAAGATCGCCGTCACCCTCGGGGCCCTCGGCCGCGACGGGCTCGCCGAACTCATCGGCCGCACCCTCGACGCGGCCCAGCGGTTCGCCGGGCTGATCGAGCGCCATCCCCGGCTGGAGCTGTGGGAACGCCCCCAGCTCAGCACCGTTCTCTTCCGCCCCACCGGCGCCGGCGACGAGCAGATCGCCGCCGTCCGCCGCACTCTGCTCACCGAGGGCCGCGCGGTCCTCGGCCGGACCCGCGCGGACGGCCGGCTCTGGCTCAAGGCGACCCTCCTCAACCCCTACACGACCCCCGGTGACCTGAGACAACTGATCGAACTCGTGGAAGGCAGCACCCCCGATGACCGCCATGCCCCCCGTCGAATCCCACCGGCCCCATGACCTCGTGGGCGTCGGCATCGGCCCGTTCAACCTCTCCCTGGCCGCGCTCGCCCACGGGGTGCCCGGATCGCTCGCCACCGCCTTCTACGAACGGTCCCACCGCTTCAGCTGGCATCCCGGTCTGCTGATCGAGGCCACCACGCTCCAAGTCCCCTTCCTCGCCGATCTGGTCACTCTCGCCGACCCCGCGAGCCCCTGGAGCTTTCTCCGCTATCTACGCAGCCGGGACCGACTCTTCCCGTTCTACTTCGCGCAGAACTTCCATATCCACCGGGCCGAGTACGACGCCTACTGCCGCTGGGTCAGCGACAGCCTCCCCGGACTCCACTTCGGCCACCGGGTCGACGCGGTCCGCTGGAACCCGGAACGCGCGCTGTTCGAAGCCGACTTCACCCGGCTCGACACCGACGGCGAGGAGACGGAAGCGGGCCGGGTCCACGCCCGCAACATCGTCCTCGGGGTGGGCAGCGAGGCATATGTCCCCGAGGCGCTCAGACCCCTCGCCGAATCCCCCAACGTCCCGGTCGTCCACTCGTCCGACTATCTCCGCCACCGCTCCGAGCTCCTCGCCGCCGGTCATATCACCGTCATCGGATCAGGCCAGTCCGGCGCCGAGATCTTCCTCGATCTGCTGCGCGAACGCCCCACCGGCGCCGAGCGGATCCACTGGCTCTCCCGTACCGGCTCCTTCGCGCCGATGGAGTACTCCAAGCTCGGCCTGGAGCACTTCACCCCCGACTACAGCCGCTACTTCCAGACGCTGCCCGAGCAGACCCGCGACGCGCTCATCCCCCGTCAGTGGCAGCTCCACAAGGGCATCGGGGCCGACACCATCGCCGCCATCCACGACGAGCTGTACCGCCGTACGCTGCACGGCGGCTGGCCGGACGCCGTACTCACCCCCGGTGTCAGCGTCCGTACCGCGGGCCGGGTCGCCACCACCCAGCTCGAACTCCATCTGGAGCACCTCCAGCAGGGCACCCGCACCCGCCTCAGCACCAACGCCGTCGTCCTCGCCACCGGCTACCGCGAGCGCTCCGTCTCCCGGATGCTCGCCGGCCTCGAACCGTATCTGCGCCAGGACTCCTCCGGACGCCCCCGCATCGACGGCGAGTTCCGGCTGAGCCTCGACCCCTCCGTCACCGGATCGGTCTATGTGCAGAACGCCGAGACCCACACCCATGGCATCGGCGCCCCCGACCTCGGCCTCGCGGCCTGGCGCAGCGCGAGCATCCTCAACTCGCTCACCGGCAAGGAGCCCTATCCGATGCCCCGCCGCACCGCCTTCACCACCTTCGGACTGGAGCGGCCCGAGGAGATGGCCGCCGTCCCCGCGCAGCCGGCCCGGCTCACCCCTCTCGTCCAGGGCATCTGACGACCCCGGGCATCTGACGGCCCCGGGCATCTGGCGATTCCGGGCCGCAAGGGTCCGGTACACGGCTCGCGGGGGCGGGGCGCGACCGCCGTCCGCCGCGCCGGAGTGCGACAGTGGACGGTACGCAGCGGGCCCGGTCCGGGCCCGCACCGGATGAGGGAGCCACCGCCCGTGAGCACCGACGCACCGATTCCCGCCGCACCCCATGGCACCCCCGACGCCCCGCACATCGCCGTCCTCGGCGAGGCCCGCCTGGAGTTCGACCCGGAGATCGCCCGGATCGGTGTCACCGTCAGCGCGCGCGGCGCCGACCGGCGGAGCGCGCTCGACGATCTCACCCGCCGCAACGCGACCGTGCTGGAGCTGATCAAGTCGTACGGCGACGCGGTCGAGAAGCTGGAGACGGGCGCGTTCTCCATCAGCCCGCAGCTGACCCGGCACGGGCGGGCCGAGCGGGTCCGCGCGTACCAGGGCAGCGTCCATCTCACCGCCACCCTGACCGATTTCACCGCGCTCGGCGAGCTCACCACCCGGCTCGCCGATCTCGAACTCACCCGGGTCGACGGCCCCTGGTGGGCGCTGCGCCCCGACTCTCCCGCCCATGGCCAGGCCCGCCGTACGGCGGTGCTGGAGGCCGTGCAGCGGGCCAGGGAGTACGCGGACGCGCTGGGCGGCCGGCTGGCCGCGCTGCTGGAGCTGGCGGACCAGGGCGCGGAGGGCGCGGTTCCGTACCCCCGTGCGGGCGGCGGTCTGCGGATGGCCGCCTACGCCGGGGCGGAATCCACCGAATCCGCGCCCGCCCTCGATCTCGAACCGGAACGCCAGACCGTCCACGCACAGGTCACGGCGCGTTTCACGATGACCCCGCCCACGCTGTGACCCTGTGACGGACGCCCCGCGGATATCGTTCCGGGCCGCGCGGAATTGCTCATAGGAGCACCCCCGCGCGCAATTCGACGAATGTCAAGAGCCGTTCATGGAACGGTTGTTGGGCAGTCATGCGAGACCAATTCCCTACCGGTCGGTAAGGCATAGTCTCGCTCCATGCGCCGAGCGAAAATCGTCTGCACCCTGGGCCCAGCCACCGACTCATATGACCAGATCAAGGCAGTGGTCGAAGCCGGAATGGATGTGGCCCGCCTCAATCTCAGCCATGGCTCGTACGCGGATCACGAGGAGCGCTACCACCGGGTGCGCAAGGCGTCCGAGGAGACGGGCCGCAGCGTCGGCGTACTGGCGGATCTCCAGGGTCCGAAGATCCGGCTGGGACGTTTCCGCGAGGGGCCCGTACTGCTGGAGCGCGGGGACGAGTTCACCATCACCGTCGAGCGGACGGAGGGCGACCGGGCCGTCTGCGGCACCACCTACCCGGGCCTGGCCGCCGACGTCACCCCCGGCGAGCGCATTCTCGTGGACGACGGCAAGGTCACCCTCGAAGTGACGGCGGTCGACGGCCCCCGGGTGCGCACGACCGTCATCGAGGGCGGGATGGTCTCCGACCACAAGGGCCTGAATCTGCCCGGCGTCGCGGTCTCCGTCCCCGCCCTCTCCGAGAAGGACATCGACGATCTGCGCTGGGCGCTGCGCATCGGCGTCGACGTCGTCGCCCTCTCCTTCGTACGGAGCGGCCGGGACATCGAGGACGTGCACCGGATCATGGACGAGGAGGGCCGCCGCCTTCCGGTCATCGCCAAGGTCGAGAAGCCGCAGGCGGTCGAGAACATCGACGACATCGTGGCCGCCTTCGACGGGATCATGGTCGCCCGGGGCGATCTCGGCGTGGAAATGCCTCTGGAGCAGGTGCCGATCGTCCAGAAGCGCGCGATCAAGCTCGCCAGGCGCAATGCGAAGCCGGTCATCGTCGCCACCCAGATGCTGGACTCGATGATCGACAACTCCCGCCCCACCCGGGCCGAGGCGTCCGATGTGGCCAACGCCGTGATCGACGGCACCGATGCCGTGATGCTGTCCGGTGAGACCAGTGTGGGCAAGTACCCGGTCGAGACGGTGCGGACGATGAGCCGGATCGTGACGGCGGCCGAGGAGGACGTCCTGGCCAAGGGCCTGCCGCCGCTGACCGAGCGGAACAAGCCCCGTACCCAGGGCGGCGCGGTGGCGCGCGCGGCGGCGGAGATGGGCGACTTCCTGGGGGCGAAGTTCCTGGTGGCGTTCACTCAGTCCGGCGATACGGTCAAGCGGCTCTCCCGCTACCGCTCGCCGATCCCGCTGCTGGCCTTCACCCCCGATTCGGCCACGCGCTCACAGCTCAATCTCACCTGGGGGGTCGAGACGTTCCTCGGTCCGAGTGTGGAGTCGACCGATGCGATGGTGGCCCAGGTGGACGAGGAGCTGCTGAAGATCGGTCGCTGTCGGCGCGGGGACATCGTGGTGATCACGGCGGGCTCGCCGCCCGGAGTGCCGGGCTCCACCAATCTGGTCCGGGTGCACCGTATCGGCGAGGACGAGACGCCCGTATAACGCGCCGAGGCCCCTCGCCGAGGGGCCTCGATCGATGACCTTTGAATTGCAGGTAAAGTACCCCGGGTGGGATTCGAACCCACGCTGGATGGTGTTTGAGACCACTGCCTCTACCGCTGGGCTACCGGGGTGCCCTTGGAAACAAAGGGTGACGGACACCCTTCGTGCCCCAACAATACAGGAGCTGGGTAGGCTCATGGGGAGCACCCTGCCTTGGAATGAGGAGTCCCGTGACCGCCCCCGACTCGCCCCAGCCCGCCGCCGATGACGACACATCGCATGTTCCGCCGATGACGACCCGAGTGGTGATCGCGGAGGACGAGGCACTCATCCGGCTCGATCTCAAAGAGATGCTGGAGGAGGAGGGGTACTCGGTCGTCGGCGAGGCCGGAGACGGCAAGCGCGCCGTGGAACTCGCCCGTGAGCACCGTCCCGATCTGGTCATCCTCGATGTGAAGATGCCGATTCTGGACGGCATCTCGGCCGCCGAGCAGATCGCCGAGGAGTCCATCGCACCCGTGCTGATGCTGACCGCGTTCTCCCAGCGAGATCTGGTCGAGCGGGCCAGGGACGCCGGGGCGATGGCGTATCTGGTCAAGCCGTTCAGCAAGAGCGACGTGGTGCCGGCCATCGAGATGGCCGTCTCCCGCTTCACCGAGCTGAAGGCGCTGGAGAAGGAGGTCGCGGATCTCTCCCAGCGGCTGGAGACCCGCAAGCTGGTGGACCGGGCCAAGAGCGTTCTCCAGACCGAGTACGGGCTGACCGAGCCCGCCGCGTTCCGGTGGATCCAGAAGACCTCGATGGACCGGCGGCTGTCGATGCAGCAGGTCGCCGAGGCGGTCATCCAGGACGCGGAGGAGAAGAAGGCCGCGAAGGAGCAGTAGCCGCCGGGCCCGTACGACGTGTTCGCAGGGGGGCTCCCCGGTCGGGCCGTCGTCGCGCGCGAGCGCTCCGTACACCCGGAAGGCCCCACGGCCGTGAGGCTTCCGCTTCCGCGCGGTGCGAGAGGTGCCTCCGGCCCGCCGGTCACCCGGCGGGCCGGAGCCGTAGGCGGTGGATCAGTCCTCGCCCAGATACGCCTTGCGGACCGACTCGTCGACCAGCAGATCCCGGCCCGTCCCGGAGAGGACGATATGGCCGACCTCCATCACATGCCCCTGATCGGCGAGCGACAGCGCCGCCTGGGCGTTCTGCTCGACCAGCAGAATCGTGGTGCCCTGGGCCTTGAGCTCGGTGATGGTCGACATGATCTTCTGCATCATGATCGGCGAGAGCCCCATGGAGGGCTCGTCCAGCATCAGCAGCTTCGGCTGGGACATCAGCGCCCGCCCCATGGCGAGCATCTGCTGCTCACCGCCGGAGAGGGTGCCCGCCGCCTGCTTGCTGCGCTCGCCCAGGATCGGGAAGAGCTCGTACGCGCGCTGGATGTCCCTCTCGATCCCCGCCTTGTCGGACCGCAGAAACGCTCCGAGCTGGAGGTTCTCGGCGATCGTCAACCGGGGGAAGATATGCCGCCCCTCGGGGGAGTGGGCCAGCCCCAGCGCCACGATCTTGTGCGCGGGGACGCTGCCGAGCGGCTTGCCGTCGAAGACGATCCGCCCGGCGGACGGCTTCAGCAGCCCGGACAGGGTGCGCAGGGTGGTGGTCTTGCCCGCGCCGTTGGTGCCGATGAGGGTCACCACCTGCCCGGCCTCCACACTGAAGGAGATGCCCTTCACGGCCTCGATCTTGCCGTAGGCGACCCTGAGGTCCTCGACCTCCAGTAGCGCGGTCACTGAGCTTCTCCTTCCGTGCCGGTGGTGCCGCTCTCCTTCGCGGAGCCGGAGCCGCTCTTCTTCAGCGAGCCTGAGCCTGAGCCGGCGCCCGAGCTCGCCGCCTCCGCGGCCTCGACCTCGGCGGCCTCCTCGGCCCCCGGCGCGCCCTCGAAGGGCGTGCCGAGATACGCGGCGACCACTCGCTCATCGCCCTGGACGACCTCGGGGGTGCCCTCGACCAGCTTCTCGCCCTGCACCAGACAGGCCACGCGGTCGCAGAGATTGAAGATGAACCGCATGTCGTGCTCGATGACCAGAATGGCGATGCCCTGGTCCCGGATGGCGAAGATGAGCTCCTCGGCCGCCCGGGTCTCCTGGGGATTCATCCCGGCCGTGGGCTCGTCGAGAAGGAGCAGACCGGGGTCGCTCGCCAGCGCCCGGGCGATCTCCAGCTTGCGCTGCTCGCCATAGGGCAGATTACGGGCGACGTGGTCGGCCTTCTCCGCCAGACCGATGAACTCCAGCAGCTCCATGGCGCGTTCATGCGACGCCGCCTCGGCCTTCTTGAAGCCGGGGCCCCGGAGCAGGGCCGACCACAGCCCCTCCTTGGTCCGGGTGTGCCGGCCCACGAGCACATTCTCCAGGACCGTCATGTTCGCGAAGAGCCTGATGTTCTGGAACGTACGCGCGACACCCGCCGTGGTGACCAGATGCGGCTTGGGCGGCAGTACGTTCCCCTGATAGGTGACCTTGCCCTCGGTGGGGACGTAGAGGCCGGTGAGACAGTTGAAGAACGTGGTCTTGCCCGCGCCGTTGGGGCCGATGAGGCCGACGATCTCGCCCGCCCGGACCGTGAGATCGACGTTGTGCACGGCGACGAGGCCGCCGAAGCGCATGGTGACCCCGCTGGCCTCCAGGACCGGCACGGCCGACTTATCGGTGGTGGTGGTCGTCATGACCTTCACGCCCCCGCCTTGGTGATGCCGACGCCGGACCCGGGCAGCCCCTTGTCCGGTGCGTCGGGCTGATCGGTCTCGTGGTACTCCAGCTGCGCACGGCGGTTGGCGATCAGACCCTCGGGGCGGAACCGCATCAGCACGATCAGCGCGATGCCGAAGCCGAGCAGCTGGTAGTCCTGGAGGAACTGGAGCTTCGCCGGGATCATGAACAGCAGCGTGGCGCCGAGCAGCGGCCCGGTGACCGTGCCCATGCCGCCGAGGATGACGGCGGCCAGCAGGAAGGCCGAGTTCGGCGGGACGGGCCCGGCGAACTGGTACATCTCCGGTACCACGGTGTGCTGGACGTGCGCCTGCACGGTTCCGGCGAGACCGGCCAGCGTCGCGCCGAGGGCGAAGGCGATCAGCTTGACCCGGAAGCCGTTGATGCCCATGGCGGTCGCGGCGGTCTCGTCCTCGCGGATGGCGACCCAGGCCCGGCCGATCCGGGAGCTGCCCGCCCGGCTGAAGACCACGACGACCAGGATCATCACGAGCAGCATCAGCAGGTAGTAGTTGGCGTAACTGCCCAGCTCGATGCCGAGGACGGTGTGGGGCTCGCCGAAGTTGTACCCGAAGAACTCCAGGTCGGGGATGTTCGGGATGCCGTTGGGGCCGTTGGTGATCTGCGGCCCCGAGACGCCGTCGAGGTTGCCCATCGCGATCCGGAAGATCTCTCCGAAGCCCAGGGTGACGATGGCGAGATAGTCGCCGCGCAGCCGCAGGGTCGGAGCGCCGATGATGACGCCGAAGACCAGCGAGGCCGCCGCGCCGGTGAGGACGGAGGCCCAGAAGGGGAACTGGACGTCGAAGGCGGACGCCGTCGACCCGGAGACCAGGGCGGCGGTGTACGCGCCGACGCCGAGGAACGCGACGTACCCGAGGTCCAGCAGACCGGCCAGTCCGACGACGATGTTCAGACCCAGGGCGACGGTCGCGAAGATGAGGATGTTGACCGCGATCAGGGTGTAGACGTCGGTGTTCTGGGTGAACGGGAAGGCGGCGGCGGCCACGAAGGCCGCGATGACCGTCACCTGCCGGTATGTGGCGGTGAGCGCCGAGAGCCGGGCGATGACGCCGGACTTGATGAGCGCGGCCATCGCGAAGCCGACGGTGATGAGGTAGCCGGTGAACAGCTCGGCGTACTCGGTGTCGATGCCGTAGGTGACCACATAGAGACCGGCCCCGAACACGGCGACGATGACCAGGATCTCGGCCCAGGAGGGAAGCTCCCTGGGGCGGCCGGCCTTGCGGGTGTCGTCGGGGAGGAGGAACGCGACCAGGGGGATGGCCGAGGCGAGCGCCGCGACGAAGCCGCCCGGTTCGAGGTTGACCAGCCCGCCGAGCTTGACGGCGATGGCGAGCACGGTGAACCAGGTGGTGCCGAAGGCGCCGAGGGCGGCCATCCGCAGGGCCTTGGCGGATCCCGTGGGGACGAGCCAGCCCAGGCCCTTGACGCCGAGCGAGGCGAGGGCGAGGAGGGTGACGAACAGGCCCGCGACCAGGGTGAGGACCTGTAGGCCGCCGGGGTATCCGTAGACGGTCAGATCGCCGGGGAACTCCGAGGTGAACGTCCAGGCGAGGAAGGTGCTGGCGACGGTGGCGAGACCGCCGGCGGCCGTGGCCCAGCGCAGTGCGGTGGTGCGGGCCGCTTCCGCGGTGTCCGGCGTCTGCTCAGTGGGGTTCGTGGTCATCGCTCTCACGCCCGATCCGCGACGCGCTCACCGAGCAGACCCTGCGGCCTGACGAGAAGCACGACGATGAGGAGTACGAATGCCCAGACGTTCGACCAGGCGCCACCGCCGAGCTGATGCATCCCGGGTATCTCTTCGATGTACGCGATCGACAGCGACTCCGCGAGGCCGAGGACCACTCCGCCGACCATCGCCCCGTAGATGTTGCCGATGCCTCCGAGGACGGCGGCGGTGAACGCCTTGAGTCCGAGGATGAAGCCCATCTCGAAGTTGATCTGACCCTTGTCCAGCCCGTAGGCGACCGCCGCGACGGCGGCGAAGGCGGCGCCGATGGCGAAGGCCATCACGATGATCCGGTCGGTGTTGACGCCCATCAGCTTGGCCGTGTCCGGGTCCTGCGCGGTGGCCTGCATGGCCCGCCCGCTCCGGCTCTTGGAGACGAAGAAGCCGAGGGCCAGCATGCAGAGCGGGGCGAGGACCAGGACGAACGCGTCGGCGCGCTGGATGAGCAGATCGTCCGTGATCTTGAAGGCGTCGCCGGAGAACTCGGGGAAGCTCTTGTGCTTCTTGGCGTCGGGGTAGAAGCCCCAGACGATCTGCTGAAGGGCGATGGAGAGACCGATCGCCGTGATCAGCGGGGCGAGGCGGGGAGCTCCTCGCAGCGGCCGGTAGGCGAACCGTTCCGCGGCGGTCGCGACGGCGACGGAGGCGATGGCGCCGCCGATGATCATCAGGGGTATCGCCACCAGCAGCGATACTCCGCTGGGGAGCCATATGTAGATGGTGAGGGCGCCGAAGCCCCCGATCATGAAGATCTCGCCATGGGCGAAGTTGATGAGCTGGACGATGCCGTAGACCATGGTGTACCCGATGGCGATGAGACCGTAGAGGGCACCCAGGGCAAGGCCGTTCGCCAGCTGTTGCGGCAGTTCGTTCACCGCAGAGCCTCCGATGAGCGTGTCGGATATGACTCCGCGCGAGGGCGCTGTTTGCGCCCTCGCGCGGCTGGTTCAGGAATTGCGGGGCTGAGGGTCCGGGGTCAGTCCTCGAACGTGGAGCTCTCCAGGTCCGTCCACTTGCCGCCCTTGACGGTGTAGACGGTGAGCTGCTTGTTCGTGGTGTCGCCGTACTCGTCGTAGGCGACCTGGCCGGTCACACCGGGGAAGGAGACCTGGGACATGGCCTCGGTGACCTTGGCGCGGGCGTCGTCCGGCACCTTGTTGTCGTTGGCGGCGACAACCGCCTTGACCGCCTGGATGATCGACCACGCGGCGTCGTACGAGTAGCCGCCGTAGGCCGCGTACGGGTCCTTGTAACCGGCGGCCTGGTAGTCCGCGATGAACTTCTTGGCGGTGTCGAGCTTCTCGATCGGGGAGCCCACGGAGGTGGCGATGTCGCCGTCGTTCGACTCGCCGGACGCGCTGATGTACGCGGGGTCGTAGAGGGCGTCGCCGCCCATGGTCGGGATCTTGGCCCCGGCCTTCTTGACCTGGTCGGCGAGGAGGCCGCCCTCGGGGTACTGGCCGCCGAAGTAGACCGAGTCCGCGCCCTTCGACTTGACCTTGTCGGCGGTGCTGGAGAAGTCGGTCTCCTTCACGGTGACATGGTCGGTGTCGACGACCTTGCCCCCGAGACGCTTGAACTCCTCGGCGAAGATCGCGGCGAGGCCCGCGCCATAGGTCTGCTTGTCGTCGACGACGTAGACCTTCCTCTTCTTCGCCTTGTTGTACAGGTACTGGGCGGCGAACTTGCCCTGGATCACATCCGTGGTGGCGGTGCGGAAGTACGTCTTGAAGGGACGCTTCTTCTCGTTCTCGGCCCACTTGTCGCCCTGCGAGAGCGCCGGGTTGGTGTTGGCCGGGGAGACCTGGGTGAGATCGGCCTTGGCGAAGTCGCCCTGCATGGACTGCGCGACACCGGAGTTCAGCGGGCCGACCACCCCGAGTACGCCCTCGTCGCCCACGAGCTTCTGGGCGTTGGCCTGGCCGGAGGCGGGCACGGCCTGGTCGTCGTATTCCTTCATCTCGAAGGTGACGCCCGGGACCTCATTGGTCTTGTTCGCGGTCTTGACCGCGAGGTCCACGGAGTTCTTGATGCCCTGGCCGAGCGCGGAGAGCGAGCCCGTGAGCGGGGCGTCGACACCGATGACCACGGTGGTCTTTCCGCTGTCGGCTTCGGGCTTCTTGTCGTCGCGCGATCCGCAGGCGGTGAGGGTGAGAGCTCCCGTGGTGACCACGGCGGTGAGTATGAGCAAGGAACGGTTTCGCACGATAAGTCCTTTCCCTGGCGCGGCCCCTCTCCTGAGGTGCCGTTTGGTCGCCGGGCCGTACGGAGGTACACGGGCCGTGCTGACTGCGCCCGGCGGCGCGGTAACTGGCCGTGACTCTAAGCGCAGGGGATGGAGCGGGGCACTAAGGGCGTCATGATGTGACGCTCTTGTTATGCCAGGGCTCGCGACGGGTGGCGGGACCGGGACAGATCGGGCGTACCGCCGCTTGAAACCTGAGTTCAGAACAGAAGAACACCCAGTTCCGCTAAGGCCCTTGAAGGGATCTTGGTGCTGACAGCGGCTGGTCGGGGCGATGTTCGTCGCAGGGGCGGGCGAGGGCTCGGGGTGAGGCGCGGAGCCCAGGAGTCCGTCCTGGCGATGATTACGGAGGGTTACTTTTTCGGGGGGCTGTTGGGGGAGGCGACAGGCGATTCCCGGGGGCGGCGAGGGGGTGGGGAAGCGTCATGGGGGCCGTGCGGAGTGGCGTGCGGGGCGGCGGAGGGGCTCCGGGCGGGCTCGGGGGGACGCCAGTTCTCCGAGCTGCCCGTCGCCCCGTTCCGCACGGCGCATTTCTCGGCGACCTGAGCGGCTATCAGTTCGAGGGCGGCCGGGCGTCCATGGCGTCTCTCCTCCGCGCGGGCCGCTGCGACGACCTCCTCGTGCAGGGCGAACTGCTCGTTGGAGAGCCCTTTCTGCTCCCAGTCGATCCCGGACCGTGTGCTGTTCCGCAGGGCCTGACCGGCCCAATATGAGACAAGGCTTGTGCAGATCTCGACCGGAGTCGTCTTATGGGGCACGGGAGTCGATGTGCCGGGCCGCCCGGAGGGGCCGGTGTCCGTGCAGCTCACGACGGCGATCGGGATACCGAGGGAGAGAAGGAGCGCACAGCCGGCCCGGCCGGCCCGCCGACCGCGCGGGGTCCTCATGGAGCGCACGGTAGACCGTCACGCTCGGTGAGGCAATGGGCTGGGGTGGGTAAGAAAATCCCGGCGCTCCGCCCGCTCTCATCGGCCCGTTCGTTCTTCCCTTCCATCTCCTGTTGACGTGTTGATACGAGGACTTCGCAGATGATCTATCTGGTATTCGCCTGTCGGATTCTGCTGGCCGGTGTGTTCTTGACGGCTCTCGCCGGGAAAGTGCGGAACAAGGCCGCTTTCGACGAGTTCGCCGTATCGGTCGAGCGGCTGGGGCGCTTACCCCGCCGGGTCTCCCGGGCGGTCGCCGTCGCGGTGGCCGCCGGGGAGGCGGCTGCCGTGGCGCTGCTGGCGGCGGGGCCGACCGTCCCCGCCGGATTCGCCCTGGGGGTGCTGCTGCTCCTCGGATTCACGGCGGGGATCGTGCGGGCGCTGCGCGCAGGGAG
>NZ_VCLA01000053.1 GCF_009600885.1 Streptomyces jumonjinensis
GCAACACCGCCCCACGGCAGGCAACACCGCAGCACCGCAACACGGCAAAGGACCCCCGCACCACTCGGTACGAAGGCCCTTCCCAGGTCCAGCCGGCGCGAGCCGCCCTTACCCGCCGAACTCCTCCAGGCCCTTCAGCGCCTGGTCCAGCAGCGCCTGCCGCCCCTCAAGCTCCTTCGCGAGCTTGTCGGCCCTGGCGTTGTTCCCCGTGGCCCGCGCGGCGTCGATCTGCCCGCGCAGCTTGTCCACGGCCGCCTGGAGCTGCCCCGTCAGCCCCGCGGCACGCGCCCGCGCCTCGGGGTTCGTCCGACGCCACTCGTTCTCCTCGGACTCCTGAATGGCCCGCTCCACGGTGTGCATCCGGCCCTCGACCCGGGGACGCGCGTCCCGGGGCACATGCCCGACGGCCTCCCAGCGCTCGTTGATGGACCGGAAGGCGGCACGGGCGGCCTTCAGATCCGTCACCGGAAGCAGCTTCTCCGCCTCGACGGCCAGCTCCTCCTTGAGCTTCAGATTCTCCGACTGCTCGGCGTCCCGCTCGGCGAACACCCCGCTGCGCGCCGCGAAGAAGACGTCCTGCGCACCGCGGAAACGGTTCCACAGCTCGTCCTCCGCCTCGCGCTGCGCACGGCCCGCGGCCTTCCACTCCGCCATCAGCTCGCGGTAGCGGGCGGCCGTCACGCCCCAGTCCGTGGACCCGGAGAGCGACTCGGCCTCGGCGACCAGCTTCTCCTTGGCCTTGCGGGCTTCCTCGCGCTGGGCGTCCAGCGACGCGAAGTGCGCCTTGCGGCGCTTGGAGAACGCGGAGCGCGCGTGCGAGAACCGGTGCCACAGCTCGTCATCCGACTTGCGGTCCAGCCGCGGCAGCCCCTTCCAGGTGTCCACCAGCGCCCGCAGCCGCTCGCCCGCCGCCCGCCACTGCTCGCTCTGGGCCAGCTCCTCGGCCTCGGTGACCAGCGCCTCCTTGGCCTGACGGGACTCGTCGTGCTGCTTGGCCCGCTGGACCTTGCGCTCCTCGCGGCGCTTGTCGACCGCCGCCACCAGCGCGTCCAGCCGCACGGCCAGCGCGGCGAGGTCGCCCACGGCGTGATGCTCGTCCACCTGCTGGCGCAGATGATCGACGGCGGCCTGGGCGTCCTTCGCCGACAGATCGGTGGTCTTCACCCGCCGTTCGAGGAGGCCGATCTCGACCACCAAGCCCTCGTACTTGCGCTCGAAATAGGCCAGAGCCTCCTCGGGAGTACCGGCCTGCCACGATCCGACGACCTTCTCGCCGTCGGCTGTACGCACGTACACGGTGCCTGTCTCGTCGACACGGCCCCACGGGTCGCTGCTCACAGCGCCTCCTCCACCTGATACCCACGAAGGGTCTGGCCCCCGGGCATCGTCCACAGTTTCCTGGGGCGGGCAGCGCCCGCCCTGCACAACGCCAATCTAGGCGACCGGTCGGCCGCCTGTCCGCACTCAGCGCGGCCGAAATTCCCCGGCCCGCCCGCGGTTCCCCCGCCCGGTCACTTCTTGGTGACGACCGCCTTCTCGACGGTGACCGTCTTCTTCGGGGCGCCGTCGCCGCCGCCGCCGGTCACCCCGGCCTCGGCCACCTTCTCGACCGTCTTCAGGCCCTCGGCGTCCATCTTCCCGAACGGGGTGTAGCTGGGCGGCAGTTTGGTGTCCTTGTAGACGAGGAAGAACTGGCTGCCGCCGCTGTTCGGCTGGCCGGTGTTGGCCATCGCGACCGTCCCGGGCGGATAGGTCACGGTGCCGTCCTTGGCCGGCTTGCCCAGCGCCTTCAGATTCTCGTCCGGGATGTTGTAGCCGGGACCGCCGGTGCCGTCGCCCTTGGGATCACCGCACTGGAGCACATAGATGCCCTCCGTGGTCAGCCGGTGACACTTCGTGCCGTCGAAGTATCCCTTCCCGGCGAGCGCCTTGAACGAGTTCGCGGTGCGCGGCGTCTTCGCGGCGTCCATCGTGAAGGCGATGGGCCCCTGGTTCGTGGAGAGCTTCATCGAGTACGCCGCCTTCTTGTCGATCGACAAGGCGGGCTCGGGGCTCTTGGCCTCGGACGGCGTGGGCTCGGCGGACTGGCTCGCCTCCGAGCCCGCGTCGCTGACCTTCTGCTTGCCGTCGTCGTCACCGGAGAACGCCCCCGTCGCGAACGCCGTGGCGCCCGCGGCCAGCGCCACGGCGAGCGCCGCCGCGATCACCGTGTTGCGCTGCTTCCTCTTGCGGGACTGCGCCCGACGCTGCTGCTGGCGCTCGAATTTCTCCCTGGCGAGCTGCCGCCGCCGCTGATCGCTGCTGACCACCGGGTCTTCTCCCTCATTTCCGCTGAGCCGTGCGTGGCATGTGCCCGTACCGTATACGGGTTGGCTGTGGAGGGAGGAGCGCCGGTAGGCTCTGATCTGCTGCAATTCGAGACTTCGAGTCGGCGGTATTTCCTCTTCGCGACTCTCCGCAACCACATCCGAGGACGATCGTGCTTATTGCCGGGTTCCCCGCCGGGGCCTGGGGGACCAATTGTTATCTGGTCGCCCCGGCCGCGGGCGAGGAGTGCGTGATCATCGACCCGGGCCATCAGGCCGCCGAGGGCGTAGCCGAAGCGGTCGCGAAACACCGCCTCAAGCCCGTCGCCGTCGTTCTCACCCACGGTCATATCGATCATGTCGCCTCGGTCGTGCCGGTCTGCGGGGCGCATGACGTGCCCGCGTGGATCCATCCCGCCGACCGGTACATGATGAGCGACCCGGAGAAGGCGCTCGGCCGCGCCCTCGGCGCTCAGCTGATGGGTGAGCTGACCGTGGGGGAGCCGTCCGATGTGCATGAGCTGACCGACGGAGCCCGGCTGGAGCTGGCCGGTCTGGAGCTGACCGTGGCGCATGCGCCCGGCCATACCAAGGGGTCGGTGACCTTCCGGCTGCCCGAGACCGCCGACATCCCGTCGGTCTTCTTCTCGGGCGACCTGCTGTTCGCCGGCTCCATCGGCCGCACCGACATGCCCGGCGGCGACCACGCCGAGATGCTCCAGTCGCTGGCACGGGTGTGCCTGCCGCTGGACGACTCGACCGTGGTCCTGTCGGGGCACGGTTCCCAGACGACCATCGGCCGTGAGCGCGCCACCAACCCGTATCTGCGCGAGGTGGCGGCCGGCCTCGGGAGCATGGAAGCTCCCCGACGAGGAATGTGACGAGAGAACCCCTGTGAGCGTTTTCCAGGCCCCCCGGGGCACCTATGACCTGCTGCCGCCCGACTCCGCGACCTATCTCGCGGTACGGGAGGCGATCGCGGCCCCGCTGCGGAACTCCGGGTACGGCTATGTCGAGACCCCCGGATTCGAGAATGTCGAACTCTTCGCCCGCGGCGTCGGCGAGTCCACCGACATCGTGACGAAGGAGATGTACGCCTTCGAGACCAAGGGCGGCGACCGGCTCGCCCTGCGGCCCGAGGGCACCGCGTCCGTGCTGCGCGCGGCCCTGGAGGCCAGCCTGCACAAGCAGGGCGTGCTGCCGGTCAAACTCTGGTACTCCGGCTCGTACTACCGCTACGAGAAGCCGCAGAAGGGCCGCTACCGCCACTTCTCCCAGGTCGGCGCCGAGGCGATCGGGGCCGAGGACCCGGCGCTGGACGCCGAGCTGATCATCCTGGCCGACCAGGCGTACCGCTCGCTGGGTCTGCGGCAGTTCCGCATCCTGCTGAACTCGCTGGGCGACAAGGAGTGCCGTCCCGTCTACCGGGAGAAGCTCCAGGAGTTCCTGCGCGGTCTCGACCTCGACGAGGACACCCGCCGCCGGGTCGAGATCAACCCGCTGCGGGTCCTGGACGACAAGCGCCCCGAGGTCCAGAGGCAGCTGACGGGCGCCCCCTCGCTGCGCGAATCGCTGTGCGAGGCGTGCCGGGCGTACCACCAGGAGGTGCGCGAGCTGCTCACCGAGGAGGGAGTCTCCTTCACGGACGACGAGAAGCTGGTGCGCGGACTGGACTACTACACGCGCACGACCTTCGAGTTCGTCCACGACGGTCTGGGGTCGCAGTCCGCGGTGGGCGGCGGCGGACGGTACGACGGCCTCTCCGAGATGATCGGCGGCCCCGCGCTGCCGTCGGTGGGCTGGGCGCTGGGCGTCGACCGCACGGTGCTGGCGCTGGAGGCGGAAGGCGTACGGCTGGACCTCCCCGCGCCGACCAGTGTGTTCGCGGTCCCGCTGGGCGAGCAGGCACGCCGGGTGCTGTTCGGCGTGGTCACCCAGCTGCGCAGGAAGGGCGTCGCCGCCGACTTCGCGTACGGCGGCCGTGGGCTCAAGGGCGCGATGAAGGTGGCCAACCGCAGCGGCGCCCGGTATGCGATCGTCGCGGGTGAGCGCGATCTCGCGGAGGGCATCGTCCAGCTCAAGGACATGGAATCGGGCGAGCAGAGCCCCGTTCCGCTGTCGGCCGTGGTGACGGAGATCGAAGCCCGGCTGAGCTGAGCGGGAGTACGCCGCCACAGCCACAGCCACAGCCACAGCCACAGCCACAGCCACAGCCACAGCTACGGCCACAGCCACAGCCACAGCCACAGCCCCGGCCGTGGCCGTCCGGCCCCGGGTGCCTCGCGCCCGGGGCCGGACGCCGTCTCCGGGGTCAACGCACCGTGCCGCGCATCGCACGGGAGGGTGATGCCGGGGCGGGCCAGCCCGCCGCTCCCCGCCCGGCGGCCCGCCGCCCCCGCCCCGGGCGCCGGCCGTGCTCCGGTCCCGGTGAGCTCGTGATCCAGGGCCCTTCGGCGGGCCGGACGGCCCTGTCGCCGGGCCGGCCCCGGCGGTCATCCTTATGCTCCGCGAACGGTGGTGACGGGCCCGGGTGCGGCAGAATGACCGGGCCCGAGCAGGCTACTGAGCAATGGAAACGGCGATATGACGACAGCAGCGGTAGACGACGTGTCCTCCGGGGAGCGGGCCGACGGGGACGGCTCCACGGGACTGATCGGCGGCAGCCGCCCCTTCGCCTGGCTGCTGGTGATCACGGGCGCGGCGGGTCTGCTGGCGTCCTGGGTCATCACGATCGACAAGTTCAAGCTGCTGGAGGACCCGTCGTTCACCCCCGGGTGCAGCCTCAACCCGGTGGTCTCCTGCGGCAACATCATGAAGAGCGACCAGGCGTCGGTCTTCGGCTTCCCCAACCCGATGCTGGGTCTGGTGACGTTCTCCATGGTCATCGCCATCGGCGTGGCTCTGCTGGCAGGCGCCCGCTACCGGCGCTGGTACTGGCTGGGACTCAACCTGGGCAGCGCCTTCGGCGCCGGTTTCTGCATGTGGCTGATGTACCAGTCGCTCTACCACATCAACTCGCTCTGCCTGTGGTGCTCGCTGGCCTGGGTCGCCACCATCGTGATGTTCTGCTACGTCACCGTCCACAACGTCCGGCACCGGATCATCAAGGTGCCCGAGGGGCTGCGCGGCGCGCTGCTGGAGTTCCACTGGATGCCGCCGGTGCTGTGGATCGGCATCATCGGGATGCTCGTCCTGACCCGCTGGTGGGACTTCTGGATCAGCTGAGATCCCCTAGCTGACAACGCCCCCGGAGCCTCTCGCCGTCGCCCCCGGGGGCGTTGTCAGTCCCCTGGCATAGGCTTTCGTCCGTGGAGCCCGACCTCTTTACCGCAGCCGCCGAAGCCCGCCAGGAGAAGGACCCGTCCAGCAGCCCGCTGGCCGTCCGGATGCGTCCGCGCACCCTGGACGAGGTGGTCGGACAGCGGCATCTGCTCAAGCCGGGGTCGCCGCTGCGCCGGCTCGTCGGAGAGGGCGCGGGAGGGCCCGCGGGAGCCTCGTCCGTGATCCTCTGGGGGCCGCCCGGGATCGGCAAGACCACCCTCGCCCATGTCGTCTCCCAGGCCACCGAGAAGCGCTTCGTCGAGCTGTCGGCGATCACCGCGGGCGTCAAGGAGGTGCGGACGGTCATCGACGGCGCCCGCCGCGCCGCCGGCGGCTTCGGCAAGGAGACCGTCCTCTTCCTCGACGAGATCCACCGCTTCTCCAAGGCCCAGCAGGACTCCCTGCTGCCCGCCGTCGAGAACCGCTGGGTGACCCTGATCGCCGCCACCACCGAGAATCCGTACTTCTCGGTGATCTCGCCGCTGCTCTCCCGGTCGCTGCTGCTCACCCTGGAGTCCCTCACCGACGACGATCTCAAGGGCCTGCTCGACCGGGCGCTCACCGAGGAGCGCGGGCTCGGCGGCGCGGTCGCCCTGCCCGAGGAGGCCCGGTCCCATCTGCTGCGGATCGCGGGCGGCGACGCCCGGCGCGCGCTGACCGCCCTGGAGGCCGCGGCGGGGGCGACGCTCGACAAGGGCGAGCGGGAGATCTCCCTGGAGACCGTGGAGGAGACCGTCGACCGCGCCGCCGTGAAGTACGACCGGGACGGCGATCAGCACTACGACGTGGCGAGCGCCCTGATCAAGTCCATCCGCGGCTCCGATGTGGACGCGGCGCTGCACTATCTGGCGCGCATGATCGACGCGGGGGAGGACCCCCGGTTCATCGCCCGGCGGCTGATGATCTCGGCGAGCGAGGACATCGGGCTGGCGGACCCCACGGCGCTTCCCACCGCCGTCGCAGCCGCCCAGGCCGTGGCCATGATCGGTTTCCCCGAGGCGGCGCTCACGCTCAGCCATGCCACCATCGCGCTGGCCCTCGCGCCCAAGTCGAACACCGCCACCACGGCGATCGGGGCCGCTCTGGCCGATGTGCGCGCCGGGCTCGCGGGCCCGGTCCCGGCGCATCTGCGCGACGGTCACTACAAGGGCGCGGCCAAGCTCGGCCATGCCCAGGGCTATGTCTATCCGCATGACGTCCCGGGTGCCATCGCCGCCCAGCAGTACGCCCCGGACGCGGTGCACGGCAAGCGGTACTACGAGCCGACGAGATACGGCGCCGAGGCGCGGTACGCGGACGTGGTGGAGAAGGTGCGGGAGCGGCTCGGCAGGCCGGGTTCCTGAGGGCCGGCGGCCTCAGGCGCCCGTACGGCTCCCGGCGTGCTGCCCCGGTCGCGCCGAGCGCTCAGCGCGCCGGCTGCTCCCGGAGGACGGAGCGGCTCAGCGCGACGCGGCCTCGAAGAGGGTGTGCATCGCCCGGCGCAGCTCGGTGATGTCCCTGACCGGCTCGGGGAAGTCGAAGCGGGCGTCGAAGCAGCGCGCACCGGTGAACCGCACCCGCAGCCCGAACCGGTCCAGCGCCAGCGGCACCACGCGCGCCCGGCCGCCGGTCGCCGAATCGTCGTCCGCGGCGTCCCGCGCCCGCTCCCCGAGCAGTCCGCACAGCTCCTGGAGCTGCTCGCCGTGGGCCGAGTGCAGATGCTGGAGCAGCTCCGCCTCATGGGCGATGATCGGGTCGACCTGGGCCCGGGCGAACTCGTCGGGCTCGACCGAGGTCGCGCCCCACAGATCGTCCACATGGATCTCGCCCACTTCGAGGCGGATCATCATCCCCCCGGGCTCGGCGATCCCCGGGGCACAGGTCAGCCAGCCGGAGACCCAGGCCCGGCCGCGGATACGGTGGGGCACGGAGACCGGGGCGACATCCGTGATCTCCAGTACGGCGGAGAGCTCGTCGTCCTGGGCGTGGGTCGCGGCGCGCACGGCCGGGGATTCCGCGGGGAAGAGCAGAAACACCTCGCCGTCCGGCCCGACCACCCTGGCCTGCGGGCTCAGCTGCTCGGGACGGATCGTCTCCACTCCGGGCACGAGCAGTACCGCGGAGCATGTACTCTGTACGAGAGTTCGTGTGCGTTCGGCTGCTGACGGCATCCGATCGATTTCAAGCCCGCTGGGACGCGGCTGACCATGAGCTGATCGGACCTCCGTCGCTTCGACGCTCTTCTGAGCAGCGTCGACGTTCTTTGTGCTGTCCGTGATGCGTTTGGTGTTCCCCGGGCGAGACATGCGATCTCCTTGAGTAAGGTGAGCCTAACCTAACCTACAACGGAGGTCTGGAGAACGTGCCTAACCAGTCGCGTCCCAAGGTCAAGAAGTCTCGTGCGCTCGGCATTGCGCTGACGCCGAAGGCCGTCAAGTACTTCGAGGCCCGCCCCTACCCGCCGGGCGAGCACGGCCGCGGCCGCAAGCAGAACTCGGACTACAAGGTCCGTCTGCTGGAGAAGCAGCGTCTGCGCGCCCAGTACGACATCAGCGAGCGCCAGATGGTGCGCGCCTACGACCGCGCCCGCAAGGCCGAGGGCAAGACGGGCGAGGCCCTGGTCATCGAGCTTGAGCGCCGCCTCGACGCCCTGGTTCTGCGTTCGGGCATCGCCCGCACCATCTACCAGGCCCGTCAGATGGTCGTCCACGGCCACATCGAGGTCAACGGCGGCAAGGTCGACAAGCCGTCCTTCCGCGTCCGTCCCGACGACGTCGTGATGGTCCGCGAGCGCTCCCGCGAGAAGAGCCTGTTCCAGGTCGCTCGCGAGGGTGGCTTCGCCGCCGACGGTGAGACCCCGCGCTACCTCCAGGTGAACCTGAAGGCCCTGGCCTTCCGCCTGGACCGCGACCCGAACCGCAAGGAAGTCCCCGTGATCTGCGACGAGCAGCTCGTCGTCGAGTACTACGCCCGCTGATCCGGGCGCGGTACGACACCGCGTATCGGCCCGCCGTCTCCCTGCCCTCAGCGGCGGGGGCCGGCGGGCTTTCGCGTCCCCGGGGCGACGCGGACCGGGCCCCGGGTCGTGTCTTCGACTCCCGGCCCCCGAACAACGCGGTTCGGCGCGGGACCCGGGCGCGATAGGCTCGACAGAAGATTTCTCGCGTATCCAGCGACAAGCAGCGACAAGCAGAGAGCGGTGCGGTGTGACCGGTGGAGAGGTTGCCGGGATCCTGGTGGCCGTCTTCTGGGCGATCCTGGTCTCTTTCCTGGCCGTGGTGCTGGTGAGGCTGGCGCAGACGCTCAAGGCGACCACCCGGCTCGTGGCGGACGTGACCGAACAGGCGGTACCACTGCTCGCGGACGCCTCCGCGACGGTCCGCTCCGCGCAGACCCAGATCGACCGGGTCGACGCGATCGCCTCGGACGTCCAGGAAGTCACCTCCAACGCCTCCGCGCTCTCCACCACCGTCGCCTCCACCTTCGGCGGCCCGCTGGTGAAGGTCGCCGCCTTCGGCTACGGCGTACGCCAGGCGATGAGCCGCAAAGACGAGGACACCCAGCGGGAGCGGCCCCGGCGCACCGTGATCGTCGGCCGCACCGCACCGCCCGCCCGGAGCGAGCGCGGCCGATGGGGAAAGAAGGGCTGACCACGATGTTCCGCCGCACCTTCTGGTTCACCGCAGGCGCCGCCGCCGGTGTCTGGGCCACCAACAAGGTCAACCGCAAACTGAAGCAGCTGACCCCCGAATCCCTTGCGGCGCAAGCCGCGAACAAGGCGATCGACGCAGGTCACAAGCTCAAGGACTTCGCACTCGACGTCAGGGCCGGAATGATCCAGCGCGAGGAGGAGTTGGGCGAAGTACTCGGTACGAACACCCCGCCCGACCCCGAACTGCCCGCGCAGCGCCGCCGCCCCGCGCTCGACCGTCCCGTATCCACCCGGGACACGCACCCCCACCCCTACCACTCGTACAACCGGAATGAGGACTACTGATGGAGTCGGCTGAAATCCGCCGCCGCTGGCTGAGCTTCTTCGAGGAGCGCGGCCACACCGTCGTGCCTTCGGCGTCGCTCATCGCGGACGACCCGACTCTGCTGCTGGTCAACGCGGGCATGGTGCCCTTCAAGCCCTACTTCCTCGGTGAGACCAAGCCGCCCGCGCCGCGCGCCACCAGCGTGCAGAAGTGCGTCCGGACCCCGGACATCGAAGAGGTCGGCAAGACCACCCGGCACGGCACCTTCTTCCAGATGTGCGGCAACTTCTCCTTCGGCGACTACTTCAAGGAAGGCGCCATCCGGTACGCCTGGGAGCTGCTCACCGGCTCCCAGGACGACGGCGGCTACGGCCTCGACCCCGAGCGACTGTGGATCACGGTCTACAAGGAGGACGACGAGGCCGAGCAGATCTGGCGCGATGTGATCGGCGTCCCCGCCGAGCGCATCCAGCGCCTGGGCATGGGCCCCAACTTCTGGTCCATGGGCGTCCCCGGCCCCTGCGGTCCCTGCTCCGAGATCAACTACGACCGCGGCCCCGAGTTCGGCGTGGAGGGCGGCCCCGCCGTCAACGACGAGCGCTATGTGGAGATCTGGAACCTGGTCTTCATGCAGTACGAGCGCGGCGCCGGCGAGGGCAAGGAGAACTTCCCGATCCTCGGCGACCTGCCGTCGAAGAACATCGACACCGGCCTCGGTCTCGAACGTCTCGCCATGATCCTTCAGGGCGTGCAGAACATGTACGAGACGGACACCCTCCGCGTCGTCATGGAGAAGGCCACCGAGCTCACCGGCGTGCGCTACGGCGCCGACCACGAGTCGGACGTCTCCATGCGGGTGGTCGCCGACCACATCCGCACCTCCGTGATGCTCATCGGCGACGGCGTCACCCCCGGCAACGAGGGCCGCGGCTATGTGCTGCGCCGCATCATGCGCCGCGCCATCCGCAATATGCGCCTCCTCGGCGCCACCGGCCCCGTCGTCGCCGCCCTGGCCGACGTGGTCATCCGGACCATGGGCGAGCAGTACCCCGAACTGATCGCCGACCGCACCCGGATCGAGGCCGTGGCCCTCGCGGAGGAAGCCCGCTTCCTCAAGACCCTCAACGCCGGCACCAACGTCCTCGACACCGCCATCGTCGAGACCAAGGCCGGCGGCGGCCGGGTGCTCGCCGGCGACAAGGCGTTCCTGCTCCACGACACCTGGGGCTTCCCCATCGATCTCACCCTGGAGATCGCCGCCGAGCAGGGCCTGAGCGTCGACGAGGACGGCTTCCGCCGTCTGATGAAGGACCAGCGGGAGAAGGCCAAGGCGGACGCCAGGGCCAAGAAGACCGGCCATGCCGATCTCTCCGCCTACCGCCAGGTCGCCGACGGCTCCGGCGCCACCCGCTTCACCGGTTACACCGCCACCGAGGGCGAGTCGACCATCGTCGGCCTGCTGGTCGACGGAGTGCCCTCGCCCGCCGCCACCGAGGGCGATGAGGTCGAGGTCGTCCTCGACCGCACCCCCTTCTACGCCGAGGGCGGCGGCCAGCTCGCCGACCAGGGCCGGATCAAGCTCGACTCCGGCGCGGTCATCCAGGTGCGCGATGTCCAGCAGCCCGTCGCCGGGGTCTCCGTGCACAAGGGCTCGGTCCAGGTCGGCGAGGTCACCGTGGGCGCCTCCGCCTACGCCGCGATCGATGTGACCCGCCGCCGGGCCATCGCCCGCGCCCACAGCGCCACCCATCTGACCCACCAGGCGCTGCGCGACGCCCTCGGCCCGACCGCCGCCCAGGCCGGTTCGGAGAACTCGCCGGGCCGCTTCCGCTTCGACTTCGGCGCGCCCTCCGCCGTGCCCGGCACGGTGCTCACCGATGTCGAGCAGCGGATCAACGAGGTCCTCTCGCGCGAGCTGGACGTCCAGGCCGAGGTCATGAGCATCGACGACGCCAAGAAGCAGGGCGCCATCGCCGAGTTCGGCGAGAAGTACGGCGAGCGGGTCCGGGTCGTCACCATCGGTGACTTCTCCAAGGAGCTGTGCGGCGGCACACATGTCCACAACACCGCCCAGCTCGGTCTGGTGAAGCTGCTCGGCGAGTCCTCGATCGGCTCCGGTGTGCGCCGTATCGAAGCCCTCGTCGGCGCGGACGCCTACCACTTCCTCGCCAAGGAGCACACGGTCGTCGCCCAGCTCCAGGAGCTGGTCAAGGGCCGTCCCGAGGAGCTCCCCGAGAAGATCTCCGGCATGCTCGCCAAGCTGAAGGACGCCGAGAAGGAGATCGAGCGGTTCCGCGCGGAGAAGGTGCTCCAGGCCGCCGCCGGACTCGCCGGGGGAGCCAGGGACGTCCACGGCGTGGCGCTGGTGACCGGCCAGGTGCCGGACGGCACCTCCGCCGACGATCTGCGCAAGCTGGTCCTCGACGTCCGTGGCCGCATCCCCGGCGGCCGTCCGACGGTGGTGGCCCTGTTCACCGTGGCCAACGGCCGCCCGCTGACCGTCATCGCCACCGACGAGGCCGCGCGTGAGCGCGGTCTGAAGGCCGGCGACCTGGTGCGCGCCGCCGCCAAGACCCTCGGCGGCGGCGGTGGCGGCAAGCCGGACGTCGCCCAGGGCGGCGGCCAGAACCCCGAGGCCGTCGGCGAGGCCATCGCCGCCGTGGAGCGTCTGGTGGCCGAGACCGCGTGAGACGAGGACGCCGACTGGCTCTCGATGTCGGGGACGCCCGGATCGGGGTCGCCTCCTGCGACCCCGACGGGGTCCTCGCCACCCCGGTGGAGACCGTGCCGGGACGCGATGTCCCGGCCGCCCACCGGCGGCTGCGTCAGCTGGTCGAGGAGTACGAACCGATCGAGGTCGTCGTCGGCCTGCCCCGCTCGCTCAGCGGCGGGGAGGGCCCGGCGGCGGTCAAGATCCGCGCGTTCGCCCAGGAGCTGGCCCGGGGCATCGCCCCCGTGCCGGTCCGTCTCGTGGACGAGAGGATGACCACAGTAACGGCCACTCAGGGGCTTCGGGCCTCGGGTGTGAAGTCCAGAAAGGGCCGCTCTGTCATCGACCAGGCTGCCGCTGTGGTGATCCTCCAGAACGCTCTGGAGTCCGAACGGGGGTCCGGGGGACCGCCCGGCGAGTCAGTCGAAGTGGTTGTCTGATCGCGATACGGTAACGTTCCGCGCGATGCGGCGGTGTTCGAACAGAGCCGCTGGTCAACGTAGAGGCGGCCCGCCCGGACCCCTCGCGGCTGTTTGGGGAACGATGACTGAATATGGACGGAGCCCAGGCTCCGCACCGTGGCATCCGGAGGACCCGTTGCACGGGGACCAGGGATGGACAGGTCAGCAGGACCCGGCCGGCCATGCCGCGCCCTACGGCGCGCAGCAGCCGGAGCAGTCGCAGCAGCAGCCGGACCAGCTGTACGGCAGTTACCAGGAGCCCTACCAGCAGCAGTACGGCGATCAGCAGTACGACGGGGGCGCGCTCGGCCACGCCGGTCAGCCCTATGACGGCTCGTCCTACGGTGAACAGCAGTACGGCACCGCCCATCAGCACGCCGGCCCGGACCAGCAGTACGCCGGGCAGCAGCAGTACCCCGGTCAGCAGGCCCCTCAGCAGTACCCCGGTCAGCAGGCCCCCCAGCAGTACCCCGAGCAGCAGCAGCCGCCCCCGTCGTACGGCGACCAGCAGTACGCGGAGCATCAGTACGCCGCCGGGGGCTGGGACGCCGTACAGCAGACCGGAATGCCGTACGACCCCGCGCAGGTCGACCCCTACGCGGGGCACACCCCTGATCTGTACGGAACGCAGGACGCGTATCCGCCGCCGGAGCCGCCGGGCCGCCGGGCCCCGCAGGTCCCCGAGGCCGAGCCCGAGCGGCAGCCGGAGCCGGAGGAGGTCTCCGCTGACGACGAGCACGGCGATGAGCCGGAGCAGGCCGGCTCCCGGCGCGGCGGCGGTGGCCGGGACGGTCGCGGCGGCCGGTCCAAGAAGCAGAAGAAGGGCCGTAACGGCGTCGCGTGTCTGATCGTCGCCGTCGTCCTGGCGGGCGGCCTGGGCGGTGTCGGCTACTTCGGCTACCAGTTCTGGCAGGGCCGCTTCGGCACCGCCCCGGACTACACGGGCGAGGGCAGCGGCTCCGTCCAGGTGGAGATCCCTCAGGGCTCCGTAGGCTCTGCCATCGGCCAGCTGCTGGAGAAGGCAGGCGTCGTCAAGAGCACCGGCGCCTTTGTCTCGGCCCAGGGGAGCCACCCGGACGGCCAGACGATCCAGGCGGGCGTCTACACCCTGAGAAAGGGAATGTCGGCGGCGAACGCCCTCAAAATGATGCTCAACCCGAACAGCCACAATTCCCTGATCATTCCCGAGGGGAAGCGGAACGTCTGGGTCTATGAGCAGATCGACGACCATCTGCGGCTGGAATCGGGCACCACGGAGAAGGTCGCCGAGGAGAAGGCGGACAGCCTCGGACTGCCCAAATGGGCAATGGACCATCCCGAGGTCAAGGACCCGCTGGAGGGCTTCCTCTTCCCGGCCAGCTATCCGATCGCCAGAAGCAGCAAGCCGGAGGACGTCCTCCGGAAGATGATCGACCGCGCCAAGACGGAGTACGACCGGATCGACCCCGTGGCGCAGGCCAAGAAGCTCGATCTGGAAGGGCCTTGGCAGCTGATCACGGTGGCGAGCCTGGTCCAGGCCGAGGGCAAGACGGACGACGACTTCCGCAAGATGTCCGAGGTCATCTACAACCGGCTCAAGCCCAACAACACCGAGACCATGCGGAAGATCCAGTTCGACTCCGCCTTCAACTACCTCATGGGCAAGAGCAAGATCAAGATCAGCGAAACCGAGATCAACTCCAACCCGGACCCGTACAACACATACGTCCACGCGGGTCTCCCGCCGGGCCCCATCGGCAACCCCGGCATGGAGGCGCTGGAGGCGGCGATCAACCCGACCGACGAGGGCTGGATCTATTTCGTCGCCACGGACGGCATGAACAAGACGGAATTCGCCAGGGATCTCGACGAACACAACAGGCTGAAGGAAAAGTTCAATGAATCGGGCGTCGAATGAGCGGGATATGCCTGATCTGACAGAATCCGGCTCCGCCGCCCCGGTGCGGCGGGCCGCCGTCCTCGGCTCGCCCATCGCGCACTCGCTCTCCCCGGTGCTGCACCGCGCCGCCTATGCGGAGCTGGGCCTCGGCCACTGGTCGTACGACCGTTTCGAGGTGGACGAGGAGTCCCTGCCGTCCTTCATGGCGACGCTGGACGCGACCTGGGCGGGGCTGTCGCTGACCATGCCGCTGAAGCGGGCGGTCATCCCGCTGCTGGACGGGATCAGCGACACCGCCGCCTCGGTGGAGGCGGTGAACACCGTCGTCCGCACCGCGGACGGCCGCAGCCTCGGCGACAACACCGACATCCCCGGCATGATCGCCGCACTCGCCGAGCGGGGCGTCGACAGGGTCGGATCGGCCGCCGTGCTGGGGGCCGGGGCGACCGCGTCGTCCGCGCTCGCCGCGCTGGCGCGGATATGCTCCGGCCCGGTCACCGCCTATGTCCGCAGCGAGGCCAGAGCCGCCGAGATGCGCGGCTGGGGCGACCGCCTCGGCATCGAGGTGCGCACCGCCGACTGGGCGGACGCCGCCCAGGCGCTGCGCGCCCCCCTGGTCATCGCCACCACCCCGGCCGGCGCCGCCGACGCGCTGGCGGCCGAGGTCCCCGACCGTCCGGGCACCCTCTTCGACGTGCTGTACGACCCCTGGCCCACGGCCCTCGCGGCGAGCTGGTCCGCACACGGCGGAGCCGTCGTCGGCGGACTGGATCTCCTGGTCCACCAGGCGGTGCTCCAGGTGGAGCGGATGACCGGACGGTCCCCGGCGCCGCTGGACGCGATGCGCGCCGCGGGCGAGCGCGCCATCGCCGCCCGCCACCGCGTTCCGTAAGCCCGGCTCCCGGGGCCGCCCGCCCCATGGCGTCCGTCTCCATGGACCACCGCCCGCCCCATGGGCGTCCGCCTTCTGGACCACCGGCCGGTGCACCCCGCCGGACATGGGAGGATCGAGTCAGGCGGGCCAGGGCCGCGCACCCGGTCGCGCCATCGCAGTTAAGGCGCGAGCAGAGGAGCACCGTTGAGCAGGTTGCGTTGGCTGACGGCGGGAGAGTCGCACGGACCCGCACTGGTGGCGACGCTGGAGGGACTTCCCGCCGGTGTGCCGATCACCACCGAGATGGTCGCGGACCACCTCGCCCGGCGGCGCCTCGGCTATGGACGCGGCGCGCGGATGAAGTTCGAGCGCGACGAGGTCACCTTCATCGGCGGTGTGCGGCACGGGCTCACCATGGGCTCGCCGGTCGCCATCATGGTCGGCAACACCGAGTGGCCGAAGTGGGAGAAGGTCATGTCGGCCGATCCCGTCGACCCCGCGGAGCTCGCCGCCCTGGCGCGGAACGCCCCGCTCACCCGGCCCCGCCCCGGCCACGCCGACCTCGCGGGTATGCAGAAGTACGCCCTGGAGGAGGCCCGGCCGATCCTGGAGCGCGCCAGCGCCCGGGAGACCGCGGCCCGGGTCGCGCTCGGCGCGGTCGCCCGCTCCTACCTCAAGGAGACGGCCGGGATCGAGATCGTCTCCCATGTCGTCGAGCTGGCCGGAGCCAAGGCCCCCTACGGCGTCTACCCGACCCCCGCCGATGTGGCGAAGCTGGACGCCGACCCGGTGCGCTGCCTGGACGAGGCCGCGAGCAAGGCGATGGTCGCGGAGATCGACCAGGCCCACAAGGACGGCGACACCCTCGGCGGTGTGGTCGAGGTCCTCGCGTACGGCGTCCCCGTCGGCCTCGGCTCGCATGTCCACTGGGACCGGCGGCTCGACGCCCGGCTCGCGGGCGCGCTGATGGGCATCCAGGCCATCAAGGGCGTCGAGCTCGGCGACGGCTTCGAGCTGGCGCGCGTCCCCGGCTCCCAGGCCCATGACGAGATCGTGTCCACCGAGGACGGACTGCGCCGCACCTCCGGACGCTCCGGCGGCACCGAGGGCGGCATGTCCACCGGCGAGCTGCTGCGGGTGCGCGCGGCCATGAAGCCCATCGCCACCGTGCCGAAGGCGCTGGCCACCGTCGACATCGCCACCGGCGAGGCCGCCGCAGCCCACCACCAGCGCTCCGATGTGGCCGCCGTGCCCGCCGCGGGCATCGTCGCCGAGGCGATGGCCGCCCTGGTGCTCGCGGACGCCGTCGCCGAGAAGTTCGGCGGCGACAGCGTGGCGGAGACCCGCCGCAATGTCCGCTCCTACCTCGACAATCTGCACATCCGATGAGCGCTCCGGTGATCGTCCTGGTCGGGCCCATGGGCTCGGGCAAGTCGACCGTGGGCGAGCTGCTCGCCCAGCGGCTCGGGGTGCCCTACCGGGACACCGACGCCGATATCGTCGCCGCCGAGGGCCGTGAGATCGCCGACATCTTCGTGACGGACGGCGAGCCCCGCTTCCGTGAGCTGGAGCGCGCGGCGGTACGGGACGCGGTCGCCGGGCACACCGGCGTACTCGCCCTCGGCGGCGGCGCGATCCTGGACGAGTCGACCCGGGCCCTGCTCGACGGGCTGCCCGTGGTCTATCTCTCCCTGGAGGTCGAGGAAGCGGTGCGCCGCACCGGCCTCAACCAGGCCCGGCCGCTGCTGGCCGTCAATCCGCGCCGCCAGTGGCGGGAGCTGATGGACGCCCGCCGCCATCTGTACACCGAGGTGGCCCGCGCCGTCGTGGCCACCGATGAACGCACCCCCGAAGAGGTCGCGCAGGCGGTCCTCGACGCTTTGGAGCTGAAGGACGAATGACCGAGCAGTCTGTGACCCGTATCCAGGTCGGCGGCACCGAGGGCACCGCCCCCTACGAGGTACTGGTGGGCCGGCAGCTCCTCGGCGAGCTCCCGGGGCTGATCGGCCGGGCTGGGGGTCCCCCCGCCGGAGGTAGGGGGAGGGTGGCCGTGCTCCACCCCGAGGCCCTCGCCGGGACCGGCGAGGCGATCCGCGAGGACCTGGCGGCCCAGGGGTACGAGGCCATCGCCGTCCAGCTGCCCAACGCCGAGGAGGCGAAGACCGCCGAGGTCGCCGCGTACTGCTGGAAGGTGCTGGGACAGACCGGCTTCACCCGCACCGATGTGATCATCGGAGTCGGCGGCGGCGCCACCACCGACCTCGCGGGCTTCGTCGCCGCGACCTGGCTGCGCGGGGTGCGGTGGATCGCCGTCCCGACGACCGTGCTCGGCATGGTCGACGCGGCGGTCGGCGGCAAGACCGGGATCAACACCGCCGAGGGCAAGAACCTCGTGGGCGCGTTCCATCCGCCCGCCGGGGTGCTCTGCGATCTGGCCGCGCTCGACTCGCTGCCGGTCAACGACTACGTCAGCGGTCTCGCCGAGATCATCAAGGCGGGCTTCATCGCCGACCCGGCGATCCTGGACCTGGTGGAGTCCGACCCCGAGGGCGCGCGCACGCCCGCCGGGCGGCACACCGCCGAGCTGATCGAGCGGTCCATCCGGGTCAAGGCGGAGGTCGTCTCCGGCGACCTCAAGGAGTCCGGACGGCGCGAGATCCTCAACTACGGGCACACCCTCGCCCACGCCATCGAGAAGAACGAGCGCTACAAGTGGCGGCACGGGGCCGCCGTCTCCGTGGGCATGGTCTTCGCCGCCGAGCTGGGCCGGCTGGCCGGCCGGCTGGACGACGCGACCGCGGACCGGCACCGGGCAGTGCTGGAGTCGGTGGGGCTGCCGCTGACCTACCGGGGCGACCAGTGGCCCAGGCTGCTGGAGACCATGAAGGTCGACAAGAAGTCCCGGGGCAATCTGCTGCGCTTCATCGTGCTCGACGGGCTCGCCAAGCCGACGGTCCTCGAAGGCCCCGACCCGGCCGTGCTGCTCGCCGCGTACGGGGAGGTCTCGGCATGAGCCGCCGGGTGCTGGTGCTCAACGGCCCCAATCTGGGCCGGCTCGGCTCCCGTGAGCCCGATGTCTACGGCGCGACCTCCTACGCCGGACTGGTGGAGACCTGCCAGGCGCTGGGCGGGGAGCTGGGGCTCGATGTGGAGGTCAGGGAGACCAACGACGAGGGCGAGCTGATCCGCTGGCTGCACGAGGCGGCGGACGGCTCGATTCCGGTGGTGCTCAACCCGGGCGCGTTCACGCACTACTCGTACGGGATGCGGGACGCCGCCGCGCAGCGGACCGCGCCGCTGATCGAGGTGCACATCTCCAACCCGTACACCCGCGAGACGTTCCGGCACACCTCGGTGGTCGCCTCCGTCGCGAGCGGCACGATCGCGGGCTTCGGCATCGGCTCCTACCGCCTGGCGCTGCGCGCGCTGGTGGAGGAGCTGTCCGCCTGATCGGCGTCTCCGCCTCTCTGTCTCTTCGCCTCTCCGGCAGAAGAGGCGGAGCGGCGGCCCGGCCCCCCGACCGAGCGCCGTCCGGACGGGCACTCCACCCTCCGCCCGCTCGTTCTCTGGGGGTTGGGGCGGCCGGCCGCCCGGGGGTACGGTTCGTGGGCGATGACAGCCCAGCAGCCGCCTGACCAGCGTCGGTCGTATGAGACGGAGTGGCACCGGATGGAGCACGCAGGGGGGTTCCCGCTGCCGCCGCCCCATGAGCCGGGACAGGGACCGCCCGGCTGGCCGCGGAGCGCCCAGCCGCCTCTCCCGCCACCAGGCCCGCCCGCTGCGCCCCCGCCGCCGCCCGGGCCGCCTCCGCCCTCACCTCCGCAGAGTCCTCCCACCGCCCCCGGCTGGACGCAGCCGGGACCCCGGCCCGAAGCGGCGGATCGGCCGCGACTGCCGCCCGGCGGACCGGTCCCGCTGCCCGCACCGCCGTTTCCTGACACCGGCACCGGTACGGCCACCCTCGCCGTACTGCTGATCGGCCCGGCGGGCGCGGGCAAGACCACCGTGGCCCGGCACTGGGCGAACCGCCGCCGGGCGCCCACCGCGCACATCAGCCTCGACGATGTCCGCGAATGGGTCTGCTCCGGCTTCGCCGACCCCCAGTACGGCTGGAACGAGCACTCCGAGGCGCAGTACCGCCTCGCCCGTCGCACCTGCGGCTTCGCCGCGCGCAACTTCCTGGCCAACGGGATCTCCTGCGTCATCGACGACGCCGTCTTCCCCGACCGGCCGGTCGTCGGCCTCGGAGGCTGGAAGCGCCATGTTGGCCCCGGGCTGCTGCCCGTCGTGCTGCTGCCGGGACTGGAGACCGTCCTGGAGCGCAACGCGGAGCGGAGCGGGAACCGCAGACTGTCGGACGAGGAGGTGGCGGGCATCCACGGCCGGATGGCGGGCTGGTACGGCTCGGGCCTGCCGATCATCGACAATTCCGGCTACGACGTGGAGACGACCGCCCGGGTCCTGGACGAGGTCCTCGCCCGCGCCATCGCCAGCCCGCCGAACTGGTAGGGGGGCACGGCTTGGGGTACGCGAGGACGGCACCCCGGGCACGACCTGGGGGAGGGGGCGCGCAGGCCATGACCTGGGGGGAGGGGGGCGCGCAGGGGACGGCACCGGGACGTAAAGCGTGATTTGTGGCGCTGAGGGGCCCGTCATGATGGGGCGGCCCGACACGCGCCGTAAATCATGCAGTCCCGGTGCCGTGCCCGGAGCGCACCCCGGCCCGCACGACGAGCCCCCCCCC
>NZ_VCLA01000054.1 GCF_009600885.1 Streptomyces jumonjinensis
ATCAGGGGTCCCTTCTGAGCGGGTGCCCACCTGATTCATGACACTCCCAGGTGACGACTCGCCGCCGGTCCGGGTCATGCGTGGACGGCCCGCTGGCCGCGCATGCGGGTGGGCGGGGCCATGAGCAGGGTGCCGATCAGGGGGCGGTCGGTGACCGGGCCCGCGTGCTCCAGGTGCCAGCGGCTGAGGATGGCGGCCACGGCGATCGTGGCCTCGGTGACGCCGAAGACGTCGCCGATGCATTTGCGGCGGCCGACTCCGAAGCCGAAGAACGCCTGGCGCTGTACGGGTGTGACCTGCTCGGGGCTCCAGCGGTCGGGGACGAAGGCTTCCGGGTCCGGGAAGAGTTCCGGGTCGCGGTGGAGCGCGTAGGGGCTGTAGAACACGTCGGAGCCGGCGGGGATGTGGCCTTCGATCCAGCGGACGTCGGCGGTGGTGGATCTGCTGACGATCCATCCGGCCGGGTACAGGCGCACGGTCTCGGTGATGACCTGCTGGGTGTAGGGCAGGTCGGGGAGGTCGCTGTGGCCGGGCGGGCGTCCACCGAGTGTCCCGGTGATCTCCGCCAGTAGCTTCCGGCGGATGTGGGGGTGGCTGTCGAGCAGGCGCAGGAGCCATACGAGGGTGGCGGCGGTGGTCTCCACCCCGCCCATGAGGATGGTGACGACCTGGTCGTAGATCGCCTGCTGGGGGTCGTCCTCCTCCTCGCAGGCGGTGATCACCATGGAGAGCAGGTCCCCGTGGTCGGTGGTCGTCGCGCGGTAGTGGGTGACGACCTGGTCGAGGACGCGGCGGGTGAGCCGCATCTGGTGGTCGAACCGCCGGTTGACCGGCAGCGGGATACGGGGGAAGAGGCTGCCGGGGATCACCATGCGCCAGTACAGGCCCCGCAGGATCTCCGGGAGGGCACGGGCGATCTGCGCTGCCGCGGGTCTGGCCTCCACGGCCGAGATCAGGGTCCGGGAGGTGACCTTGGCGGTGATCCGGTGCATCTCCTCGTTGAGGCTGATGACCTGTCCGGGTTGCCAGGAGCCGGTGACCTCCGCGACGCACTCCTGCATGATCCCGGTGTACCGGGAGAGCTGGGCGGGGTGGAACGCGGGCTGCATCAGGGGGCGCTGGCGGGCGTGGTCGGCGGCCGGGCAGGTGGCGAGGCCGTTGCCGAGGAAGAGGCGGGACTTCTCGATGAGGGGTCCGCCCTTGTCGAAGAGCTTCTGGTCGGCGAGGTGGAGCCGGCGCACCAGGTCCGGCCGTGTCACCACATACGCGGTGCGGTTCCCCAGCCGGATGCGGACGACGGGGCCGTGGTCGCGCAGGTGGTGGAAGAAGGCCAGCGGATCGGGTGCGAGCCGGGGTACGTGTCCCAGGAGCGGCCAGGCGCCGGGGACGGTGGGGGACGGGGATACGGACGTTTCCATGCTGTCCTCGCGGAATGGTCGGACGGTACGCGAGCGTGACCACTGAGGCCGGCCTGCGGTACGTGTTCAGGCTGCACCGGGTCCGGTGGTTCGCGCGCGGGGGGTGATCGTCAGGTGGTGGGGGCGGACGGTGGTGCTGGCGACGGGTTTCACCGGGCGGCTGCGGTGGGGGTGCAGGTCCCAGCGGGCGGTGATCTCGGCGACGGTGAGGAGCATCGCCGTCCAGGAGAAGTTCTCGCCGAGGCACTGACGGCTGCCGAGGCCGAAGGGGAGATAGGACGAGCGGGGGACGGCGGGGGCGTCCGGGAGCCAGCGGTCGGGGTCGAAGCGCTGGGGGTCCGGGAAGACGGCCGGGTCGTGGTGGACGATGTACTGGCTGTAGGCGACGTTGGCGTGCGCGGGAATCAGGTAGCCGCCGAGGCCGACCGGTGCGGTGGTCCAGCGGGTGAAGAGATAGCCCGGCCCGTGGTGGCGCATCACCTCCGTCAGCACACAGCGGGTGTATTCCAGGGAGGCCAGCTCGACCGAGGAGGCCGGCCGGCCGCCGCACACCGTGTCCACCTCGCTCCGCACCCGCCGCTGGATGTCCGGGTTCCGGCTGATCTCGTGCAGCGCCCATGCGAGGGCGGTTCCCGGTGCTTCGCCGGTGGTGCCCAGCATGGTGACGGCCTCGTCCGCGATCTGGGCGTCGGTCATCCCCTCACCTGTGTCGGGGTCCCGGGCCGCCAGCATGGCCCGGAAGACCCCGCCCGCGGCCCCGGGGTTCTCCCGTCCTTCGCGGATGAGGGAGCCGATGATCTGCCGCAGCCGGGCCAGGGCCCGGTCGAACTCCCGGTTGGCGGTGACCATGACCCGGTTCGCCCAGGACGGTGCGACCGTCTTGCGCATGACCCCTTTCATCAGGGTCCGCAGCAGCCGGTAGAACTCCTCTTCCCTCGGCGCGGGGAGCGTGGGGCCGAAGAGGGTGGTCAGAAACGCGGCCACCATGACCCGGTCCATCTCGGCGGCGGCCTCGAACGGAACGCCCTCCCGCCAGCCGGAGACCCGCCCCCGGACGGCATCCCGCATCACGTCGGTATGAGCCGCGATGTACGACCGGTTGAACAACGGCTGGAGAATGCGCCGTTGGCGCCGGTGCCCCTCACCGTTGATCGTGCCGACTCCGCTCCCGAAGATCAGCGCGAGATTGTCGCCCATGCGGCCTCCGGTCTCGAAGTAACGGGATTCGGAGGTGAGCACTCGGCGCGTCAGTTCGGGATCGGTGACCACATAGATGGGCAGCGTGCCGATGTTGATACGGACGACGCCTCCGTAGGCACGGAGGGAGTCCAGGAATTCCAGGGTGTGACGCCACAGATGATAGGCGTGCCCCAGGGCCGGGAGATTTCCCCGGGCCACGGGAATCAGGCGCGGAGATTCCTGAGCGGTGGGCGACGTCATGATGCGGCCTCCTGCTCACGGGGGATGTTCTCGGTCGCGTAGCGGCCGGACTGTTCGGCCCAGTCGTAGTCGCCCCGCATGGCCGATCTCAGGGAGTCGGCGAAACGGCGGACCGATACACGCTGCGCCTCGGTAAGGCGGTAGCTGTCGCACAGGCCGGGCAGTCCGGCTTCGAGCACCAGGAACCGCTCCGTGCGGGAGCGGATCATCCGGCGCATCTCCTCGACGGCCTCGGCACGCGTGCACCGTCGCCGCCGTTCCAGGATGAGCAGCAGATTGTGGATCTCCCCGCGGGCCTCCTCCTTCTCCACGGAGCAGAGGTCGTTGTGGATGGTGTCCACCTCGGCCGCGATGTGCCGCATAGCGGTCAGCCGGCCGTCCGCGTACACGTACTCGGGAACCTCGAAGCGGCCGATCCGTTCCGCCAGATCCACCGTCGGATAGACGCCGATGGTCTCCCGGCGCAGCAGCAGATGCTCCTCGACCGTGGGCATGAGACCGCGCTGCCGGTGACGCGCCTCGATGACATACCCGGAGAGATAGGTGCGCCAGTGCTCCGCGGCGCGATGACGCCACTGCGGGAACATACCGTCGCAGCTCCGCCGCCACAGGTCGGAGAACGCCCGGGCCACGGGTGCATCGGAGGGTGCCGCCGGGCGCCCGAGGACCCGGGCGACACTCTCCACGAGTGCCCGCGCCCGGGCGGGGTCCTCACCCGCCGGGCCGTCGAACATGTCGTCGAACAGAAAGAACCAGCTCATCAGGTCAACCCCGAGATCGAGGTCGTCGCCGACCGCGTCGGGATAGAAGCGTGCCGCCAGCTCCGCGTAGCGGGCACCCGTATGCCTTCTGGCGGCCTCCTCGGTGCCAAGGAGGCCGTGCGACCGCGGCCAGTGAAGGTGCCGATCCCTTGCGCGGTCGACATCACGACTGATCCGGCACGGAAACGGAATATGAAGATCGATACCTCTGGGCACGGCTTCTTCCTCGCAGAGTGGTCGGGGCCGATCAGCTCCGGATGCTCCCCACGGACCCCCGTGCGCCGAACAGCGACCCCGCTCGTCCCGACGCCTTGCCCGCCGGTGACACCGGGTCCGTGAACGGCACGTCCGGGCGACGGAGTCCGGCGCCCGCAGCGGAAACCGGCTCCGTGCCGATGGAGCCCGAGGATCAAGGGAGAGGATTTCCCTCCGGGTGCTCGACGTCAGGACCACTCCCCGTGCCGGCGATATGCGCGCCACGGAATCAAGAGGTCCCTGAATCACCAGGACACAGATATTCGAATAGACATGCTCCATGCGTACGGATTGGTGAAGGGATTCTTCATGTAATGCGGCGCTTGCCGATTACGGGATACGGCTTGTCCAGGATGCACCGGACGCCGACCGCGGTACATGCTTGCCCGTCCTGATAAGTTGCGCGAGAGTCCTTCCATGGGTGCACCGCCGTATCTGGGATCGATCAGTCCTGACCCGCTCACCCACACCCTCAACGTCACCGGTGCGCGCTGCGTACTCGCTCGCGGTCTCACCGCCGGCGGGGACTGGGCCCTGCGGTTTCCGGCCCCCGGCAGGCTCAAGGTCCACGCCGTATCGCGCGGCGTCACCTGGCTGACCGTCGACGGCGATGAGCAACCCGTGTTGCTGAAGTCGGGGGATGTGGTCGCCTTCAGCGGAGGTCTGCCCTACGTCCTGGCCGCCGATCCGTCCGTGTCCCCGCAGGACGCACTGGCCCTGCTCGGGACCTCCCCCCACCTCTTCGCCCACGCCGGGGACAAGGACGTCACCGACGTCGTGTCCATCGGAGCCCACTTCGAACTGAACACCGCAGGCGAGGACTTGCTGCTCCGGGCGCTGCCACCGGTGATTCACCTGCCCCGGGACGGCGCGGAGGCATCGGCGCTGTGCTGGCTCCTCGAACAGGTGCTGCGCGAGATGAGCTCCGACCGCCCCGGTGGGAACAACGTGACCGAGCACCTCTCCCAGCTGGTCTTCGCCCACGTCCTGCGCGCCTATCTCGCCCGGAGCGAGTCCTATCCCGCCGGCTGGCTCCGGGCTCTCGCCGACGAACGCATCGCACCGGCCCTGCACCTGATGCACACCGATCCGGCCCGGCCCTGGCAGCTCGCCGAGCTCGCCCGTGCTGCGGCCATGTCCCGCAGCGCCTTCGCCGGAGCCTTCACCTCCGTCGCCGGCGTACCACCGCTCGCCTACCTCCACCAATGGCGTATGCGCCTGGCCGAACAAGCCCTGCTCCAGGAAGACACACCGGTCTCGGAGCTGGCACTCTCCCTCGGCTACGCCTCCGAGAGCACCTTCAGCCACGCCTTCAAACGGGAGACCGGAGTCGCCCCCAAACGCTTCCGGGACGCCGCCCGCGTGCCACGGGACCGCGACGAAGTCGAACGAGCGGTAGCCGCCGCCTTCAGAAGGGTGTACCAACCCGGCGGGGAACACTCGTCCAACCGGTGAAACACCCATCGGCCGCCGCAGGACCATACGGCATGGCAGAGGTGAGGGCTCCTCCCGAGACCTGAGGCCGGTACGCGTCTTCACCCCTGCTGCTCCTGTCCGGCCGAACCATGGCAGGGGACACCTGCGCCGTCGCGTTCTCGCCGAAAGTGGGACTACCGCCGCCGGATCGTGATGGTCTGCGGCAGCGTGTAGTCCAGCAGCCCTTCCTGGCCGCCTTCGGTTCCCAGACCGGACTGCTTGTGCCCGCCGAAGGTGACATGCGGGGAAAGGTGCTGGACCTCATTGATCCACACCGTGCCGGCCCGCAGCCGCCGCCCGACCGACGCGGCTGCCTCGGCGTCCGCCGACCAGACCGACGCGCCCAGACCGTACTCGCCGGCGTTGGCCCGCGCGACAGCGTCCTCGACGTCGTCGAACCTCAGCAGCGGCAGCACGGGGCCGAACTGCTCCTCCCGTACGATGCGCGCGTCGTCCGGCGGGTTGTCGACGAGCGTCAGTGGTACGAGATAGCCGGGCCCGTCCGCCGGGAATCCGCCGAGGAGGAGATCGTGGCCGGCCTGCCGGGAGTCGCGCAGCAGGTCCACCACGCGATCGTACTGACGGCGGTTCTGGACCGGGCCGAGCCGGACGCCCGGCTCGGTGCCGTCGCCGACGGTGACGGAGGCGGCGTAGGCGGCGAGGGCCCGCTTCAGCGGCTCGTGGACGTCCCGGTGGATGTAGAGGCGCTTGATGGCCAGGCACACCTGGCCCGAGTTGGCGAACGCGCCCCAGAACAACTTCGCGGCGACATCGTCCACATCGACGTCCGGGAACACGATCGCCGGATCGTTGCCGCCCAGCTCCAGCGTCACCCGCTTCAGACGCGGCGCCGCGCCGGCCATGACCCGGCGGCCGGTCGGCGTCGAGCCGGTGTAGCTGATCATGTCGATGCCGGGGTGGGAGGTGAGGCGCGGTCCGAGGCCGTCCTCGCCCGAGACGACGTTCAGTACGCCGGGCGGCAGCACACCGCGCAGGAGCTCGCCCACCTTGAGGGAGGTCAGCGGAGTGAACGGGGACGGCTTCCAGACCACGGTGCACCCGGCCAGCAGCGCCGGGCCGATCTTGAACGCCGCGTTCCCGATCGGGTAGTTCCACGGCACGATCGCGCCGACGACACCCACCGGCACATGCCGGGTGATCGAGAGCCGGTCGGGGCTGTCCTCGTTCACGGTCTCCGGCAGCGTCAGGGCGGCGGTCTCACGCAGCCACCAGCAGAAGCCCCTGATCTCGCCCGCGGCGTCGGCCAGGGGCTTGCCCTGCTCGGCCGTCAACAGCCGGGCCAGCGGACCGACACGGGTTTCGACGGCGTCGGCGACCGCCGACAGGAGTTTGCGGCGCATGTCGAACGGGGTCGCCGACCAAGCGGGGAGGGCGTTGCGGGCGGCCGAGACGGCCTGGTCGAGCTGCTCGTCGGAGCAGGACGGGGCGTGGGCGACGACGGATTCGTCGATCGGGTTGACGACCGGGCAGGTCGCCGGCGCGGCCACGGCCGCGCCGCCGATGGTGAGGGTGAGGGTGAAGCCGGTGGATTCCGTTTCGGGGATCGCGTTCATGACGTGCACTGTCGCCCCTTCCGGACAAGGGAGGAAGGCCGGTCCTTCCCAGGTGTGCGGCACCCAGGAAGACAGCCCCCGACCAGGCCCGGGGCGACGTACTCTGACCGGATGAGCGGTAACCATCTGGGAGAGTTCCTGCGCGCCCGCCGTTCCCTGCTCCATCCCCACGACGTCGGGCTGACCGCCACCGGTGCGCGGCGGGTCGCCGGACTGCGCCGCGAAGAGGTGGCCGTCCTGGCCGACGTCAGCGCCGACTACTACGCACGACTGGAGCAGGGCCGGGAGAGACACCCGTCGGGCCAGGTGATCGATGCCATCGCCCGCGCGCTGCGGCTGGAGGACGACGCCCACCGGCACGCCTACCGCCTGGCCGGCCTGACCCCGAAGACCGAGCCGCGCCCCGGTCCCCCTGATCAGGGCCGCGTCGACCCCGGCCTGATGCGGCTGATGGACGCCCTCCCCACCGCCGTCGCCTACATCGTCAACCGGCGGCTGGACATCCTCGCCTCCAACGCCCTCGCCGACGCGCTGCTGGCACCGCTGGCCGACCGGCACAGCATGGTCCGTACCCTGTTCCGCGACTCGGCCGCCCGGGAGCTGTTCGCCGACTGGCATGCGGTCGCCCGTGACACGGTCGAGGCGCTGCGGCTCGCCGCCGGGCACGACCGGCACGATCCCGAGATCAACACCCTGGTTGTCGAACTCCTCGCCGAGAGCGAGGAGTTCGCGACTCTCTGGCGCGACCACCGGGTCAGTGGACTGGGACGCAAGACCAAGGTGTTCAACCACCCGGACGTGGGGCGGATCACCCTCGCCTACCAGGCTTTCGAGGTCCAGGGAACACCAGGGCAGTATCTGCTGGCCGGAACCGCGGAGCCAGGGAGCGCAGACGCCGACTCTCTCGCGCTGCTCGGATCACTCCACACCGGCGGTCGGCAACGGCAGCGCCCGACCACGCGACCCACTACGACCTAGACGGACGGTGACCGGCCGCTTCGGGGCTCCTCGGCCCACAAGCGGCCGACCACGTGCTGTGCTGGGGAATGCGCCATGTCCTCGACCTCCCGATAGTGCTTGGCGAGCAGGCATCAGGATGGTCGGCATTCCCGATTTGGCCGTGCCGGAGGATTCGGATAGTGCGCGCTGCATGGTCGGGCCGTCCCACAGCAGGACGACGGCCCGACCGCCCCGCTATCGCGCCGCGTCAGGGTCCCGGTCCGGTCCGGTCCGTGCATCACGCCGGCCACATGGCGCACGGGATGGCTGACGGGAAAGAGTGTGACCCGGACCCGGTAGTCCATGAGGATCTCCTTGCGGGCCTGGGCATCAGGTGCTTTGCGCCGGCGGTCGGCGACGGTTTCGCCGGTGGGCCGCCGGATCATCCCGGGGGCGCGCTGCGGTTCTCGCTCCAGTGACGCCAGCTCGCTGCTGAGGGTCCCGTACCGCTCGCGGAACCACACCGCGTCGTCCGCGGCGTCGTAGAGGCCGGCCTCACGGTCGGCGCGCAGACGCTCGCGCATGGCCCGTACTTCGGCGATGCGTTCCGGGATGCCGTTGCCGGGGTCGAAGACGGTCTCGTAGATCAGGCCGTCGCCGAACTCCCGGAGGAACCATTCCTCTCCGTAGGCGTCGAGCTTCTCGGCCCAGATCAGGGGTGCGGGTCGGCAGTGCTGTGCGCTCAGCCATCCCTTGTTCCGGGCGGTGCAGACATAGCGGGGCGGCACATCGGCGGAGGTCTGGGGGTAGAGGCGGTTGCCGCACTGTCCGCAAAGGGCCACCGGCGTGACGCACTCGGGGTCGGCGAGCACCCGGCGGGCGACTTCGCGTATGACGGCCGAGGCGTGGGGGTGGAGGGCGATGTGGTCGATCTTGCCGCCCATGACGACGCGTACGTACTGGAAGCCGTACGAGGGCTTTCCCTTGGGACGGCCGACGGCCCTGGTCCTCACCATGGTGTCCCGGTTGCGGCGCTGGATGGCCCGCAGCTCCGCGGCGGCCACCAGGCCGTCGTACGGACCGCGTTCGTCCAGGAGCCATGGCCCGAGCTTCGGGCGGGTCATCGGATCCGCGGCACCCGAGACCTCCCATTCGTCGGCCCAGCCGATGATGTGCCCGCCGATCGAGGCGGCTGCGGCGAGCGCATCGGCGCGCTGCCGCTCCGGTGAGGTCGTGGCCGACTACATCCGGGACAGCCGGCGGACGCCGAGCAGGCACTTCCCGCAGCCTCCATAGGGTCGTTCGATCACATTCTGGTCCGTACCGCGCAACGTCTCTCCGTTTCGAACGCGCAGAGTACGGAGATTGGACGGCCGGTCCCAGGATGATCTTGATCAGCCGAGGAAGCTCAACCGCACTTGACGGTTGACATTGGAGATATTGGTGTCGACGAGGCATACCGACTGCCAGGTGCCGAGCTCCAGCCGTCCCCCGATCACCGGCAGCGTCGCGTGGGGCGGCAGGAAGGCCGGCAGGACGTGGTCGCGGCCGTGGCCGGGGGTGCCGTGGCGGTGTTGCCAGCGGTCGTCCGCCGGGAGGAGGGTGTGGAGGGCGGCGAGGAGGTCCTCGTCGCTGCCCGCGCCGGTCTCGATGACGGCGATGCCCGCGGTGGCGTGCGGGACGAAGACGTTGAGCAGGCCGTCGCGGCCCGCCGCCGTCGAGTGGAGGAAGCGTGCGCAGGCCTGGGTCAGATCGGTCACCGTCTCGTGGGAGCCGGTGGTGATGTCGAGCAGCTCGGTGCTGAAGGGTGCGGGCATGGGGTCATCCTCTCCTGCGATGGCCGGGGACCGTCGTCGTGTGGGCGGTGTCGTGGGTTCTGGGCGGTGTCCGCTGATGGGTTGCCGGGCAGACGGGACGGTCGATCATGGTTCAGCAATCCGCCCCGCCGGAGTCCGCGGCGGACGTCGTGATCATCGGTGGCGGGATCATCGGCGCGTCGACGGCCTTCCATCTGGCGGAGGCCGGGGCCGGGAGCGTTCTGGTGGTGGAGCGCGGCGAGGAGGCGTCGGGGTCGTCGGGGAAGCCGATCGGGGGGATCCGGGCGCAGTTCTCGGACCCGCTGAACATCGCTCTCGGGCAGCGGAGTCTGGAGGCGTGGCGGGCGTTCGCCCATCGCCCGGGTGCGGACATCGGCGTCGACTGCGCCGGGTATCTCTTCCTTCTCGGCAGTGAGGAGGAGGTCGCGACATGCGAGCGTGCCGTCGTCGTGCAGCGGGGGCTCGGGGTGCCCAGCAGGATCATCACCCCCCGTGAGGCCCATGAGCTCTGTCCGTACATCGATCCGGGTTCCCTGGTCGCCGCCGCGTACTCCCCCGCGGACGGGCACGCGCTGCCCCGGGCCGCGGTCCATGGCTATCTGCGGGCCGCGCGGCGGCTCGGGGTCAGGGTGCGGACGGGCTCCGCCGTCACCGGGATCGAGGTAGCGGACGGAAAGGTGCGGGCGGTGCACACCACCGCAGGGACCGTGCGGACCGGGGCTGTGGTGTGCGCCGCGGGGGCGTGGTCGGCGGAGATCGGGGCCATGGCCGGGGTGGAGTTGCCGGTGACGCCGCTGCGGCGGCAGATCGCGTTCACCGGGCCGCTCGCTCCCGCTCCGCCGAGGATCCCCTTCACCATCGACTTCGATTCGACGCTGTACTTCCACAACGACCGTGCGGGCGGGCTGCTTCTCGGCTTCTCCGATCCACTCCAGAAACCGGGTTTCGAACGGGAGTTCAGCCGTGAGTGGCTGACGCCGTTCCGCGCGGCGGCGCTCCGCAGAGCGCCCGCGCTCGCCTCGATGGAGGTGCGCGGCGGCTGGGCGGGGCTGTACGAGATGACTCCCGACCGCGACGCGCTCATCGGCCGGGCGCAGGAGGTGGACGGCTTCTGGTACGCCACGGGCTTCTCCGGGCATGGGTTTCTCCAGGCTCCCGCGGTCGGCGAGGTGATGCGCGATCTGTATCTGGGGAGGACGCCGTTCGTCGATGTCGGGCCGCTCTCCGCCGCGCGTTTCCGGGACGGCCCGGGCACGCGTACCGAGAACCACATCATCTGACCCCGGAGGAGACGAGCATGATCACGACCTGGGAACTGCGGGCGGCCTTCGCCCGCCGGCTCTCCGCTATGTACGGGGCCGAGGTCCCCGCGTACACCACGCTCGTGGAGGTGACCGCGCGGATCAACGAGGAGGTGATCCGCGGGGGCCGCGACGCCGGACGGCTCGGCGGGATCGAGCGGGTCACCGCCGAGCGGCACGGGGCCGTCCGGGTGGGCACCGCGAGGGAGCTGCGACAGGCCGCCCAGGTGTTCGCCGCTCTCGGTATGCACCCGGTGGGGTTCTACGATCTGCGGGAGGCCGCGGCCTCCGTTCCCGTGGTCTCGACCGCGTTCCGTCCGATCTCCGGCGGCGAGCTGGAGCGCAATCCCTTCCGGGTCTTCACCTCGATGCTCACCACGGCGGACCGGCGGTTCTTCGACAGGGATCTGGAGGCGCGGCTGGAGGCGTTCCTCGGGCGGCGTGAGCTGTTCCCGCGTGAGCTGCTGGAGCTGGCGGGGCGCGCGGAGCGGGACGAGGGGCTGGAGAAGTCCTCGGCGGAGCGTTTTCTCGCGCTGGCCGTCGCCGCGTTCGAGCTGTCCCCCGAGCCCGTGGACCACGGCTGGTACGGCGAGTTGGAGCGGGTCTCCTCCGTCGCCGCGGACATCGGCGGTGTCGCCAGCACCCATGTCAACCATCTGACGCCGCGGGTGCTGGACATCGACGAGCTCTACCGGCGGATGGGCGAGCACGGAATCACGATGATCGACGCGATCCAGGGACCGCCGCGCTGGGACGGTCCGGATGTGCTCCTCCGCCAGACCTCGTTCCGCGCACTGGCGGAGCCCCGGCGCTTCCGTGCGGCGGACGGCAGAGTGGTCGAGGGAGCCCTGCGGGTGCGGTTCGGGGAGGTCGAGGCGCGGGGGATCGCGCTCACCCGCGCGGGCCGCGCGCTCTACGACGAGCTGATCGGCGAGCCCGCTGAGGTGTGGGCCGGCCGGTTTCCGCGTACGGAGCGTCAGCTGGCCCTGGACGGGCTGGCGTACTTCCGCTACGAGGCGCGCGGGGATCGCCCGCGTGACGGACGGCGGCCCCCGGGTGATCTCGCCGGGCTGCTCGACGGCGGTTGGGTCGCCGCCCGGCCGATCGTCTACGAGGACTTTCTGCCGATCTCCGCCGCCGGGATCTTCCAGTCGAATCTCACCGGCCAGGGGACGCGCGACACCTCCGCCAGCGGCACGTACTACGACCGGCACACGCTCTCGGAGGTTCTGGAGCGCCCGGTGCACGACCCTTTCGAGCTGTACGCGGCTCAGCGGGACGGTTCCCTGCGGCAGGCCCTCGGGGCCATCGGACTCCCCAAGGACGCGACGTGACCGAAGGACCCACTGCGACCGGCGTCATCACCCTGCCCGACGACGACTCGCTGCGTTCGCCGGCGAGGGAGAGTCTCAGCGGCTGCGGTGTCCGGCTGCCCGAGGAGGGCGGCGTGGCCGTCGCCCGTACGCCCCTGACCGGCGGTGCGCTCCTCACCCTGTCCGCTGCCACGGCGGAGCAGGCCGATCGCGCGATCACCACGGCCGACGAGACCTTCCGCCGATGGCGCACCGTTCCCGCGCCCCGGCGCGGCGCGCTGGTCCGACGGCTCGGCGAACTCCTCTCCGAGCACCGGGAGCAGCTCGCCGATCTGGTCACCCTCGAAGCGGGCTAGATCCACTCCGAGGCGCTGGGCGAAGTGCAGGAGATGATCGATGTCTGCGAGTTCGCGGTCGGACCGTCCCGGCGGTCGTACGGACGGACCATGCCCAGCGAGCGGCCCGGTCACCGGCTGTCGGAGAGCCGGCATCCGCTGGGTGTGGCCGGGGTGATCTCCGCGTTCAACTTCCCGGTCGCCGTCTGGTCCTGGAACACGGCCATCGCGCTGGTCTGCGGCGACACCGTCGTCTGGAAGCCCTCGGAGCTCACTCCGCTCACCGCGCCGGCCTGTGACGCGCTGCTCGCGCGGGCTCGGCTACGGCGACACCGGATCGCCGGAGTCGTGCAGTGAGGCCGGTTCGCCCCGGCCGATGGTCATGGACCAGCGCACTCCGGAGGGAGCTTGGACGGAGACCGTGCCTTTCTTCTCCACTCCTCTGAGGGCGAGCTGGTTGTAGGTGGTCACCACTTCGCCGTCGACGCAGTCCAGTGGGAAGCTGGAGTTCACCGGTCTCACGGTGACCTTGATCGTCCCCTTGCCCTGGCATCGCACCAGGACGATCAGAGCGTCCCCTTTCCTTCCCTTGGCGAACTCGAAACTGCGACTTCCCTGTGTCTCGCCCTGGCGAGCGGCGACGGTCTCGTCTCCGTCCAGCTCAGGAAGTGGCAGAGCGGAGGGCCGCGCCGAGGCGGAGGAGACGACCGAGGTAGGGGATACCGACGCGGTGGGTTTCGGCGATGGAACGGATTCTCCCCCGTCCGAGCTGCCGGGCGCGCAGGCAAGGGCAAGAGGGAGAACGGCTGCCGGCAGAATCAGCCGGGCGTGGCAGCGGCGCGGCACTACTTGGTCTCCCAGACGTACCAGCCGATATAACGGGGAGAGTAGACAGTCGCGTTCTGCTTTGTTCCCTTAGTGCAGTTGAGGTAGACGTACTGGTTATAGCCCGCGGTCTTCAACCGGTAGACCCCGTAACGGGCATGAGTGGTGGTTCTGGGCGGGGCCTTGGTCACATATTTGTTGCCGACCCTGGCCGTGAGCTTCGCGGAGAGTTCCACGTTGTATTCCGCCTCGATCTCCGCCAGCACCACGGAAGCACCAGCCTTGAGCTTGCCGCTGACGGAAATGCCGACCTCGCCCGCCACCTCGGAAATGAACTCAGACCTGCCTGTGCGTCCCGTGGCGTTGTGGTTGGCCTGCGTCACACCTACGCCCTTGTGATGTCTCCCGGTGTACTTCTTGGTGGATTCCCATATCCAGCCCGGCAGGCACGGCTGGGCCGGGAGGCGGCCGGGGCCACCCGGCGGCTCCTCCTCCGGCGGCGGTGCCGGAGCCTCCCCGTCGACCACGTCTTCGAGGTCCGTCTCCTCCGGCGGAGCCGGGGGCTCGGTCTCGACCGGCGTCTCGACCGTAGGAGGAGTCGGGGCCTCCGCCAGGGCGGGGCTTCCGACCCCCAGCACGACTATCGCGAGACTCGGTGCCGTCAACAGGCACGCGATCTTGGGGACACGCAAAATGGAAATACCCCCCGGATAGTACGAGCGAGGGCTTCTCGCCCCGGCCCACAGGGTTTTGATCTTGCATCGAAATCAACTCCAGAACAAGATCATTTAGATATCCCTGAGGGGAACCTGATGTTCCACATACCGTGCGGCCCCCTCGGACGGAAGTCCGGGGAGCGTTGGGCGACGCCTCGCGACCTCGCCCGCCGCGGGTCGGCCCAGGGCCGACGGAAGACGGCTTCCAAGAGGGGGAAGATCCGCGGAGCCCCATGAGTTAGTAGAAGCGTGAACGATTCTGGGGTGCGGGAGACGGACGTGGTCGTCATCGGCGCCGGGCAGGCGGGGCTGTCCGGCGCCTACCATCTGCGGCGGGCCGGTCTGGTCCCGGGCCGCGACTTCGTGGTGCTCGATCACTCGCCGCGTCCGGGCGGGGCCTGGCAGTTCCGCTGGCCCTCGCTGACGTACGGCAAGGTGCATGGCATGCACGCGCTGCCCGGCATGGAGCTGACCGGAGCCGATGGTTCCAGGCCGTCCTCCGAGGTGATCGGGGAGTACTTCGCCGCCTATGAGGAGCGTTTCGGGCTGCGGGTCCACCGGCCCGTCGATGTGGCCGCGGTGCGTGAGGGCGACGGCGGGCGGCTGCTCGTGGAGACCTCGGAGGGGGACTGGTCGGCGCGGGCGCTGATCAACGCCACCGGCACCTGGGACCGGCCCTTCTGGCCGCGCTATCCGGGGCAGGAGACCTTCCGCGGCCGTCAGCTGCACACCGCCGGGTATCCGGGGCCGGAGGGATTCGCCGGACAGCGGGTGATCGTGGTCGGCGGCGGGGCGTCCGGCACCCAGCATCTGATGGAGATCGCCCCCTACGCGGCGGAGACCACCTGGGTGACCCGCAGGCCCCCGGTCTTCGTGGACGGCGTCTTCGACGAGGGCGCCGGGCGCGAGGCCGTCGCCCGGGTGGCGGAGCGGGTACGCCGGGGGCTGCCGCCGGAGAGCGTGGTCTCGGTCACCGGGCTGCCCCTGAACGACGCGGTCAGGCGCGCTCGCGAGCAGGGGGTGCTGGACCGGTTGCCGATGTTCGACCGGATCACCCCGACCGGGGCCGTCTGGGACGACGGGCGGGCGGTGGAGGCCGATGTGATCCTGTGGGCGACCGGCTTCCGGGCGGTGATCGACCATCTCGCGCCGCTGCGGCTGCGCGAGAGCGGCGGCGGCATCCGGATGGAGGGGACCCGCGCCGTACACGACGAGCGGATCCATCTGGTGGGGTACGGGCCCTCCGCGTCGACCATCGGGGCCAATCGGGCCGGGCGGGCCGCCGTACGCGAGATCGAGCGGCTGCTGGAGCGTGAGCCGACGCCGACGCCGATCAGGGGCGAGCCCGCGTCCGTGAGCGAGTCCGCGTCCGTGGGTGGGCCCGTGCTCGTCGGCGGCCGGTAGCCGGATGCCCCCGGCGTACGGAAGCCGGGGCCGGACCGCGTCAGCCAGTAGCCGGGGTCGTCACCTCGCCGTCCCGGCGCACCAGGGCCGCGTACCGCCCGTCCAGTGCGAGCAGCTCCTCATGGGTGCCGCGCTCGGCCGGGCGGCCCGACTCCAGCACTACGATCTCGTCCGCGTCCCGGACGGTGGAGAGCCGGTGGGCGATGGTGATGGTGGTGCGGCCCGCGGAGAGGGCGTCGATGGCCTCCTGCACGGCGTGCTCGGTGTGGGTGTCCAGTGCGCTGGTCGCCTCGTCGAGAATGAGGACCGGCGGATCGCGCAGGATGGTGCGGGCGATGGCCAGCCGCTGCTTCTCGCCCCCGGAGAAGCGGTAGCCGCGCTCGCCCACCAGGGTGTCGTAGCCGTCGGGCAGCGAGGCGATATGGCCGTGGATCTGTGCGGCGCGCGCCGCCGCCTCGATCTCCGCGTCGGTGGCGTCGGGTTTGGCGAAGCGCAGATTCTCGGCGACGGACGCATGGAAGAGATAGGTCTCCTGGGAGACCACCCCCACGGCCCGCGCCAGGGTGTCGAAGTCCAGGTCGCGTACGTCGACGCCGTCGATCGTGACCCGGCCGCCGGTGACGTCGTACAGCCGGGGCACCAGATAGCTGAGGGTGGACTTCCCCGAGCCGGTCGCGCCGACCACCGCGAGGCTGCCGCCCGCCGGGACGGTCAGATCGACGCCGTCGAGAGTGCGGCGTGCCTGCTCCGCGTCGTACGCGAAGTCGACGCCCTCGAAGCGGATCTCGCCCCGGATCCGGTCCAGCCGGACCGGCCGCTCGGGCTCGGTGATGTCCACGGTGAGATCGAGATACTCGAAGACCCGCTGGAAGAGCGCGAGCGAGGTCTGTACGTCGACTCCGGTGGACAGCAGACTCACGGCGGGCCGGAAGAGCCCCTGCTGGAGGGTGACGAAGGCGACCAGGGTGCCGAGGGAGACGGCGGGCCCGCCGCTCTGGAGGGCGAGTCCCGCGGCCCAGTAGATCAGGGCGGGCATGGCGGCCATCACGATGCCGATGACGGACATCCGCCAGCGGCCCGCCATGCTGGAGCGCACTTCGAGGTCGACCAGCCGCTCCGATTCCTCGGCGAAGGACCGGGTGAGCGAGTCGGAGCGGCCCATGGTGCGGCCGAGCAGAATGCCGCTGACCGAGAGCGACTCGGTGACCGTGGCGGCCATCACCGCCAGCTGCTTCTGGCGCTGGGTCGTGATCCGCTTGCGTTCGCGGCCGACCCGGCGGCTGATCCAGACGAACAGCGGCAGCAGAAGCAGCGAGACGACGGTCAGCCGCCAGTCCAGCGCGAGCATCGCGACCACGGTGGCGATCACGGCCGTGAAATTGGAGACCAGGGAGGTCGCCGTGGAGGTCACGGTCGCCTGCATGCCGCCGATGTCGTTGGCGATACGCGACTGGACCTCTCCGGTGCGGGTCCTGGTGAAGAATGCGAGCGGCATACGCTGAAGCCGCGCGTAGACCGCGGTGCGCAGATCGTGCATGACGCGCTGGCCGACGGTGGTGGAGAGATACGTCTGGAGCACGCCGAAGACGCCGTTGAGCACGGCGGTGAGGATCATGCCGAGCGCGAGCAGGCTGAGCAGCCCGGTGCGGCCCTCGGGGATCGCGGTGTCGAGGATCTCGCGCAGCAGGAACGGTGAGGCCACGGAGACCAGCGAGGCCGCTCCGACGAGCAGGCCGACGACGGCCAGGCGACCGCGGTAGGGGCGGAAGAGCCGCAGGATCCGCCCCAGCTGGGCGGGGGGCCGGTCCGGTCCTCCGGGAGGGGGTGTCCAGTCGATCGATTCGGGGCGCATGGGCTCCTTCACGGGTAGTCGGTACATCGATGAAGCCACGCGGGCCGGCGGTCGCGCGAGTCGAATACGGGACCCCGGACGGGACCGCCCGGGCGGCACCCCCGGACGGGACCCCCGGACGGCGAGGCTTCTGGACCGCCGGCCCCGGGGCCTCGCGGCCTGGGCCCTGGGTCTGGGCCTCGGCCGCCGGGCTCCCCGGCGGCCGGAGCGCGGAACACCCCAGGACCCGGGAGCCCCGGGCGTACAGCGATGTTCTTTCCTGAGCATAGCCAACTGTTACCTACGCTCACAATGAATGAGGTCCTGATATTATTCCCGTATGACCGCATCCGACGCCGACGGGCTGCTGGCCGAGCGGCTGCTGCGGCTGAGCCGCCGGCTCCACCGCAGCCTGCAGCGGCAGCTCCACTCCGCCGACATCGCGATCACCCCCGCTCAGTCCCGGTTGCTGCGCGTCCTGGCGCAGTACGAAGCCCCGCCCCGGATGGCCGATCTCGCCGCCCGTCTCGAAGTGGTCCCGCGTGCCGTGACCAGCCTTGTGGACGCTCTGGAGGCCGACGGCCGGGTCCGCCGGGCACCCGATCCGGACAGCCGCAGAGCGATCCGGATCGAGCTGACCGACGCCGGCCGCGCGGCCCTGCGCGCTCTGCGCACCGCGCGCCGGGCCGCGGCGGAGGACATCCTCGCCCCCCTCGCGCCGGAGCAGCGCGAGATGTTCGGCGAGCTGCTGTCCGCCCTGGTCGACGAGGCGCCGCCGCCGCACTGCTGAGCACGGCGACGCGACCGCCGTGTCCCCGCCCGCCGCTGTCCCCGTCCCCGCGCCCTGCACCGCCCCCCCTCGCGGGCCGGGCCGGATTCCGACGCCCAAGGAGCCCTTAAGCCCCGCTTGTCAGGCTCGCTCCGTCGTCCGCCGGCCGGTCCGGCGGCCCGCGCCGGACCGGCCGGCGATTCCGGAAAGCGTCTGTGAAACGGAGACACGATGGCCACGGCTGCGCGCACCCCCGTGGGCGAGGGGACCGGACCACTGGACCGGTTACGCGCCCTCCACCGCGAAGGACGCCTCGCCCACGCGTACCCCGAGGTGCCCGGCCTGCTGGCCGAGCTGGCGTCCACGGGCGATCCCGCCGGGCCGCCCGCGCCCGACCTCGTCCGGGCCGGGCAGCTGCTCGCCCGGCTCGACCCCGGAGAGGTGCTGGCCGAGCACCCGGGCACCGATGTGTTCACCGTCGCGGTCACCGGCCACTCCACCCTCAGCGGGCTCACCGCCCCCCTCACCGCCGAACTCGCCCGCCACGGGCTGCTCCTCAGAGCGCACTCCGGCGACTTCGGCTCCTGGTTCCGCGATCTCCAGGACACCGGCAGCGAGCTGTACGCCGCCGGGGCCGACCTCGCGCTCTGCGTGCTCGACGCCCATGTGGTCTTCGACGAGCTGCCGCACCCCTGGCTGGTGGCGGACGTGGAACGGGTCGCCGCCGCCAAGCTGGCCCTGATCGGCTCGCTCGCCGAGCGCTATGTCGCACACGGCGGCGGCACCCTGGTCCTCAACACCCTGCCCCTCCAGCGGTCCCATGCCCGCCGTCTGGTCGACGCCGGATCCCGGGCCCGGCTCGGCATCGTCTGGCGCGAGTTCAACGCGGGCCTGCTGCGGCTCGCCGCCGCCCATGACCGGGTCCATGTCATCGACCTCGATCCCCTGGCGGCCTCCTGCGGCCCGGTCAGCGAGCCGAGGCTCGCCGCCTACGCCAAGGTGCTCCTCGGCGACGAGCTGCTCTCCTGCTACGCGCGCGAGATCGGGCATCTCGCCCGGGGGCTGCGCGGACGCGCCAAGAAGGTGCTGGTCGTCGATCTGGACAACACCCTGTGGGACGGCATCCTCGGCGACGACGGGGCCGAGGGCATCGCCGCGGCCACCACCTACCGGGGCGAGGCGTTCGGCCGCTTCCAGAAGGCGGTCGGACAGCTCGGCGCACAGGGCGTACTGCTCGCGGTGTGCAGCAAGAACGACCGGGAGCCGGTGCTCAAGGTGCTGCGCGACCACCCCGACATGGCGTTGCGCGAGAGCGACTTCGTACGGATCAACGCCAACTGGGACCCCAAGGACGGCAATCTGCTGGACATCGCCCAGCGGCTCAACCTCGGGGTGGACAGTCTCGTCTTCGCCGACGACTCGGCGTTCGAGTGCGGGCTCGTCGCCCGGAGCTTGCCGGCCGTCGCCGTGGTGCGGCTGGACGACGAGCCCGCGCTGCATGTCGAGAGGCTGCTCGCGGACGGCTGGTTCGATGTGCCCGAGCTGACGGCGGAGGACCGCGTCCGCGCGGAGCAGTACCGTACCGACGCCGCCCGGCAGGACCTCCAGGAGAGCGCGGGCTCGATGGAGGAGTACCTCGCGGGCCTGGGGGTCAGGGTCTCCTTCTCCCCCGTACGGGAGCACGAGATCGCCCGGGTCTCCCAGGTGACGCTGCGCACCAATCAGTTCAACCTCACCACCGAGCGCCTTCAACAGGCCGATGTACGGGCCCTGCTGGACTCGCCCGGACGGCTGGTGCTGGCCATCCGCTCCGCCGACCGGTTCGGGGAGAACGGCCTCGTCGGGGCGGTGCTGATCTCCATCGACGAGGGCGGCGGCAGCTGGCGGATCGACAACGCCCTGCTCAGCTGCCGGGTGTTCGCCCGGGGCATCGAGCAGGCGTGTCTGGCGGCCGTGCTCCGGCAGGCCCGCGACTCGGGGGCGGCCGAGGTGCACGCCCGCTACCGGCCCACGGCCAAGAACCGCCGGGTGCGCGGCCTGTATCCGTCCCTGGGGTTCGCCGAGACCGGCGAGGGGGGCGACGGGACCGTCTCGTTCCGCCATCATCTGGCGGAGGAGAGCCTGCCGGGCGTGCCGGCGCACATCGAACTGACGGCGGAGTTCACCGCGCGGCAGGACTGAGACACCAGACGCACAGGAGAGGGCGGAGGGTGTGATCATGCTGTCGGGTTCGGGGTCCTGGGGATTCCCACGGCGCTCGGTACGGGCGCTCGGTCGACGGTGCGGAGAGTGGTTGGGGCAGCCTCCCGCGCGCCGGGGCGCACAACCGGGCGGGCGGTCTCCCGCACATCAGCCCGCACATCAGTCCGCGCGACCGGGCGGGCGGTCCCCCGCGCAGCGGGTCGCCCGGCGGTGCGGACGGTTCCTGATCCGCGGCTTCACCTCGCTCGCGGCCGGTTACGGGGTCCTTCCCGCACGGTCCTTCGAGGAGGTGGAGCGGGGGTGGCCCGACCCGGCCCGCCCCGCAGCCCGGCCGGGGGACGGCGGCCCGCCGTATACCTTCCCGCACCGACTCCAGGGCCCTCCCCCGGGCCATCCGGAGCGGCTGGCGCCCGAGGTGCCGCCCTCCCCCGGTGAACGGGAGCTGTGGGCCCGGCTGGAAGGGCCCGACCTCCCAGGGTGAGGCCCCCACGCCCGTGGTGCGAGACGCGCCCACGGTGAAAGACGCGCCCACGGTGCGAGGCGCACCCGTGGACGCGGGCCGCCGTACCGTCGCCGTACCGCGCGCACCGGCACCGCCCGCGGGGTGAGATCACCCGCCGGGCGGTGTCCGTCCGCCCGCCGCCGCCGCCGCACGATCCACAGAGGCGGCCTCCGCTGAGCTGCTCCGGCCCCCCGCTCGGTGCCGCCATGCCCCCGCGCCTCCACAGCGCGTCCCCCGCTGAACCTCCCCCGCCCCCGATCACGCCCCTCGGAGCCCCGGAAGCCCGTCCCGCCGCGCTCAGGCGAAGCGCAAGACCGGCTTTAGAGCAGCGGCCGACGATCGGCGGGACAGGTCGGTCCAAGCAGACTCACATCGCTTCAAGGCGAGGGGATGACGGTGGCGGAATTCGGTTCATTCGCGGAGCTCGTGCTCACGCGGTCGGACGAACGGGGTGACGCGGACGCGTTCGTGTTCCTCTCGGAGGGAGCCCGCGGGACACAGGCCGAGCATCTGCCGTACGCGGAACTGGACCGGGCCGCCCGGGATGTGGCGTCCTGGCTCCAGGAACGCCGGCTCCAGGGCCGTCAGGTCCTGCTGCTCTACCCCTCGGGCCCGGAGTTCGTCAAAGCGTTCATCGGCTGCCTGTACGCGGGTGCGGTCGCCGTCCCCGCGCCGCTCCCCTCCGAGCAGGGCCAGCACTTCCGGCGGGTCTCCGGAATCGTCCGGGACGCCCGGGTCGGCGCGGTGCTGACGCTCGCCGAGCACGCCCCCGAGGTCGAGGCGTGGCTGGCGGCGGAGGATTTCGGCGATGTGGTCTGTCTGCCCACCGACGCGGGACCGGTCGGCGATGTCGCCGCCTGGCGCGATCCACAGCTGGGACCGGAGCATCTGGCCTTCCTCCAGTACACCTCCGGCTCCACCAACGCGCCCAAGGGGGTGATGGTGTCGCACGGCAATCTGCTGGCCAACGAGGCCGCGATCGCGCGCGCCACCCACAACACCCCGGACACCGTGATCGGCGGATGGCTGCCCTTCTACCACGACATGGGGCTGATCGGACATGTCCTTCAGCCACTCTGGCTGGGGACCAGGAGCGTGCTGATGTCCCCGGCGTCGTTTCTGCGCAAACCGGCCCGCTGGCTCCAGATGATCAGCGAGTACGGCGTCAACGGCAGCGGCGGCCCCAACTTCGCGTACGACCTCTGCGTCCGCAGGGTCACGGACGCTCAGCTGGAGGGCGTCGACCTGTCGTCGTGGCGGACGGCCTGCAACGGCGCGGAGCCGGTACGGGCCGAGACGCTCAAGGACTTCGCCGAGCGCTTCGGTCCCTACGGCTTCCGGCCCGAGGCGCTGTTCCCCTGCTACGGCATGGCCGAGACCACCCTGCTGGTGACGGGCGCGCGCAAGGGCCGCCCCGCGCTGCTGCGCGAGGCGGACGCGGCCGGGCTGGAGCGCGGCGCGCTCACCGGCCCGTATCTGGGCGAGCCCCGGCGCACCCTGGTGAGCAGCGGGGTTGCGGACGGCGAGGACTTCGAGGTGCGGGTGGTCGACCCGGACAGCCGGATCGAGCAGCCGGGCGGCCTGGTCGGTGAGATCTGGGTCCGCGGGGCGAGTGTGGCGTCCGGGTACTGGGAGCGCCCCGAGGTGAACGCGGAGGTCTTCGGCGCGCGGATCCTGGGCCAGGAGGAGCTGGGGGCCTGGCTGCGCACCGGGGACCTGGGCGTGCTGGAGGGCGCCGAGCTGTTCGTGACCGGCCGGCTCAAGGAGATGGTCCTGATCAACGGCCGCAACATCTATCCGTACGACGTGGAGAGCGCCGTCCGCTCCCTGGACCCGGCGCTGGGCGCGGGCGCGGTCTTCGGCGTCGACGCCGAGGACCAGGAGCATCTGGTGGTGATCCACGAGGTGCGGGCCGCGGCGGCGGGTTCGGATCTGCGGACCCTCACCACCTCCGTACAGCGGCTCATCGGGCAGGAGTTCTCGGTTCCGGCCGGGAATGTGCTGCTGGTGCGGCCCGGCACGGTCCGCCGGACGACCAGCGGCAAGATCCAGCGGACGCTGATGCGGAGACTGTTCCTCGGCGGCGGCGTCACCGCGCTGCACTCGGTGCTCGATCCCGGGGTGCGCGATCTGGTGGAGAGCACGGTGGACACGGCGCGGGCCGCCGACGCGGCTCCGGCCCCGGCCCCGGTGGGCTGAGGCATGGATCATCCGCCCTACCGTCTCGCGCAGGAACTTGAGCTGCTGCTCGGCGACCCCGAGGATCCGGGCGGGGTCTTCTCCCACGCGCGCTGCCTGGAGCTCGACGAGAGCGAGGAGTTCCCGGCCGACATCTGCCGGGCTCTGGAGGAGTGGGGGCTCCAGGAGTTCTACATCCCGGTCGAGCACGGCGGCCGTCTGACGGATTACGAGACCGTGATGCAGGTGATGCGGGTGGTGGCCCGCCGGGATCTGACCGTCGCCATCGGGCACGGGAAGACCTATCTGGGCGGGGTGTGCGTCTGGGTCTGCGGCGATACGGGACAGGCCCGCAGGCTGGCCGCGGACATCCGCGCCGGGGTGCCGGTCTCGCTGGCCCTCACCGAGCGCGCGCACGGCAGCGATCTGCTGGCCGGGGATGTGCTCGGCGAGCCGGACGGCAGCGGCGGCTGGCGGCTCACCGGCGAGAAGTGGCTGATCAACAACGCCACTCGGGGCAGTGTGCTGTCGGTGCTCACCCGTACCGCGGCGGACGGCGGGCCGCGCGGTTTCACCGTGCTGCTCGTCGACAAGCGGACGCTGACGGCGGGCGACGACTACCGCTGCCTGGACAAGATCCGTACCCATGGCATCCGGGGCGCGGACATCAGCGGGATCGCCTTCGACGACGCGCCCGTCGCGGCGGACGCGGCGGTGGGCCCGGAGGGCGGCGGCGTCGAGACCGTGCTCAAGGCGCTTCAGCTCACCCGTACGATGTGCGCCTCGCTGTCGCTGGGCGCGGCCGATCACGCGCTGCGGATCGCGCTGGACTTCGCGGAGCGGCGCGAGCTGTACGGGCGGCGGCTGGTGGATCTGCCGCAGGCCCGGCACGCGCTCGCCTGCGCCGCGGCGGACGCGCTGGCCGGGGAGGCGCTGGCGACGGTGGCCGCCCGGTCCGTGCACACGGCCACCGATGAGCTGAGCGTGACCGCGGCCGTCACCAAGTATCTGGTGCCGTCCGGCACCGAGGCGGTGATCGGGGAGCTCACCAGGCTGCTGGGGGCGCGGGCCTTCCTCAAGGACGTGCACGCCCGGGGGATGTTCCAGAAGGTGGACCGGGACCATCGCATCGTCGGACTCTTCGACGGCAACACCCTGGTCAATCTGAACTCCCTGGTGAATCAGTTCCGTTCCCTGGTCAGGGGCTGGCAGCGGCGGACCGGGGACACCGCGGGGGCCAGGGCGGCCTTCGAGCTGTCCGGGCCGCTGCCCCGGCTGGACCCGGGGCGGCTGTCCCTGGTCGCGCGCCGGGGCAGCGGCATCATGGCCACGCTGCCGGAGTCGGTGGAGGCGCTGCGGGCCGAGGCCGCCGGGCGGCCGGAGCTCAAGGGCGCGCTGGGTGCGGCCGAGCGGCTGCTCGCGGTGACCGACATGGTCCACCGGACGATGGAGGAGTACCGCACCGTCGTCTCCGACGTCCCCCCGGCGGCGTTCGAGGCCGCCCGCCGGTACAGCCTCTGTCTGGCGGGCGCGGCCTGTCTGGGGCTGTGGGCGCACAACCACCGGGCGGGGAGCGCGGGGCGCACCGCCGGGCTGTGGCAGGACGGGGTGTGGCTCTGGCCCGTGCTGGACCGGCTGCTGGTCCGCCTCGGCGAACCGGGCGGGGGTGAGCCCGACGCGTATCCGCGGCTGCTGGAGCAGCTGCGGGCGGCCGGGGCGGCCGGGGAGCTCTTCTCGCTCCTCCCGCTGCGGCTGGCCACGGCCGGCCGGGACGGCCGCCCGTACGAACACACCGACACCGGGACGCCGCACGGCACGCCCGGACATCCGAGGGGACGTCATGCTGAGTGATCCCGCCGTCCCGGGGCTGCGCGGCGCGGCAGCCCCGACGGGCCCTGCCGGCGCCACCGAAACGGCCACCGTCCGGAAGGCAGCCGTCGAACCGGCCACCGCCCCGAAGGCAGCCGCTGAAACGACCGCCGCCCCGAGGGCCGCCGTCCGGAAGGCAGCCGCCGAATCGGCCGCCACCCGGAAAGCCGCCGCCCGCGAAGCAGCAACCGCCGCCGAAACCATCGTCACCCCACGGACCGCGGACGCCGCACCGGGCCCCCGTGTCACCCAGGAGAGCCTCGTCCAGGCCCGGATCGCCGATCTGGAGAGCCGCTTCGGGGACCCCGACGACCCCGCCAACCCGCTCTCGGCGGCCCGGGTGCTCGCCGCCGACGAAGCCGGTGAGCTGCCGCCCGCGGCGGAGCGGCTGCTCGACGATGCCGGTTTCAACGCCGAGTTCGTCCCCACCGCCCTCGGCGGCCGGCTCGACCGGCTCGACACGCTGGTGCGGGTGACCCGCCAGGTCTTCCGCCGCGATGTCGCGCTGGGCCTCGGCTATGGGATCACCTCCTTCATGGCCGCCGCCAATGTGTGGACGGCGGGCAGCGAGGAGCAGCGGCGGCGGCTGGCGGAGCTGCTGCTGAACGGCTCCAAGGTCTCCGTCGCGTATCACGAGCTGCCGCACGGCAATGACTTCGTCCGCAATGAGTTCCGGGCCGACGCCGCACCCGGCGGCTTCCGGCTGCACGGCCGGAAGGAGGTCATCAACAACGCGGACCGGGCCGCTGCCTTCGTGCTGTTCAGCCGCACCGACGACAGGCCCGGCAGCCGCAGTCACTCGGTGCTGCTCGCGGAGCGCGGGCAGCTCGATCCGGCGCGCTTCTCGGTGCTGCCCCGCTACTCCGCGGTCGGGGTGCGCGGCTGCCGGCTCTCCGGTCTCGACTTCGACGGCTGTCCGGTGCCCGCCGACGCGCTGGTGGGCGAGTCGGGCCACGGCGTCGAGCTGGCGCTGCGCTCCTTCCAGCTCACCCGCAGCGCGATACCCGGGATGGGCATCGGCGCGCTGGACACCAGTCTGCGCACGGTGGTGCGGTTCGCGCTCGGGCGGCGGCTGTACCGGCGTTCGGTGATGGAGATCCCGCATGCCTCCGCCACCCTCGCCGGGGCCTTTCTCGATCTGCTCAGCTGCGACAGCATGGCGCTGGTCGCCACCCGCGCGGTGCATCTGCTGCCGGACGAGACCAGTGTGTACGCGGCGGCGGTGAAGTATCTGGTGCCCAGGATGCTCACGGACACCATGTACGACCTGTCGATCGTGCTGGGCGCGCGGTTCTACGTACGCGAGGGCGAGTTCGGGCTCTTCCAGAAGCATGTGCGCGATCTGCCGGTGCTCAGTCTCGGGCACGCGGGCTCGGCGGCCTGTCAGGCGACCATCATTCCCCAGCTGTCCCGGCTGGCCCGGCGTGCCTGGTTCGCGGGGGACGAGGCGCCGGCGGAGCTGTTCCGTCCCCGGGGGGAGCTGCCCCCGATTCCCTTCGGCCGGCTCGCGCTGGCCAGCGGCCGGGACAGTCTGAGCGCCTCGCTGGTGGCCGCCGTCGACGAGCTGCCCAGCGGCTCCCCCGCGGAGCTGGCGGTGCAGGCGCTGGTCATGCGGATGCTGGACCAGCTGAGACAGCTCCAGGAGGACAGTCTGAGCCTGACCCCCCAGGACCGTACCGCTCTCGCCAGCCCCGCCAGTTTCGCGCTCGCCGACCGCTATGCCGTGTTCCTCGCGGCGGCGTCCGTCCTCGGCGTCTGGCGCGCGGCGGCCCGGGACGGCGGCGATCCCTTCCTGGCCGACCCGGCCTGGGCCGCGGCGGCCCTGCACCGGCTGGCCCGCCGGCTGGGGCAGCGCCCGGCCGATCTGCCGGCCGCGTGCGAGGGCCGGGTGCGGGAGGAAGTGCTCCGGCGCTTCCATGAACGCCGCAGCTACGACCTCTACGACACCCCGCTGGCCGGCTGACCGCCGGACCCCGAGCGCTTTCACCGAGGAGTACCCCCATGTCTGTTCCCGCGACCGACCGCCCCGCGAGCACCGAGCACACCGAGCACAGCGTCGAGTCGCTGAGCAGCTGGCTCGCCGAGCGGATCGCTCTCTATCTCAAGCGGTCGCCGTCCGAGATCGCCGCCACCGTCCCGCTGGCCGAGTACGGTCTGGACTCGGTCGCCGCGCTGAGTCTCTGCGGCGACATCGAGGAAGACTTCGACGTCGTCCTCGAACCCACCGTGGCGTGGGACTACCCCACCGTCGAGGCGCTCGCCGGGCACCTCGCCGAGGAGCTGCGGGCCCTGGCGGGCGAGGCCCGATGAGGCCCGTCGCCATAGTCGGGCTGGACTGCCGTTTCCCGGGGGCGCCGGACGCCGGCGCCTACTGGGAGATGCTGATGCGCTCCGGCGAGGGCGTGGGCAGGGTGCCCGCGCAGCGCTGGGACGCCCGGGACTTCCACTCCCCCGCCGGAGCGGAGGGGCACTCCAACACCACCGAGGGCGGCTTCATCTCCGACCCGGACGTGTTCGACAACGAGTTCTTCACCATCTCCCCGCGTGAGGCGGCGGCGATGGACCCGCAGCAGCGGCTGCTGCTCCAGTGCGCCTGGCGGGCGGTGGAGGACTCCGGCATCGCCCCGCAGCGGCTGGCCGGAACCTCCGCCGGGGTGTTCGTGGGCATCATGGGCAATGAGTGGGCGCAGCTGCATCTGACCGACTACGCCCGGGTCACCGCGCAGGTCGGCTCCGGCAACGGCTACTGCATGACGGCCAACCGGGTGTCGTACCACCTCGATCTCAAGGGGCCGAGCCTGGCGGTGGACACCGCCTGCTCGTCCTCGCTGGTCGCGGTCCATCTGGCGTGCAACGCGCTGCTGTCGGGCGAGTGCGACACCGCGATCGCGGCCGGGGTGAATGTGGCGCTCACCCCGGCGCTGAGCATCTTCTACACCCAGGCGGGGCTGTCCGCGCCGGACGGCCGTTGCAAGCCCTTCAGCGCCGACGCCGACGGCATCGGCCGCGGCGAGGGGGTGGGCGCGGTGGTGCTGCGCCGTCTGGAGGACGCCGTCGCGGACGGCCAGCCGGTGTACGCGGTGATCCGCGGCACCGCCGTCAATCAGGATGGGCGGAGCAACGGCATCACCGCGCCCAACCGCTGGTCGCAGCAGGACGTGCTGGCCGCCGCCTACCGCCGGGCCGGCGTCGAGCCGTCCGACATGACCTTCACCGAGGCGCATGGCACCGGCACCGTGCTCGGCGACATGATCGAGGTCAAGGCGCTGGGGCAGCTGCACTCGGGCCGTTCCGGGCGTCCCATGGCGTTCGGCTCGGTCAAGGGGAGCATCGGCCACACCGAAGGGGCCGCGGGGATCGCGGGGCTGATCAAGGTGGCGCTGTCGCTGCACCATCGCACGGTGCCCGCGAGCCGTTACGCGGCCAGTGAGAATCCGGCCCTGAAGCTGTCGAAGAACGGTCTGCGGCTGCTGAAGGCGCCGCTGCGGCTGCGGTCCGGGCAGTCGGCGCTGGGCGGTCTGAGCAGCTTCGGCATGGGCGGCACCAACGCCCATGCCGTGCTGGAGTCGGCGCCGCCGTACGCCGCCCGCCCCGGGGCGCAGCCGCCGCCGGAGCAGGCGCACAGCGGCCGTACGGGGCTGGGCAGCGGGGTGTTCACGGTGAGCGCCCCCTCGCTGGACGCGCTGCGCCGCAATCTGCTGGCGCAGGCCGACGCCGTGGCGCGGCGCAGGGCGCCCGCGGGCCCGCTGTGCTGGAGCAGCAATCGGGTCAAGACGGGCCATCGCTACCGGTTCGCGGTGCCCGTGGACGGTTCGGGCGAGCTGGCGGCGGCGCTGCGCGAGGCGGCGGGCGACGACGATTCCCTGGCCCGGCTCACCGGTCATCCGGCCGGGAAGCCGCTGGCGGCGCTGCTGTTCACGGGGCAGGGCTCGCAGTATCCGGCGATGACGGCCCAGCTGTACCGGCAGTCTCCGCTGTACCGGCGGTTCCTGGACGAGGCCGATGCCGCGCTCGCCCCGCACACCGGCGGCTCGGTGCGCGATCTGCTGCTGTCCGGGGAGAGTTCGGTGCACCGGACCGGCTGGGCGCAGCCCGCGCTCTTCGCGGTCGGCTACGCCCTGTCGGCGTGTCTGTCCGAGCTGGGGGTGCGGCCCGCGCTGCTGCTCGGTCACAGCGTGGGCGAGTACGCCGCCGCGGTGCTCGCCGAGGTCTTTCCGCTGGAGCAGGCCGCCCGGCTGGTCGCGGCGCGCGGCGCGCTGATGGAGCGGCTGCCCGAGCGCGGCGGCATGCTGGCGGTACGGGCGGACGCGGCCGAGCTGGCGGAGCTGGTGGCGGCGGAGCCGCTGGTCGGGGTGGGCGCGGTGAACGGCCCCCGGGCGACGGTCCTGTCGGGTGATCTCGCGGCGCTGGAGCGGATCGGTGAGGCGCTGGAGCGGCGGGGGGTGCGCTCCCGGCGGCTCGATGTCTCGCATGCCTTCCACTCGCCGCTGATGGAGCCGGTGCTGGAGCGGTTCGCGGAGGTCGCCGGCGAGGTCGGCGGCGGGGTGCCGAAGCTTCCCGTGTACTCGACGGTGCGCGGGCGGCTGCTGGAGGCGGAGCCGATGGACGCCGAGTACTGGACGGAGCATATCTGCGCTCCGGTGCTGTTCGGCGAGGCGGCGGCGCGGCTGCTGGACGCCGGTCCCACCCATCTGGTGGAGGTCGGCCCCCGGCCGGTGCTCACCAAGATGGCGCGGGGGCTGCGCTCGTCCGCCGGGGCGGGGGGTACGTCCCTGGCCCTGGTGCCGGGTGAGACGTCCGGCGGGCGTGAGCTGGCGGAGTCGGTGGCCGAGCTGTACCGCAGCGGGCTGGATCCGCGGTGGCACGCGGTCTACCCGGAGGAGGACCGGCTGCCGCAGCGGCTGGCCCCGTACGCCTTCTCGGACGCGCACCGGTTCTGGACCCGTGCGCCGGTGCGGTCCGGTTCGGCGGTGCGGTCCGGTTCGGCGGTGCGGGCCGGTTCGGCGGCGGGCGTCCAGGTGCTGCCGGCCCAGCCGTACTCCGGTGAGCTGGAGCCGGGCAGGCCCGCGGCGGGCGCGGGCGAGACCCTGACGGCGGTGCTGCCGTCGGCCCGGGAGGCCGCGCCCGCGGATCCGGTGGCGCGCGCCGTGATCGCGGCCGTCGCGGAGGTGGGCGGCTACGCCCCGGACGAGAGCTCGCCGCTCTCCCTGCTCTATGAGGATCTCGGCTTCGACTCGGTGATGGTGATGGAGCTGAAGGACCGGATCCAGGAACGGCTGACGGGTCTGGAGGCGATGAGTGTGCAGGATCTGCTGCCGCGGCTGTCCTCGGTCGGCGATCTCATCGGGTATCTCCAGGACCGGGTCGGTTCCGCGGTGGCCTGACGGACCGCCGCCCGGCGGGCCGCCGGCGTACGGATGAACGCCTCCCGGCGGGCCGTCGCGTATGGGGCGCTTATGGACGGAGTCTCCAGAAGAGAGAGAGGACCGCACGATGCAGGAACCCCAGTCGGCTCCCGTGGCGTATCTCGCCGCTGTCGGGACCGCGCTGCCCGGCGACCCGGTGGACAACGGGAAGCTGGCCAAGACGCTCGGCGTCAACGACGAGTGGATCGATGTGTTCATCGGGACCAGGACCCGGCACTTCGCCCGGGATCTGGACAGCGGGGAGGTCCGCTGGTCGCTGGCCGATCTCTGCGCCCAGGCCGCCGAACGGGCGCTCACGGCCTCCCGGGTGGCGGCGGACGAGATCGAGTTCGTGGTGATGGGCACCGCGACCCCGGACCATCTGATGCCCGCGACCGTCAATCTGGTCGCGGATCTGCTCGGACTGGACCAGCTCCCCACCTATCAGCTCCAGTCCGGCTGCGCCGGCGCCGTTCAGGCACTGGACATGGGGCGCACCCTGATCATGGGCGGCGGGTACCGCGCCGGTCTGGTGATCGGCGGCGATGTGTGCAGCAAACATCTCGACCTGGACCGGGATCTGTCCGACGCGCCCCCGAGCGACCTCGTCAACTATGTGCTCTTCGGCGACGGGGCGGGCGCCGCCGTGCTCACCTCCGAGCCGCGCGGTCAGCGGCTGGCCGTGCGCCGGGTGCTCAACCGCTTCACCGGGCTGGGACGCGAGCCGGGCCAGGTGATCGACTGGTTCGGGCTCGCCGACCGGCACGAGGACCGGCAGGCGGTACGGGAGGACTACAAGGCGATCGAGGAGTTCGTGCCGCTGATCGCGGAGGAGATCCTCTGGGAGCTGCTGGAGGACCTGGACTGGCCGTCGGACAGGGTGGACTTCCTGCTGCCGCCGCAGCTCTCCGGGCATATGACACGGCGGATCGCCGAGAAGCTGAGGCTGCCCGGCGCGGTCGAGGTGTCCTGTGTCGCCGAGACCGGCAACAACGGCAACGCCCTGCCGTTCCTCCAGATGGAGGGGCTGATGGACCGGATGACGGAGGGTCAGCGGGCGCTGGCCGTCGCCGTCGAGTCCAGCAAATGGATCAAGTCGGGCTTCGCCCTGGAGAAGGTGTGACGGCCGGCGTGCCGGAACGCTGAGGCCGGAACGCTGAGGCCCGCTCGCCGCCGGCCGCCGCACCGGGTCGCCGAAGACCGCCGCGCGCTCAGAGAGATCATCATCCGCCCCGTGCCCCGGAGGCCGTACCGATGGACACCATCGACGAATTCGTCCGACTCGTCAGGGACGAGCTGGGCATGCCCCTGCTGGACCACGAGGTCGCCTGCGACCTCGACCAACTGCCCGAATGGGATTCGCTGTATCTGCTCAAACTGGTCACCGTGCTGGAGCAGACCACCGGCCGTCCGCTGCCCGTCGGCAGACTTCTGGAGGCCCGTACCCTCCAGGAGATCTACCGTCTGGCGGTCCGGATATGAGTCAGCCGCGGCCCGCCGGAACCGAGCGCGCCGCCGGGTACCCCATCCGTTCCGAACGCCGCAGGCTGCACACCCTGTACTTCCTGGAGCACGCCGCCCGGCAGCGTCCCGTGCATCTCGACACGGAGATCGACATGACCCGGATCGAGGCGCACCGGGCCGCGGCACGGGCGGCGGGACGGCGCTATTCGGTGGTCGCCTATCTGCTGTACGCCGCCGGACGGGTGCTGTACCGGCATCCCGGGGCCAACGCGGCGCTGCTGCCCGGCCGGCCGTTCGGGCTGCGCGGGCCGCGTACGGTGCGGTTCGACCGGGTGACCGCCAAACTGGCCCTGGACCGCACGGTGGACGGCGAGCGGACGGTGCTCTCCGCGCTGCTGCCCGGTCTGGAGTCGGCCGGTCTGGACGCCGTGCAGACGCGGATCGACCGCTACCGGGGGCCGGACACCGGCGCGCTGCCGGAGTTCCGGGGGGTGCGGCTGCTGGGCCGGCTGCCGGCGCCGCTCGGGCGGCTCGCCTTCGCCGCCGCGCTGCGGAACCCGCGCCGGCGCCCGGCGGTGTTCGGCACCGTGTCCGTCAGTTCGCTCGGCCACCGGCCGGTGGACGGCTTCCACTCCAGCGGCGGCACCGCGGTCACCCTCTGCGCCGGACGCGTCGTGGACCGGCCGGTCGTCAGGGACGGGCGGCTGGCGGTCGCCCCGGTGCTGCGGCTGGGGCTCACCTTCGACCACCGGATCATCGACGGCGCGGCGGCGGCGGATGTACTCGGTGACCTCAAGAGCACCTTGGAGGGGTTCGATGACGGCGCGGAGGACGACGGCACCGAGCCCATCATTCGGAGAACCGGTCGGAATCTCCGGGCGTGACGGGGCCTGGGACCGGGTCCGCGCCGATCTGGAGGAGCACTCGGTCGCGGTGCTGCACGCCCGGCTCGCCGACTGGCGGCCCGACCAGACGGGCGGGCCCCGGCTGCGCGCTCTGCTGGGCCGCGACTGGGAGCGGTATCTGGAGATGACCCACCCGGACGTCCGGATACGGTTCGCGGCCTCCCGGGTGCTGCTGAAGTTCGCCGCCGCGGTGGCGCTGCGGGTGCCTCCGCAGGTGATCGAGCTCGGTTACGGGCCCACCGGCCGGCCCTATCTGCGCGGCTGCGACGCGGTGGACATCAGCCTCAGCCACACCGAGGATCTGCTGCTGATCGGGCTCACCACCCGGGGGCTGATCGGGGTGGACGCCGAACGGGAGGACCGCCCGCTGTACGAGCGCGGGCTGCACCGCCATGTGTGCACGCCCCATGAGCTCGCCGCCCTGGCCCGGCTGCCCCCCGGGGAACGGGGCCCGGATCTGGTACGGCTGTGGACGCTCAAGGAGGCGTACAGCAAGGCCATCGGGCAGGGGATGCGGTTCCGCTTCACCGACTTCGGATTCGGTCCCGATGGCCAGCCCGCACGGGTGCTGGCTCCGGACGGCGCGCCGGGGACCGGAGTCGAGTGGGAGTTCGGCACCTTCTCGGTGGCCGGGGGCTATGCCGTCAGTGTCGCGGTGAGCGATTCCGGTTTCGGCGGCACTCAGGACACGGCGGCACGCACCATGCTCGATCCGCGGGTGGTCGCGCTGATGACCGAGGCGCTCGGCGAGGACAGCGAGCCGGACGACGGGGCGGCCGGGGAGAACGCCTTCTGGTGAACCGGCGACCGGCCGCGGGACGGCGGTCGCCGGAGAGACGGAAGGGCGTCGTGGCGAAAGGGAGTCGCTCCCTGTGGCCATGGCGCCCTTCCGTGTGCCTGCGCGCGGGCGCGCGTGTGTCCGCGCGTCCGTGTCCGGCCCCGCCCGTCGCCGCGAACGGGCGACAAGCGGGGCTTAAGGGGCGGCCGACAGCATCGTTTCCGGGCGGGCGCTCCGCCGGGGTACATCCCCCGCCCCGGACCGCGCCCGCCGTACTCGTACGGCTCGCATCGCGCACACCTGAACGGCCCCCGGGCCGACTCCCCCGGCGCCGCTGCCCGGCGCCGGGAGACGGAGGAGAGCCATGAACCACCTCGAAGAGCTGAAGGAGTTCGCCCGGCTGCACGCCCAGGGCCAGGGGATCAGCGGACGCCAGGTCGCCGCGGTGCTGCCGCGGATCACCAACGACGAGCCGGGGCACCCCGCGTCCTGGGCGCGCGTCTGGACGGGCGAGGCCGACCGGCTGGCCCGCGCGGGCCGACCGCTCGACGCCTGCCGCCGCTACGCCCTCGCCCGCTTCCCCCACCACGGCGACCACGTCCGGGTCCGGGCTCAGCACAACTGCGTCCGCACCTTCGACGACTGGCGGCGGCGCAGGGGCGTCGGACGGCTGGTGCTCGACCATCCCGAGGGCACGGTGGCCTGCTGGACGGCCGGGCTCGACGCCCGCCGCCCGCGCCCACTGGTGCTGGTCATGGGCGGCATCGTGAGCGTGAAGGAACAGTGGGCTCCGCTGCTGCCGAAGCTCGCCCGCCTCGGCTACGCGGCGGTCGCCGCCGAGATGCCCGGCGTCGGCGAGAACACCCTGCGCTACCGGGCGGACTCCTGGCGGCTGCTGCCCTTTCTCCTCGACCGGCTGGCCGGCCGGGCGAACACCGCCGAGACCTCCGTGCTCGGCCTCAGCTTCAGCGGGCACCTCGCCCTGCGGGCGGCGGCCGACGATCCGCGCATCCGCTCGGTGCACACCGTCGGCGCCCCGGTGGCCGGATTCTTCACCGATCCGCTCTGGTGGCCCCGGGTGCCGGGGATCACCGTGGAGACCCTGCGCAGACTCACCGGGGCCGGGGACCGGGACGAACTGCGCGAGCGACTCCGGGACTTCGCGCTGGAGCCCGGGACGCTGGCGGCGGTCCGGATCCCGGTCGGCTATGTGGTCAGCGCCCGTGACGAGATCATCCCGGGTACGGAGCGAGCGCTGCTCGGCTCCCTGGTGCCCGGGGCGCGCTTCAAGGAGTTCGACGACGTCCACGGCTCCCCCGCCCATCTGGGCGCGATGCGGAGGTGGCTGATCGGCTCGCTGCTGAGAGCACGGCTGACGGCCCGGTTCGGGAACGCTCCCGCGCCGGGTCCGTCCGCCGGCGCGGTACGCGCCGCCGCTCCCGGCGGGGCGGCCGAGCCCCCCGGCGGCCCGCGCACCGCCCCCGGCGGTTGAACCGCGCGCGCCGGGCCTGTGCTCCCTCCCTTCTCGTACTCCCACCACCTCCGCACACCGACCCACGGCAGTGCGGCTCCGCGCACACCGACCGAGAGGCGGTCGCCATGTCCACCCTCACCACGCTGCTCCGCATCCCGCCCGACTCCGGGGCGCCCGGCACGGTTCTGCCCTGGCGCTCGCTGGCGTCCCTCGGCATCGACGCCCCGCCCACCGCCGGGGCCGGCGCTCCCGCCGACGACGACACGGCGGCACGCCCGGACGGCGCCCGCTCCGGCGGCGGCGCCCCGCCGGACCCGGACCACGGCGCGGAGCCCGTACGGCTCGTCATCCCCGGTCTGTCCGCCGCTCTCCCGCGCTGCCCGGACCGGCGGGGGGCCTGAGCCGTGACCGTCACCGACATCGGCGGCGACCGCGCGCAGCCGGCCCCTCCCCGGCCCCGCGCTCCGGGCGGCCGGGGGATACGCGTCCGCTCCCGCCGACTGCACGGCTACCGGCACGCCTACCGGATGGCGGGCAGGGGAGCGGCCGTGGTGCTGATCCACGGCATCGGCGACTCCTCGTCGACCTGGGCGGAGATCATCCCCGGACTCGCCGGGCGCTACCGGGTCATCGCCCCGGATCTGCTGGGCCACGGGGAGTCCGACAAGCCCCGGGGGGACTACTCGCCGGGGGCGTACGCCAATGGGATACGCGATCTGCTCAGCGCCCTCGGCGTGGAACGGGCGACCCTCGTCGGGCACTCGCTCGGCGGGGCCGTCGCCGCACAGTTCGCCTACCAGTTCCCGGAGCGCACCGAACGTCTGGTCCTGGTCGGCAGCGGCGGCCTCGGCCGCCAGGTCACCCCGCTGCTGCGGGCCGCGGCCGTGCCCGGGGCGGGACTGCTGCTGGCCGCTCTGCGGCTGCCCGCCGTGCGCTGGCAGCTGGGCCTCTCGGTGCGCGCGCTGCGAACGCTCCACACCGGGCTGGGACTGGACGCGCCGGAACTGCTGCGCGTGGTCGACGCCCTGGGCGACGCCACCTCCCGCAGCGCCTTCATCCGGACGCTGCGGGCCGTGGTCGACTGGCGGGGGCAGATCGGCACACTGCTGGACCGCAGCTATCTGACCCGGGGCATGCCGACGATGCTGGTGTGGGGAGGCCGGGACATGGTGATCCCGGCGCTCCACGCGGGTCTGGGGCATGTCTCGATGCCGGGCAGCAGGCTGGAGATCTTCGAGGACGCCGGGCACTTTCCGTTCCGGGCGTCCCCCGAGCGGTTTCTCGCCGTGCTCCACGACTTCATCAGCGGGACCGAGGCCGCCCGCTTCAGCGCGGAGGAGTGGCGCCGACTGCTCCGCAACCACGGCCCCGGCGCCCGCACCTCACCACCGTCCCCCGGCCGGGCCGCAGGCTGACGACACGGGCTGACGACGCGGGCGGGGCCTTGCCCGGAGTGATACGGGAGAGCCTCGCAAGGCGGAGGCCGGGTCCCCCGGGCGAAGCCCAGGGGGACATGCACCGGGGGCCCCGTCCCACAGGGCTACGCGTACGGGCGTGCGCGCCGGCCGCCGCCGGGCAGGCGGACTTCGGCGATGCGGCCCAGGGCGTTTCTGGCGGATCAGGCTGGATCAGTGGGCGGGATCCGGTCGGGGCGCC
>NZ_VCLA01000055.1 GCF_009600885.1 Streptomyces jumonjinensis
GGCGTCACCGCCATCTCCTCCCGCGCCTTCGCCAACCGAGTCCGGGAGCTTGCGGGACTCTCTTCGCCCAAGGAGATGATCCTGTCGAATCAGCGGAAGTACTACCCGGGTGTGGGTCTGCTCGTCGAGGAGGGGTCAGGGTGAGTGCTCTCATCGGCGAGGATGAGATCAGTGCTGAGGCGGGGCTGGTCTGGCTGGAGGATGTGTCGGTGCTGGATTATGTGCGGCAGTCTCTGGATCGGCTGCCGACGCGTAAGGGTCGGCCGGCGTATCACCGGGACGGCCGGATGGTGGGGTACGCGGTGCTGGGGCCGCAGGCGAAGTCGTCGCGTTCCTCGGGGACGTTCCGCCGTCGGGTGTTCTGGCTGCTGCCCCATGACCGGGACAGCGACCCGGAGGGCCTGTACGCCACCGGGGCCCCCGCAGAGGCCGTCGACCCCCGCACCCCTCACCGCCGGGACCAAGGGCTACAAGACCGAACGCTCCGAAGGCGGACCCCCCTCCACCGCCATGCGCGAACTCGGCATAACCCTCCCCCTCTGACCACCACCACCACGAGCAAGGGCCATGGCGGGCAGGACCAGCAGGACCATGCCCGCCACCGCCGCGGTGAACCAGCCCGAAGCGCCCCGGTCGGCCAGATAGGTGGCCGACACCGGAGCGATCCCGCCCAGCACCGCCGAGGTCAGCGCGTACGGCAGGCCCATGCCCAGCGCGCGCAGCTGGGCGGGGAAGATCTCCGAGAGCAGCTTCGGCAGCACCGTCGTCGCGCTCATCAGATAGACGACTCCACTGCCGTACGCCAGCAGCAGGCTCAGGAATGTGCCGGTCATGTTCAGATAGGCCCAGGGGCCCAGCGCGGCGAAGACGAGGGCGGCGCAGACGAGAAACCGGTCCGCGCCCACCCGGTCGGCCAGCAGCCCGATGGGCACCTGTACGACCATCACCGTCCCGGTGACGCAGACCACCACCCAGAACATCGTCCCCGGCCCGGCCAGCCGCTGCCCCATCGCGGGGACCACCGAGGTCCAGCTGCCGCCCACGGTGCCCAGGCCCGCGGCGAACAGCACCGCCAGCAGGACCTGGCGGCGGTGGCTGCCCAGCAGCAGCCGCAGCGACCCGCGGGCCGCGTGGCCGCGTACCTCCCGCTGGAACACCTCGGTCTCCGCGAGTCGGTTCCGTACCAGTAGCAGAGCCACCCCGAACACGCCCCCGACGAGGAAGGGCACCCGCCACCCCCAGGAGGCCATCGCCGCCTCGCTGAGCGTCCCCGTCAGGCCCGCCCCGAGCAGAGAGGCGGTGAACGCGCCGCCCGCCGTGGTGAGCGAGAAGAGGCCGCCGTACAGGCACTTGCGGTGGGCCGGCGCGACCTCCATCAGATAGGCGGTGGCGGCGGGCCACTCACCGCCGTGCGAGATGCCCTGGGCGATCCGCGCGAGGAGCAGCAGCAGCGGGGCGAGCAGTCCGATCTGCTGATAGCCGGGGGTGACGGCGATCAGCAGTGAACCGGCCGTCATCAGGGAGATGGAGAGCAGCAGCGCGGGCTTGCGGCCCCGCCGGTCGGCGAGGCGGCCGAGCAGAATGCCGCCGACCGGTCGGACCAGCACCCCGACGCCGAGCACCGCGAACACTCCGAGCAGGGAGGTCACCGGGTTGGACGAGGGGAAGAACCGGGCCGCGAACAGTGGTGCGAACAGCCCGAAGGCCAGCCAGTCGAAGGACTCCACGAAATTGCCCACCACGGTCGCGGCGACCGAACGGCGGTGTGCCCGGCGGGATGGTCGCGGTGTGGGCGGTGGTGTCCCGTGTGCGGCGGCCGTGCTGACGGTCACGGTTCTCCTCGGGCGGTCAGGCGGCCAGCCGGCCGGGCGTCTCCTGGTCGTAGTGACCGTAGCCCTGGCCGGTGATCTGGTGGGCGGGTTCGCCGTGACGGCCTTGATCCCGGGGGAGCCCGGCGGCGGGGCAGTCGACATATCGGGCGTACGGGCAGAAGGCCGAGGCGATCAGCACGGTGTCGCGGATGTCGGCGTCCCTGGCGCCTAAGGCTCGGGCGGCTGCCACCGCCTCGCCCGACACCGCCCGGCCGGGCCGTCGCGCCTCGGCGGCCACCCGGAGCAGCGCCCGGAGCCTCGGGTCCGCCGGAGCCGGTGCGGCGTCGGCGGTGACTGAGGCTGAGGCTGAGGCGGCTGAGGTGACTGAGGACATCGGGGCGACTGAGGTGATCGGGGCGACAGGGGTGACCGCCGTCACCGGGGACTCCGCGCCGTCCCGCCGGGCGGTGGGGGCCGCGCCATGGGTCCGGGCGCAGAAGCCGGTGGCGTTCAGCCGGGAGACATAGGCCGTGATCAGCCCGCGCTCTCCCCGGCTCAGAGAGGCCGGCTCCAGCGGCGGGACCTCGGCGATCCGGTTCAGCGGGGTCACGGTGCCCGGCCGGGGGGCCAGCGGACCCCGGACGGCGGGAAGACCGTCGGCGAGTGTGAGGTGCGGCATGGGGCACGTCCGATTCATCGGAGGGAGGCGGGGAGGAGCGCGAGGCAATGCCGGGACGATTCATGCTTCCCAGCCCTCTCCCCGGGCCCAACTCCCAGATTGCGGCCCCAGAGCCCCGCCCCCGGCCCAGGGTCCTGATCCTCGTCCCAGCAGCCCCGTCCCGGGTCACGCCGCGTGCTGCCGCGCAGGCTCGCTCTCCCGTGCCGCGGAGTGCCGTCGCGCCGACTCGCCCTCCTGCGCCAGCCTGCGCAGCGCGAGCAGGGCGGGTTCCAGCATGAGCGTGAGCAGTACGGCGCGCTCCGCGCGTTCCAGGGGGTCGTCGACTCCCCGCAGCCCGTCGAGGTCCAGGGCCGCGGTCCGCTGGGCGAGTTCCGCGTAGGGCATCAGGGTCCGCCAGTCGGCTTCCGCGCCCAGCGAGCGCAGTGTGCTCAGGGCGTGCGCCAGCGCCTCGCGCGCCGGGCTGTTCTCGCCGACCCGCCAGCCCATCCTCTCCAGGAGCGCCGTCACCTCGGCAGCCGCCTCCTGGTCCCCGGCGGCCGGAGCGGCCGGCTCCGCCGCGCCGGCGGATTCCACGGCAGCTGTCTCCCGGTGTGCGCCGAGGACCAGACCGAGCATCTCGTGGATATCCCCCCGGTGTTGGAAGACGGTCTCCACTACGTCTCTCGCGGCGCGTACCGAAAGTCCCCGTACCCCGATAAGCGCCCGTACCAGCCGGAGTCGGCGCATATGCCGTTCGCCGTATTCAAAGCGCTTGGCGGTCATGGCCCTTCCTGGTTCGAGAAGGCCCTGACGCACGTAGTACTTGATCGTCGGTATCGATACTCCACTGCGCCTGCTGAATTCCGAGATGAGCATCTTCTCTCTGCCTTCTCATCGTATTCTGGCCGGTGTCCATGAGCGGTGGCGGACCACGCTACTGCGTCTTTCCGCAGGCTGTGACCGCCTTGTCCGGATGCGACGCCGTTCCGGCCCGCATCCGGCATTCTCGAAGAAGGCGCATGTTCCGCCCCCTCTACGCTGTCTTCGGGCCGACAGAAACAGAAGGAGTCCTGTTGTGTCACGTGACGATGGTTTAAAAGTTCGTGAACGTGCACGGGAACAGATATCCATTCCAGCCGGCGACCCATCCGAAGAAATTACGGTCAGACGGCGCCGGCTCCTCGTTATCTTGAGTACGCTCGCCGGTTTTCTGCTGACTGCGAGCTGGTCCTACGAGTTTGTGGACCACACCATCGGCGGCAATATCTCCGAGACGATATTGGGGCGGGACGCGGAGACCATGCCGCTCGCCTCGGTCGCCGCCGGGGTCGCCTTCGCGTTCACATCCGGTCTTGCCGGGACGTTCACCGCCTGCAACATCGCCGTCTTCGGCACGGTCGCTCCGATGCTGTCCACGGTGAACAGCCGGAGGGCCCGGGTGGTTCAGGCGCTGCGGCCACTGGGCTGGCTCTGCCTCGGGATGGTCGTGGTCTCGGCCGTCTACGGCGCGGTGGTCGGCCTGGTGGGCACCTCGATGCCGCAGTTCTCCGAGGCTCCGCATGTGATGGGCGAGGTGTCGCCGCGCGCCGCCCAGTCGATGATCACCTTCGGGGTGATCGGGCTGGCGATGTTCGCCCTGGGGCTGGCCGCGCTCGGATTCATCCGTGATCCGTTCGCGCGGATCGAACACCGCTTCCCGCACGCCCGAACCGTGTTCATGGGCGTGCTGGTCGGCGGCTTTCTCATCGGCCGGCCGTATCCGCCCTTCCGCAAGCTCTTCCGGGACGCGGCCGACAGCGGCAACCCGCTCTACGGCGCGGCGGCCTTCGTGCTCCAGTCGGTCGGCAATGTGCTGATCATCGCGGTGCTCTTCCTGCTGCTGGCGTACTTCGCCGGGGGCCGGCTGGCCGCGTGGATGACGGCGAAGCCGGGGCGGATGGCCGCGGTGACGGCGGTGACGCTGCTCGTCGCGGGGGCCTTCACCTTCCTGTACTGGGATGTGCGGATGCTCGCCCGCCTGGAGATCATCTGGTTCCCGGTCGCCCCCTGGGCGGTGTGATCGTACGGACGGAGACGGCACGGCCGGGCACCGGCACGGACGCCGGTTCCCGGCTCCGGGCGGATCAGACGGGTACAAGTACGGGTCCGTCACCGCACCTGCTGTCAGAATGAGAAGGTCTTCGCCGTTCCGGCCCGGGTTCTGTCGCCGGGCCGGAACGGCGGAAGTACTGCCCGGGTGTGGGTCTGCTCGTCGAGGAGGGGTCAGGGTGAGTGCTCTCATCGGCGAGGATGAGATCAGTGCTGAGGCGGGGCTGGTCTGGCTGGAGGATGTGTCGGTGCTGGATTATGTGCGGCAGTCTCTGGATCGGCTGCCGACGCGTAAGGGTCGGCCGGCGTATCACCGGGACGGCCGGATGGTGGGGTACGCGGTGCTGGGGCCGCAGGCGAAGTCGTCGCGTTCCTCGGGGACGTTCCGCCGTCGGGTGTTCTGGCTGCTGCCCCATGACCGGGACAGCGACCCGGAGGGCCTGTACGCCACCGGGGCCCCCGCAGAGGCCGTCGACCCCCGCACCCCTCACCGCCGGGACCAAGGGCTACAAGACCGAACGCTCCGAAGGCGGACCCCCCTCCACCGCCATGCGCGAACTCGGCATAACCCTCCCCCTCTGACCACCACCACGAGCGAGGAGCTCACCGCTGCCCGTCGTCATCCGGCCGCGCTGGTCGCCTCCCGGACTCGGTTGGCGAAGGCGCGGGAGGAGATGGCGGTGACGCC
>NZ_VCLA01000056.1 GCF_009600885.1 Streptomyces jumonjinensis
GACATGGGCCGGCTGCTCCCCGTACGGGGGCCGCCCGCCGCCCGCCGCGCCGGAGCGCCCGCCCGGCCCGCCCGGCCCGCCGCCCCCAGCGGATTCGTACCCGCCCAGCGCTTCCCGCGCCTGGGATATCCGGATCTGCTCCATGGTCCGGTCGTGGCGTGCCTCGGCCCGGCTCCAGGCCCGCTCCGCCAGCTCCCACAGGGTGGTGAGATGGACCGGGCTGGTGCCCGTCACCTCGGCGAGGGCGACGACCGCGCGCTTGGGCGCGAGAATCCGCCCGTTGAGATAGCGCTCCCACGACGTTTTGCTGTAGCCCGTGTGATCCGAGACCGCCGCGATGCTCAGCCCGCTCCGGTCGACGAGCCGGCGCAGCTGCTCGGCGAACTCCCGGACCTCCGGATCCAGCTCCTCCGGAAGCGCCTTCCAACGAGCCATGCCCTACCCCCCTTGTCACCCGAGTACAGGTGCTCTGAACCCACGCCCGTCCGCCCCAGGACCCCACACCGGTCCCTCAGTCTCCCACCCGCCGACCAGGGGAACACACCGCGCCGGAGCGGTGTGCTCCGTGCCGTGGGCCACATTCGGCGACCGCACGGCGATGCCCGCCCTTCCGCGAGGGACCGGGAGCGGGAGGGCGGGCATGGGGAGAGCCGCTAGGGGGTTTCGTCCCCGCGGACGGTGAAGCGTACGAGGTCCTCCAGGAACGGCAGTTCCAGCCAGGGGTTCGGCTGTGCCACCAGCGCCAGCAGAGTGATCGCGACGCCCAGCACCCCGTACGTGATCATGTCGGTGAAGCGTGAGCGCACGGCGAGCATGCCGACCGACGGCAGCACCCTGCGCATCACCGCGCCCGTGAGCAGACCCGCGCCGACCAGCAGCGTGCCGATCCGGAACGCCTCGGCGAAGGGGTCGAGCCCGACGATCAGCAGCCCCGCTCCGACCAGGGCGAGGACCGTGAGCAGCGGCCACTGCCGGGCGGGGGCGGGGGCGTCCCCGGGCGCGGCCCTGCCGCCGCCCTCGGGGCGGGCGGTGTCGGTGGTGAGCGCCGGGGGACGGCGGGAGGAAGAGCCGCCGGCCGGCTGGTCCATACCGCTCTCCGCGTCGGGGCCGCGCCCGGCCTCCACGGGACCGGCGCTCCCGGCAGTGCCCTGGGCGTCCTCACCGGCGTCCTCACCGGCGACCGCGTCCGAAGGGCCCGTCGAGTCCGGGGAGTCCGGGGATTCCTGGGAGTCCGGGGATTCCTGGGGCTTCTGGGGCTCCGGAGGCCCGGCTTCGGACCCGGGCTCGGGCTCGGGCTCGGGCTCGGCTTCAGCGCGGGACCCGGACCCGGGCCCGGACTCGGTCCCGGACACCGCGTCCGTACCCGCGGCTTCGGTCCCGGACCCTGACGCGGTGTCCGCCCCCGGCTCCGGCGCCCCCGGCGCCCCCGCTGCCCCGGTGCCCTCCGCCGCCCGGTCGTCGTTCATGCGTACGCCCATGAGGGCAGCCTCTCTCCCGCTCAGCCCGTCGTACCGAGGCCCGCCGCGCGCTCCGCCGCCTCGACCACATTGACCAGGAGCTGCGCACGGGTCATCGGACCCACACCACCGGGGTTCGGGGCCACCCAGCCCGCCACCTCGGCGACGCCCGGGTGGACGTCCCCCACGATCTTGCCGTCCTCGTCCCGGCTGACGCCCACATCGAGCACCGCCGCGCCGGGCTTCACATCCTCCGGCTTGATCAGATGCGGCACCCCCGCCGCCGCGACGATGATGTCCGCCTGCCGCAGATGCGCGGACAGATCACGCGTACCGGTGTGACACTGCGTCACCGTCGCGTTCTCGGACTTACGGGTCAGCACCAGCGGCATCGGACGCCCGATGGTGATGCCGCGCCCGACGACCACCACGTTCGCGCCGTTGATCTCGACGCCGTGGTGCCGCAGCAGCTGGACGATCCCGTACGGAGTGCACGGCAGCGGGCCCTCGACACCGAGCACCAGCCGGCCGAGGCTCATCGGGTGGAGCCCGTCCGCGTCCTTCAGCGGATCCATCAGTTCGAGCACCCGGTTGGCGTCGATGCCCTTGGGGAGCGGCAGTTGCACGATGTAGCCGGTGCACTCGGGGTTGTCGTTGAGCTCCCGTACAACCGCCTCGATCTCCTCCTGGGAGGCGGTCGCGGGCAGTTCGCGCTGAATCGACGCGATCCCCACCTGGGCGCAGTCGCGGTGCTTTCCATTGACATACCAGCGGCTACCCGGGTCATCCCCGACCAGCAGGGTTCCCAGACCGGGGGTCACTCCCTTCGCCTTGAGGGCCGCCACGCGGGCGGTCAGATCGGATTTGATCGCGGCTGCGGTGGCCTTGCCATCGAGAATCTGGGCGGTCATGGCCCCATCCTCGCGGATGGACCCGTCCCGGTTCCAATCCCGCCCGCCCACCGGTCATCGGCGACGGTCGTCCCGTACTCCGCCATGGCCCGTCCGGGCCGCCCGCCCCCTTCGCGGACGGCCGGAGGGCGAGGTTGCACTTACACAACGCATACAGTTATCGACTGGACAAAATGTCCATGGCGATACGACCATGACCGCGCAGTGCCGCGGAAAGTCTGGGGGGCAAACCGCTTACTTCGTTACGTTCCTCCACTCGGCCCGCGCAGTCCCCGCACTCCCCGATGGAGGAATTCCCGCCATGAGCTTCGGCGACCCGAACAACCCTTACGGCCAGCAGCAGGGCGGTCAGCCGGGCTACGGCTACCCCCAGCAGGGTCAGGCCCCCGGGCAGCCCGGTTACGGCTACCCGCAGGCCCCGCCGGTCCAGCCCTACGGCGACGGCTTCGGCGGCGACGGCTTCGGCGGCCCGGCGAAGATGCCCGGCACTCTCTCGGCCGCCCGCGTCATGCTCTACGTCATCGCCGGTTTCCAGGTGATCGGCGCGATTCTGATTTTCCTCATGGGCGCCACCATCACCGCGGCGAAGGACGACCCGGCACTCAAGGACGACGTCCAGTTCCAGGAGTTCGCCGACCTCTCCAGCGGCCTCGTCTACGGCATCGGGCTGATCGCGCTGCTCTGGGGCGCGTTCGCGATCTTCCTCGCTCTGAAGGTCGCGAAGGGCGGTGGCGGTATACGGATCACCATCATGGTCTTCGCCATCATCACGGCGGTCCTCGGCATCTACCCGTTCGTCGTCATCGGTCTCGCGCACACGGTTCTCGCGATTCTCATCGCGGTGTTCGTCGGCAAGTCGGACGGCGGAGCCTGGTTCAGCCGTCCGCGTCACTGATTCACGGCGCCGAACGCGTTCCGTACGGAAACGCGACGGATTCCGCTTCGCCGGAAGGCCGCGTCCCTCCCACTGAGGGGCGCGGCCTTCCGCGTATCCCCGGATGCGGATGCGGATACGGATACGGACACCGATACGTACGCGACGGTGAATGCCGCCGCGGCTCCATCGCGTCCGCGTCCACCGCCGAACGCGGCGATATGCGTTCGTTGTGCAGATGTTTATCGGCGCTCCCTACCCTGGCGATCGTGCTCCATCGAGCGGGAAACCACGGGGAGGAGTCAGCCGTGCACAGCCACATCGCGACACCCATGCCGTCCGGTCGACGAACGACCGCGCCAACGGCAGAGCCGGGACGGGAGCGGCGAGCGGAGCCGGTGGGGTGAGCATCCATTTCGACTCGCTGGCCCTTCCCGTACCCCCCGGCTACCGCGTCGGACCCTGGGAGGTCCGGGAACCCCTCGCCTCCGGCCCGTTCGCGACCGTCTACGCGGGCCGCCGGGTATCGGATCGCCCCGGCGCCCCCGCCGAAGCGGCCCTGAAGTTCCTGCCCGCCGGCACCCGTACCCCCCATCAGCTGCACCGGCTCCAAGAACTGGCCGAGCGCGAGCCCGCGATACTGCGCAGGCTCCAGCGGCCCCGGCTGATCCATATGTACGGAACCCTCACGGTCGACGACCCCGCCGAACCGCTGCTCGACGGCGCGACCGTGCTCGTACTGGAACGGGCCGACGGCTCGCTCGACGCCCTGCTCCGCCGCTGCCCCCGGCCTGCCGCCGGGCCCGCGTTGCTCGCACAGATCTGCGAGGGCCTCCACCAGCTCCATCACGCGGGCTGGGTGCACGGCGATCTCACCCCGGGCAATGTGCTGCTGCTCTCCGATCACACCGTCCGGCTCGGCGACTTCAGCCCGGCGGCCGAGTCGTCCGCGGGCGCCCATGGCTATCCGCCCGCCTTCCAGACCACCGACTACACCGCGCCCGAACTGCTCTGCCCCGAGGCGGGCGAGCGCGGCCGGACCATCCGTACCGCCGCCGACGTCTGGGCGTTCGGCGTGCTCGCCCATCTCGTTCTCACCGGCACGCTGCCGCTGCCCGGCGCCACCCCGGGGGCACGCCGGGACGCCGCCGTACGGTACGCACGCGGTGACGGCGACGCCCTGCGGCTGTCGCCCGATCT
>NZ_VCLA01000057.1 GCF_009600885.1 Streptomyces jumonjinensis
TCCCGGCGGATCCGCGGGATGCCGCATACCATGGGCCGTGACGGCGTGGAGCCGGTGGACGGCCGAGGCCGCCACGGCACGACGATGCAGGATGGACCCCATGTACCTGCGAATTTTCACCGAACCTCAGCAGGGTGCCAGCTACGACACCCTGCTCTCCGTCGCCAAGGCCACCGAGGACCTCGGCTTCGACGCCTTCTTCCGCTCCGACCACTATCTGGCCATGGGCTCCGCCGACGGTCTGCCCGGCCCGACCGACGCCTGGATCACCTTGGCGGGCCTCGCCCGGGAGACCCGGCGCATCCGTCTGGGCACCCTGATGACCGCCGGCACCTTCCGGCTGCCGGGCGTGCTCGCCATCCAGGTGGCGCAGGTCGACCAGATGTCGGGCGGCCGGATCGAGCTGGGCCTGGGAGCGGGCTGGTACGAGGAGGAGCACACGGCGTACGGCATCCCCTTCCCCAAGGCCAAGTTCGCCCGGCTGGAGGAACAGCTCGCGATCGTCACCGGGCTGTGGGAGACGAAGGTCGGCGACACCTTCTCGTACGACGGAGCGCACTACCAGCTCACCGACTCCCCGGCGCTGCCCAAGCCGGTGAACGGCAGGGTGCCGGTGCTGATCGGCGGGCACGGGGCCGTCCGCACCCCGATGCTGGCCGCGCGGTACGCCGACGAGTTCAACATGCCCTTCGCCTCCGTCGAGGACAGCGACCGGCAGTTCGGCCGGGTGCGGGCCGCCGCCGAGGCGGCCGGGCGCGCGCCCGACGCCCTGATCTGCTCCAACGCCCTGGTCGTCTGCGTCGGCAAGGACGACGCCGAGGTCGCGCGCCGGGCCGCCGCCATCGGCCGTGAGGTCGACGAGCTGAAGGTCAACGGCCTCGCGGGCTCGCCCGCCGAGGTGGTCGACAAGATCGGCCGCTATGCCGGGATCGGCGCCTCCAGGATCTATCTCCAGATCCTGGACCTCGACGATCTCGACCATCTGGAGCTGATCTCCAGTCAGGTCCAGTCCCAGCTGGGCTGAGCGCGGTGCGGCCGGTCCGTACGCTCGCCGCCGCACTCGGCGAGGGCGCCCTGGTCCTGGACGGCGGACTCTCCAACCAGCTGACGGCCCAGGGGTGCGATCTCTCCGGCGAGCTCTGGTCGGCGCGTCTGCTCGCGGACGACCCCGGGCAGATCCTGGCGGCGCACACGGCCTATGTGCGGGCGGGCGCGAGGGTGCTGATCACCGCCGGGTATCAGGCCACCTTCGAAGGGTTCGCGCGCAGGGGAATCGGCCCACGGCGGGCCGCGGAGCTGCTCGCCCGCAGTGTCGAGCTGGCGCGGGCGGCGGCCGGGACGAGCCCGGCGGAGATCTGGGTGGCGGCTTCGGTCGGACCGTATGGCGCGATGCTCGCGGACGGCAGCGAGTACCGGGGGCGCTATGGCCTCTCGACGGCGGAGCTGGAGCGGTTCCACCGACCCAGGATCGAGGCCCTGGCGGCGGCGGGACCCGATGTGCTCGCGCTGGAGACGGTTCCGGACGTGGACGAGGCCGAGGCGCTGCTGAGGGCGGCCGAGGGGTGCGGGGTCCCGGTGTGGCTCTCGTACAGCGTCGCCGGCGGGCGCACCCGGGCCGGGCAGCCTCTGACGGCGGCCTTCGAACTGGTCGCAGGCCATGAGCAGGTGATCGCCGTGGGCGTCAACTGCTGTACGCCGCAGGACGCGGAGCGCGCGGTGGGGCTCGCGGCGGCCGTGGCCGGGAAGCCGGTGGTCGTCTATCCGAACAGCGGTGAGCGCTGGGATCCGGCAGCGGGGGCCTGGCGGGGGCCCGGCGGCCTTCGACCCCGGCCGGGCGGAGCGCTGGCGGCGGGCCGGCGCCCGGCTGATCGGCGGCTGCTGCCGGGTGGGCCCCGGGGCGATCGCCGAACTGGCCGCCTCGATCGGTTCGCAGAGCCCGCGTGGGGAGGCGTACGGCGGGCGGCCCGGGGAGGCGTACGGCGGGTCGTCCGGGGAGGCGTACGGCGGGTCCCCCGGCGGCTGAGGCCCGGCCGTCCGACGGCTGAGGACCGGGAATACCGCTGGGCGCGGGCGGACAACCCGGCCATACTCGGACGGATGTTCCTCACTGTCAGTACGACCGGCACCTCTCGGCATCCCGCCACGGACCTCGGTTTTCTGCTGCACAAGCATCCCGACCGGACGCAGCGGTTCTCGACGGCGCACGGCACGGCCCATGTGTTCTACCCCGAGGCGTCCGCCGAGCGCTGCACGGCCGCGCTGCTGCTGGAGGTGGACCCGGTGGCGCTGGTGCGGCGGGGCAAGGGCCGCGGCGGCGTGCCTGACGCGGCGCTGGCGCAGTATGTCAACGACCGCCCCTATGCCGCGTCCTCGCTGCTGGCCGTCGCGCTGAGCACCGTGTTCAAGAGCGCTCTGCGCGGGGTGTGCCAGGCGCTGCCCGAGCGGGCGGCGGCTCCTCTGCCGCTCCGTGTCGAGGTGCCGGCGCTGCCCGCGCGCGGCGGCGCCGAGCTGGTGCGGAAGCTGTTCGGGCCGCTGGGCTGGGACTCGGTCGAGGTCCGGCCGGTGGAGCTCGACGAGGCGTTCCCCGAGTGGGGCGCGTCGCGCTATGTCCAGCTGACGCTGGAGGGGGAGCTGCGGCTCGCCGACGCCCTGCGGCAGCTGTATGTGCTGCTGCCGGTGCTCGACGACGCCAAACACTACTGGGTCGCGCCCGACGAGGTCGACAAACTGCTGCGGGCGGGGGAGGGCTGGCTCGCCGAGCACCCCGAGCGGAAGCTGATCACCAGCCGCTATCTCGCCCGCCGCTGGGGACTGACCCGGCAGGCCATGGAGCGCCTGGAACTGGTCCGGCTCGCCGAAGCCGACGGTCTCGACATCGCCGATGTGGACAAAGCCGTCGACGAGACGACCGACACCGAGGAGCAGCCGGCGCCCCTCGCCGTCCAGCGGCGGGAGGCGATCACGGCGGCGCTGCGCGCGGCCGGGGCGAGCCGGGTCCTCGATCTGGGCTGCGGGCAGGGCCAGTTGGTGCAGACGCTGCTCGCGGACGCCCGTTTCACCGAGGTCGTCGGTGTGGACGTGTCCGTACGGGCGCTGACGATCGCCGGGCGCAGGCTGCGGCTGGAGCGGCTGGGCGAGCGCCAGGCCGCGCGGGTTGCCCTGCTCCAGGGCTCGCTCACCTACACCGACAAGCGTCTCGCCGGGTATGACGCGGCCGTGCTGAGCGAGGTGATCGAGCATCTCGATCTGCCCCGGCTGCCCGCGCTGGAGTACGCGGTGTTCGGGGCGGCCAGACCGGCCCCGGTGACCGATCTGTCCCTCGTCGTCCTCATCGGAGCCACCGGCTCCGGTAAAACGACCTCCGCCCGCCGGCACTTCAAGCCCACCGAAGTCGTCTCCTCCGACTTCTGCCGGGGCCTGGTCGCCGACGACTTCTCTGTCAAGTTCTGCGTGTTGAGCGAAGCTTGAGCGGCTGGCTCATCGAGGTAGACCTCCGCTGTCCGGATGAAGGCGAGTGCGGGGAAAGGTAGCGCGGACCGTCGGGGCATGGGGGAATACTGCCGTGCATGGGATAGTTCACGCCACAGTGTCGGGTACCGGTCGTTTTGCTGACATTGCTAAACCGGTCCGGCTCTGCGCTGCGACGCTCTGACCAGGTCGGCAACGCGCTGACCAGGGAGGGGATAGAGGCGTGTCTGACACCACACCCAACTCAAAGGGGCCGGCTCAGGTCCAGCACACGCCCGAAGCAACCGGTCCCGCGTTGATCCCAGTTGATCAGGTCAACCCCGAGGACATTGGCACTCTGTCCATCGAGTACCGAGACGGCCACCCCGTCACCGACGTAAGCGGCGGGACGTACGTCCCTGCGGTGCTGACGGTGGCGCACGAGGCCGCAAACGCTGTGGGTGCTTACTCGGTTGCCCCACAGCAGGCGCGGAGCCTTGACACCACCAGCAGCTCCCTCGAAGACCTCGTCGATGTGAATGTCGAGTTCTCGGTCTACGACTTGGCAGCTACCCTCGACTGGCAGTCTCGCGCTATGTGAGAGCGCACGGCAGAGCGGGTGAACGTTCCCGTCCGTGCCTGCCCTCCACCCACATCAGAAGCCGGTCTGGACTCCACCAGGCTGTGACCAGCTCGTTTCCCGGAGAACACGTGCCGCAGGACATCGAGTTCCATCTGCCCTTCCCGAGCTCGGTCAGCCCGGATCTGGAGGGCGCGCGGCAGCGCAATCGGGGATGGGTGCGGCGGATGGGTCTGGTCGGGGAGGGCAGGTCGCTGGAGTGGTACGCATCGTGGGACATGCCGCTCCTGGCCGCGCGTGGCTTCCCCTACGCGACCGGGCCGGCCTTGGACCTGTGCGCGGACGCGATGGCTTTCTTCTTTGTCTTCGACGACCAGTTCGACGGCCCCCTCGGGCGGGACCCCGCTCGCGCCGCGGCCGCGTGCCAGCCGTTGATCGACATCGTGCACGGGGCGGCAGCGCCGGGAGCAGATGCGTGCTCGGTGGCGTTCGCCGACCTGTGGGCGCGCTGTATCGACGGCGCGCACCCGGGCTGGGTGGCCCGTACCGCGCACGAGTGGGAGTACTACTTCGCCACGCAGGCCCACGAGGCCATCGGCCGGCTCCGCAAGGCACCCGCCGACATGGACACCTATCTGCAGGTCAGGCGGGGCATAGCCGGTACCGGCCTGCCGTTGTCCCTGGGCGAGCGGGCGGCTGAGGTCACCATCCCCGCCGGCGCCCTTCACAGCCCGCAGCTGCGGATCATGCGCCAGGTCGCCATCGACGTCACCTTCATGTGCAACGACGTCTACTCGCTGGAGAAAGAGGAAGCCCGCGGCGACATGGACAACCTCGTCCTGGTCATCGAACACGCCCGGCCCTGCACCCGCGACGAAGCCATCACAGGCGCCTGCCGAGAAGTCGACCAACGTGTCGAGCGGTTCCAGGAACAGGCTCGCCAGGTCCCGGCCATGTGCCAGCAGCTTGGCCTCACCGGCCCGCAGCGCACCGCTGTGACCGGGTATGTCGAAATCATGGAGGTCTGGATGAGTGGCTACCACGCCTGGCAGACCCAGACCCGCCGCTACACGAGCGCACTCCAGATCATCCCCCACACCAGGCCCGGCTACTTCGACGAGGTCTTGGGAGCATAGATCCCCATCAGGGCTTACCCGGAAGGCTCTGAGTATGGGCATGGCCCCGACGGCAGCTTCGCGGCGGTCGGCCGCGGTCCGTGGGCGGGATTCCGATCCACGCTGTCCGTGGAGTGGAGGCTGTCCGCAGAGGGTTGCGTCGGACTCTGGACGCGAAGACACTGGCTGTAAACGATCTGTCGCCCACGGTGATCTGCATGGAAGAGTCGGCGTGCGTTGGCTGTGCGTGACTTCCTTCTCTCGATGGGATCTCCATGTCGCCTGAGCTGTCGGTTTCCCGGGATGCTCGTCTGAAGCGGCTGCGTCAGCGGCTGCACGACGAGACCCCGCCCGCCGCGTTCGAGGGGCAGGTGCAGGCGTCGAGGGGTGCCCATCTGCTGTATGGGGTGATGCTGCACGCCGCCGCCCGGATGGAGGCCGGCCTGGAGCTGACGCGTCTGGAGTCGCAATTGGTGGGTCCGGTGGTGCGGCTGCTCTCGCGGGAGGAGGTCTGCGACTTCGGCCGGGTCTACCAGGAGGAGGCCGCTTTTCGGGGCCGGCTCTTCCCGGACAGTCTCGCCACCCGCCCCGTCGCCGACGGCTATTCGCACGAGGATCTGCTCGCGGACCTGCCCGCCCTGCACGAGGAGATCGCGGCGCAGGCGAACGTGAGCGTGGTGGACCTCGACGCCCCCGACAGCGCGGGCGCGGGCGGTGCGGACGGTGCGCCCCTGTCCTTCGACTCGCCGTCCTTCCGCGAGGGCATGGCCGCCTACGGGTACGGGGTGAGCGTGGTGACCGCCTCCGCACACCAGGAGGCCGCGCAGGAACGGCCGCCGCTGCAGGTCGATATGACCCTGCCCCGGTTCTTCTGCGACTTTGAATCCCACGAGGTCAGCGGATCGAACGAGATCTACTGGGCGCTCGCGGCCGGTGCGGACGAAGGCGTCAAGCAGGAAAGCATCACGCGTACCTACGGGGACGTGGACAACAACGAGACGCACAACATGGACGCGAACACCGTCCTGTTCCGCGGGACCGTGGGCAAGGTGCTGATCGTCCACATCGAACTCTGGGAGGAGGACCAGGGCGTCGACCCCGAGCTGGCGCGCACCATCAAGGAGATCGCGACCGCGTTGCAGGACACCGCCGACATCCTCAGCGCCCTGCCGGGAGGCACTCAGTGGCAGTTGGTGACCGACTTCGTCGCGATGCTGGGCGGCATCGGCCAGCTCGTCGGTGAGATCATCGGCTGGCTCGAGGACGATCTGCTCACCCACCGCACGATCGCCTTCGACCGCGGCGCCATGGATGCTCTGGCCGACCCGATCTACCAGCAGCCCGACGTCACCTGGCGGTTCCCGGGACCCACCGCCTACGAGGGAAGCTTCACGCTCGACATCCGCAGCCGCTACACCCAGCCCAGCAGCAACGACATCGCCCTCCTCGCCCACGCCACCGGCGGCTGGAGCGGCCGTTCCCTGCCCTGGCCGCGCGCGAAGACCCCCGGCGCCCCCGCCCTGGCGCTGCACAACGGCAACCTGTACTGCGCGGTCCGCGGCGGGGACAACAAGGTCTACGTCAGCCGGCGCGAGACCAGCGGTACCTGGAGCGCCTTCGGCGCCGTCCCGGGCCTCGCCACCAATACACCCCCGGCGCTGGCCTCCTATAACGGCCAGCTCTACCTGGCCGTGAAGCAGCAGAGCAGCGACAACAACAACGGGCGGGCCTGGGTGGCCTCCTCCGACCGCGGGGATGCTTGGTCGCCCGGCATCACCCACGACTACATCCGCACCGCACCGGCGCTGGCCGTGCACCAGGGCCGGCTGTGGCTGGCCGCCTTCGGCGGCACCGACGGCGTCAGTCTCCTGGTCGGCAGCAGGGGCACCGGCGGCAGCTGGGAGTGGCTCAAGGAACACACGGCCCACAAGTCCCAGTACGCCCCGGCCATGACCATGTTCCAGAACAGGCTCCACCTGGCCTACCGCGACAGCGACAGCCAGGTGTGCTTCACCGTCCGCGACGACGCGTTCAACGCCTCCCCGCGCTGGGCCGCCGCGGGCCGCCTGTCCGGGACCACCCCCAACGGGCCCGCGCTCGCGGTGGTCGGAACCCAGCTGCACTGCGCGGTCCGCGGCGGCGACGACAACATCTGGCACTGCACCAACGCCGGCACCGGCTGGACCCCCTTCACTGTGGTCCCCACTGCCGGGAAAACCCTGAGCAGCCCCGCCCTGGCCCCCTCCACCGCCACCGACCTCCACCTCGTCTACCGCGCCCTGCACTGACCCGGCTGCGGTAGGACCCGGACCACCCCAGTGCCCGCCGACAGGCGCCGGTGCAGTTGGCTGTTCTCGGCCGTGGTTTGGTGCAGGGCGCCGACCAGCGCCTCGACGTCGGCTTTGAGCCGGGCGATCTCTTCGGCGTCCGCGGCTCGCAGTTCCTTGAGCCTTCGGACCTGCCGGCGCAGCCGGCGTTCGCTGTCCGGCGTCTCTCCGCGGGTGCGAACCTGGTCGTAGAAGTCGTTCTTCAGGTCGGGGTGGCGCTGAGTGAGGGCGTTGCGGGGGACCTGGGCCTCGGCCGCGAGGGCGACGATCGTCAGCGCTCCGTTGGAGTGCTCAGGCGTACCACTCAGGATGCGGTTCATCGCGGCGCGGATCCGGTCGCGCTCGTCGGGGGCGGGGCTCATACGGGCGGCTCCTGATGGTGGATGCGATCGTGCTCGTGGCTGCGGGCCAGCTCGCGCAACTGCTCGGCACGCCGAGCCAGCCGATCGGCGAGCGGTCTCGGTAGCGCTTCGGAGGCGGACTGTTCCTCCAGGGCCTTGGCGTGGGCGAGGAGCCCGGCTGCGTGGTGGTCGGTGCGCGCGATGTTCGCACACGACGGCCGGCAGCGGTCCAGCCGTGGGGCGTTGGTGGCGTCCTGCCGGTGGCAGAGTGCCCGGTCCCGGTTGTAGACGCACATCAACAGGGAGCGGGGGTTGTCGTAGACGGTCAGGGAAGGGTTGCCCAGGATGTCGCGGGCTTGGCGCTGGGTGCGGATCGACCCGGCGAACGTGGGCGACTGCGCGGCCGCGTGGATCGCGCGTCGGGCGGCGGGCCCGGAGATACCGGCTCCGTTCGATGAAAAGGTCTTCAACGACGTTGCCGGAATGTACATCCGGGACATCGCCAAGGCCAAGTACCTAGGCCACCTCACCGCCCTGTTCGAGCACGACCGGGACGCCTACGACGACACCACGTATGCCCGGATGCAGCTCTTTCAGCGGGCTGCGTGGCACCGAGCCGACGAACAAGCCAAGATCCTGGCCGCACCCGGTAACACCGACCTCGGCGAGCCGGATGACTGGGACGAGTCCGAGGTCATCGAACGCGACTTCACCGGCTCCGGCCTGTTCATTCAGCCGGGGTGGCTGTCGCTCGTGATCGGTGACTACGAGTCGGCTAAGACTATGGTGTTCCTGTGGGCGGCTGCCGACCGACTCCGCCGAGGTGAGACGGTCATCTTCATTGACGAGGAGTCGCCGACGGATCAGACGTTCGACAAGTTGTCGGCCTTCCAGCTCACGCCGGAACAGCGTGCCGGATTCAAACGGTACGGCCACCGTGGATGGAACCTCGCCGCACACCCGGAGATGCTCGACAAGCTCATTGAGCCACACCCGGAGGCTACCCACGTCGGTGCCGACTCGGTTTCCCGGTTAATGAGCAACTCAGGCTTGGAAGACGACAACGCGGGTGCGATGCGGTCGTGGACCAACATCGAGCAATTCCTGTCGCGGAATCCGAACGTCGGCTTTACCTGATCGACCACCAGGGCATGAACGGCGGGAGCCACGCCCGGGGCGCGTCCGTCAAGGCTCAACAGAGCAGCATTGCCATCCGGCTGACGACGAAGAAGAAGTTCACCAAATCTGAGGACGGACAGCTCACGGCGTCAGTGCTCAAGCACCGAAACGGCCTGAGCACCGGGCACACGTTCCAGGTGGACGTCACGACCACCGCTCCCGGTCCGCTCGAAATGCACTGGACCGACAAGGGCGCGTCGAAGACCGAGCTCAAGTCAGACGTTCCCGGGGGCGACTGGGGACTGCTTGAGTTCAAGCTCATGACCCACATCAAAGCTGCCCAGGGCGCGTGGGTCGGGAAGCCGGAACTCGACCGGACCTCGGGCAAGGACCGATCGACGGTCACGCGGTCTGTGGCAAAGCTCATCGATTCCGGACGGGTCGAGGAAGACCCCGACTGGAAGGCCGGACAGCCCAAGCGGTACCGGCAGACGACTTGAGCCCGGGGGGTGTGCACGCACACCCTCGTGCACACCCCCCCGCACACCACAGCGTCCCGGCCAGCTGATGCCCTGGTCGCTGAAGGCGTCCGGGCTGCTGCGCTCGCAGTACGCGTCGGTCGGCGCCGCCGCGCGGGCCGTCCTCCCGGAGGCCGCGGCGGCGCTCGAAGCGGCGGCGGCGCGCGGTGTCGCGACCGGCGGGCTGCTCACGGCACACCGTGAGCGGGCGGTCGCCGCCACGGCCTTCACCGAGGCGTACCGGCGTTACTGCTGGCCGACCGAGGGGCTGGCCGGGGTGCGGCTCGCGCCGTTTCGGATACTCGCCGCGACGGGACGGTCGCTGGCGGCGGCGGTGCCTCATGACGAACAGCTGGCCTGGCTGGACCGGCTGGTGGAGCACGATCCCACCGGGCTGCTGTGGACCACCCGGCGGCTGGCGGTCGACACCGGCGACGAGAGCTCGGTCGCGGCCGGGGTCGACTGGTGGCTGGAGATGACCGGCCGGGGCGGCGAGGGCATGGTCGTCAAACCGGTCCAGGCACTGGCCCGCGATCCGAAGGGGCGGCTGGTCCAGCCGGGCGTCAAGGTCCGCGGCCGGGAGTATCTGCGGATCGTCTACGGCCCGGAGTACACCCGTCCGGAGAATCTGGAGCGGCTGCGCAACCGGGCCCTCGGCCATAAGCGGTCGCTGGCGCTGCGGGAGTACGCGCTCGGTCTGGAAGCGCTGGACCGGCTGGCGGACGGGGAGCCCCTGTGGCGGGTCCACGAGGCGGTCTTCGCGGTGCTGGCCCTGGAGTCGGAACCGGTCGACCCACGGCTCTGACCGGTGTGGCGCAGGGGGTGTCAGGGGCTGTCAGGGCGTACGGGAGCCGGCCGAGGCTCCCGTACACCCTGACCGCGCGGGGCACCCGGACCCGGTCCGGGCACCCCGCGCGGTGTACGGAGCGGTCCGGCGCGGGATACGAGAGAAGAGGCTCTCGCCGTTCGCCGAGTGAACCGCGCACCGCGCGGTGAGGATGGGGACATGGGATTCCACGTCGACTCCGAGACCGGCCGGCTGCGCCGGGTCATACTGCACCGGCCCGATCTGGAGCTGAAGCGGCTCACCCCGAGCAATAAGGACACCCTGCTCTTCGACGATGTGCTCTGGGTCCGGCGGGCCCGTCAGGAGCACGACGGGTTCGCGGACGTGCTGCGCGACCGGGGGGTGGAGGTGCATCTCTTCGGCGATCTGCTGCGTGAGTCGCTGGAGGTCCCGGAGGCCAGAAAGCTCGTCCTGGACCGGGTCTTCGACGAGAAGGAGTACGGCCCGCTCGCCACCGACCACCTCAGAAGCGCCTTCGACGAGCTGCCCACCGCCGAGCTGGTCGGGGCGCTGGTCGGCGGGATGACCAAGCGGGAGTTCCTCGCCGGCCACCCCGAGCCGACGTCCGTCCGCTTCCATGTGATGGACCTGGACGACTTTCTGCTCGATCCGCTGCCCAACCATCTCTTCACCCGGGACACCTCCGCCTGGATCTACGACGGGGTCTCCATCAACGCCATGCGCTGGCCCGCCCGGCAGCGCGAGACCGTCCACTTCGAAGCGATCTACAAGCACCATCCGCTCTTCACCGGCCCGCGAGCGGGCGACTTCCACCACTGGTCCGAGGGGCAGGACGACTATCCGTCCACCATCGAGGGCGGCGATGTGCTGGTGATCGGCAATGGCGCGGTGCTCATCGGGATGAGCGAGCGCACCACCCCGCAGGCGGTGGAGATGCTGGCCCGAGGGTTGTTCGCGGCCGGTTCGGCGCGCACGATCGTGGCGCTGGACATGCCGAAGCGCCGGGCGTTCATGCATCTGGACACGGTGATGACGATGGTCGGCGGGGATGTCTTCACCCAGTACGCGGGGCTGGGCATGCTCCGCTCGTACACCATCGAGCCCGCCGAGGGCGCCCAGGGGCTCAAGGTGAGCGATCACCCGCCCGAGCAGATGCACAGCGCGATCGCCGCCGCGCTGGGGCTCCAGGAGATCCGGGTGCTGACCGCGACCCAGGATGTGCACTCGGCGGAGCGTGAGCAGTGGGACGACGGCTGCAATGTGCTGGCGGTCGAGCCGGGCGTTGTGGTGGCGTATGAGCGTAATGTCACTACCAATACGCATCTGCGGAAACAGGGCATCGAGGTGATCGAGATTCCCGGGAGCGAGCTGGGGCGGGGGCGGGGCGGCCCGCGCTGTATGAGCTGCCCGGTGGAGCGCGACGCGGTGTGACGCCTCACGGCTCCGCCGCCGGGCGATGGCGTGCCCGGTGGAGTGCCACGGCTCCGCCGCCGGACGGTGATGCGCCAGGGAAGCGTGGCGCGGCGCGGTGCCACGGCTCCCTGTCGCCGGCCGGTGACATATGCCAAGGGAATTCATGTATACCGATGCGAGCGCTCGTATAGACTTCCATGGTCCCCGCATTCGCGACGCAGGAGCAGTCACCATGGCGATACATCTCGAAGGCCGCCACTTCCTCAAGGAGCTGGACTTCACGCCCGAGGAGTTCCGCGGTCTGATCGATCTCGCCGCCGAGCTGAAGGCCGCCAAGCGCGGGGGTGCCGAGGTGCCGCGGCTGCGGGGGAAGAACATCGCGCTGATCTTCGAGAAGGCGTCCACCCGGACCCGCTGCGCCTTCGAGGTCGCCGCGGCCGACCAGGGGGCCTCGACCACGTACATAGACCCGGCCGGCTCGCACATCGGCCGTAAGGAGTCCGCGAAGGACACCGCCCGGGTGCTCGGCCGGATGTTCGACGCGATCGAGTTCCGGGGCGACGCCCAGGCCACGGTCGAGCAGCTGGCCGAGTTCGCCGGAGTGCCGGTCTACAACGGGCTCACCGACGACTGGCACCCCACACAGATGCTCGCCGATGTGCTCACCATGACCGAGCACACCGACAAGCCCATGAACGAGATCGTCTTCGCCTATCTCGGCGACGCGCGCTTCAACATGGGCAACTCCTATCTGATCACCGGGGCGCTGCTCGGCATGGACGTGCGGATCGCCGCGCCCCGGGCGTACTGGCCCGCCGAGGAGTTCGTCGGCCAGGCGCGGCGGCTCGCCGACTCCACCGGCGCGCGGATCACCCTCACCGAGGAGGTGGCGGACGCCGTTCGGGGAGCGGACTTCGTCGCCACCGACGTCTGGGTGTCGATGGGCGAGCCCCAGGAGGTCTGGGACGAGCGGATCAAGGCGCTGCTGCCGTACGCCGTGACCATGGACGTGCTGCGGGCCACGGGCAACCCCGGGGTGAAGTTCCTGCACTGCCTGCCCGCCTTCCACGACCTCGACACCAGCGTGGCGCGGGGCATCCACGGGCGGTACGGGCTGACCGAGCTGGAGGTCACGGACGAGGTCTTCGAGTCGGAGCACTCGGTGGTCTTCGACGAGGCCGAGAACCGGCTGCACACGATCAAGGCGGTGATGGTCGCGACCCTCGCGCCGGCCCTCACCCCGGCCGGGTGACGGCTCCCGGGCCGCTCCTCACGTCAGCCGGGTGACGGCACCCGCGCCGCCCCTCACGTCAGCTGGGTGACGGCTCCCGGGTCGCCTCTCACGTCAGTCGGGGGACGGCTCCCGCGCCGCGCCTCACCCCGGCCGGGTGACGGCTCCCGCACGCGGAGGTGACCGCCGTATCGCGTACTCGTGACGGCGGTCACATACAAGTGATAACTTCAGGGGACAGGCAGAGGCAGGCGGCAGACCGCCGGCCGAGGGAGGCCCGTCCCATGAGCCCGTTCCCCAGCTCCGCTCCCCGCACCGAGCGATGGCACCATCTGCGGTTCACCGCCCACGACGGCGTCGCCACCGTGACCCTCGCCCGCCCCGAGAAGCTCAACGCGCTCACCTTCGGCGCCTACGCCGATCTCCGTGATCTCCTCGCCGAGCTGGCGCGGGAGCGGTCCGTCCGGGCGCTGGTGCTCGGCGGCGAGGGCCGCGGATTCTGCTCGGGCGGCGACGTCGACGAGATCATCGGCGCCACCCTCGCCATGGACACCGCCCAGCTGCTCGACTTCAACCGGATGACCGGGCAGGTCGTCCGGGCGATCCGCGAATGCCCCTTCCCGGTGATCGCGGCCGTGCACGGCGTCGCGGCCGGTGCGGGCGCGGTGCTCGCGCTGGCCGCGGACTTCCGGATCGCCGACCCGACCGCCCGGTTCGCCTTTCTCTTCACCCGGGTCGGGCTCTCCGGCGGCGACATGGGCGCGGCCTATCTGCTGCCGAGAGTCGTCGGCCTCGGCCACGCCACCCGGCTGCTGATGCTCGGCGAGCCGGTCCGCGCGCCGGAGGCCGAGCGGATCGGCCTGATCAGCGAGCTGACGGACGAGGGCGCCGCCGACGGCCGCGCGGCGGAGCTGGCCCGGGCGCTCGCCGACGGCCCGGCCCTGGCGTACGCCCAGACGAAGGCCCTGCTCACCGCGGAGCTCGATATGCCGCTCGCCGCCTCGGTGGAGCTGGACGCCGCCACCCAGGCGCTGCTGATGACCGGAGCGGACTACGCCGAGTTCCACGCGGCCTTCACGGAGAAGCGCCCGCCGAAGTGGCGGGGCCGATGACACCCGGCCCCCCGCGCCGGGCGCTCAGGGTCGCCGTCATCGGCGGCGGCCCCGGCGGCCTCTACGCCGCCGCCCTCCTCAAACGGCTCGACCCCCGGCGCGAGATCACCGTCTGGGAGCGGAACGCCCCCGACGAGACCTTCGGCTTCGGCGTCGTCCTCTCCGATGAGACCCTCGGCGGCATCGAGCAGGCCGACCCCGTCGTCCACCAGGCCCTCCAGAAGGAGTTCGTCCGCTGGGACGGCATCGACATCGTCCACCGCGGCCGTACCCTCACCTCCGGCGGCCACGGCTTCGCCGCCCTCGGCCGCCGGCGGCTGCTGCGGATACTCCACGCCCGCTGCACCGCCCTCGGCGTACGGCTCCGCTTCCGCACCCCCGCCCCGCCCGCCGCCGAACTCGCCCGCACCCATGATCTGGTGATCGCCGCCGACGGCGTGGGCAGCCTCACCCGGGAGACCCACGCCGACGTCTTCCGCCCCCGGATCACCTTCCACCGCTGCCGCTACATCTGGCTCGCCGCCGACTTCGCCTTCGACGCCTTCCGGTTCGAGACCGCCGAGACCGAGCACGGGGTGATGCAGCTCCACGGCTACCCCTACGCCGCGGACTCCAGCACCGTCATCGTCGAGATGCGGGAGGAGGTCTGGCGGGCCGCCGGTCTCGACACCCCCCGCCCGCCCCGCGCCCACGACCACGACCCGATGGAGTCCGTCCACCGCTGCGCCAGGATCTTCGCCGACGCCCTCGGCGGACGCCCCCTCCATGGCAACGCCTCCGACTGGAACGCGTTCCGCACCGTGGTCAACGGCCGCTGGTCCCACGGCCGTACGGTGCTGCTCGGCGACGCCGCCCACACCGCCCACTTCTCCATAGGCTCCGGCACCAAGCTCGCCGTCGAGGACGCGCTCGCCCTCGCCGCCTGCGTCGAGGAGCAGCCCACCGTCGAGGACGCCCTCGCCGCCTACGAGGCCGAGCGGCGGCCGGTGGTCGAGTCGACACAGCGCGCGGCATCGGCCAGTCTGCGCTGGTTCGAGGAGCTGGCCCGCTTCGTCGACCAGCCGCCCCGGCAGTTCGCCTTCAACCTTCTCACCCGCAGCCGCCGGGTCACCCACGACAATCTGCGGCTGCGCGACTCCGCCTTCACCGACGCCGTCGAACGGGACTTCGGCTGTCCGCCCGCCACACCCCCGATGTTCACCCCCTTCCGGCTGCGCGGTCTGGAGCTGCGGAACCGGGTCGTCGTCTCGGCCATGGACATGTACCGCGCCGAGGACGGCGTCCCCGGGGACTTCCATCTCGTCCATCTGGGCACACGGGCGCTCGGCGGGGCCGCCCTGGTGATGACCGAGATGGTGTGCGTCAGCGCGGAGGGGCGCATCAGCCCCGCCTGCACCGGCCTCTACACCGACGCGCAGGCCGCCGCCTGGCGGCGGATCACCGACTTCGTCCACACCGAGTCGCCCGGCGCGGCCATCGGCGTCCAGATCGGCCACTCCGGCCGGAAGGGCTCCACCCGGGTGATGTGGGAGGGCATGGACGATCCGCTGCCCGAGGGGAACTGGCCGCTGTGGGCCGCCTCACCGCTGCCGTACCGGCCGGGGATCAGCCAGACGCCGCGGGCCCTGGACGCCGCGGGGCTCGACGCCGTCCGCGCGGAGTTCGCCGCGGCGGCCCGCCGCGCCGCCGACAGCGGATTCGACCTCCTCGAACTCCACTGCGCGCACGGCTATCTGCTCTCCGGATTCCTCTCCCCGCTCACCAACCTGCGCACCGACGCCTATGGCGGTCCGCTGGCCAATCGGCTGCGCTTCCCCCTCGAAGTCTTCGACACGGTCCGCGCGATCTGGCCCGCTGAGCGGCCCATGACCGTACGGATCTCCGCGACCGACTGGGCGCCCGGCGGCACCACGCCCGAGGAGGCGATGGACACCGCCCGCGTCTTCGTGGAGCACGGGGCCGACGCGATCGACGTCTCGACCGGGCAGGTCGTCGCCGACGAGCGGCCCGAGTTCGGCCGCTCGTACCAGACGCCGTACGCCGACCGGATCCGCAACACGCTCGGCGTCCCGGTCATCGCGGTCGGCGCGATCTCCTCCTGGGACGACGTCAACTCCCTGCTGCTGGCGGGCCGCGCCGATCTCTGCGCGCTGGCCAGGCCCCATCTGTACGACCCGCACTGGACGCTGCACGCGGCGGCGGACCAGGGGCACAGCGGGCCGGGCGCGCTCTGGCCCGCGCCGTACCGCGCGGGCAGCCGCAAACCTCCGGCGGGGCGTACGGACGCACCCCGGCCGAGGCTCACCCTGCGCTGACGGTACGGGGGCGCTGGGCCGTACCGACGGTCCGAGGCACCGGACCGTACCGACCGTCCGGGCCCCGCCCCCGGGCACCGCTCCCGCCGCCCGCCCGCCCGCTCAGCCCTGGACGAACACCGCCCCCGCGTCCCGCAGCAGTTCGTGCAGCTCCCCGAAGACCTCCGCCGAACGGCCGCCCGGCCACCCGTCCGGCAGCAGCTCCACCGGCAGCCCCGGATCCGTGTACGGCAGCCGCCGCCAGTGGTCCAGCGCGAAGAGATAGTCCCGGTACGCCTCCTCGGGACCGGCCTCCCGCCCCGCCGTCCACGACCTCAGCACCGGCTCGTGCGCGTCCAGGAACTCCTCGTGCCGCTTGGCGATCGCGCCCAGATCCCACCAGCGGGCCACCGCCTCGGCCGTCGCCGCGAACCCCAGATGCTCCCCCCGGAACAGCTCCACATACGGGTCGAGCTGAAGACGGCGCAGGGTGTGGCGGGTCTCCTCGTACAGCCGCGCCGGAGCGATCCACACCCCGGGCGCCGCCGAACCGAAGCCGAGCCGGCCCAGCCGCGAGCGCAGCAGATGGCGCTTGCTGCGCTCCGCCTCCGGGACCGAGAAGACCGCGAGGACCCAGCCGTCGGCGAGCAGCGGGGTCTGCCGGTCGTAGATGCGCCGGTCGCCGTCGTCGAGCAGCTGGCGGGCGTCGGCGGAGAGGGCGTAACCGGCGGAGCCGTCCTCGGCCCGGCCGGGGATCAGCAGCCCCCGGCGCTTCAGCCGCGACACCGACGAGCGTACGGACGGCGCGTCCACCCCCAGCGCGGCCAGCAGCCGGATCAGCCCGGCCACGGGCAGGGGGCCCGGCCGTTCGCGTCCGTACGCGCCGTAGAGGGTGACGATCAGGGAGCGGGGAGTGTGCTGGTCGGCCACGTGATCACTCTAGGGTCTTCCGTCCGGATCGGGCCGCATCACGGAGCGCTTCCGGCCGCGGGCCCCCGTGCCCCTGTGCCCCTGTGCCCCCGTGCGCTTCGGCCCGCAGCCGGAAGCGCTGGAGTTTGCCGGTGGGGGTGCGGGGCAGCTCGTCGACATAGACGAACGCGCGGGGGCATTTGTACGGGGTGAGCCGGGCCCGCACCGCGGCGGTCAGGGCGGCGGTGGTCCGCTCGCCGGGCGCGACGCCGTCGCGCAGCACGACATAGGCCACCGCGATCTCTCCGCGCAGCGCGTCCGGGCGGCCGACCACCGCCGCCTCCGCGACATCGGGATGGCCGAGCAGCGCGTCCTCGACCTCGGGGCCGGCGATGTTGTAACCGGCCGAGATGATCATGTCATCGGCGCGGGCGACATAGCGGAAGTAGCCGTCGGGCTCCCGTACATAGGTGTCGCCGGTGAGATTCCAGCCATCGCGTACGTACTCCCGCTGCCGGGGGTCGTCGAGATAGCGGCAGCCGACCGGCCCGCGTACCGCGAGGAGCCCCGGGGTGCCGTCCGCGACGGGGCTGCCGCCGCCGTCCACCACCCGGGCCTGCCAGCCCGGCACCGGCACCCCGGTGGTCCCCGGCCGGATCGCGTCGTCGGCGGCCGAGATGAAGATGTGCAGCAGTTCGGTCGCGCCGATGCCGTTGATGATGCGTACTCCGGTGCGATCCAGCCACTCCCGCCAGGTGGCGGCGGGCAGATTCTCCCCGGCGGAGACACAGCGCCGCAGCGAGCCGAGGTCATGGCCGCCGGGCTCGGCGAGCATCACCCGGTACGCGGTCGGCGCGGTGAACAGCACCGACACCCGGTGCTCGGCGATGGCGGGCAGCAGTTGCCGTGGCCCGGCCCGCTCCAGCAGCAGCGATGACGCGCCGGCCCGCATCGGGAAGATCACCAGCCCGCCGAGGCCGAAGGTGAAGCCCAGCGGCGGGCTGCCCGCGAACACGTCGTCGGGGCGGGGCCGCAGCACCGACGCGGAGAAGGTGTCCGCGACGGCCAGCACATCGCGGTGGAAGTGGAGACAGCCCTTGGGGCGGCCGGTGGTGCCGGAGGTGAAGGCGATGAGCGCGATGTCGTCGGCGGCGGTCGGGACGGCGGGGTACGGGGCGGGCCCGGCCGCCGCCGCGAGGCGCAGCAGATCGTTCGGGGTGCCGCCGCCGTACGGGGTGATCCGCAGCCCCGGCGCCCGGACCGCCGTCAGCTCGCCGAGCGAGCGCGCGTCGCAGAGGGCGTGGCGCACGGCGGCGATCTCGCACATGGCGGCGAGTTCTTCGGCCCGCTGCTGGGCGAGCACGGTCACGGCGATCGCGCCCGCCTTCATGACGGCGAGCCAGCAGGCCGCGAGCCAGGGGGTGGTGGGGCCGCGCAGCAGCACCCGGTTGCCGGGGACGACGCCCAGCGGGCCGGTCAGGGCATGGGCGATCCGGTCGACCCGCTCGCGCAGCTCTCCGTACGTCCAGACTGCGCCGTCCCCGGTGCGGAAGACGGGCCGGTCCGGGCCGAGGCGTTCGACGGTGCGGTCGAGCAGCTCGGCGCCGCAGTTGAGCTGTGGCGGATAGGGCGACTCCAGCAGCGTCGGCCACTGGTCGGCGGGCGGGAGATGGTCGCGCGCGAAGGTGTCGCGGTGGGCCGAGGGTGTCAGCTCCATGGTTCGCCCCTTCTCGTGGTGGGGTCGTGCATGGAGCGTATCGTTAAGGTGACGGCAGTCAACGGTCCGCGATAGATGCTCGGTGGGCATCTGAGGAGTGGGGGCACGAATGCCCGTATTCTCGCTCGATCCGGAACAGAACGCATGGTGCGCCACGCTGCGCGCGCTGGCCGTGGAGACCCTGCGGCCCCTCGCGGAGCGCGGCGAACCCGGCCGGGTGAACCGCCCGCTGGTCGCCGCCCTGGGGGAACGGGGACTGATCGGGCGGCTGTTCGCCTCGGGCGCGATGGAGCTCTGTCTGCTGCGGGAGTCGCTCGCCCACGGCTGTACGGAGGCGGAGACCGCGCTCGCCCTCCAGGGGCTCGGCGCGTTCCCCCTGGTGCTCGCGGGCACCGCCCGGCAGCAGGACCGCCATCTCCCCGGGGTGATCGCGGGCCGGTCGATCGCCGCCTTCGCGCTGAGCGAGCCGGGGGCCGGCTCGGACGCGGCGGCGCTCGCGCTCACGGCGGCGCCGGACGGCGACGGCTGGCGGCTGAGCGGCGAGAAGCGCTGGATCTCCAACGCGCCCGAGGCCGACTTCTACACCGTCTTCGCCCGTACGGCCCAGGGGGCCAGGGCCCGGGGGGTGACCGCGTTCCTCGTCCCCGCCGACCGCCCGGGGCTGACCGGCACCGCCCTGGAGATGCTCTCCCCGCACCCCATCGGCGCGCTCGCCTTCGACGGAGTGCCGGTGGGCCGGGCCGATCTCCTCGGCGAGGTGGACCGGGGCTTCGGGGTCGCGATGCGCACCCTCGACCTCTTCCGGCCCAGCGTCGGCGCGTTCGCCGTCGGCATGGCCCAGGCCGCCCTGGACGCCGCCGTGGAGCACACCGCCCGCCGCACCGCCTTCGGCGGCCCGCTCCGCGATCTCCAGGCCGTCGCCCACCAGGTAGCCGAGATGGCCACCCGTACCGAGGCGGCGCGGCTGCTGGTGTACGCGGCGGCGGAGGCGTACGACTCCGGGGCCGCCGATGTGCCCCGGCGGTCGGCGATGGCGAAGCTGTTCGCGACGGAGACCGCGCAGTACGTGGTGGACCGGGCCGTCCAGTTGCACGGCGCGACCGCGCTGCAGCGCGGCCATCCGCTGGAGCATCTGTACCGTGAGGTGCGCGCACCACGGATCTACGAGGGCGCGACCGAGGTCCAGCGCTCGATCATCGCCCGGGAGCTGTACGCCGCGGCAGCCGGGAGCAGCGGTCCTGGGACCCCGGACGCCGCCCGGCAGCCGGATGGGAAGGTCGTATGAGCCTGCACCGCCACAACCCCGCCGAGCTCTCACCTCCCTCGGGGTTCTCCCACGCGGTCACCGCCACCGGCTCCCGGCTGGTCTTCCTGGCCGGGCAGACCGCGCTCGACATGGCGGGCAGGGTGGTGGGCCAGACCCTGGCCGAGCAGTTCGAGACGGCCCTCGCCAATCTGCTCACCGCGCTCGCCGCGGCCGGGGGAGCCCCGCACGACCTCGCCCGGGTCACCGTGTACACCACCGACGTCGACGGCTACCGTGCCCAGGCGCGCGAACTGGGCCAGGTCTGGCGGCGGCTGGCGGGCCGTGACTATCCCGCGATGGCCGTCATCGGCGTCGTACGGCTCTGGGACGAGCAGGCGATGGTGGAGCTCGACGGAACGGCCGTGCTGCCCTGACGGCGGGAGCGGCGGCCCGGGCCTTGATCGACTGGTGACGCCAGGACGGCGGGTTTACGGTCGATGGGTGGGGCGCGTCGGTGTGCCCCGGGTGGGGTGTGTGCCGCGCTCAGCGCTCGACGGGTGGGGCGCATGTCAGGCCCCGCTGAGTGCTGGGCTCGATCACCATGACTGCCCCAAGGCCGGATTCCGTCTCTCCACCGGCCACCGCCCCAGGACGGAGCGGCGGCCATGGCATCGCGCTTCTGGTCATCGCCGGCACCCAGCTGATGGTGGTGCTCGACATCACCATCGTGAACATCGCGCTGCCGCATATCCAGACCGCGCTGGGCTTCTCCACCACCAGCCTGTCGTGGGTCGTCAACGCCTACACCCTGACCTTCGGCGGCCTGCTGCTCCTCGGCGGGCGCGCGGGCGACATCCTCGGCCGCCGCAGGGTCCTCATGTGCGGCGTCGCGCTCTTCGCCGTGGCCTCGCTGCTCGGCGGGCTCTCCCAGAACCCCGGCCAACTCCTCGCCGCCCGCGCCCTCCAGGGGGTGGGCGGCGCGATAGCCTCGCCGACCGCGCTCGCGCTGATCACCACCACCTTCCGGGAGGGACCGGAGCGCAACCGCGCCTTCGGGGCCTTCGCCGCGGTCTCCGCCGGGGGCGGCGCGATCGGGGTGCTGGCGGGCGGAATGCTGGTGGAATGGCTCGACTGGCGGTGGGTCCTCTTCGTCAATGTGCCCATCGCGGCGCTGATCCTGGCGGCCGTCCCCCGCCATATCCAGGAGTCCGAGCGCCACCCCGGGTACTTCGACGCGATCGGCGCGCTGACCTCGACCCTCGGCATGGTCGCGCTGGTCTACGGATTCATCCGCGCCGCACAGGACGGGTGGCGGGACCCTCTGACCCTGGGCTCCTTCACCGCCGCGGCGGTGCTGCTCGTCACCTTCATCACGGTCGAGCGGCGTTCGAGACAGCCGATCACCCCTCTGAGGATGTTCGCCGACCGCAATCGCGCGGGCACGTACGGAATCATGCTGAGCCTGGCCGCCGCGATCTTCGGCATGTTCTTCTTCCTCACCCTCTTCGTCCAGGACGTGCTGGACTTCAGCCCGATCAGAGCCGGGCTCGCCTTTCTGCCGGTGAGTGTGATCATCGCGGTGGGCGCGACCGTCACCTCACGGCTGGTGCCGCGATTCGGCCCGAAGCCCTTCATGGTGAGCGGAGCACTGCTGGCGGCGGCCGGGCTCAGCTGGCTGGCCCAGGTCGATGTCCACTCCACCTACCTTGACGGCGTCCTGGGGCCGATGCTGACCTTCAGCCTCGGGATGGGCATGCAGTTCGTCTCGCTGACGCTGACGGCCCTCTCCGGGGTCCCGCGCGAGGAGTCGGGCGCGGCGTCCGGGCTGCTCAATGTGTCGCAGCAGGTGGGCGGTTCACTGGGCCTGTCCATCCTGGTGACCGTATTCGGCACGGCCAGCCGTGCCGAGACCCGCCGCCTGATCCCGGACTTCCTGCTCCGAGCGACCCCCGCGGACAAGATCGCCTTCCGCCGCACCGGGGAACTCCCGCCGCCCTGGGGCGACCAGGTGCTGGCCCAGGGCATCTCGGCGGCGTTCCTGATGGCCTCGCTCTTCACGGTGATCGCCGCGGTGATCGCCCTGCTGGTGATCCGCATCGGCCCCGCGGACCTGGAACGCTTCCATGGGGGGCCGGGGGGCTGAGCGCCGCTCCTTCGGCACGGTCAGCCCGCCCGTCGGGCACGCACCGCGTCGGTGTACAACTCGCGAGTCAGGGACTCGGCACCGATGCCCAGCTCGGCCAGTACCGCGCGGACCTCCCCGAGAGCGGCCGTCAGGTCCGACTCGGTGGCCGGTGTCTCCAGCTCAAGGAAGGTTCCGTCGAGCTCAGGCACGCGCACCAGCGTGGCGAGCATCTGTCGCCCACGTGCCTCGAAGGCATAGTTCCGGCACTGCTTCTCGAAGCGGATCACCGGTACGTACCCAAGACCGTGCAGTATCGCGTGGACCTCTGCGGCGTCCTCGACGCGAGTCTCGTGCTCCGGCTTGGATCCGGACGCCTCATCGACCTCGGCACCCTTGTACGTCAGCACCGAGCGGGTCCCGTCGACACCGTGGACCGTCCGGACCCGAAGCTCCTGGTCCTTGGCGTCGAGCATGCCGTCGGGGGTGTCGTAGTAGGTGTCCTGGTACACCTCGGCCCGCCCAGCGCCCCGTTCGTCCAGCCGCCGCAGTACCACCTCCGGCGCGTGGACGCGCGCTTTCAGCTCCGCCTCGATCACCTGGGCTCCCCTCTCAGACGGTGCGCTCCGCGCTGCTGATGATCGCCTCTGTCATGCGCCTGAACCCCCGGTACAGGGGGCCGTGCGGCGTCTCCATCACCTTGTACGTCGCCGACTCGTGTCCTTCCCAGCCGGCGTCGAAGGCTCCGACGAACATGATGGAGTCGGTGCGGATCACGCGCCACGTAGGGAGCATGCCGTACCGGTACACCTGAATGTCGCAGGTGCCCGAGAGTTCACGCAGCCGCGCTTCCGTCAGCCGTACTCCGTTTGCCAGGGAATCGGCTGACTCGCCGATCTCCGAGGCCCGTTGAGCCAGCGCGGACGAGTCCGGGTCCAGGAGCATCACGCGCACCTTGGGCGCCCTGCCAGGCATGGAGAGGCAGGCGCGCAGCATCGAGTCGTTCAGCCCGATGAGCCCTAAGCCCCGCTAACCGCAAGGTTGTGCCTCATGCACTGTGGCAATGGCGTCGATGCGGCGGGCGAGATCGAAATCCGCCGCAGTGAGTCGATGCCCCGCGTCATGTGTGGTGATCCCGAAGCGGATCGTGTCCCATCTCAGATCGATGTCGGCGTGGTGACCGATCAGCCGCTCGACATCGGCGACGTGGACGATCATCGCGACGCCACCGTGATAGCGGATGCCGTAGGACCGGGTGATCTCGTCGCCCTCCCGCCGCCACCCCGGCACCTCTTGAAGTGCCGCCTCGATCTCCGCCTCCGACAGCGGTGCCAGAGTCTCCGCCATTCTCAGCTCCCCTCCGTCACGGGCGCCAGCACCTCTGCCAGGTCCCGGCCGACCGGGGCATCGTGCCATGACAGTGGTCGACTCACCCGCCTGGATCTCCGCCCAGGCGGCGGTCTCCAGCGCGATCGCTCGTCAAGCGGCTTAATTTCGACCACTTGGCGATCCTGCGGCGTCGCTGCCACAGGAAAGGCCCTGCCCCTACTCTGGCAGTGACGAGCTGTTCAGAGAGGGGCAAGGCCGTGTCACCTCATGCTACGCCGGACCCGTACGCCGACCCGCTGGCATTCGGGCAGCGTCTACAGATTCTCCGCACCCGCAGGGGTGTGACCCGTGATCAGCTCGGAGGTCTCATGGGCCGCTCGGGCTCATGGGTGAAGGCGCTGGAGACGGGGCGGCTGAAGGTCCCGAAGCTGGATGTCATGCTGCGGTTTGCCGACGTGCTTCGTGTCCGGGACCTCTCCGACCTCACGGGAGACCAGTCTGTGAACGTCTCGCTTTTCGCCGGCCCCGGCCATCCCCGACTCGGAGCGGTCAAGACGGCTGTCGACGCCTTGGCGCTCACCGCCGACCGGGAGGCCCCGCCGACCGCGCATCTTTCCGCCCGGCTCGCCCGAGCGTGGGCCGCTCGGCACTCCTCCCCGCAGCATCGCGAGGTCGTCGGCGCACTCCTGCCCGAGCTCATCCGGGACGCCCAGCTCGCGGTACGGCAGGCCGATACCGCTGCGGAACGGCGCGCGGCACAAGCTGCGCTGAGCGAGGTCTACTCACTGTCCCAGTTCTTCGTGGCGTACCAGCCCGACGCCGCCCTCCTCTGGCGGATCGCGGAGCGCGGCATGGTCGCAGCACAGGAGTCCGAGGACCCACACACCATCGGGGTCGCCGCCTGGCTGACCGCGCAGGCCCACCGGGACGCTGGACCTGCGCACTTCGACGCTGCTGACGCGGTGACGACTGCTGCACTCGGCTACCTCACCCCACTGCTGCCGGACGCAAGCGACGACGTACTCGCCATCACCGGCGCGCTCACATTCGAGGCCGGGTATACGGCCGCCCGCCGCACAACAACCGGCACCGCGTGGCGCTACTGGGATCAGGCGCGCGAAATGGCCGACCGGCTGCCGGGGGGCTACTTCCACCCGGTGACCTCCTTCGGCCGCTCGATCATAGGCGCGCACGCGGTCACCATCGCCGTGGAGCTCCACCAGGGCGGGGAGTCGGTACGGCAGGCGGCGGCGTCGGATTCGACGACGATCCCATCCCGGCCACGCCGGGCCCGGCATCGGATCGAGGAGGCGCGCGGCTACCAGTTGGACGGACAACCGGACGTGGCACTGGAGACGCTGTCGCGCGCGCACGAAGCAGCACCTGAGACGATCAAATACAACGGGTACGCCAAGATGATCGTTTTGGAGGAGTCCGCGTCGAAGTCCCCGGACCGTCGCCGCCGGGCATCTGCCCTGGCGGTGAAACTCGGATTGCTCGCGGCGTAGATGCGCTGAGTCGAGGGGGCACAAACTGTGCCCCCTCTTCGCTCGTAACGCCCATACCGTCGATGCCAGTGCTGATCACAGACCTCATGACGGGACCTGGCGATGACGACGCTGCATGGACACACCACCGCGATCGGCCTCTGGCTGGCCGAGTCGCTCGCCGACCCGACAGACGCCTTGGCCACTTGGCGCGATGGCTCCCACGCCATGCTCCCGGCGGGCGGGCGGTTCGACGCGGTCCGCATCCCGATCGAGTTGGTGCACGCCGCCGCCGACAGCGCGATCCACACGACCGTCGCCGAACACCTGACTACCGCTCTCGATGGTCCGGTCGTCTGCGACCCGGCTCGCTGGTACTACGCGCTCGTACCGCCCGGCACCACAGAGTCGTGGACGTGCGGGCTCGCACGCTGCCTCGGGCGCGGGGCCTGGCTCGGCGTCCCCCACACCGACCTCACCGACCACACTCGTCTGCACTGGTGCGTCCCCATGGAATACCCGGCCCGCCTGTGCGACCCCGGTGTGGTGGCCGCGTTGATCGAACGCGGCCACGGACAGCTCACCCCCGAGCACACGGAATTCCGGCGGCCCCGGTGACCCAGGGACTCCGCTACGAGTCGCCCGAGTGCTGCGCACCGTCAGATCCACCAGGCGAGTGCGGCCGTTGTCCGCCGTGTGCTCCGGGGAGCGGTCGCGGTCGAGCGCCAACGTCCGACCTGCCGTGCAGAGGTAGTCTCCGTGCGAAGCACGGATGTCGGCTCCGGCGCCGCTTGGCGCTGCGGGTTCCGGAGCCGCCCTTCCACGTGGTGCTCTGGAGCTACGCCCAGCCGTGCTCGGTCAGGCTGCCCGAGTCTTTCAGGTAGCCGAGGAGCCCTTCCTTCGGGTACTCGATGATGTCCTCGGGCAGTTCGTGCACGCTAAACCACTCCAGGCCGAGACACTTTGCGGGCTCCTGGTTGACGGGGTCCCCGCTCCACTCAGTGGCCACGAAGAAGAACCCGATCCTCTCCACGGTGTCGCTCTGCCGATGGTGCACGACATGCACCATGCGCAGGTGGTCCGGATCGACCGCGACACCGGTCTCTTCCAGCAGCTCCCGCGCGGCCCCGGCGCTCAGGGACTCGCCCCGGTCGAGCTTGCCCGACGGCATGTGCCAGCGGCCGTGGCCATAGGGGCCGCCGCGCTGGGAGAAGAGCAGCTTGTCGCCGTCGCGGAGGATGACGTGGGTGTCGATGACGGGTTGTGCGGGTTGCGGATTCATGGTCCCTGGGGGGTTGCTGGGCTCGGTGAGACTGCCGACGGTACCGAGGGATCGGGGAGCGCGTCGGCGATGGTGGACGCGACTTCCGATGGGGTGGCGTCGCTGGTGTCGAGGATCAGCGCCTTCACGTTCCTGGCCATGAGGGTCCGGGCGGCCTCGGCGTAGAGGTCGACTTCGCGGCCGGGCATGGTGGGGTCGAGGCCGAATCGGTGCCGGACTCCGCGCTCGGCTATCCGACGGGCGCTATGCCGCCGACGGGTAGCGCCTCAGGAGAGCCGGAGACGGTGCAGCATCAACAGCGCTGCCACCGCGTTCGCTGAACGAATCTCGCCACGGTCGATCAGCTCCGGGATACGTGCCAGGGGCACCCACTCGCGTCGGGCCGACTCGAAATCGTCCTCAGGCTGCCCGACGTATTCAGCCGACTCGGACCAGTAGACACGGTGGTGCGAGGTCGAGATCCCCGGCATAGGGTCGACCGCCATCAGCAGCCGCATCGCGCCGGGCCGCCACCCGGTCTCCTCTTCCAGCTCACGGGCAGCGGCTGCCGCCGGGTCCTCGCCCTCGCCGATGCCCCCGGAGGGCAGCTCCCAGCCCCATGCCCCGGTGATGAACCGGTGCCGCCACAGCAGCAGCACTTCGTCGGCCGAGTTGACGACGGCGGCCACGGCGACGGGCCGAAGGCGGATCACGGTGTGGTCCAGGTGACGGCCGTCGGGCAGTTCGACATCGGCCATTGCGACGTTCACCCACCGGTTCTCGTACACGGTGCGCTCGCTCAGGGACTTCCACTCCGACACAGCCTCAGCCTCTCGATGGGGACTCGCCCATCCCACCACGTCCGTCACAGCGGAATGCACAGGGTGTCGTCGATTCGGGTCACCACGCCCGACGTGGCCTGGGACCGCGTCCCGGCCAGCGTCCGACGTAGCTTGATCAGCCGGTCTCGCAGACGCTGCGACTCCACCCCTTCCATGCCGTCCAGCATCACCATGGCAGTACCCGCCGCCCGCTCGGCGTCTCCGCCTCGGAGCTGGCAGTCCGCGAGTGTGGCCAACCGGTGGATCCGCCCGCGCTCATGAGTCTGGACCTCCACGGCCTCTGCCGCGTAGGTCTGCGCAGCCCCCATGTCTCCGAGCCGCATGAAGGCGTCCGCCATATTGGTCTCCAGCAACCCGGCCTGGACGTAGCCAGTCTCCGCAGGCTCATCGTCGCGCCGGATCTGCCCGGCCTCGCGCTCGGCAGCCGTCATGCACCGATGCGCCTGCGTCTGGTCACCCATGCGGGAGTACGCCTTCGCCTGCATCGCGTAGAGATCACAGGCGAGCGCGTGAGAGATCGCGCCCCCTGCGGCACGGATACCAGCCTCGGCGAACGCCACCGCCTGCCGGTACTCGGCCATGAACAGCGACTGGTTCACCAACAGCGCGATCACGTACCCACCGAAAGCCCGGTCCCCGGACGCCTTCGCCAGTCTCAGCGCCTGATGGAAGTAGCGCTGGGCGAGACCCTGGGCGTCGGAGTCGTACGCGCAGATCCCGGCGACCGCGACCAGTCCGCCGGTCGCCCGGTGCAGCTCACGGCCGGTGGAGTCGGGGTACGTACCCCGCAGCAGCGGCGCGGTCTCCGTGTTGAGGAAACCAAGGACGCGGGCACGGGTGGCCACTCCCCCCGCTTTTCGGTACATCTGTTCGTAATGCGAGCGTGCCGTGCGCAGGGTGCTGACATCGGCCATGCCGACACGGATCGTGCCCGCGTGAGACACGTCGGCGTCCTCGGGCGGGTTCTCCCACTCCCACACCGGCCCCACCGCAGACAGACCTGTGATGACCGAGGCGTCCAGCACGTCCTGGCGCTGCTGCTGCTCTCCACGCCATAGAGCGGTCGACCGGTCGATGAAGCCGCCGAGCGGAGTGGTAGCAGGCGGCGGCGCAATGCCCATGCCGATGTCCTCGATCGTGAGGTGTCGACCGACGCGCTCGCCGAGGATTTCGCAGATCAGATCGGGCACGATGCCCCGGGGCGTCTGCCCCCGGAGCCAGCGGATGACGGACGCGTGGTCGTAGGAGTGGCGCTTGCCCCGGGCGGCAGCGGCCCGGTTGACGCGCATAGCGAGTCCGGTGCGGCTCATCCCGGCTTCGTGAAGGAGGGCGTCGAGGAGAGTGTTGGCGTCCATAGTGGGCCTCACGTGTTGAAGTCTGCACTGAGCGTATCTGCGGGCCGCTCACACACTGTGTGAAATTTCCACGGCTGATGACCATCTGCACACGATGTCGCCTACAGTGATCACCCCCATACCGTCGTCGTCAGTGCTGCTCACAGACCTGACGACGGGACCTGGCGATGACGACGACGGACACCGCGCTCGGCATTTGGTTGGCCGAGGCACTCGATGCTCCGCACGAGACCGTGCACGACTGGCGCACGGGTCGGCACGCGATGCTGCCGACTGGCCGTCGCTTCGACGCGGTCCGCATCCCGATCGAGCTGGTCCACGCCGCCGCGGGCACCGTGGCCCACTTCACCATCGCCGAACATCTCACCGCCGCCCTCGATGGTCCGGTGATCTATGACCCGAACCACTGGTACTACGCGCTCGTACCGCCCGGCACTACGGACGCATGGACGTGCGGGCTCGCGCGGTGCCTCGGCCGCGGGGCCTGGCTCAGCGTCCCCCGCACCGACCTCACCGAACACACCCACCTGCACTGGTGCGTCTCCATGAACGCCCCGGGCCACCTGTGCGACCCCGCGACCGTGGCGGCCCTGATCGAACACGGCCACGAACGGCTCATCCCCGAGCGCACCGGATTCCGCCAACCCCGGTGACCGCTTCCGCCCAGCCCGCCGCACTGGTCACCGGGCGGCGCGGCTGCCGCCTCACGAAGAAGCCGGCCATACGCCAGCTGAGCTGGGGGGCCGCCAAGGGGACGCACTGTTTCGCCTGCGGCCAGCCACTTCGTCAGGGGGCCGTGTACTGCGGCTGGGTCCGCGGCCGGTCCGGAGTCCACCGGCTCGATGCCGAGGTCTGGGCCTGCCCCTGACCCCCTCTTCAGACCCCCGTCCCTAACCCGGGCGGGGGGCCGGCTGAACCACACCCCCTGGAGGCCCTCATGGATGCCTACGACCGCGCCCTCGGAACCGCCCTCACAGCCCTCGCACTCATAGGACTCGCCGCGCCCGCGATCGCCATGCGTGATCAGCTCGACCAGGTCACCGGGGTCATGGCGCCCGACACCCCGGGGCCCGAGCCCGCCGCCCTGGACGACGCGCTGCCCTACTGACCCCCGAGACCGGCCCCGGCCCGCAGGTACCCCGTCGCGCGGGCCGGGGCCCCTACTACTCGTCGTCCTCCTCACGCACCAGCTCAGACAGAGGAACGCCCACTGCGCGGGCAATCCGGAAAAGCAGCCTGAGAGACGGGTCAGAGGTTCCGTACTCGATGCGATGGATCGTTTTGTGGTCTGCCCCGACCATCTCGCCTAGCCGCCATTGAGTCAGGCCAGCCGCTCTCCGCGCGTCCCGGATGCGGTCCCCGACCGTCTGGCAGCAGGTGAGCACCCATGCGGGCGGCGGTTCTGTCGACACCCGCCCACGCTCTGATGATCACCATGGCCTGTCTTTACCTGACCAGGTAAATTTCGGAACCGATCGTTCCGCCCCACGTCCTCTGCTCCCGCCTGTCACGCAGGAGCAGTCACCCAGCGGCACGACTGGGCGTATGCGTATCCGCTCCTCGCGCCGTCCCGCCCCGCCTCCTTCGCGGGAGGCGGGGCGGTACTCTTCGGGCATAAGAAGGCCCCCCACCGACATTCCCGGCGGGGGGCCTTCGCCCGTGACGCCGGCCTCCCCGCCGGACACCACAGGACACGGACGGTGCGTATCAGGCGCGCGTGGGGAGACGCTCCTGCCCCGTCCATGCGCTGAATCTTTGCTGCTGCCGCCATGCAGTTCAAGTCCTTGCCGGGTAAACAAATCCCATGATCACGTGGGGATGTGGACTCTATGTGGATTCCGGGCACGAGAATGGCCCTCCGATCATGATCGATCGGAGGGCCGTAAACAGGCTCTCACCTGGCGTTACTGCACCTGTGGGCGCGGACGGTTTCGAACCGCCGACATCTGCTTTGTAAGAGCAGCGCTCTACCCCTGAGCTACGCACCCGTGGATGAGAGAACAGGGTACATGGCGGATGGGCCTGCCCCGCAAACCCGTTCCCCTTCGCCATGGCGGTCCGCCGGTCCGGGCGGGGGCTGCTGGGGATAGCCCCACCGCCGACAGGGTGGGGGGCCGGATCGTGCCGGGTGGGCCGGGTCCGTAGCGTGAGGGGAAGACGACAGTGAGAGCAGGGGGAATGATCACCGTGGCCGCCCGCAGCACCTTCAGCCGTGCCCATCGCACCCGTCGGGGTCCTCGTGGCGGGGGTGGGCGGGCTCTTCGGAGGGTGGTGGGGGGTGGGGCGCTCGTCGTGGTGCTCGCCGGGTGCGGGAGCGCCGACGCGGGGGAGGCGCCCAAGGAGCGGAAGGTCTTCTCGCTCGCCGGGGAGAGCCTCACCATCGACAGCGACGACTCGGCCATCGACGTCATCGCGGCCGATGTGAAGGACGTCCAGGTCACCCGGCAGATCGATGGCTGGGTCTTCATCGGGAGCGGGCCCGAGGCGTCCTGGAAGATGGCCGGGGACACGCTCACGCTGCGGGTGGACTGCGACGCCGTCGCCAGCAGCTGCGAGTCGCGGCACACCGTGAAGGTGCCGCGCGGGATCTCGCTGACCGTGCGGGACGGGAACGGGGGCGTCACCGCCTCCGGGTTCGACACCCCGCTGACGATCCGGTCCGACAACGGGAACGTCACCGTCCGGGACACCGCCGGGGCGCTCGATCTCCTCAGCGACAACGGGAACGTGACCACCGAGCGCATCACCGCCAGGACCGTCAAGGCCGAGTCCGGCAACGGCAGGGTCCGGATCGGGTTCAAGAACGCCGCGCCGGACAAGGTCGAGGCCCTCACCGGCAACGGCGGCATCAGGATCGATCTGCCCCGCGCCGGAGCGCCGTACGCCGTCGACGCCACCAGCGACAACGGGGACGTCACCACCGACGTGCCCAGCGACGGCGACAGCCCCCGCGCCGTGATCGCCCGCAGCGACAACGGCTATGTGAAGGTGCTCGGCGCGGGCTAGGGACTGGGCCCGTGTGTTCGCTGTGGCCAGGTGCGAGAATGAACCGGGTACGGCGACGCAGCACGGGAGAGGGATGTGACGGCGACACACACGCGGCCGCACGCAAGAGCGAAAGCGGGTGCCGTCCGGGACGTGCTCGCCCTGATGCTGCTGCCGGTGCCGCTGATCGGCGCGGCGATCTCCGGCTCCTTCACCGGGGGCGGTACGCGGCGCTGGTTCGGCGGGCGCGGTGAGAGCGCGCGGGCCGAGGCGCAGGCCGCCAAGGACGCCGCCGCCGCTGCCTTCTACGAGCTGGACACCGCCCAGCGGGATCTGCGGATCTCCGTCGAGACCATCACGGCCGTGGACAGCTCCCCGCAGGCCCGCGGCGCCGTGGACGGTTTCGCGGCGCTCGGGCGGCGGATCGACGAGGCCAGCCACCAGTACATCACCGCCGTCGACGCCCATGACCTCGACCGGGACGACCTTGAGCCTTCCGTCGCCGCCCGGGCGCGCGAGGAGCTGAACCGTGCCAAGGAGGAGCTGACCAGGGTCAAGGCCGAGCTCGACCGGTTCGCCGAGGGGCTCGGGCCGCTGCTGGACAAGGCGGAGACCCAGCTCGCCCGGCTCGCCCCTGCCGTCGAGCGGGCGAGAGCGGCGCTCCTTTCCGCGAGCAATGCTCTCGATTCGGTGCGCAGCTCCGGAATGCGAGCGGACTATCTCGCCGCCCGGCTGGCCGCCCTCGCCCCCGAGTTGACCATGCTCAACCAGGGCGCCGGCCGCCATGGCGTCACCGACACCCTTCACCGCGCCGACCGTGTACTGCGCGACGCCGAGGCCGTACGAGCCGAGGCCGAGCAGCTGCCCGGCCGCGCCGCCGAGATCGACCGGCGGCTGGTCTCCCTGCGCACCCGCGCCGAAGCGCTCACCACCCGCGCCGCCTCCGTCGAGCCCGTCCTCAGCGAGCTGCGCCGCCGGTTCTCCCTCGCCTGCTGGCAGGATCTCCAGCCCGTGCCCGAGCGGGCCGCCCGCGATCTCCGCCAGGCCGGGGAGCGGCTCAAGGAGGCCGCCGAAGCGCGCGACGAGCAGCGCTGGCCCGACGCGACCGCCCTCCTCGGCACCGTACGCGCCCTGCTGAACTCCACCGACGAAGCCGTATCGGCCGCCGGTGACCGCCTTCAGCGGCTCAACGCCGTCGCCGACGATCCCCGCCAGGAGACCGAGCGGGCCCGTTTCGCCGTACGGGACGCCCAGCGGCTCGCCATGGCGGGGCGTCACACCCCCGACCCCCGGCACGCCCGGCCGCTGGACGATGCCGTCGCACGGCTGGAGCGGGCCGTCGCCGGTCTTGAGGGCCGCCATCCCGACTACTGGCACTTCCTCACCGAGTTGGAGGCCGTCCGGCAGGACGCGGCCCGTGTCGTCGAGCGGATAAGGGAGGAGCGGGGCTCCGGTTCCGGCTGACCCCGCTTCCCCAACAGGTTGTCCACAAGGGCGGGGAGCGGGCCGGACGGAGCGCGTAGCCTGGCGTCATGCCCCGATACGAGTACCGCTGCCGCAGCTGCGGCGACACCTTCGAAGTGAACCGTCCGATGGCCCAGTCCTCCGACCCCGCCAACTGCCCCTCGGGGCACGAGGACACCGTCAAGCTTCTCTCCGCCGTCGCCGTCGGCGGTACGACGTCCACTCCCGCGCCCGGCGGAGCCGGTGGGGGCGGCGGTGGCGGAGGCGGCTGCTGCGGAGGCGGTTGCTGCGGCTGACCGGCGGCACCACAGTTCGGTGGGCCGGTGGGCCGGTGGGCCGGTGGGCCGGTGGGCCGGTGGGCCGGTGAGTCGGTGGGCCGATGGCGCGACGAGCCGGGGGTCGGTGGACCGGTGGACCGGTGGCGCGACGGGCCGGGGGTCGGCGGGCCGGCCCGCCCGCTGACCAGCGGGCAGAGGTCCAGCGGATCAGGTGATCGGCTGGACCGGCTCACCGCTGGCGCGGGCCCGGGCGGGCCGGAGCCCGGCGCGGCACGCCCCCGCCGCTCAAGCCCCCCGCTCACGTCCCCAGATAACGCAGCACCGCCAGCACCCGACGCGAGTAACCCGTCGTCCCCGTCAGCTCCAGCTTGTCGAAGATCGCGTTGATGTGTTTCTCCACCGCGCTCTGCGAGACATGCAGCCGGGCCGCGATCGCCGCGTTCGTATGCCCCTGCGCCATCTCCCCCAGCACATCCCGCTCCCTCGGCGTCAGCCGCGAGAGCGGGTTCGTGCGGCTGCTGCGGCTCAGCAGTTGGCGTACGACATCGGCGTCGAAGGCCGCCCTCCCCCGCCCCACCCGCTCCAGCGCGTCGAGGAATTCGTCCACCTGGACCACCCGGTCCTTCAGGAGGTAGCCGACGCCCGCCGAGTCCGAGGTCAGCAGCTCGGTCGCGTACCGCTTCTCCACGTACTGCGAGAGCACCAGCACCCCCACCCCCGGCCAGCGGCGGCGGATCTCCATCGCCGCCCGCAGTCCTTCGTCCGTATGGGTCGGGGGCATCCGGACATCGGCTACCACCACATCCGGCCGCTGCTCCGCGACCGCCGCCAGCAGCTGTTCGCCGTCGCCGACCGCCGCCAGGACCTCATGGCCCTCCTCCGCGAGCAGGCGGATGAGCCCCTCCCGCAGCAGCGTCGAGTCCTCGGCCAGAATTACGCGCACGGCAGCTCCGCGGTGATCGTCGTAGGTCCGCCGGGCGGGCTGTGCACCCCGAACCGGCCGTCGAGGGCGGCGACCCTGCTCGCCAGCCCGGTGAGTCCGCCGCCCGAGGGGTCCGCGCCGCCCGAGCCGTCGTCCGACACCCGCAGCGACAGCGTTCCGCCCGCCCGGCGCAGGGAGACCGTGATCCGGGTGGCCCCCGAGTGCTTCACCACATTGGTGACGGCCTCGGAGACGACGAAGTACGCCACCGTCTCCACCTGCCGGGCGGGCGGCTCGGGAACCTCGTACTCCACGCCGACGGGCAGCGGGGTGCGTTCGGCGACCGTCTCCAGCGCGGCCCGCAGCCCGGCCTCGTCCAGCACGGTCGGATAGACCCGCCAGGCGACCTCGCGCAGTTCGGTCAGGGCGCGGCGGCTCTCCTCATGGGCCTGGAGGAGGAGCCGGTCGGCGTGCTCGGGATCGCGGCTGCGGCGGGCGCGGCCCAGCAGCATGCCGAGCGCCACCAGGCGCTGCTGCACCCCGTCGTGAAGGTCGCGTTCGATCCGGCGGCGTTCGTCGTTGACGGCGTCCATGACCTCGGCGCGGCTGGCGGCCAGCTGGGCGATACGGCGTTCCAGCAGGTCCTGGGGTGAGGGGCCGAGAAAGCGGCGGGCGAGCCAGCCCTCCATCAGCGCCGTCCCGTAGACGCCCTGCGCGCCGAGAACGATCCCGAAGACGCCGAGGAGACCGGTGGCGACGACCGCCAGCGGATAGTTGATCTCGACGAAGAACCACCCGAACACCGCGAAGAGCACCCAGCCCGCTCCGGTGAGCACACAGCCGGTGATCAGCCCCCCGAGCAGGCCCAGAGGGATGCGCGCCGCCGCGTAGCGGATCACCCGCTCACGGTCGTACGGGAGTACGCCGCCGGGCGGGGACACTGTGTCGTACGGCGGCGGGATCCGTACGCCGAGGAAGCGGTCGAGCCTGCGCAGCTCGATCCGGGTCGCCCGGTCCGCGAGCGCGCCCAGCGGGCGCAGCACCGCCCGCCGCCCGCGCGGCCAGGCCAGGACCAGCAGCAGGGCGAGGGCCGGGAGCAGCGCCAGGGTCAGTTCGGCGAGAGCTGTGAGAGATCCCACGGCCAGCCCGCCCGCGTACCGCGCTCCGCGGGCCGCCACCGCCCTGCCGGACCCGTGTCCCACCGCCCCATGCATGATCCAAGACGGTAGCCGTTCCCCGGGCCAGGCACACTGGGGTAAACCACAGAGAACCCTGAAGCTGTCTTCAGCCTCCCTTCAGCTGCGGTTTTCTACCGTGAAAGGCATGCATTCCATGATCATGAGCAGCGCGGCGGATCCGGGCGTACAGAGCAGTGCGCCGGGCTGGATCAACAGCCTGATGGATACGCTCGGGGCTCCCGGGGCGGGTATCGCCATCGCCCTGGAGAACCTGTTTCCGCCGCTGCCGAGCGAGGTGATCCTGCCGCTCGCGGGCTTCGCCGCGAGCACGGGGCAGATGAATCTGATCGCCGCTCTCCTGTGGACCACCGCGGGCTCGGTGATCGGCGCGCTGGCGCTGTACGGGGTCGGGGCGCTGCTGGGGCGGGAGCGGACGATCGCGATCGCGTCGAAGCTGCCACTGGTGAAGGTGTCGGACATCGAGCGTACGGAGGCGTGGTTCGCCAAGCACGGTACGAAGGCGGTGTTCTTCGGGCGGATGATACCGATCTTCCGCTCGCTGATCTCGGTGCCCGCCGGGGTCGAGCGGATGCCCATTCCGGTCTTTCTGGGGCTGACGACCCTCGGCAGCGCGATCTGGAACACGATCTTCGTGCTCGCCGGCTATCTCCTCGGTGAGAACTGGGAGGACGTGGTCGGCTATGTCTCCACCTACTCGAAGGCCGTCCTGGTCATGGCGGTTCTCGGGGTCGTGGCGTTCATCGGCGTACGGGTGATGAAGCCGGGGGCGGGGACCAGGCGCAAGTCCTGACCCGGCCGGGTGCGGGACCTGCGGGACCTGCACCCGGTCCGTACGGGTCCCGGAGACCGCAAGCCTCCGAACCCCCCGCTAGCCGGCCCGTCCGCCGGCTCGGAGGAATCTGCGCAGGATCTCCTCCCCCGCCGCCACCCCGCTCTCCTTCAGCGCCTCCACATGGGGTGCGCTCCAGCCGCTGTCCGCGAGCTCGCCGTGGCCCGGCCGCCAGCCGTGGTCGGCCGCGAGCAGCAGATCGGCGTCGAGGAGCGAGTCGCCCGCCGCGAGGGTCCGCTCCGCCCCGGTCCTGCGGGCGATCTCCCGCATCGCCGCGCTCTTGGTGAGCGGCTGTGGCACGGCGTAGATCTTGCGGCCCTGGAGGGAGACGGCCCAGCCCCGGGGGCCGGCCCACTCGGCGAGTTCCTTGACCCAGCCTTCGGGCAGCAGGGCGCGTTCGACCACGAGATAGGCGAAGAGGTCCTCGGCGGTGCGCTCCTTGAGCAGCCAGGCCGGGTCGGCGGTGGCGAGCAGCCGGGCCCGCACCTCGGCGAGGGGGGCGCTCTCCTCGGCGAGGCGGGCCGCCACCGCACGGTGCCAGTGCTCGTCCGGCTCCCCGTGCACCAGGATGTGCCCGCCGTTGGCGCAGATCGCGTACTCGGGCGGCGGGCCCGGCAGCCGGATGCGCCGGTACTGCTCACGGGTGCGGGTGGTGGACGGTACGAAGACGGTCTCCGCGCCGAGCCGGGGCAGCAGCGCCGCCGCGCTCTCGGTGAGATACGACAGCGGCTTGCCCTGGTACACCTCGACGCAGAGCAGCCGGGGCGCCTCCGCGTCGGGCCCGGTGAGCCGGAGGGCTCCGGCGGAGTAGATGAGCGTACGGTCCAGATCGCTGGCGACCAGGGTGGTGCGGGGCCGCAGGTTCGCGCTCACAGGGAGGTCACCGCCCGGCCGTCGGCTCCGGTCGCGCCCCGGGTGTACCGGGGGTGGATCAGTCCGACGCAGCTGTAGGGCAGCTCGCCGACCTCCTCGACCGGCACTCCGCGCTGTTCGGCCAGCAGCCGTACATGGTCGAGATCGGAGCCGGCGCCCTTCCGCGCGAGGATCTTCCAGGGGACGCGGCGCAGCAGTACCCGGGTGGTCTCGCCGACGCCCGGCTTCACCAGGTTCATATCGTGGATGCCGTACTCCTCGCTGATCCGTTCGACGGCGGCCCAGCCCTCCCAGGTGGGGGCGCGGTCCATCGCGAGCAGCTTCCCGACCTCGGCGGCCACGGCGGGCACCACCTCGTCGAAGCGGGCGGCGACGGTGTCCAGGAAGTGGCCGGAGACGTCGGCGTCCGCGAGTTCGCGGTAGAACTTCGCGCCGTGGAAGTCGTCCGGTCCGACCAGATCGGCCCGGAGGACGGTGCGGGAGATCAGCCCGGAGACGGTGGAGTTGAGGCAGGCGGAGGGGATGAGGAAGTCCTCGCGGGTGCCGTAGGTGCGGACGCAGCCGCCGGGGTCGGCGAGGACCGCGATCTCGGGGCGGAAGCCGTCGAAGGCGCTCAGGGCCGCCGTGAGCTCCCGGGTGATGGCCCCCTTGCCGGTCCAGCCGTCCACGAAGACCACGTCGGCCGGGTCGTGGTGCTGCCGCAGCCAGCGCAGCGCGTTGGCGTCGATGCCCCGGCCGCGCACGATGGAGACGGCGTAGTGGGGCAGCTCGACGCCGTGGCGGTGCTGGGCCCAGCGGCGCATCAGGACGCCGACGGGGGTTCCGGCGCGGGCCAGCGAGACGAGGACCGGGCGCGGGGAGCGCTCGGCGAGCACGGTCTCGGTGACGGTGCCGACCGCGCGGGCGATCCGGGCGGCGGACTCGGTGAGCGCGGTGTGGAAGAGCCGCTGGTACTCGGCGCTCGGCTGGTATTCGAGGGGGAGCGATTCGGCGTAGTGCGCGCCACCGCTCTGTATCGCCTCCTCGCGCTCCTCGGTGGGGGCCTCCAGCTCGGCGTCGGAGAGGTCCTGGAGGAGCCAGCCGACCTCGTCGGGGGCGTAGGAGGAGAAGGCGGGGCCCCGGAGGGGGTCGGGCAGCGATCCGGGGAGGGATACGGGCCCGGGTACGGGCTGGGGCGCGGGTACGGGCTGGGGCCCGGGTACGGGCGCGGGGAGCGGCTCCGGCGACGACACGGACGACGGCTCGCTCGACGGCTCGCTCGACGGCTCCGGCGGCATGGCGGCCCCTTCGGGGATATGGCTGGGCACGACGGCCAGGAGGAGGTTCGGGGTGTGGGCGGCGAGCCCGGCGAGCAGTCCGCCGGGGGCGTGCAGCGCGGGGGTGTCGGCGGCCGAGTCCACGACGGCCACGACGGCGTCGAAGCCCGCGCCCGCGATGTTGTAGGCGTAGCGCTCGCCGGGGCCGTCGGCCGGATCGTCGTGGGCGGGGAAGACGATCCGGGTGCGTATGGCGTAGCCGGGGTCGTCGACGGCGAGTACGGGCGAGCGGGTGGTGGTGGAGTAGCGCACCTCCGCGTCGGTCAGCCGCTCCAGCGCGGTGCCGAGGCGGAGCGGGGCGTACATCAGCTCCTCGAAGCCGAGGACCAGGATCCGGCGCGGGGCCGGTCCTCCGCCGTCCGGACCCGCCGGACCCGCCGGACCCGCCGGACCCGCCGGACCGTCGCCGAGGGCGTCTGCGATGCGGGCGGCCATCGTGGGCAGCGCCGCCTCCAGCAGCTCGCGGTGGGCGGGGAGGAAGCCGTGCCGTCCGCCGTCCGGGACCCCTTCGGGCCACTCCAGTACGACGCGACGGACCGGCCCCGCAGCGGCGTCCGGTGCGGGGGCGGCGGGGGTCTCCCGCTCGTACCGTGCGACCAGGGCCTGCCCCTTCTCCAGCACCCCTTCGGGCAGGCTGACCCGTCCCGAGGCGAGCGCCACCAGATCCACCCGGGCGCCGATCTCGCGGGCGAAGGACTCCAGCCGGTCCTGGTCCTCAGGGGAGCGCATATCGACCAGCGCCACGATCACATACCGCTCGCGCGGATAGATCCGGTGCAGGTCACGGATGGTGTTCAGCACGGTGCTGCCGGTGGAGAACTCGTCGTCCACCAGGATCAGCGGGCCCGGGCGGGCCAGCAGCCGGGGATCCCCGGGGAGCAGCAGATGCGAGGTGGCGTGGGAGTGGGCCTCCTCGAAGCCGCCCGCACGGGCCACTCCCGGCACGGGGCGGCGGGTGGAGTGCAGATAGGGCGCGAGGGCCACCCCGTCCGCCACACAGTGGCCGACCGCCGTCGCGGTCTCCGCGTAGCCGAGGACCACCGCGCGGGCCGCCTCCTCGTCGCCCAGCAGCGCGCGCACCCGGACGCCCAGGCCGTATCCGGCCTCGTACACCACCGCGGGGGACTGCGGCACATGCTTGCCGAGTACGTTCGACACCAGCAGATGGGCCCGCTTGGGGTTGCGGCGCAGGGCCAGCCCCAGCAGGGCGGGCAGCCGCTCGTCCCCTTCGAGGCCGACGCCCAGCCGCCGCGCCACCCATGTTCCCGACCACACCACCGTGTCCGTCTCTTCTCTCTTGGTACGCAGGGGATCCATCATCCGCCCGGAGGGCCCGGAGGTCCTAGCGGACCCAGCAGCCCCGGGGGCCCCAGGGGCCCTGAAGGCCCGGAGGCCCCGGAGGCCCCGGAGGCCCCGGAAGGCGCTGTCATGCGCCGGAGAGCCCGGCCGCGAGCAGCTCGGCGAAGCCGACGTCCTCTCGCGCCACTCCGAAGGCCGCCGCGCGCAGCAGGGTGCGCTCGGCCCAGGCCCGGTGCGGCTTCACCTCGTTCATCTTGTTGGTGTACGCGGAGCGCAGCACCCCGCCGCCGCCCCGCTCCGGGCGGAGGATGTCCTGGGCGTCGCTGAACTCCTCGTGGCTGACGACCGACAGCGCGTGCACGGGGAGCACATGCGAGGGGTGGATGCAGGTCTTGCCGGTGAGACCGTTGGCCCGGTCGAGTTCGATCTCGCGGAGCAGCCCGTCCAGGTCGTGTTCGATGAGCGTGTTGCGCACGCCCTCGGCGCGGACCTCCAGGAAGGGGCTGCGCCTCAGCTGGGGTTTGAACATGCGTTCCTGGAGCCGGAAGTACTCCCAGACCGGGCCGGTGACCGTGTAGCCGGTGCCGTCGGCGCGGCCCAGCACATTGACCACGTCGGCGATGACGGCGGCGACGATCTGAACGTCATAGGCGGTCATGTCGGGCGAGCGGCGCAGTCCGTACGCCGAGCAGAAGTCGGTGACGCCGAGCCGTAGCGCCAGGACCCGGTCACGGTATTTGTCGACGGTGCGGGTGATCCCGGCGAGCGTCTCCGTGCGGGTCTCCAGATGGAGCAGCTCGGGGGATTCCAGGACGGGCATCGCGAAGAGCCGGTGGCCGGTGGCCGTCTCGGCGAGGGTGAGCGCCTCCAGGAAGGGGACGCCCCGCTCCTCGGTGAATTTGGGAAGAACAAAACCGGACAGTCTGTGGACGGCGGGGCCGAGCCGCCGTGCGAGGTCCGGGATCTGCTCCGGCTCGCGGACCCGGATAAAGAGCAGCGGCAGCTCCTCGCCGCGCGCGTGGAGATCGGCGAACTGCCGGACCAGATTCTCCTCGGCGTCCGCCACATCGGCGTCGCCGATGGAATCCTCCAGGCAGAGCACCATGGAGACCACTCCGCTGTGGAGCTGTTTCAGCACATCGTCGGCGAGCTTGGGCCGGGTGGCCGGGCTGTAGAGCGTGGCCCCGAGGGCCGCCGCGAGCATGCGTGCGGAGGAGTCGGCGGTGAACTCGCTCGGCTCGCGGTGGAACAGCCGGTCGCGGGCGGCGGCCGAAAGTTGCCCGAAATGACGCATTTCACTCCCCCGTACTGCTGGGTGGCCCGCCCTACTGACATGGCCGGTAATAGTACGTTCAGGTGTGTGTCATCGGTTCCCGGAGTCCGTGAACAACCGGTTATCCCGTAATGGCGAGCATATGTCCCCCTCCGGGGACGGAGGGCATCCGGGGTCCGGAGGCCGGACGGGGCCCATGGGCCGGGGGCACCGGCCGTCCACGTTGTCCGGGCGGCCCCCGAGAAGGCAGGATGACGGGCATGACGCACGCGATGCCGAAGGGCTCGAATGTCCCCCTCCACGCCACCGCGGTCCGTGCCGTGCTGCGCTGGACGCCGGGGGCCGGCGTCCCGGATGTGGACGCCTCGGCCCTGCTGCTCGGGCCTGACGCCCGGGTGCGCTCGGATGAGGACTTCGTCTTCTACAACCAGCCGCGCCATCCCTCGGGGCTGGTGCGGCGGCTGCCGAAGAAGCGGGTGGCGGAGCATCTGACGGACACGGTCGAGGCGGATCTCGCGGCGCTCGATCCCTCCGTGGATCAGGTGGTGCTCGCCGCGTCCTCCGACGGCGACACCTTCCGGCACGTACACGACCTGCGGATCCAGCTCTACGACGCGGCTCTCGCCGATGGTGAGCCGCTCGCGGTCTTCGATGTGCGGCCGGACACCGGCGAGGAGACCGCGATCATCTGCGGGGAGCTCTACCGGCGCGGGGACAGCTGGAAGTTCCGCGCGGTGGGGCAGGGGTATCCGACGGGTCTGGTGGGGCTCGCGACCGAGTTCGGCATCTCGGTGGACGAGACCGATCCGGCCGCCGCGCCGCCGTCCCCCGAGCAGTCTCCGGCCGGGCCCGGCGGCGGGCCAGCATACGGCCATCCGCACCCTGCTCCGGCCGAGCGGGAGCGTCCCGCACACGCCCCGGGTGCACACGGCCCGGGTCTGGAGCAGCCCGCGCACGCCCCGGGTGCACACGGTCCAGCTCCGGAGCAGCCCGCGCACGCCCCGGGCCCGGAGCGGACGGGCTATGGATATCCGCAGCCCGCAGCCGCCTTCGCGGCCGACCCGGATTTCCGGCTGCCGCCGATGGGGCCTCAGTTCATCCGGCCCTGAAGGCCCTAGCCCTGAGGGCCTTAGGCGCGGGTCTTGTAACCGCGGCCCCACTGGAGGCCCCAGCCATAGAGTCGGTCCAGCTCCGCCTGGAAGCCGTAGACGAATTTGACCTCGCGGCGCACCACCAGGTCGCCCTTGACGTTCTCCATGGAGAACACGGCGCAGGAGCGGGCCTGCGGGGCGCGTTCGTCGAGCTCTATCTCCACCCGGGGGCCGCTGCTCGGGTGGAGCGTCACCAGCGCGTGCGTACGGTCGAACGCCGGGGTCTGGTCGTAGATGTAGACGAAGAACAGCAGCCGTTTGATCTCGGCATGATGGTCGAGATTGACATAGATCGTCTCGCCCGAGCCCGAGCCGAAGCGGTCGTCGCCGCTGAGCTTGACGTACGGCGCCTCATTGGTCGAGCCGAGGAAGTCCCCCAGCGGCTGGACCACACCCTTGCTGCCGTCCGCCAGTTCATAGAGGCAGCCGAGGTCCAGGTCGACATTGACCATGCCCTGGGTGTGGGCCTGGACCACCTCGGGCTTGAACAGCTTGAAGGGGTGCCTCAGCAGCTGTCCGCTCTGCCGGGACCCGCCCCCGATGTCGGAGGTGCGCATCCGCCAGGAGAGATTGACCCGCAGATGGCCGGTGGCCGCGCCCTGTTTCGACAGCGAGACCGAGGGACGGCGGCGCGTCAGCGCGATGGAGTTACCGGTGCCGCCCATGTCGAACTGCGCCGAGCCGCCCTGTCGCAGCCTGTCCCAGAAGGCCATGCCCGCCCCCACTCGTCTCGTCGGACCCCGCTCGGCCGGGCCCGCCCGATGGGACCCGCGCCGCGCCGCTCCGTAACCCCGCCGCTGTCGGCGCTTCAGCGGGGCGGCACCGGAGCCGGTGCCCCGAAGCCGCCCCGCTGAGAGCGTTCCTCAATCCGTGCCCGGTCACACCCCGGCGTCGGAGTGTGGCTCAGCCTTTTCGCCGAGAGCGCCCTCCCGGGCGGCGATGGCGCGGTTGCGCTGGACGGAGGACCAGAAGGACCAGCCGATCAGCAGCACACCGATGGAACCGGTGATCAGCTCAGGGATCTCGTACTGGATGGTGATCAGCAGAATGATCGAGAGCGCGCCGATCGCGTAGTGCGCGCCGTGCTCCAGATAGACATAGTCGTCGAGGGTGCCCTGGCGGACCAGATAGACGGTGAGCGAACGGACGTACATCGCGCCGACGCCGAGTCCCAGCGCCATCAGCACGATGTCATTGGTGATCGCGAAGGCTCCGATGACGCCGTCGAAGGAGAAGGACGCGTCCAGGACCTCCAGATAGAGGAACATGAAGAAGGCGGCCTTGCCTCCGATGGCGACGGCCGAGACCTTCTTCCCGCTCTTTCTGGCCTTCTCCTCCTGCTCGTGCTCGCGCTCCTCCTCCTCTTCGAGCTTGTTCTCGAAGTAGCCGGAGAGACCGCCGACGATCAAGTAGGTGATCAGGCCCGCGACGCCCGAGAGCAGTACGGTCTCCGCCTTGTCGGCGTGGCCCCCGCCGTGCTGGTGGGCGCTCTTCGCGAAGGTCAGGGAGCTGGCCAGCAGCACGATCAGGGCGATGCAGACCGACAGCATGTCGACCTTGCCGAGCTTGGCGAGCGGGCGCTCCAGCCAGCCCAGCCACTTGATGTCCCGGTCCTCGAAGATGAAGTCCAGAAAGATCATGAGCAGGAACATGCCGCCGAACGCCGCGATCGACGGATGCGCGTCGGTCACCAGCTGCTGGTACAGGTCCTTGTCGTTGAGGGCGAGATCGACCGCCTCGATGGGGCCGATGCCGGCGCCGACGGCGACGATGAGCACGGGGAAGACCAGCCGCATGCCGAATACGGCGATGAGAATGCCGATCGTGAGGAAGATCTTCTGCCAGAAGGCATTCATCTTCTTCAGGATTCCGGCGTTGACCACGGCATTGTCGAAGGACAGCGAGATTTCGAGGATGGACAGGATCGCCACGATCCCGAACGCCGTCCACCCGCCGTAGAGCACCGCTGCTACCAGCCCGAGCGCGGTGACCGCGAACGACCAGCCGAAGGTTTTCAGAACCACTGGCACCCAATCGTTTTCGTGGGGGGTCCCACCGGGCGGCGCCCGGGAGGGGCTCCCCGCACCAGGGGCGGGGAGGTACCCGCTCAGTGCGCGGATCTACGAGACATTGACCCCGAAGTCTAGAGCGATGCCCCGCAGCCCCGAGGCGTACCCCTGGCCCACCGCGCGGAACTTCCATTCGCCGTTGTGGCGGTACAGCTCGCCGAAGATCATCGCCGTCTCGGTGGAGGCGTCCTCGCTGAGGTCGTAGCGCGCCAGCTCCTGGCCGTCCGCCTGGTTCACCACACGGATGAACGCATTGCCGACCTGGCCGAAGGACTGGCCGCGGTTGTCCGCCTCATGGATGGAGACCGGGAAAATGATCTTGTCGACATGGGCCGGCACCAGGGGGAGGTCCACCAGCAGCGACTCATCGTCGCCGTCGCCCTCACCGGTCAGATTGTCGCCGGTGTGCTCCACGGAGCCCTCGGGGCTCTTGAGGTTGTTGTAGAAGATGAAGTACTCGTCGCCGAGGACGCGTCCGCTGCCGCAGAGCAGCGCGCTGGCGTCGAGGTCGAAGTCGGCTCCGGTGGTCGAGCGCGCGTCCCAGCCGAGCCCGACGAGTACCTGAGTGAGGTTCGGTGCGGCCTTGGTGAGGGAGACATTGCCCCCCTTGGCGAGCGTGACGCCCATATATCCAGTCCTCCCCAGCGACAGATGTTCCCTTGCCTGCTCCCGGCGCATTCCGCTCCGGACAGCCGTCTCCCGGCGCACACCGCCCCGGACAGCCGTCTCCCGGCGCGCACGGCTCCGCCCCCGGCGCTCACGCCGGCCGCCGCGAGGTGCGCGGGCACGTCCGGTGCCGCACTCGGCCTGAGTGCGGCACCGGACGGTTCGTGTCCTGCGCGGTCAGACGTTGACCCCGAAGTCCTGGGCGATGCCGCGCAGCCCCGAGGCATACCCCTGGCCGATGGCGCGGAACTTCCACTCGGCCCCGTTGCGGTACAGCTCGCCGAAGACCATCGCGGTCTCCGTCGAGGCGTCCTCGCTGAGGTCGTAGCGGGCCAGTTCATTGTTGTCGGCCTGGTTGACCACGCGGATGAACGCGTTGCGCACCTGGCCGAAGGACTGGCCGCGGCCCTCCGCCGCGTAGATGGAGACGGGGAACACGATCCGGTGGACGTCGGCGGGGACGCCTGCCAGATTGACCTTGATCTGCTCGTCGTCGCCCTCGCCCTCACCGGTGAGGTTGTCGCCGGTGTGCTCCACGGAGCCGTCGGGGCTCTTGAGGTTGTTGAAGAAGACGAAGTTCCCGTCGCTGGTGACCTTGCCCTCGGCATTGGTCAGCAGGGCGCTGGCGTCCAGGTCGAAGTCCGTGCCGGTGGTGGTACGGACATCCCAGCCCAGGCCCACGATCACCGCGGTCAAACCGGGCGCGGCCTTCGACAGCGAGACGTTGCCGCCTTTGCTGAGGCTGACTCCCACGAGTCCCTCCAGAGGTATTCAGGGGCGACGCCCCCGTCGTGCGTTCGTGTTCGGATCAACGAGTTGATCCTAGTGACCGGTTCCCGTGCGAGACAGGCTTTCACGGGAGAGGCCGTCAGAGTGTCTCCAGCGCCGTGACGTAGGCGTTGAGGTCGCGGGCGTCGGGGAGCGCGTTGACGACGCTCCAGCGGACCACACCCTCCTTGTCGATGATGAAGGTGCCGCGCACCGCGCAGCCCTTCTCCTCGTCGAAGACGCCGTACGCCCGCGAGGTCTCGCCGTGCGGCCAGAAGTCCGAGAGCAGGGGGTACTCCAGCCCCTCCTGCTCGGCGAAGACGCGCAGGGTGTGGATCGAGTCGTTGGAGACGGCGAGCAGCTGGGTGTCGTCGTTGACGAACTTCGGCAGTTCGTCGCGCAGGGCGCACAGCTCGCCCGTGCACACGCCGGTGAAGGCGAACGGATAGAAGAGGAGCACCACGTTCTTCTCGCCGCGGAACTCGGCGAGGCTCACCGTGCGCCCGTGATTGTCCTTGAGCTCGAATTCCGGGGCCTTGGTGCCGACCTCGATCGCCATGACGTATGAATCCCTTCGCTGAGCCCGTTCGGGTGATGGGCCCACCCTAGGTCCTCTCGTCCGAATCATGTCCGATTCCAGACGAAAGCCCTGGTCAGGGGCGTACGGATGGACTTTGGCCGAGCGGTCGGGTCATGCGCCGAGGCCCTCTCCGGGGGACCGGAGAGGGCCTGCTGCTCACTGCCTGTGATTGATCAGCGCTTGGGGGCCACCAGCCTGCTGCCCGCCCAGTCGCTGGCCACACTGATGCTCTTGGTCTGCGAGAGACCCGCGGTCTGCGCGGCGTCGCTGATGTCGCTGGGCTCGACGTAGCCGTCCCGGCCAGTCTTAGGAGTCAGCAGCCAGATCATGCCGCCGTCCTCCAATAGCCCGATGGCGTCCACCAGTGCGTCCGTCAGGTCGCCGTCCTCATCGCGGAACCAGAGGACCACGACGTCGGCGACGTCGTCATAGTCCTCGTCCACGAGGTCCTGGCCGATCACGGACTCGATGCCTTCACGGAGATCTTGGTCGACGTCTTCGTCGTAGCCGATCTCCTGGACCACCTGTCCGGGCTCGAACCCCAGCCTCGCTGCCGGGTTGGTCCGCTCCTCCGCGTGGTCCGCGGTCGCGCTCACGGCTTGCCTCCTGATCATGTATCGGTAGATGCTTCGCCCTCGCGCGTACGCGTGGCGTTGGCCGTAGTCCACACGGGCGGGACGGATCGCGCAAGTACCCGGCCGTTCAGACCGCCGAAACGGTGACTTTTGCATCCGTCTCGGCGCAACTCCAAACACGTTCCGCCACTAGCCGTGCAATCCGCCACACCATTCGGCCTTCTTTGCCACTTTACGTCTACCCGTCACCGGCATCTGAACCGAACACCCAAACGGAAGGCTTTACCGGGTTGGGGGTAAGGTCACGATTTGACCCTACCCGGTACACGGTATCGGTCGGGTCGTCGGGCAGATCACGGGTTACCCCTCGGTAGAGATGACGTTTGCCTCCCCGGGGTACACGATGGTGGCGATGCGGCACCGTCTGTCAACTCCGCGGGTACTCCCCTCGAAGGAGCCTTCCGCGGAACTTCTCCGAGCAGCGAAGGAATAGCGTGGCTTCCGGATCAGATCGCAACCCGATCATCATTGGCGGCCTTCCCAGCCAGGTCCCGGACTTCGATCCCGAAGAGACCAGGGAGTGGCTGGACTCACTCGACGCCGCCGTCGACGAGCGTGGCCGGGAACGGGCCCGTTATCTGATGCTCCGCCTCATCGAGCGCGCCCGCGAGAAGCGGGTCGCGGTGCCGGAGATGCGCAGCACAGACTACGTCAACACCATCGCCACCAAGGACGAGCCGTTCTTCCCCGGCAACGAGGAGGTCGAGCGGAAGGTCCTCAACGCCACCCGCTGGAACGCCGCGGTGATGGTCTCCCGCGCCCAGCGGCCGGGCATCGGCGTCGGCGGCCACATCGCCACCTTCGCCTCCTCCGCCTCCCTCTACGACGTGGGCTTCAACCACTTCTTCCGGGGCAAGGACGGGGGCGACGGCGGCGACCAGATCTTCTTCCAGGGGCACGCCTCCCCCGGCATCTACGCCCGCGCCTTTCTGCTCGACCGGCTGACCGAGGCCCAGCTGGACGCCTTCCGCCAGGAGAAGTCGAAGGCCCCCGACGGTCTCTCCAGCTATCCGCACCCCCGGCTGATGCCGGACTTCTGGGAGTTCCCGACCGTCTCGATGGGCCTGGGCCCGCTCGGCGCGATCTACCAGGCCCGGATGAACCGCTATATGCAGGCCAGGGGCATCGCGGACACCTCCCGCTCGCATGTCTGGGCCTTCCTCGGCGACGGCGAGATGGACGAGCCCGAGTCGCTCGGCCAGCTCTCCATCGCCGCGCGCGAGGGCCTGGACAACCTCACCTTCGTCGTCAACTGCAACCTCCAGCGGCTGGACGGCCCGGTCCGCGGCAATGGGAAGATCATCCAGGAGCTGGAGTCGCAGTTCCGCGGCGCCGGCTGGAATGTGATCAAACTGGTCTGGGACCGCTCCTGGGACCCGCTGCTGGCCCAGGACCGCGACGGCCTGCTGGTGAACAAGTTGAACACCACCCCGGACGGCCAGTTCCAGACGTACGCCACCGAGACCGGCGGATACATCCGCGAGCACTTCTTCGGCGGCGACCAGCGGCTGCGCGCCATGGTCGAGAGCATGACCGACGAGCAGATCCTGCATCTGGGGCGCGGCGGTCATGACCACCGCAAGGTGTACGCGGCGTTCGCGGCGGCCAAGGCGCACAAGGGGCAGCCGACCGTGGTGCTGGCGCAGACGGTCAAGGGCTGGACGCTCGGCCCGAACTTCGAGGGGCGCAACGCCACTCACCAGATGAAGAAGCTGACGGTCGACGATCTGAAGGGCTTCCGCGACCGGCCCCACCTCCCGATCACGGACGCGCGGCTGGAGAGCGGTCCGCCGCCGTACTACCATCCCGGCCGGGACTCGGCGGAGATCCAGTACATGCACGACCGCCGCAAGGCGCTGGGCGGCTATGTGCCGACCCGGATCGTGCGGGCCAAGCCGCTGGCGCTGCCGGACGACAAGGCGTACGCGGGGGTCCGCAAGGGCTCCGGCCAGCAGTCGATCGCCACCACGATGGCGTTCGTCCGGCTGCTGAAGGATCTGATGCGGGACAAGGAGATCGGCAGGCGGTTCGTGCTGATCGCGCCGGACGAGTACCGCACCTTCGGAATGGACTCGTTCTTCCCGAGCGCCAAGATCTACAACCCGCTCGGGCAGCAGTACGAATCGGTCGACCGTGAACTGCTGCTCGCGTACAAGGAGTCGCCGACCGGGCAGATGCTGCACGACGGGATCTCCGAGGCGGGGTGCACGGCGTCGCTGATCGCGGCCGGCTCCGCGTACGCCACCCATGGCGAGCCGCTGATCCCGGTCTATGTCTTCTACTCGATGTTCGGTTTCCAGCGGACCGGCGATCAGTTCTGGCAGATGGCCGATCAGCTCGCGCGCGGTTTTGTGCTGGGCGCGACCGCGGGGCGTACGACGCTGACCGGCGAGGGTCTTCAGCACGCGGACGGGCACTCGCAGCTGCTGGCGTCGACCAACCCGGGGTGTGTGGCGTACGACCCGGCCTACGGCTTCGAGATCGCGCATATCGTCAGGGACGGTCTGCGCCGGATGTACGGCGAGAATCCGGAGGACGTCTTCTACTACCTCACCGTCTACAACGAGCCCATCCAGCACCCGGCCGAGCCGGAGAACGTGGCTGTGGACGGCATCCTGAAGGGCATCCACCGCTTCAGCGCGGGCGGCGCCGGTTCCATCCCGGCGCAGATCATGGCCTCGGGCGTGGCGGTGCCCTGGGCGGTGGAGGCGCAGCGGATCCTCGCCGAGGAGTGGGACGTACGCGCCGATGTGTGGTCGGCGACCTCCTGGAACGAGCTGCGGCGCGATGCTGTGGAGGCGGAGCAGTTCAATCTGCTGCACCCGGAGGAGGAGCAGCGCGTTCCGTTCGTCACCCGGAAGCTGAGCGGCGCTCAGGGGCCCTTCGTCGCGGTCTCGGACTGGATGCGTTCGGTGCCGGATCAGATCTCGCGCTGGGTGCCGGGCCGGTACAACTCGCTGGGCGCGGACGGCTTCGGCTTCGCCGATACGCGCGGTGCGGCCCGCCGGTACTTCCACATCGACGCCCAGTCGATCGTGCTGGCGGTCCTGACCGAGCTGGCGCGGGACGGGAAGGTCGACCGTTCGGCGCTGAAGCAGGCGGTGGACCGCTATCAGCTGCTCGATGTGCGGGCGGCGGACCCGGGCGCGGCGGGCGGGGACGCCTGATCCGAGCCGAGTTCAGTGGAGGGGCGGCGGGGCCTGGGGGTCCCGTCGCCCTCTCCTCCGGGGGCGAGTGGTCCCGCCGTGCCTCCAGGCTCCGGTGGTCCCGTCGCCCCTCCGCATATCGGTCAACCCCATGGATCGCATGATCGGTTGACCGCGCCCTGAGGGCGGGCGGGCCCGGCGGAAGGGGCCGGGCGCAAGATCACCCGCATAGGCGAAGGCGCCGCCG
>NZ_VCLA01000058.1 GCF_009600885.1 Streptomyces jumonjinensis
CGCCGCCGCCACCACCAGATCGCGTACCGCCGCCGCGTCCGCCTCGAAGGCGCGCTCGGCCCGCTGGGCCTCCCCCAGCCGCGCGCCCCTCGCCCGCAGCTCCCTCCGGCGCTCCGTCAACCCGCCGAAGGCCAGCAGCTCCCGCAGCCCGTCCACACTCTCCACGGCGTGGGCGGACAGCTCGGCCGACGCCGCGCGGGTGCGCGCACCGCGCACCGCCCGCCCCCGCCCCTCCAGCAGAGGGGCGAGCGCGAGCAGCGCCGCGGCCGGGACCACCGCGAGCAGCAGCCATGGCTCGACCGCGCCCAGCACCACGACGCCGCCTCCGAACACCGCACCCGACGCGACCAGCTGCGCCACGGCGTGCGCGTAGAAGAACTCCAGCGCCTCCACATCCCCCATCGCCGCCGACGCGAGATCCCCGCTGCGCCGTCCCGCGATCCGCGCGGGGGCGCTGCGGGCCAGCCCGTCGAATACGCGCACCCTCAGCTCGGCGAGCACCCGGTAGGCCAGATCGTGCGAGAGGTCCATCTCCCACCAGGTCGCGAGCGCCCGCGCCAGGACGAGCCCGATCAGCGCGGCGATGACGCCGGGGCCGGGCGCGGCCCGCTCCGCCACCGCCGTTCCCACGGTGTGCGCGGCCAGCGTGATCAGCGCGACGAGCGCCGACTGCCCGGCGAGGGCCGCGCACACGGTCCGCGCCGTCATGCCCCGGTGCACGCCCAGCACCGGCAGCAGGGCCCGCAGCGAGCCGCGCTCGCGCTCGTCCGGGGCCGGAGCCGTACTCGTATCCGTACTCGTATCCGTATGAGATGACGCGTTCACGCGGCACGCACCGCCTCGACCAGCCGTGCGTACACACCGTCGAGCGCCAGCAGCGCGTCATGCCCGCCGACCGCCTCGACGCGCCCGCCGTCCAGCACCACGATCCGGTCGGCGTCGCGCACGGACGCCAGCCGGTGGGCGACGACCAGACAGGTCCGCCCCCGCGCCGCCCGCAGCAGCTCCCGGACGATCGCGGCCTCCCGCCGTTCGTCCACGGCGCTGGTCGCCTCGTCCAGCACCAGCACGGGCGCGTCGGCGAGCAGCGCCCGCGCCAGAGCGAGCCGTTGCCGCTGCCCGCCCGAGAGGGTGGAACCCCGCTCGCCGACCACGGTGGCGTACCCCTCGGGCAGCCGGACGATCTCCTCATGGACGCCGGCCGCGCGGGCCGCCGCGTACAGCTCCTCGTCGTCCGCGCCCGGCCGTCCGAGCCGGAGGTTGTCGGCGACGGAGGCATGGAAGAGATACGTGTCCTGGGAGACGACGGCGATCTGTCGCCGCAGCGCCCCGAGCCGGTACGCGGTGGTCTCGGCCCCGCCGACGAGCACCCGCCCGCTGTCCGGGTCGCGTTCGCGCAGCAGCAGCCCGAGAAGTGTGGACTTGCCCGCGCCGGAGGGCCCGACGATCGCGGTGGTGCGCCCCGCGGGGGCGGTGAAGGAGACCCCGTCGAGCGCGGGCCGCCCGCCGCCGGGGTGGGTGAAGCCGACCGCGTCGAAGCGGACTTCGGGCGGTCCGCTCCAGTCTGCGCTCAGCCGTCCCCGGTCCGCCACGGCCTCCGGCGCGGTGCGCAGCGCGGCGATCCCGTCCGCCGCCGAGACGCCCAGATAGCCGGAGTGCCACTCCCGGGAGAGATCGCGGACCGGCCGGAAGCACTCGGACGCCAGCATGAGGACGAGATAGGCCCCGGCCGTTCCCGGTGCGTGGGGCATGGCGCAGGCGACGAGCACGGCGGCCACCGTCCCGCCCTGTACGGCCAGATCGGTGATGCCGGTGTCGACGAGGGAGACGCGCAGTTTGGCGACGGTGGCGCGGTGCAGCTCCGCCGAACGCCGTTCCAGCCGGGCCCGGACCCAGCCCACGGCCCCGGCGGCGCGGAGCGCGGGCATCCCCTGGAGGTACTCCAGATAGTCGGCGGAGAGCGCCTCGTACGCACCCCAGTGCCGCTGGCCGCGCCGCTCCAGCAGCCGGTCCCACCAGCGGGGTGCGAAGAGGGCGAGCACCAGGGCGGGGGCGAGCACGGCCGCCGCCAGGGGCTCGATGAACAGGACGGCGACGAGCAGCAGCGGCGGTACCGCGCAGGTGACGAGGGCCTGCGGGAGATACCGCGACACATAGGCGTCCACCCCCTCGACGCCGTCCACGAGCACGGCCCGTACGGCGCCGGCCCGCGCCCCCGCGTTCTCGGGCGGGCCGCCGTGCCCGAGCCGCCTCAGCAGCTCGTCGCGGAGCCCGGTGCGCACGGCCGCTCCGGCGTCGACGGCGATCCGCCGCTGCCGCCGGGTGAGGACGGCGCGCAGCAGCACGGCGGCGAGGACGGCGGCGAGGAGCGCGGGGAGCGCGCCGGTCTCGCCCCGGGCGATCCCCGCGAGGGCGAGGGCGAGCAGCACGGCTTGGACGAGGTGGGCGCCCGTGACGGCGGCGAGGAGCGCGGTGGCCTTGAGCAGCGGCCCGCGGGCGGTCCGGGCCGCGCGCAGCAGCTCCGGGTGGAGCATCATGTGGTGTCTTCTTCCGTGGTGGTGCGGTGGGCGGCTTCGGTGGTGGTGCGGTGGGCGGCTTCCGTGGTGGCGCGGTGCGCGGCTTCCGTGGTGGCGCGGTGCGCGGCTTCCGTGGTGGCGCGGTCGGCGGCGGTGGCGAGGGCGAGCCCGTGCAGAATCCAGTCCCGGCCCGGCTCCCCGCCGAGCGCGGCCCCGAGATCGGCTCGCTGCCAGGACCCGATGGGCCGGGACGCGAGTCCGAGGGCGGCGGCGGCGAGTTGGGCGTGTCCGATGCCGTAGCCCGCGCGGAGATGGTCGTGGAGGACGCGCCGCGGGGTGGCGTCGTGGGGGCAGCCGTAGGCGAGGAGCACGGCGCCCGCGCCGGCGATCCAGCCCTGGCGCGCGGCCCAGACGGCGAGGGTGGGGAGTACGTCTCCGGTGGCGAGGGTCCGCAGGGCGCCGTCGGGTCCCGCCTCCGCCAGCCCGGGCCGGTCCCCGCCGAGGGCCAGACACCAGCGCGGGCCCTCGGGGCAGGCGGCGTGGGCTTCGGCGAGTACGCGGGCGAGGGCGGCGCGGTCCGGGGGCGCGCGGAAGGAGCCGAGTTCGGCGGGGTGGGCGCTGCGGCGGCGGAGCAGCAGGGAGGGGGGCGGTGCGGGACTGCGGGGTGCGGCCCATGCGGTGATCGGCGGCCCGGAGCGGGCCAG
>NZ_VCLA01000059.1 GCF_009600885.1 Streptomyces jumonjinensis
TCTTTTGCCTTTCGGCAGTGCCTTTCGGCGATTCCGACTTTATCAGAATCAATTCGGCCGAACGAATCAGCCTGCGAGATCCAGATAAGAAGTCGATTGGCTCTGCGGAAATCTCAGTTTCCGTTGAGAGCAAGAGAGACGTTAACGGTTGCACTCGATCATGTCCAGTCCGAGGCAACCGTTCAAATCTACCTCCCCATCGCCACCGTGTCAACGGTTTTGTGGGCGAGGAGGACACTAGCAGGTCGGAGACACCCCACGCACATCGGCCACGGCCGTGAGTTCGGCGCTGCGGTCAGAGCGAGGGGGACGGTGGGGTGTCGAGGCTTTCGAGCTCGACGCCAGGTGCCGCGAGCACCACGTCCCCGGCGATGTGCACGGTGTGCTGTTCGCCCGTGTCCAGGGCGCTGACCTGGTATTCGTCCACGGTCAGGGGGCCACTGTCAGTGGTGTGCGCTTCACTCTTCACCAGGGCCCAGGACTGGTCGACGGTACGGGGGGCGAGGACGGGATCCGTGAAAGCGACGAGGCGGACGCGCGTCGCCGGGGAGCCGGGGGTGAGGCGCAGCAGTCGGGCGGTGGCGATGAGGAAGGCCGGGGATGTGCCGGTGAAGGCGTGGGCGCGGACATTGCCTTCTGTGGCATGGGCGCCGGTGGGGTCGGTGCGGACCCAGGTGACGCCGTCGAGTGCGGCGCCGCGGACCTGCCAGCTGGCGGCGTGGAGTTCGAGGCGGATGGGGCGGCCGAGGTCGTCGAGTGCGAGATCGACGGAGCCGGCGTGATCGCCGGAGGGGGTGATGGTCTGGGAGACATAGCGCCAGCCGGAGGGGCCGGGCGCGCATTGGAAGTGTTCTTCGCCGAGGGGGGTGTGATCGTGCGGATCGTGGAGCGAATACCGGCCGCGGGGCATGGGGGCTGGAAGTCCTTGCGGTGAGGGCCTGAGAAGGCGGAGGCCGGTGCGGAGCGAGCGGAGCTCAAGGGGAGCGCGACGCCTGGGGCGGTGATGCCGTACCGCCGGGGGGCATCGGGGGACATCGGGGGACATTCCGTCCGCATCGCGGGGGCATTCCGTCCGCGCGGTGGTGACGGGAGATCCAGAGCCCTCCGGGCGGTGGAGGGGTGGGCCCCCGGCACGGGGGTACGGGGGCCTGCTCGAACCGCTGGGGCCGGTGTGGGTGCTCCCTGCCGGCTCAGGGGGCTGTCCTTCGGGCCGGTGACGCCCGGCGCGTGCCGTCGAGTGCCTCCCGCTGTGACCAGGAGGTCGGCTGCACGCGCCGGTCGCGCGGGCGGCCCCTGGCCCGGGTCCGGGGCTGCCGGGCTTCGGGCCGGTGGGGCCGGGGGTCCCGGCGGCCGGAGGGGGCCGCCGGGACGGGAGCCGTCAGTAGCGGTAGTGGTCGGGCTTGAAGGGGCCCTCGACCTCGACGCCGATGTAGGCGGCCTGCTCCGGGCGGAGCGTGGTCAGCTTGACGCCGAGCGCGTCCAGGTGGAGCCGGGCGACCTTCTCGTCCAGGTGCTTGGGCAGCACATAGACGTCGGTCGGGTACTCCTCCGGCTTGGTGAAGAGCTCGATCTGCGCCAGGGTCTGGTCGGCGAAGCTGTTGGACATCACGAACGACGGGTGCCCGGTGGCGTTGCCGAGGTTGAGCAGGCGGCCCTCGGAGAGCACGATGATGACCTTGCCGTCGGGGAAGGTCCAGGTGTGGACCTGCGGCTTGACCTCGTCCTTGACGATGCCCGGGATCCCGGCCAGGCCGGCCATGTCGATCTCGTTGTCGAAGTGGCCGATGTTGCCCACGATGGCCTGGTGCTTCATCTTGGCCATGTCGGCGGCCATGATGATGTCCTTGTTGCCGGTGGTGGTGATGAACAGGTCGGCCTGGCCGATGACCTCGTCCAGGGTGGTGACCTGGTAGCCGTCCATCGCCGCCTGGAGGGCGCAGATCGGGTCGATCTCGGTGATGATCACCCGGGCGCCCTGGCCGCGCAGGGACTCCGCACAGCCCTTGCCGACGTCGCCGTAGCCGCAGACCACCGCGACCTTGCCGCCGATCAGGACGTCGGTGGCGCGGTTGATGCCGTCGACCAGGGAGTGGCGGCAGCCGTACTTGTTGTCGAACTTCGACTTGGTGACGGCGTCGTTGACGTTGATCGCCGGGAACAGGAGGGTGCCGTCGCGGTGCATCTCGTAGAGACGGTGCACACCGGTCGTGGTCTCCTCGGTGACGCCGCGGATCTCGGACGCCAGACGGGTCCATTTCTGCGGGTTCTCGGAGAGGGTGCGGTTGAGCAGGCGGAGGATGTAGCCGTACTCCTCGCTGTCCGCGGTGGCCGGGTCGGGGGCCTCGCCGGCCTTCTCGAACTCGACGCCCTTGTGGACCAGGAGCGTGGCGTCACCGCCGTCGTCGAGGATCATGTTCGGGCCGCCGGTGGGCGTGTTGGGCCAGGTCAGAGCCTGCTCCGTGCACCACCAGTACTCCTCCAGCGTCTCGCCCTTCCAGGCGAAGACGGGGACGCCCTGGGGGTTCTCCGGGGTGCCGCCGGGGCCGACCGCGATGGCCGCCGCGGCGTGGTCCTGGGTGGAGAAGATGTTGCAGGAGGCCCAGCGGACCTCGGCGCCGAGGGCGACCAGGGTCTCGATGAGCACGGCGGTCTGGATCGTCATGTGCAGGGAGCCGGTGACGCGGGCGCCGGCGAGCGGCTGCTGCTCCGCGTACTCCCTGCGGATCGACATCAGGCCGGGCATCTCGTGCTCGGCGAGGGTGATCTCCTTGCGGCCGAAGGCGGCGAGGGAGAGGTCGGCGACCTTGAAGTCCTGACCGGTGGCGACAGTCGTCATAACGGGCTGCTCCTCATGGATTGGGGCGAGGGTGGGCACGGCTGGCTCTGCGGCGGCGGGCGTACCAATGCCCGGGGCCACACACAGCGCAGTCCGTCGGAGGCCCTCTCTCCACTCGGCCGGTCCATACCGGACCGCCCGACCGCCATCAGCAGCGACGCCTGAACTCTGGTCACGAATCTACACCGATCGTCGTGGCGGTCCCCAGGCCGCCCGAGGAGTTCCGTTCCGGCCGGATCTCCGGAGCTTTCGCCGGGGCAGCCGGGCCACCAGGGCTTTCATCGGCTCATCGCCGGGTCGAAGATCGCCCGGCATCGGGATGAATCGCCCGGGCCGGGCCGCAAACGTCAGGAGGAACACACGCCGGGACAGCACGGAGGAAGAAAACGGAGAAAGAAATCCGGGGCGGGACGGTCAGGGAGCCGCGGGGCCCGCCGGGTCCGGGCCGGCCGGGGCCGGGGAAGCGCGGTAGACATCGGGCTCCAGATAGACGACCCGGGCGATGGGGACGGCCGCGCGGAGGCGTTCCTCGGCGGCGTTGATCGAGTCGGCGACCTCGCGGGCGGTGTCCTCGTTCGGTACCGCGATCTTCGCGGCGACCAGCAGCTCCTCCGGCCCGAGGTGGAGGGTGCGCATATGGATGACACGGGTCACGCGCTCGCCGTCGACGATCGCCGCCTCGATCCTGCGGATGTCCTCCACGGTCGCCGCCTCGCCGAGCAGCAGCGACTTGGTCTCGGCGGCCAGCACAAGGGCGATCAGGATGAGCAGGACGCCGATGCAGAGGGTGCCGATGCCGTCCCAGAGGCCGTCGCCCGTGACCAGGGCGACGCTGACGCCGATCAGCGCCAGGACCAGGCCGACGAGGGCGCCGAGGTCTTCGAGGAGGACGACGGGGAGTTCGGGCGCCTTGGCCCGGCGGACGAACTCCTTCCAGGAGAGCGAGCCGCGGACCTGGTTCGACTCCTTGATCGCGGTGCGGAAGGAGAAGGTCTCCGCGATGATCGCGAAGATGAGGACGCCGACGGGCCAGTACCAGGCCTCGATCGGGTGAGGGTGCTTGATCTTCTCGTAGCCCTCGTAGAGCGCGAACATGCCGCCGGCCGAGAAGAGGACGATGGACACGAGGAAGGCGTAGATATAGCGCTCGCGGCCGTAGCCGAAAGGGTGCTCGGGGGTGGCCTCGCGGCGGGCCCGGCGGCCTCCGAGGAGCAGCAGCCCCTGATTGCCGGAGTCCGCGAGCGAGTGAACGCTCTCCGCGAGCATCGAGGACGAGCCGCTGAAGACGAACGCCACGAATTTCGCCACCGCGATGGCCAGATTGGCGGTAAGCGCCGCAACGATGGCCTTGGTTCCGCCTGACGCACTCATCTGCCGGATGTCCCTTCGTACGCGTGACGCTCGTACACCGTCACCTGCGTTCTGGGCGCGTCATTGTTGCAGTCCCAGGGGGCGGCCGGGGGTCAGATGGCCACTGTGGCGCGGAACAAGGCCGCGGGTTTGTTGTGCGCCGCTCTGACCTGGATGTTCTCTCCTGCCGGGATGAAGACCGACTCACCCGGGGTGAGGGTCGTGGCGTCCGGCTCGCCCGGCCCGGCGGTCCCGGCGGTCCCGGCGGTCTCGGCCGGGCTGGTCGTACCGGATCCGGCGGAAGCGGCGGAAGCGGCGACGCTTCCGGAGGTGCAGAGCAGGATCTGCGGCGCGGCGGCGGTGAGGTCGGCCGGGGACGCCTCCGGCGCGAGGAGATAGCGGGAGAGCCGGAATTCGTCGATCGGGGTGTCGTACAGCTCCTCGCCGGTCTCCGACGCCTCGGGGCGGAGCACACCCGGATCGCCCGCCTCGAAGCGGACCACGCGCAGCAGCTCGGGGACGTCCACATGTTTGGGGGTGAGGCCGCACCGCAGCACATTGTCGGAATTGGCCATGATCTCGATGCCGAGACCGCTCAGATACGCGTGCGGGACGCCCGCGCCGAGGAAGAGGGCCTCGCCGGGCTGGAGCCTGACGCGGTTGAGCAGCATCGCCGCGATGACTCCCGGGTCGCCCGGGAAGTGATGGGCGAGCTGCGCGTACGGGGTGTACTCGCCGCCCAGGCGCTGGGCCGCGGCGGCGGCCTCGTCGACGGTGGCGGCCATCTCCTCGCGGTCGGCGCTCAGCACCGCCGTGAGCACCTCGCGCAGGGCCGCGTCCTCGGGGTGGGCGTGCAGCAGATCCGCGTACGGCTTGAGGGAGTCGACGCCGAGTCCGGCGAGGAGCTCGGCGGCGTCGAGCGGGGCGCGGAATCCGCACAGCCCCTCGAAGGGGGTGAGCGCGCAGATCAGCTCCGGTTTGTGGTTGGCGTCCTTGTAGTTGCGGTGCGGGGCGTCGGCAGGGATGCCCGCGCGCTGCTCCGCCGCGAAGCCCTGCTTCGCCTGGGCGAGGTCCGGGTGGACCTGGAGGGAGAGGGGTGCGCCCGCCGCGAGGATCTTGAGCAGGAAGGGGAGGTGCGGACCGAACCGGGCGACGGTCGCGGCGCCGAGTTCCCGTACGGGGTCGGCGGCGATGACGTCCGCGAGGGAGCCGCGGCCGAGGCGGGACGGGGCTCCGGGGTGCGCGCCCATCCACATCTCCGCCTGCGGCTCGCCGGTGGGGGCGGCGCCGAGCAGGTCCGGGATCGCGGTCGTGGAGCCCCAGGCGTAAGGGCGCACGATGTTGGAGAGGCGGTCCATGATGCTGTCTGCTTCCGTTCCGTGGGCTTCCCGTTCAAGGTGGGGCCGGGTTCTTCCCTTCTGGTGGCTTTCGGTGATGCTCCGGGAAGGGCGGCGGCGCCGCCGTCAGCCTCCATCGTCTTCCCGTCGGATGGAGGTACCCGGCATTGCCGCCGGGTGTCCATGGTCTTTCGACCGGATGGGCCGCCCGGCGGCTCCCGTCAGGAAGGGGTGTTCGGGGTCGCGAGCGCCAGATAGACGGCAGCGAAGTCGGTGATCGCCAGGAGTTCGGCGATCGACTCCAGGTCGGCGCCCTCCTCCGGTTCGAGTTCGCTGATCGGGGTGTCGTGGCTCAGCGCGAGCTCGCGGGCGACGGGGGCGGCGGTCAGCCCGCTGGTCGGGCGGTCGCGCAGCAGCACGACCCGCACCCGCAGGGCCTGCCGCTCCTCCACCCGGTCGCGGAAGAAGTCGTCGGGGTCCGCTCCGGCGGCGAGGTCTCCCGCGAGGAGTACGCCGTGGGCGGGCAGGGCCTCCGGCAGTTCGGCGGCGAGGGCGGGCCGGCCCGCCAGCTCCGCGAGCACGGCGGCGAAACGGCGGCCCGCCGGGGCGGCGCCCAGGCCCTCGGTCCAGATGAGGGGGAGGCTGTCGGCGAGTTCGGCGGCGAGGGTCTTCGCCGGGTTGCTGTAGGTGGCGATCGCCGGGCCGCAGCGCTCGGCGGTGCGGTCGAGCCGGTCGGCGACCTTCGCCAGAGTCTCCGGCGGCGCTACGAGCAGGCCGACCCGGTCCAGGAGTGCGAGCAGCGGGGTGAACAGGGCCCAGAGCGCGCCCGGGCTCGCCGCCTGGGTCTCCTCGTACAGCTCGTGGGGGGCGGTGGCCATCGGGACGACCAGCCCATGCCGGCCGTCGACGGCCTCGGCGAGCGGGGAGGGCCGCGGGGTGACGGCCACGACGGTGCAGCCCCGGCGGTACGCCTGTTCGGCGAGCAGGGCCAGTCCGGGTTCGGTGCCGTCGGTGGTGGCGACCAGGAGGAGATCGAGGGAGCCCGCCCAGCCGGGGAGCGCCCAGCGCAGGGCGCCGGGTGCGGGGGCGACTCCGGTGGGGACGAGACGGGTGACGGGTGCGGACGCTCCGGCGAGGGCCCCGATGAGATCGGCGACTCCGTCGGCGGCGGTGCCGAAGCCCGCGAGGAGTACGGCGCGGGGCCGGCCGTCCGGTTTCAGTTCGGCGATGCCCGCCTCGGTCGCGTGGCGGGCGGCGGTGCGGACACGCGCGCCTGCCTCTGCCGCGCCCCGCAGAAGGCCGCGGCGGTCGGCGCGGGCGAGGGCTTCCGGAGCGTCGAGGAGGGACTCGTCGAGCATGGGTGGGGTCTCCGATCGCCGTGCGGTCGCGAGGTAGGGGATCAGTGGTGCGGGATGCGGGCGGGCGGGCGCTGGGCGGTGCGGTACGACTGGCCGGTGCCGCCGCCGGGCGGGCGGGCCCGGGTCCCCGGGCCCGGCGCCGTCTCGTCAGGCCGGGCGGCGGGCCTCGTCCACGAGGAGGACGGGGATGTCGTCGCGTACGGGGTAGGCCAGGCCGCAGCTCTCGCCCGTGCAGATCAGCTCGGGGGTCTCGGCTCCGGTGCGGTCGTCCAGGGGGGCGTGGCACGCGGGGCAGGCGAGGATGTCGAGGAGGGCGGCTTCGAGGGGCATGGGGGGCCTTTCGAGGGGCTGGGTGAGTCTGGTCAGGGTACCGCTGGGGGGTGGGAGGGGGCGCGTTATGGGGGGTTCGGGGGGCTTGAAGGGGGCGGGGGCTTCGCGAAGGGGCGGGGCTTGAAGGGGCGCTTGAAGGGGCGGGGGCTTCGCGCCGCCCGCCCCTTCCCGTGCTCCCGGTTCCGCGCCCCGAGGTTTCGCGCCCCGCGGTTCCGTGCTCCCGGTTCCGCGCCCCCCGGCTCCCGGGCTCCCGTGCCTCAGCCGCTGGCAGGCCGGCCGGCACGGAAGCCGCCGGCGGGCCCGCCGGTCAGGCGCGGACCAGGGACAGGACCTCGTCGCGGATCGCCGTCAGGGTCTCCGTGTCGCGGGCCTCCACGTTCAGCCGGAGCAGGGGCTCGGTGTTCGAGGGGCGGAGGTTGAACCACCAGTCGGCGGCGGTGACCGTCAGACCGTCCAGTTCGTCCAGCGTGACCCCGGGGCGGGACGCGAAGGCCGCGCGGACCGCCGCCGTGCGGGCGGCCTGGTCGTCGACCGTGGAGTTGATCTCGCCCGAGCCCCGGTAGCGGTCGTACTGCGCGACCAGTTCCGACAGGGGTCCCTCCTGGGTGCCCAGCGCGGCCAGCACATGCAGGGCCGCCAGCATGCCCGTGTCCGCGTTCCAGAAGTCGCGGAAGTAGTAGTGCGCCGAGTGCTCTCCGCCGAAGATCGCTCCGGTACGCGCCATCTCCTGCTTGATGAAGGAGTGGCCCACCCGGGTGCGTACCGGCGAGCCCCCCATCTCCTTGACCACCTCCGGCACCGACCAGGAGGTGATCAGGTTGTGGATCACTGTGCCGCCCGGGTGCTTCGCCAGTTCCCTGGCCGCCACCAGGGCCGTGATCGCCGAGGGGGAGATGCCCTCGCCCCGCTCGTCCACCACGAAACACCGGTCCGCGTCTCCGTCGAACGCCAGCCCGATGTCGGCCTTCTCGGCGCGCACCCGCTCCTGGAGGTCCACGATGTTGGCCGGATCCAGTGGGTTCGCCTCATGGTTGGGGAAGGTGCCGTCCAGCTCGAAGTACATCGGCACGACCGTGACCGGCAGGGACTCGAAGACCGTCGGCACGGTGTGGCCGCCCATGCCGTTGCCCGCGTCCACGACCACCTTCAGCGGACGCATCTCCGACAGATCCACCAGCGAGAGCAGATACGCGGCGTACTCCACGAGCGTGTCACGCTCCGTCACCGTGCCCCGCTCGGCCACCGGTTCGGGCACCCCCTCGGCCGACCACCGCTCCACCAGCGCGCGGATGTCCGCGAGGCCGGTGTCCTGGCCCACCGGGGCCGCGCCCGCCCGGCACATCTTGATGCCGTTGTACTGGGCCGGGTTGTGCGAGGCGGTGAACATCGCGCCCGGCAGGCCGAGATGTCCGGAGGCGAAGTACAGCTGGTCCGTCGAGCAGAGCCCGATCAGCGTCACATCCGCGCCCCTGGCCGCCGCGCCGCGCGCGAACGCCCCCGAGAGCCCCGGCGACGACGGGCGCATGTCATGGCCGACGACGATCGCGTCCGCGTCCGTCACCTGGACGAACGCTGCGCCGAACAGTTCGGCCAGCGCCTCGTCCCACTGGTCCGGCACTACTCCGCGAACGTCGTACGCCTTCACGATCTGTGACAGATCAGCAGCCACGGGTCCATCCTCCGATAAATCTCTGCCAAGTCTCTGCGGTCACCTCAAACTACCGGCACGCCTCAGTCCTGGCCGTAGCGCGGGTCCACCGACTCGGGAGCCAGTCCCAGCAGCTCCGCCACCTGCTCCACCACGACCTCGTGCACCAGCATCGCGCGTTCCTCGCGATTCTTCGTACGGATCTCGACCGGTCTGCGGTAGACCACGATCCGTGCGGGCAGCCCCTTCTCCGACGGGGCCGAGCTGCCCAGCGGGACCGTATCCTCCGCCGGTCCGGGCACATCCACGACGAGGAAGTCGACGTCGGCCAGTTGGGGCCAGCGCCGCTCCAGCCGCTCCACGGAGTCCTGCACAAGGTCGCCGAACGCCTCGGCCCGGCTCGCCGCGAGCGGCACCTGCGGGGGCGCGACCGGTCCGCGCATGCCCCGGCCATGGCGGTCGCGATGGCGCGGCCTCGGCTCGGGCGGGCGGGGCGGTACAGGACTGTCCATCACTGACGCAGCGTAGCTCTCCGGGCGCTGCCGGGTTCCGCTCCGCGCGCCAAAAGGCCGCCGTCCGCGGCATGTCGCCAATTGAGCGTTCCGGCTGCCCTTGGGGCCCGTTCCCTGTCCGGCCACGATCGCCGGACGTATAGCGAATGACCTGATTTACCCCACGTCATGACCGAATCCACGGCTGCCGACCACCTCGTTCCGCCCTGTCCCCGCAGGTCACAGCCGCCCTCCGGGGGGCCTGTCGGCACCTCTTCGGACCACGACACGGTGGGGTGACCTGGTGGAGAGTCGTCGCAGCCCGCTCAAGAGTGCGGTACCGTCCAACGTCGTGAGCCCTGTACGTCGCTGTTCGCGCACCGCGTGCGGTCGGCCTGCCGTCGCGACACTGACGTACGTCTATGCCGATTCGACCGCGGTCCTCGGCCCGCTCGCCACCTACGCCGAGCCCCACTGCTATGACCTGTGCGCCGAGCACAGTGAGCGCCTGACCGCGCCACGCGGCTGGGAGGTCGTGCGGCTCACCGATGGTTCGGCCCCCGCCCGTCCCAGCGGTGACGATCTGGAAGCCCTCGCCAACGCCGTACGGGAAGCTGCCCGTCCGCAGGGACGTGCCGCCGAGGCGCAGAACGGGCGGCGTGGGGCGGATCCCATGGAGGTCGCCCGCCGCGGGCATCTGCGGGTGCTCCGGTCGCCCGACAGCTGACGGGGAGACGGGTCGGGCCCGCTCTGGCTCGCCTAAGGCTCGTTACGGTCCGGCTCAGTACGTCAGTCGTCGAGCACCGACAGATCCTGCTCCGCCTCCGGCACCGCGACCATCCCCCTGTCGTCCTGGAACGTCTGCACCGTGAACATCGCGATCCCGTCCTGCGGCAGCGCCAGCGTCCGCGCCGCATGGACCGGACCGCCTGATTCCGCCTCCACCGTCAGCGTGTACGAGCCCTTCAGCCCCTCCGGCGCCGGAGCGGGCGCCGCCAGCGTCGTGCCCGCCTTCACCTCGTACGTCTTCACCACCCGCTCACCGCCCTCCGTGCCCGCCGACGCGGTCACCCTGACCCGGCCCGCCGCGCCCGGCGCGGTCAGCGACAGCGTCGAGCCCTTCGCCCGGTTGTCGGCGACCGAGGCCCGCTCCCCCACCGGACCGGTCGCCGGGATGAAGGCGATCTCCTGCTGGGCGCCCTTGCCCCGCACCACCCGCAGCGCCGCCACCACCGGGGTCCTCCGGCTGCCGCGCTCCGGACCGATGATCAGTGAACCGGCCTCGCCCTTGGTGACGTCCGACAGCTCAAGGCTCGCCGTCATCCCCGACTTGACGTGCAGGGACTCGCCCCCGAGCGGGACGATCCGGCCGTCCGGACCCGCGAGTTCGACCGTCAGCTCGGCATCGTGGTCACCGGGGGCGTACGCCACCAGACGGACCGAGGCCGCGTCCGCCGGGATACCGGGGAGCACCGCGTCGGCGGCCGGATCGGCCGCCGCCGTGAGCCAGTCGGCGCCCGTCCCGCTCTCAGTGGCCCGTACCGCCGCGCCGACCCGGCCCGAACGGGTGCTCACATGCACGGTGACATCGGGGGCCGCCTCCGCGGTCAGGGTGGAGAGCAGAATGGGCAGACTGGACCGGGCGGGCACCGGAATGCCCTCGGTGAGCGTCGTCTTCAGCTCCCCGCCCTTGCCGTAGAGCTCGACATCGGCGACTGCGGGCGTGTCGTCGGGGTTGGTCAGATGGACGTAGTCCTGGCGGTCCTTGGCGGTGGACGCCCCCGGAAGCCAGAGATCCGTATCGGGCGGGGTGCAGCTCACCCCGAGCACACCGCGGCCCGTGCCCACCGCGACCGTGGTGGTCTGCTGGGCCGTCCAGCCCGGTGCGAGCCGGCCGGTGGCGGTGCCGACGAGCGGCGGGGCCTCGTCCCCGCTCTTCTCGACCGCGACAGGCGTGCCCGGCTCCTTCAGCGAGACCACCGGCTTACCGTCCGCCGGGTCGGCTGCGGGCGGGCGCTTGGCCGGGGACTTCCCCGGGTCGGCACGCCGCTCCAGCGTGCCGCCGGCCGGTTTGAGCTCCGCCGTGCCCACGCGGTCGTCCCCGCTCCGCCCCTCCGGGGTGAAGGAGGTGTACCGGGTCTCGGCGATCTCCGAACCGCCGCCCGCCGGGCAGACCAGGCTGGACCGCTCGACCGGGAGCCGGGCGGGCGTCCTGGCCTCGGTCCGGCCGGCGTCGGCCGGTCCGGTCAGCGAGGCGAGACCGGTGACGGCGGCGAGTGCGGTGACGGCGGCGAGCAGGGAGAGGGTCGTGCGCTTCACTCTGACTCGCCTCGGGTCGTGTCGGGGTGGTGACCTGCGTCGTACGGATACGGGCGGGGGTGACGGGGGTAGGGGGGCGCGTGCGGATCCGGCGCGAGGGGGGTGGGGGTCGCTTCGGCGCCGTACTCCTGCGGGCCTTGCGACTGTGCTCCGTACTCCCGCGGACCCTGCGACTGTGCTCCGTACTCTCGCGTGCCGTGCGTCTGGGCTCCGTACGGCTGCTCGCCCTGCGGCTGTGCTCCGTACTCCCGCGTGCCCTGCGGCTGTGCTCCGTACTCCTGTTCGTACGGATACGGGGACCGCTCCCGGTCGTCCACAGGCGCGGGCGGCCCCGGCTGGGCCGGGATCTCGGCCCGGTCGCGCAGTCTGCGCGCCCTGCGGCCCTCGCCGTCCACGGGCTGCTCGGGCACCCCCCGGTCCGGCGACTCCGGCTGCGTCGGCTCCTCCGGCAGATCGTCGTCGTGGCGCACCCGGCGGCCGGGCAGGGCGAGCACCACCAGTGCCAGCGCCAGAAAGCCCTGGGTCCAGATCCAGACCGTGTGGGCGGTCGGATTCTCATGGGTCAGCACCAGCTGTCCGCCCGCGGCGGGCAGCTCGAAGCCCTGCGCCCAGCCGTCGACGGTCGTCTTCTCCAGCACCTGGCCGTCGAGCGTGGCCCGCCAGCCCTCGTCGGCGCGGTCGGCGATCCGCAGGACGCGTCCCCCGGCGCCCCGGGGGATCTTGGCGTGCGCCTCGACCGCGTCCGACTCGACCGGCAGCGGGTCGCCCTCGCCGCTGACGATGACAGCGCGCGCCACCTGGCGGTCGACCCGCCACAGCGAGCTGCCGTCGAGGCGGCTGAGGCGGCTGAGCCCCGGGGTGGAGTCCAGTACGCGGACGGTCTCGCGCGGCGCTCCATCCCGTACCAGGACATAGCGGATCGCGAACGCGCTCAGCTCTCTGGTCTGATCGGCTCCGGAGCCCGCGACGAGATGCGCGACGACCTTGTCGAGCCGGGCGTCACCGCCGCCCGCCGCCGCGATTTCGGCGTCGCCGAGACGTCCGCCTGAACCTCTCAGCAGGGTGTACGGGACCTTCGCGGCGGAGACGCCGCCGAGCACCAGGGTCCTGGGCTGGTCCCGGGTGCCGCTCTCCTCGGCCACGAACGCGGGCACCTGGACGGGGTCGCGCCGCTCCAGCGGCCCGGCGGCTCCGCCGATCATCCAGCTCGCGGCGGAGACGAGCGGTCCGACGCCGGCGGCGAGGGCGATGAGCACGGCGACCGGCTGCCGCCAGCCGAAGCTCTGCGCGCCGACACGGGTACGGCCCATCTCCGCGCCGAGCACGGCGGCGGAGAGCAGCGCGATCCCGTAGACGAGTGTGGCGGGCCCGGCCCAGGTGGAGCGGTTGGCGAGAACCGCGAAGACCAGTCCGACGAGCGCGACGGCCCAGGAGGTCCGGATCGCGAAACGGCGCTCCTCGCGGAGGAGGGCGGCGAGCGCGGCGAGCACGATGCCGATGAGCACCAGACCGCCCACCGTCTTCGGGCCGCCGGGGCTGATGCCCAGCAGATCGGTCGCGGAGGCTCCGCCGCCGCCGATGTCGAGCCCGGCCTCCCGGAAGACGGTCGACGGCTCGGTCAGCAGGCTGAACGACCAGGGCGCGAGGACGAGCAGCGGGGTACCCACTGCGGCGAGGAAGCGCAGGCCGTACGCCACGATGTCGCCACGGCGCAGGATCAGCACACCGAGCCCGAGGACGACGGCGATCGGCCAGACGACCGGGGTGAACGCGCTGGCGAGGCTGAGCAGCAGCGCGTAGGCCCAGGTGGCACGCCAGCTGCCCCGGCCGCCCCGGGCCAGCCCATGGGCGGACACCGCCGCGCGGGCGATGAGCGGCAGCAGCACCGCGAGTACGGCGGTGCCGAGCCGCCCGGTGGCGAGCGCTCCGGTGGCGGCGGGCAGGAAGGCGTACGCGATGCTCGCCCAGGCCCGCAGCAGCCGGGAGCCGACGATCGGGCGGGAGGCGAAGTAGGCGGTGAGCCCGGCGAGCGGGACCGAGCAGACGAGCAGCACGGTGAGCGCGAAGCCGGTGGAGCCGAGGAAGAGGGCGGCGAAGGCGGCCAGTACGGCGAGATAGGGCGGGGCGGTCTGGGTGCCGCCGGTGCCGAGGGGGTGCCAGTCGTCCGCGTAACGCGCCCAGAGGTCGGAGACGTCCGGGGGTGCGGCGAGCAGCGCGCCCCCGGCGAGCGAGCCGCCGCCGAAGAGGTCGCGACAGGCTGCCACGGAGACGAGGAGCAGCAGGGCGAAGAGGACCGGCGCGGGCTTCCGCGCGATCTTCTTCAGCCGGGAGAACTGCTCGATCTCCAGATAGTCGGCGTCGTCGCCGCCGGGTCCCGACTCGGCCGCGCCGCCGTGCCGGGAGCCGCTCGCGTCGGAGTCGTCGCCGGCGCCGAAGTGGCCCGCGATCTGTTCGACGGCGGCGCGGACGGTGGCGCCGGGCGGCGGGAACAGCGGTCGCATCCCCGCCGCGTCGGCGCTCCGGGCCGCCGAGCGTCTCCGGCGTCCGGCAATGAGGCGTTCGGGGCGCAGCAGGACGCCGAAGAACCCCATGACCTCGTCGACGGCCTGCCCGGGAGCCTTGCCGAGGACATAGGCGAGGGTGCGCAGCACGGTGCTGACGACGATGCGGAACAGTACGTACGGGAGCGCCGCGGCACGGGCGTTGGTGAGCAGGGTGTAGACCGCGCCCGCCTTGTCGGCGCGGTGGGGGCTGGTGACGGAGCGTCCGGCGCAGTCGACCGTACGGCGTTCCCGGGCGGCGGCCTCGGCGTGGCGCAGTACGGCGTCGGGGGCGACCAGGACGCGGTGGCCCGCGGAGTGGGCACGCCAGCAGAGGTCGACGTCGTCGCGCATCAGCGGGATTCTGCGGTCGAAGCCGCCGAGCTGTTCGAACACGTCGCGGCGGATGAGCATGCCGGCGGAGGAGACGGAGAGCACGGCGCGGATCTGGTCGTGCTGGCCCTGGTCCTGCTCGCGGCGGTCGAGGCCGGTCCAGCGGCGACCGCTGTTCGCGATGGAGACGCCGGCTTCGAGGAGCTGTCTGCCGTCGTACCAGCCGCGGAGTTTGGGGCCGATGATCACGGCGTGTTCATCGGTGTCGGCGACGCGCAGCAGTTCGGTGAGGGCGCCGGGCGCGGGTGCGCTGTCGTCGTGGAGCAGCCAGAGCCACTGGACCGGTTCGCCGTAGGGCAGTTCGGGCAGGTCGTACGCCTCGTCGTGCCAGGTCCTGGTGGTCGGGTCCCAGCCGCTGGGCCGCTTGAGATAGGGCAGCTCGTCGGCGGTGGGCGTGCCCGCGGTGCGGACGGCTTCGTCGACGGCGGCGCCGAATCCGGTGCGGCGCGCGAGATGCAGTACGCGCCGGTCGCCGAGGGCTTCGGCGAGCAGCCGGGCGGAGTCGTCCGCGCTGCCGGTGTCGGCGGCGACGGCGTTCTGTACGGGGCGTTCCTGGCCGAGGAGTCCGGCGAGGGTGTCGGGAAGCCAGCGTGCGCCGTCGTGCGAGACGACTACGGCGGTGACGACATGCCGCGGGAACTCCGGCGGATGCGCGGGGGGATACGCGGCGGTTGTGGCGGACATCGAGGTACGGGCCCTCCGGCCGAGGTCGCCCCTTCGGGGGCGCTGGAGCGTCTGGGACGGGGCCC
>NZ_VCLA01000060.1 GCF_009600885.1 Streptomyces jumonjinensis
CCAGGCCCGGATGGCGCATCCCCCTGCGCCACACCAGGGAGAGCGCCGACAGCGGCACCGGATCGGTGAGCGGGCGCAGCACCGTCCCCGGCATCGCGGGGAAGTCGACGACCGCGAGCACCGGGCGGCGGTGCTTCGCCATCACCCGGCGGAATTCCTCCGCGCCCACCGCCATCGGCGCGGGCGGCGCGAGGGCGATGCCCCGCCCTTCGAAGAGCCGGCGGGCCAGGTCCGTCCACTCCGGGGTGCGCGGATTGCCCGCTCCGGCGTAGACGGCCTCCCCTGCGAGCGCGGCCAGCGGCACCCGGTCGCGGGCGGCCAGAGGATGGTCCTCCGGCAGGATCACGGCCAGCGGCTCGAACCGGACGAGCTGGTGGTGCAGTCCTGCCCGTACGCCCGGTTCGAGCCCGGCGAAGCGCCCGAAGGAGACGTCGAGCCGCCCGGCGGCGATGTCGGCCGCCGCCCCCGTCAGCCCGCTCTCGAAGCGGGCCATCAGCTCACAGCCGGGGTCGATCTCCCGGGCGCGGGCGAGCACCCGGCCCGAGACCATGCCCTCGGTGTTGAGGTCGACCAGCAGCGGGCGGTGCGCGTCGGCGAAGGCGGCGGCGAGCTCCTCGTGCGCGGCCAGCACCCGCCGGGCGTACGGCAGCAGCCGCTCGCCTTCGGCGGTGAGCGTCACCTGCCGGGTCGTCCTGATGAAGAGCTCGGCTCCCAGCTCCCGCTCCAGCCTGCGCACATCGCGGCTGAGCGCCTGCTGGGTGATGTAGAGCCGGGCGGCGGCGCGGGTGAAGTGCAGTTCCGCCGCGACGGCGGCGAAGGCGCGCAGCAGCCGGGGTTCGATGTCGCGGACCATCGGATGAATTTACAACGGAGGTGCGTCAATGCCTGTCCCACAGGTGTTGGACCGGGTGCCCGGCCCGCGGTGAGGGTGGGGTCATGCCGCATCCTCCTCAGGCGCCGCCGGCCTTCACCCCCGGCGGACCGGTCTTCGCCCCCGGTTTCACCGAGCCGCGCGATCGCCCCCGGGGCCCGTACGCCCGGCTCTTCCAGACCCCTGGGTCACGCGCCTTCACCGCGGGGAATCTGCTCGCCCGGCTGCCCATGGGCATGTTCAGCGTCAGCGCCGTGATCATGATCTCGGGCTCGCGGGGTTCCTACGCCCTGGCCGGGGCCGTCATCGCCGCCGGGCTCGCCGCCACCGCACTGGTCGCGCCCTGGACCGCTCGGCTGACCGACCGGTACGGACAGGCCCGGATCGCGGTGCCCGCCACCGTGCTGGCCGTGCTCGGCTCGCTCGCGCTGGTGGTGTGCGTACGTCTCGACGCGCCCTCCTGGACCCTGTTCGCCGCCTACGCCGCCACCGCCACCACCCCCAATACGGGCGGTATGTCCCGTGCCCGCTGGGCCCATCTGCTCCGGGGCGACCCGGCAGCACTGCACACCGCGAACTCCTTCGAGCAGGCCGCCGACGAGCTCTGCTTCATGCTCGGCCCGGTCCTCGCCGCCGTGCTGTGCTCAGCGCTCTTCCCGGAGGCGGGCACGCTCACGGGCGCGGCGCTGCTGCTGACGGGGGTGGTGCTGTTCGCCGCCCAGCGCGCCACCGAGCCCCCGGCGACCGGGCGCCGGGCGGGCGGGCGCTCCCCGCTGCGCGCCCCGGGGATGCCCGCGCTGCTCGCGGTCTTCCTCGCCACCGGCGTGGTCTTCGGCGCCCTGGAGGTCTCCACTCTCGCCCACCTGGACTCGGGGTGGGCGGGGGCGCTGCTGGGGCTCCAGGCGGTGGGCTCGTGCGCGGCCGGACTGCTGTACGGGACGGTCCGCGCGGCCCGCGATCTGCCGGGGCGGCTCATGCTCTGTCTGGCCGCGATGACCGCTCTGATGTTCCTTCCGCTGCTGGCCGCCCGGACCGGGTCGGTCCCGCTGCTGGCCCTCGCGCTGCTGGCGGCGGGCGCGGCGACCGCGCCGACGATGGTGACCGGGGTGACGCTGGTGCAGCGGCTGACCCCGAGGGGCGGTCTGAACGAGGGCATGACCCTGGCCGTGACCGCGATCCTCGGCGGTATCGCGGTGGGCGCGGCGACGGCGGGCCGGCTGGCCGAGCACCCGGGCCCGGTGTACGGCTATGCCGTCCCGGCGATGGCCGCGGCCGTGGCCTGCGCGCTCGCCGCTCTGGCGAAGGCCCGGAAGGCCCTCTGACGGACCCGGCACCGAGACCGGGCCCGGATATGACAAAGGCCCGGCTGTCGTGACTGACAGCCGGGCCCTTGCCCACATGGGATGAGTGGAGATGGCGGGAATCGAACCCGCGTCCAACGGTGCAGAATCAGGACTTCTCCGAGCGCAGTCCGCTGCGATTTTCTCAGCCCCGGAGATCACGCGGACAAGTCTCCGACGGGCTCAGTCACTGTTTGATTTCCCTCTGGGCCCCGTGACCGGGTCTAGAGGTTTAGATCCCTAGCTGACGCCAGGATCCGGGTCGGGATCGCTCCCCGGGCTGACGCTCCATGAATGAAGGTTCGCTCAGCTACCTGAAATCAGGCAGCGAGGGCGAAGGCTTCGGAGTTATCGCGCTTGGAATTGGCGATTATTGTTTGCGACATATGGTTTACGAGATCATTGCCGCTTCCTCGGCTCGCTTCTCCTGCTTCGACATCCGCTGTCGAAACCGATCATCCCCATGTTGATTTATCAATGCCCGCCCCTGCGGTGAGGGGCGATGCCCATCGTACGTGACCGAAGCGGCCGTATGCCAGCGTATTACCGCTCCGGCGGCCCGAAGGTCGCACCCGGCCGCTCCGGCGGCCCGGAGATCACGCCCGCTGACGGCGGCGGACCGCCGACATCGCCCGGTCGGCCTCGCGGCGGTCCTGGCGTTCGCGCAGCGTCTGCCGCTTGTCGTACTCCTTCTTACCTCTGGCCAGCGCGATCTCGACCTTCGCCCGGCCGCCCTTGAAGTACAGCGCCAGGGGCACGATCGTGTGACCGGTCTCCTGGGACTTGGACTCCAGCTTGTCGATCTCCGCCCGGTGCATCAGCAGCTTCCGCTTGCGCCGCGCGGCGTGGTTGGTCCAGGTGCCCTGGGTGTACTCGGGCACATGGACGTTGTGCAGCCATGCCTCATGGCCGTCGATCTGGATGAAGCCGTCCGCCAGCGAGGCCCGTCCCTGCCGCAGCGACTTCACCTCGGTACCGGTCAGCACAAGACCGCACTCATAGGTGTCGATGATGTGGTAGTCGTGCCGTGCCTTCTTGTTCTGCGCGATCAGCTTGCGCGCCGGGTCCTTTTCCTTAGCCATAGTGCGTTCATTTTCGCACTATGCCGCAACAGGTTTAAGCCCCTTCGGAGGGAAGCTGAGGAGCGGGCTCAGGAGGCCGGACCGAGGCCGTCCAGCACGGTCCGCGCCCGGTCCTCGGCACCTTCCTCCACGGTGACGTCGGGGGTGATGCCCAAGCCGTCGACCTCACGGCCGGAGGGGGTGCGGTAGTGCCCCACGGTCAGCTCGGCCACCGAGCCGTCGGGCAGCTCGCTGGGCATCTGCACCGAGCCCTTGCCGAAGGTGCGGGATCCGACGGTGACGGCGCGGCCACGGTCCTGGAGCGCTCCCGTGACCATCTCGGCGGCGCTCATCGTGCCGCCGTCGACCAGCGCCACCACGGGCCGCCCGGTGTCGCCGCCCGGCTTCGCGTAGAGGGCGCGCTGCGCGCCGCGCATGTCGTAGGTGGCGACCAGACCGCCGTCCAGGAAGACCGAGGCGGTGTCGACGGCCTCATTGACCAGGCCGCCGCTGTTGCCCCGCAGATCCAGCAGGACTCCGGCGCCGTCCGGGGCGCGGCGTACCGCTTCCCGCACCCGGTCCCCCGCGCCCCGGGTGAAGGCCGCCACTCTGATGATCACCGCGCCGCCGTCGAGCCGCTCGACGGTGACGGACTCGGTGCTCAGCGTCGCCCGGGTCAGCGAGCGGGTCCAGGAGCGGCCGGAGCGTTCGAGCCCCAGCGCCACACTGGTGCGCTCCTCGCCGCGCAGCAGCGCCACGACCTCGGTGACGGGACGCCGGTCGACCGTCTTCCCGTCGACGGTGCGCAGCCGGTCCCCGGCGCGGACGCCGGCCCGGTCGGCGGGGCCGCCGGAGCGGACCCTGGCGACCTCCACCCGTCCGTCGCCGCTCTGGCGGGCCCAGAGCCCGACGCCGGTGTACTCGCCGTCGAGGGACTGCTGGAAGGACCGGTACTCCCGCTCGTCGTAGACCGCGCCCCAGCGGTCGCCGCCGCGGGCGACGACCTCCTCGGCCGCCTCCGTACCGGACTCTCCGTCCGCCACGGCCCGCGCGGCGGCACGGGCCACCTCGTCCTGGTCGACGGTCGCCCCGGCCGGATCGACGGCGCGGGGGCGGGCCTCCGTGCCGTCGTCGCGCGGCAGACCGCCGGTGGCCGCACCGGTGGCGAGGACGGTCGCGAAAACCAATGTCAGGGCAGCCCCGCGGCGGCTGCGACGGGGCCGGCGGGAGCTCTGATCCGGGCCCGGCATGGCGCCGAGTCTAAGCGAAGCGAAGGGCGCCGCACGGTTGTTGCCCGTACGACGCCCGGGGCTGTTGTCACACCTTGAGGTACTTGCGCAACGCGATGAAAGCGGCGAAAGCGGGCATCAACAACCCGATCGCGAGGACCAGTGGCAGTTTGGTGAAGACCGCGTCCCAGCCGATGAAGTTGACCAACTGCATCTTCTCGGCGAGAGCAAGGCCGTTGTCGATCAGGAAGTAGCGGCCGAGGAGCAGAAAACCGCAGGCGACCACGGAGCCGAGCAGCCCCGCGAAGGCGGCCTCCATGATGAACGGCATCTGGATGTAGAAGCTCGACGCGCCGACGAGCCGCATGATCCCGGTCTCACGCCTGCGGCTGAACGCCGAGACGCGCACGGTGTTGACGATCAGCATCGTCGCGATCACCAGCATCAGCCCCATGACGCACAGCGCCGCGATTCTCATGCCGTTCATCAGCGAGAAGAGGTTCTCCAGGATGTCGCGCTGGTCGCGGACCGACTGGACGCCGTCGCGGTCCGCGAAGGCGGAGGCGACGACCTGGTACTCCTCCGGGTCCTTCAGCTTGACCCGGAACGACTCCTGCATCTGGTCCGGGGTGATGGTCGCGGCGATGTCGGTGTCGCCGTACTGCTTCTTGTAGAGCTTGTACGCCTGTTCGGCGGTCTCGTGATGGACGGTCTCGACGATGTCCATCTTCTTGAGATCGGCCTCGATCTGGTGCTTCTGCTGATCGGTGACCGCGCCCTTGCCGCAGGAGCGGCTGATGGTGGCGTCGTTCTTGTTGCAGAGGAAGATCGAGACGTTGACCTTGTCGTACCAGAAGTCCTTCATCGTGTTGACCTGCTGGCTCATCAGCAGCGCCCCGCCGAAGAGCGCGAGCGAGAGGGCCACCGAGACGATGACGGCGAAGGTCATGGTGAGATTGCGGCGGAGACCTACGCCGATCTCCGACAGTACGAACTGGGCGCGCATCGCGTGCGTTCAGCCTTTCCTTGCGCTTTCTGCTGAGTGCCGGGCGTTGACGCTGGAGCGCCGGCGGCCCGTGCGGCCAGGGGCTCAGTGCTGGTAGCCGTAGACGCCGCGCGCCTGGTCGCGTACGAGACGGCCCTGCTCCAGCTCGATCACACGCTTGCGCATCTGGTCGACGATGTTCTGGTCATGGGTCGCCATCACCACGGTCGTACCGGTGCGGTTGATCCGGTCGAGCAGCTTCATGATGCCCACGGAGGTCTGCGGGTCGAGGTTGCCGGTGGGCTCGTCCGCGATCAGGAGCATGGGCCGGTTGACGAAGGCGCGCGCGATGGCGACGCGCTGCTGCTCGCCGCCGGAGAGCTCACCGGGCATCCGGCCCTCCTTGCCGCCCAGTCCGACCAGGTCGAGCACTTGCGGCACGGCCTTGCGGATCTCGCCGCGCGGTTTTCCGATGACCTCCTGCGCGAACGCGACGTTCTCGGCGACGGTCTTGTTGGGCAGCAGCCGGAAGTCCTGGAAGACCGTGCCGAGCTGGCGGCGCATATGCGGCACTTTCCAGTTGGAGAGCCGGGCGAGGTCCTTGCCGAGGACATGCACCAGGCCCGTGCTGGCGCGCTCCTCGCGCAGGATCAGCCGCAGGAAGGTCGACTTTCCGGAACCGGACGAGCCGACGAGGAAGACGAACTCCCCCTTTTCGATGTCGAGGGAGACATCACGCAGAGCAGGGCGGTTCTGCTTGGGGTAACTCTTGGATACGTTGTCGAATCGGATCACGGGTGCACCACGGTCAGCCGGGAGTAGGTGCCCGTGACACTACGCGAAGGGGACTCGCGGGCGCAGTCGGCGGCCGGGGTTGCGCGCTTTGTCCCCGTCACCGAAGCATCACAGAACCACTCGGGTAGCCGGGCGCACCAGGGGGCGTCCGGGCGGCGCGCGCCGAAAAGCGCGGGAGCTGGCACAGTGGTAGGGGAACAGTCGCGTTTCCTTGAGCGTTGTGAGGAGAGAACTGTGCTTACGGTCCGCGTCTGCGGCGCCGGCGCGCGGGAGGAGGAGAGCGCATGACCTACGACCGATTGGTATGCGCCAACTGCGCGGCCCCGGTCACCGAGGGCCGCTGTCCGGTCTGCCGGGCGAACCGTGAGCGGCTCCAGCAGGAGGGCCCTTTCGGGGGGCTGAATCCGGTGGCGCTGTTGACGCTGCTGATCGTGCTGCTGGGAGCGCTGGCGGTGCTGGCCGCGCGCACCGCATAGGACGGCACCGCATAGGACGGATGGACGCGCACGCCGGCGGCGTGCGGACACGGAAGAAGGCCCGGGTGCGGTGATCGCACCCGGGCCTTCTCTTTCCCTACCGTTCCCTACCGTTCCCTACCGGCCGTTACGCTCCGTGGCCGGATCGCCTCAGGCGGCGGTCCGGCCGCCGCCGACGAGGCGGGGGAGCATCCGGAAGCCGATGCCGCCCGCGATCATGGTGGCGGCGCCGATGAACAGGAACGAGGTCTCCATCGCACCGGTCTCGGCGAGCTCTTCCTTGGCCTCGCCCTGCTGGACCGGCTGGGAGCCCGCGTTGTTGGTGTCGGTGTTGTCGGTGCACTCGACGCCCTCGGCGCTCACGGTGCAGTCGCCGCTGCCGCCGGAGTCACCGCCGCCGCTGTTGCCACCGGAGCTGCCGCCGTTGCTTCCACCGGAGTCGCCACCGGAGTCACCGCCGGAGCCGCCGTTGCCGCCGGTGTTGCCACCGCCGGAGTCGCCGCCGGAGTCACCGCCGCCGGTGTTGCCGCCGGAGCCGCCGGTGTTGCCACCGCTGTTACCGCCGTTGGACCCACCCGGCTCGGTGGGGCCCGGGTCCGTCGGCTGGGTCGTCGGGCCCGGGTCCGTGGGCTGGGTGGTCGGGCCCGGATCGGTCGGCTGGGTGGTCGGGCCCGGGTCCGTCGGCTGGGTGGTGGGGCCCGGGTCCGTGGGCTGGGTCGGGATCTCCGTCGGAATCTCCGTGGGGATCTCCGTCGGAGCGATGGTCGGGGAGGGGCTGGTGTCGTCCGCGCCGACGCCGAGACCGGCCTCAGCACCCACTCCGAAGTCGGAACTCACCGCCGAAGCGGCACCCGCGGCGGTCAGCGAAGCACCGGCGGCGATCACCACGCCGGCCGCGATGCGCGCCATGCGGATCCGCGTCTTCTTCGTCATCTAGCTGCTACCCCCAGTAGCTCATCGTCATTGAGGCAGGGTCCGGGTGCCGACATCGGAGGGGTGAACTCTCTCCCCCCGGTCCACTCGCACCTCAGAAACACGCATGCCGCGCGCCACCCTTCCCACTTTCCGCGGACGCGTCAAGGCGGTTACGGGGTTACATGCCCGATTTAGTGAAAGTTGCCCGGCATGCAGGGATGCAACTGTGACATAAACGCTCGACCATCACTCCGAGATGTCAGTTCCCTTGTCGACAAAGCGAGCTGACATCTCGTCATTGGTCTGATCGGTCTGCTGTTGATTTTCCGATGAATTTCATCGGACGCACAGAAGGCGAACACCAAAGAGACTGTGCGCGCCCTTTCCACGCATAAAGGCGCCGGACCCCGAGGGGTCCGGCGCCTTTATGCCGTACAGCCGTCGTTACTTCTCCTGGCGCTTGCGCCAGCGGATCCCGGCCTCCAGGAATCCATCGATCTCGCCGTCGAGCACCGCCTGCGGGTTTCCCACCTCGAACTCGGTACGCAGGTCCTTCACCATCTGATAGGGGTGCAGGACATACGAACGCATCTGGTTGCCCCAGGAGTTTCCGCCGTCGCCCTTGAGGGCGTCCATCATGGCCTGCGCCTCCTGGCGGCGGCGCTCCAGCAGCTTCGCCTGGAGGACGTTCATCGCGCTCGCCTTGTTCTGGATCTGCGAACGCTCGTTCTGACAGGAGACCACGATGCCGGTGGGGATATGGGTGATGCGCACGGCGGAGTCGGTCGTGTTGACGCCCTGGCCGCCGGGGCCCGAGGCGCGGTACACATCCACGCGCAGCTCGGACTCGTCGATCTCGACATGGTCGCTCTGCTCCACGACCGGGAGCACCTCGACGCCCGCGAAGGAGGTCTGGCGGCGGCCCTGGTTGTCGAAGGGCGAGATGCGCACCAGGCGGTGGGTGCCCTGTTCGACGGAGAGCGTGCCGTAGGCGTACGGGGCCTTCACCACGAAGGTGGTCGACTTGATGCCGGCCTCCTCCGCGTAGGAGGTCTCGTAGATCTCCGTGGAGTAGCCATGGCGCTCGGCCCAGCGCACATACATCCGCTGGAGGCGCTCGGCGAAGTCGGAGGCGTCCACACCGCCCGCCTCGGCGCGGATGTTGACGAGCGCCTCGCGCTCGTCGTACTCGCCGGAGAGGAGGGTGCGCACCTCCATCTCGTCCAGGGCCTTGCGGACGGCGGTCAGCTCGGTCTCGGCCTCGGCGAGCGTGTCCGCGTCGTCTTCGGCCTCGGCCAGCTCGAAGAGAACGGCCAGGTCGTCGATGCGGCCCCGGAGCGTCTCGGTCTTGCGCAGCTCGGCCTGGAGGTGGGAGAGCTTGCTGGTGATCTTCTGGGCCGCTTCCGGGTCGTCCCAGAGGGACGGGGCCGCCGCCTGCTCTTCGAGCACGGCGATGTCTGCCCTCATCCTGTCGAGGTCCAGGACGGCCTCGATCGACCCCATGGTCGAGGAGAGGGACTTCAGCTCTTCGGATACATCGACGACTGCCACGGGTCCAGCGTAACGGCTCCCGCGAACGTTCCCGGCGGGTCCCTGTCATACCGACGCCCGGCGGGCAGGTTCCCCGGGGTCCGCGGGGCCGTGGCTCACGGTTCCGCGGGGGCCCGGCGGGGGACGGACGGGGCCAGGCCCAGAACGGGCGGAGGCCCGGATCAGGACCCTGCGGAGGCCCGGATCACGGCTCCGCGGGGGCGGAGTGCTGGGAATCCCGGGCGGGGGGTTCCGCGTCGCCGTCGCCCAGGGCCAGCCAGCCGCCGACGCCCAGGGCGGTGGCGAGCACGAGACCCGCCGCACCGAGGGTGATACGGCGCTTACGCACCGCCGCCGAGACTCCCCCGGGTCTGCCGCCGGACTTGTTGCGGGCCGAGCCGGGGCGGCGCTGGCCGGGGGCGCGCGGCGCTCGCGCCGTGCCGTGCGCACCGCCCGCGAGCTCGTCGGGGGCCGGGACGCGCATCGAGGTGTGGGTGTCGCGGTTGGAGTCGGCGGGGGCCGCGCCGGGGACGAGCGGGACCGCGCCCCTGCGGCGCACCTCGGCGGCGGTCTCGGGCACGGGCTCCTGGTACGGCTCCGGCGGCGGCTCGGCGCCCGGCTCGTCCACGTCCAGCGGGGGGATGCCCGCCAGCATCGGCAGCAGTTCCCGCAGCCGCCCGCCCATCTCCGAGGCGCGCAGCCGGGAGGCGGGGGCCTTGGCCAGGCACTGGAGGATCAGCTGCCAGAGCTCCTCGGGGATGCCGGGCAGCGGGACCACGGTCTCGGTGACATGGCGGCGCAGCACCGCGCCGGGGTGGCCGCCGCCGAAGGGGGTGAAGCCCGCGAGGAGCTCGTACAGCACGGTCGCGAGGGCGTAGATGTCGACGGCCGCGCGCGGGGGCAGCCCCTCGACGATCTCGGGGGCCAGATAGTCGGGGGTGCCGATGATCCGGCTGGACTTGGTGCGGCGGGGGGTGTCGATCAGCTTGGCGACGCCGAAGTCCGTCAGCAGGGCGGGGTGGGCGCCGGCGGGGCCGAGCGGGCCCTCCATGTCGAGCAGGATGTTCTCCGGCTTGACGTCCCGGTGGACGACCCCGGCCTTGTGGGCCGCGGCCAGGCCGTCCGCGACGTCCGCGATGATCGACGCCGCGGCCTCGGGGGCGAGTCTGCGCTCGCGGTCGAGGCGGGTGCGCAGATCCGTGCCCCGTACGAGGTCCATGACGAGCGCGAGGTCATTGCCGTCGACCACGAGGTCACGGACCCCGACGATCCTCGGATGGCCGAGTCCGAGCAGCGCGGTGCGCTCCTGGACGAAGCGTCCGACCAGTTCCTGGTCGGAGGCGAGATCCTCACGCAGCAGCTTGATGGCGACGGGCCCTTCGGGGCCCTCACCCGCCCAGACCGTGCCCGCGCTGCCCCGTCCGAGGATCTGGTGGGCGGTGTACCGGCTGCCGATATTCCGTGCCAAGACTGCTCCCTCAGCGGCTGGCGTTGCCCATAACGTACGCGGGGATCCGGGGCATGTGCGCCCCGGATGGCGCCAACCTTCACTTCTCCGGGCGAAATCCACCCGCAGAAGTCGATAAATCCACTCAGCGGTCTACAGGTACGGGGTCACTGGCCGCCGCTCCCCGCGCCCGGGTCCGAGCCGCCGAGGTCGGAGATCCAGTTCGACACCGTGGAGATGCCGTCGCCGATGGCGTCCCAGTAGCTCTTCCCCTGGGCCACCCAGTCCTGGAGCGGGGTGAGCTCCCAGACCAGCCAGCCGGCGATGAACATCATGGCCAGCGAGACCAGACAGCCCTTGAGGCAGCCGAGGCCCGGGATCCGCATCGGGTTGGCGCTGCGACGGCGCGGCTCACGGGGCTCACGCTCACGCGGCGCGGGCCGCTGGGGCTGCTGGGGCGGGGACTGCTGAGGCTGCTGCGGAGGGGCGTACGGCTGCGGCGCGTACTGCTGCTGCCTCGGCTGGGGCTGCTGCGGCTGGGGGCGCTGCCTCATCGGCTGCTGGCGCGGCGGCGGCTGCGGCGGCTGATATTGCGGCGGCCCGGGCTGCTGGTGGGGCTGCTGCCTGGGCTGCTGGTGCGGCTGCTGGTGGTGCGGGGCCGCGTACTGCTGCTGAGGCGGGTGAGGCGGCTGCTGGGGGTGCTGCGGCTGCCGCTGCGGACGCCGCCGCAGCGGGTCCTGACTCGGGTCCAGATACTGGACCTGCGTCTGGTCATTGCGGTCGCGGGCGGCCTGGAGCTGGGACTGCCAGGGATGCGGATCGCCCGGCTGTGCTCCGGGCTGCCGCTCACCGTCCGGGCGCGGCGGCACGGGAGGCATCACCGCGGTCGGATCGGCCGCCCCCGTGTGCGGAAGCACGCTCGTCGGGTCAGCCGCGCCCAGGGGGCCGGTCTGCCCCATCACGCTGGTCGCCGCGTTCGAGTCGTAGCCGCCCGGGGCGCCCGGGGTCTGGGGAACGGGGGCCGGGGACGGATCGGGCGCGAGCAGAGCGGCGACCCCGAGGGCCGCGTCGACCTGGGCAGGGGTGGAGTGGACGCCGATTCCGGCCGCGACGGCGCGCAGCCCCCGCGCGAGGTTCTCGGCGCTCGGACGGCCGCCCGGCTCCTTGCTCAGACAGTGCTCTATGACCGTCCACAGCGGCTCCGGAACCGTGGTGGGACGGCGCGGCTCCTCGCTCAGATGGCGGTGGAGCACCTCCAGGGCGGTGCCCCCGGCGAACGGGGGACGGCCGGTGACCAGCTCGTACAGCAGAATGCCCGCGCCGTAGACATCGACCGCGGAGGTCTGCGGACGGCCCTCCGCCGACTCGGGCGCGACATAGGAGGGGGTGCCCACGAACTCATGGGCGCGGGTGAGACCCGGGGAGTCGGCGAGGCGGGCGATGCCGAAGTCGGTCAGCATCGGATGCATCTGGCCGTCGGCGTCGGTCTTCAGCAGGACATTCGCCGGCTTGAGGTCGCGGTGGACGATCCCGTCGGCATGGCTGGCGGCGAGCGCGTCGGCGACCTGAGCGGTCAGCAGCGCGGCGGCCACCGGGGTGAAGGGCCCGTTCTCCCGGAGATAGCGGTGCAGATCGGGGCCGTCGATCAGATCCATGACGAGGGCGAGGAGATCGCCCTCGACCACCAGGTCCCGCGTCCTGACGATATTGGGGTGGGTCAGCCGCAGCAGCACGGAGCGCTCGCGCAGAAAGCGCATCACGACATCCGCGTCGTTGGCCAGCTCCTCCTTGAGGACCTTGATCGCGACGGTCTCACCGGGCTGGCCCGGCACAGCCGCCTCGGCACCCGCCGTCTCCCGCTGCTGGGCACGCCAGACGGTGCCGGTGGCACCGCGTCCGAGCGGCTGCTCCAGGAGGTACTTGCTGCCTACAGGCCGCACGTCATGCGCTCCCTGCTGATCGAGGTCCTTGCGTGGTCCGGGCCCGTACGGCTCCGCGACTTTGCGACTCCGCCCGGGTGTCCGACCCACTTTAGGGCGTCGGGACGGAACACCGGTGGTTGTCCACAGGCTGTGCCCAGGTCGCGCCCCGGGGCCTACCGCCTTCCCCTGTGTGTTCGGGAGGAAGACGCGGGTGCGGCGGGGAAGGTTGCCAGGGGGCGGGCCCGGGCCATGGCATCGCCTCCGGTTTCCCGCGACACCGCCTCCGGTCTCCCTCCCAACCAGGCATTTTTCCGTCCGGACCGGACCAATCAAGATCACTAATTGGCGGTACCCGGGCGTGTTGTCAGTGGCAGGTGCGAGGATGCCTTCAGCGTGGGGGTAGGGGAGGGAGCCCTGTGCCCGCGCCGACCTGCCGGGTGGGGGCGATCCGAGGCGGCTCCCCCGCCGGGCGCCCCGCGCAGAAGGGATTGCTGACGGCGATGCAGATCCGGCTGACCGTTCTCGCGCCGCGCGGCGGGCAGTCCGCGGCGGCGGGACCCGCGTCCGGGTCCGGCGCGGGGTCCGAAGCCCGTGCGGGGTCCGGTGCGCCCCCGGGATCCGGCCCCCGGCGCGCGGCTGCCGGACCGCGCGTCCGCGATGTGCTGATCACCGCGCCCGCCGGGACGGCGCTGGCGGCGGTGGCCTCCGCCCTGGCGACCGCCGCCGCGGGCCCGGACGCCGCCGGAGCGGTGACGCTGTACGCGGGCGGGGAGCGGCTCGACGCCCAGCGCCGCACCCTGGGCGAGCCGCCGCTGGTGGACGGAGCGGTGCTCTCCCTCCAGTTCCCGGGCGGCGCCGAGCCGCTCGGCGAGGACAGCTCGGCCCAGCTCCATGTCGTCGCGGGGCCCGACGCGGGCGGGGTCCATCTGCTGCACGGCGGGCGCATCACCGTCGGCCGCTCCGCCGACGCCGATGTGCCCCTGGACGACCCCGATGTCTCGCGGCTCCACTGCGAGGTCACGGTCGGCGACGACGGCCGGGTCACGGTCGCGGACCTCGGCTCGACCAACGGCACCGCCCTGGACGGCAGACCGGTGGGCTCCCGCCCGGTGCCGCTGCCCATGGGGGCGCTGCTGCGGCTGGGCGAGTCGGCGCTCCGGCTGACCCCGGGCGGACGGCTGTCGCCGCTGCCGACGGCTCCGGACGGCGAGGGATGTCTGCGGGTCCCGGTGAGGGCTCCCGCGCCGCCGGCCCAGGGCGGGGCAGCGGATGCGCCGAGCCCCGGGGCGGGGCCGGACGGGGGATCCATATCCACAGGCGCAGCCGGGGGACCCGAAGCCCTTGAGGACGGCGTGCCGGGACCGGGGAGCGCGGGCGTGCGCGGCGGACGCCCGCCGTCCGCGGGCGCGGGCGGACGGCTGCCCTCGGAGGCCATGGACCCAGCGGCCCCCGGGCGCATACGGCCCGGCGATCCGTATGGAACGGAGCGGGTGACCGCGACCCCCCTCCCG
>NZ_VCLA01000061.1:0-57637 GCF_009600885.1 Streptomyces jumonjinensis
GCGTCGGCGGTCGACGCCGCCCGCTACGCCCACGGCGGCGCCACCGTCACCGGAGACACCGTCGACCTTCTCGACCTGGCCGCCACCCGGGACTGGGCGGACCGGACCGAGAAGGAGTTCGGCAGGATCGACGGACTGGTCCATCTCGTCGGCGGCTGGCGCGGCAGCGCCTCCTTCACCGCCACGGATCTCGCCGACTGGGACGTACTGGAGCGGCTGCTGATCCGTACCGTCCAGCACACCTCCCTCGCCTTCCACGACGGGCTGCTCCGCAGCGACCGGGGCCGCTATCTGCTGATCAGCGCCGCCGGGGCCGGCAAGCCCACCGCGGGCAACGCCGCCTACGCCGCGTCCAAGGCCGCCGCCGAAGCCTGGACGCTGGCGCTCGCCGACTCCTTCCGCAAGGCGGGGGGCGAGCAGGGCCCCGGAGCGGCGGCTGCGATCCTGGTGGTGAAGGCCCTTGTGCACGACGCCATGCGTGCCGAGCGGCCGAATGCGAAGTTCGCGGGCTTCACCGACGTCAACGATCTGGCCGAGGCCATCGCCGGGGTCTGGGACCGGCCCGCCGAGGAAGCGAATGGACAGCGCCTGTGGCTGACGCCCCAACCGTGAAGACCGACGCCCGACGCCATCACGACCCCACGGTGCGTGGTTTCGCCAGCGACAACTACGCCGGAGCCCATCCGGAGATTCTCGCGGCTCTCGCCCTCGCCAACGGCGGCCACCAGGTCGCCTACGGCGAGGACGACTACACCGACCATCTCCAGCGGGTGATGCACACCCACTTCGGCCCCACCGCCGAGGCATTCCCGGTCTTCAACGGCACCGGGGCCAATGTGACCGCCCTCCAGGCGCTCACCGACCGCTGGGGCGCGGTGATCTGCGCGGAGTCCGCCCATATCAACGTGGACGAGGGCGGCGCCCCCGAGCGGATGGGCGGGCTGAAGCTGCTGACCGTGCCCACACCGGACGGAAAGCTCACCCCCGAGCTGATCGACCGGCAGGCATGGGGCTGGGAGGACGAGCACCGGGCGATGCCGCAGGTCGTGTCGATCACTCAGAACACCGAACTGGGCACGGTGTACACACCGGCCGAGATCCGGGCGATCGTCGAGCACGCCCATGAGCGCGGGATGAAGGTCCATCTCGACGGAGCCCGGATATCCAACGCGGCGGCGTCGCTGGACACCCCGATGCGGACCTTCACCAACGCCGTGGGGGTCGATCTCCTCACCTTCGGCGGCACCAAGAACGGCATGCTCTTCGGCGAGGCGATCGTCGTCCTCAACCCGGACGCCGTCAGCCATATGAAGCATCTGCGCAAGATGTCGATGCAGCTCGCCTCGAAGATGCGCTTCGTCTCGGTGCAGCTGGAGGCCCTGCTCGCGCGCGATCTCTGGCTGCGGAACGCCCGGCACTCCAACGCCATGGCCCAGCGCCTGGCGGACGGGGTACGGCAGGTCGACGGGGTCGAGATCCTCTACCCCGTGCAGGCCAACGCCGTCTTCGCCCGGCTGCCGAACGCCGTGAGCGAGCGGCTCCAGAAGCGCTTCCGCTTCTACTTCTGGGACGAGACGGCGGGCGATGTCCGCTGGATGTGCTCCTTCGACACCGCCGAGAGCGACGTCGACTCCTTCGTGCAGGCGCTGAAGGAAGAGATGAACCGACAGTAGTGACGGACGACCGTACGCGTGCGCAGCCGACCGGAAAGATCCACTCCGGTCGGCTGCGCACGCATGATGCCGTGGTGCGCCGCGTAGTCCAATAAAACGCACTGAGCAGTGCTATATGCTGAACCTCGCTCTATGGTGCCGGACGTGCTCCGGAACCATGTCGCTCCGGAGTCCCCTGTGGACGCATCTCCCGACCGAACTGCGAGGCATTACGGCATGGCGCTCACGCTCACCGTCTCCGACGAGGTCAGGGCGCTCGCGCCCGGCTTCACCCGGCTCACCGTCGAGGCGCACGGCCTCACCGGCGGTCCCAGTGACGAGGGCGGGGCCGCGCTCCTCGACGACGCGGTCCGCAGAGCCGCCGAACGGCTCGGCGGACGCGCCCCGCACGAAGACCCTCATATGGCCGCCTGGCGCGAGGCGTACACCGCTTTCGGCGCCAAGCCCTCGCGTACCCGCAACTCCGCCGAGGCGCTCGTCAGAAGAGCGCTCACGGGCGGCGGACTGCCGCGGATCAACGTGCTGGTCGACCTCTACAACGCGATCAGCGTGGCCCATCTGATCCCCGTCGGAGGCGAGGATCTCGACCGCGTCAGGGGCGGTATGCGGCTGGTGCGCGCCACGGGCCGGGAGCCGTTCGTCACCGTCGCCGCGGGTGCGGAGACGGTCGAGCACCCGGAGGCGGGAGAAGTCGTCTGGTGCGACGACGAGGGCGTCACCTGCCGCCGCTGGAACTGGCGGCAGGGCCCGCGCACCCGGCTCACCGAGCGGACGGTCAACGCCGTCTTCCTGCTGGAGGCGTTGCCTCCGATGACGGCGGGAGAGCTCGAAGCCGCGGGCGCGGAACTCGCCGAGGGCCTGGCGAAGCTGAGCCCGGGGGCGCGGATCACGGTCCACCCGCCCTGCTGAAGCTCCATGGCCATCGCGGTTCACCCACCCCGCTGAGGCCCTGTGGCCCCCGGGCCCCCGGGTCCGTACGTTCCGGGGCCTTCAGAGGGTCCCGCGGACCTCCGCCGCGGTCGGCGCGGTACCCCCGAGGTGCGCGGGCACCCACCAGGTGTCCGACGCGTCCTTGGGGCGTACGGGATACGACCGCTGGGCCGCTTCGAGAAGCTCCTGCACCCGCTCGCGCAGCCGCCGGCTGATCGCGCCCGCGTACTGGTCGGCGGGCGCCTCCACGGGCTCGCCCACCCGGATCGTCACCGGGATGTGGCTGCGCTTGAAATTGCGCGGCCGTCCCTTGGTCCACAGCCGCTGGGTGCCCCACAGCGCCATCGGGATCAGCGGCACGTTCGCCTCCTGCGCCAGCCGCACCGCACCCGACTTGAACGACTTCAGCGTGAACGACTCCGAGATCGTCGCCTCGGGGAAGACCCCGACGATTTCCCCCGCGCGCAGCGCCTCCAGCGCCTGCTGATAGGCGGCTTCGCCCTGTTTGCGGTCCACCGGGATGTGCTTCATCCCGCGCATCAGCGGGCCGGAGATCCGGTGCTTGAAGACGGCGTCCTTCGCCATGAAACGCACCAGGCGCTTCTGGGGGAGGGCGGTCAGACCGGCGAAGATGAAATCCAGATAGCTGATGTGGTTGCTGACCAGCACGGCGCCACCCGAGCGCGGAATGTTCTGCGACCCCTGAGTGTCGATCTTCAGGTCCAGCGCCTTGAACATCGTGAGAGCGGCGCCGACGACCGGCCGATAGACGAACTCTGCCATCTGGGGAGGACCCTTCTGTTGTGCCCGGGGAGGGTTCGCCCGGTAGAAGTTACGCAGCCGTAGGTTTTCGGCACTGCGCAGATCGTGCCCCATGTGCGGCGCTCTGACCAGTCCTGGCGGCCTCGGCGGGCGAGATTCTCGTCACGTCGTGCATTTCTGGCCCCCGAGAACGAGGACGCCACTTGACTGCACATGCCACGTATCGTCACTCTGACGGGGTGTCCGATGAATTCCCGCTTTCTGGGCAGGGTCCCACTCCATGACGGCTTCACCTGAACTCGGCACCCCCGGCGCGGCGTCTTCAGAACTGTTCCGCGCCGTCTTCCGGCGGCATGCGGCGGGTGTCGCGGTGATCACCGCGAAGGGTGAATCGCCGGTGGGATTCACCGCCACATCGCTCTCCTCGGTCTCCGCCGATCCTCCGATGATCTCCTTCGGCATCGCGTCGGCGTCCCTCAGCTGGCGGGTCGTCTCGGAGACGGCCCATGTCGGGGTGCATCTCCTCGGCGAGCATCAGCGCGAGCTGGCCGCCGTCTTCGCCCGCAGCGGCGCCGACCGCTTCGGACCGTCCACGCGCTGGCGCGACGGCCCGGCGGGCGTCCCGGTGCTCGACGGCGTCCAGGCGTGGCTGGTCTGCCGGATCGTCTCCCGGGTCCCGGCCGGCGACCACCGGATCGTCATCGCCGAGGTCGTCGCCGGGGACGCCGCCGGACCCGGCCGGCCGCTCGTCTACCACCAGGGCCGCTTCAACGCGCTGAGGGACTGAGACGTGCCCCGGAGGGGCGGGGGAATCCGGTCGGAGGGGCGTCGGCAACGTCACAGTCACCGGCGTTCGTTCAGACCTGGATCACTCTCGTACTGGTGAGTAATATTCGATGCGGAGCGCCCGGTCGCACCGGCCGGAAACCCCGCCTTCGGCGGCCTATGCTGCCTGGAAAGCAGGCCCCCGGGCCCTCGGTATGGGGACCCCCACGGAAATGACCACTGCAAGTAGGAGAGCCGGCGTGAGCTTGAGGATCGTTGTCTGTGTGAAGTATGTGCCCGATGCTTCGGGTGACCGGCGCTTCGCCGAGGATCTGACGGTGGACCGGGAGGATGTGGACGGTCTTCTCTCGGAGCTGGACGAGTACGCGGTGGAGCAGGCGTTGCGGATCGCCGAGGCGTCGGGGGACGGTGCTGAGGTGACGGTGTTGACGGTGGGGCCTGAGGATGCGCGGGAGGCGGTCGCGAAGGGTCTGCGGATGGGGGCGGACCGGGGGGTGCACGTCGAGGACGAGGCGGTGCACGGTTCGGATGTGATGGGGACGTCGCTGGTGCTGGCGAGGGCGGTGGAGAAGGCCGGCTTCGATCTGGTGGTGTGCGGGATGGCCTCGACGGACGGGGTGATGGGGGTGCTGCCGGCGGTGCTGGCGGAGCGTCTGGGGGTCGCGCAGCTGACGCTGCTGTCGGAGGTGTCGGTCGACGGCGGCGTGGTGCGCGGCCGGCGGGACGGGGACCGGGCGGCGGAGGTGCTGGAGGCGTCGCTGCCGGCGGTGGTGTCGGTGACGGACCAGTCGGGCGAGGCGCGGTATCCGTCGTTCAAGGGGATCATGGCGGCGAAGAAGAAGCCGGTCGTGTCGTGGGATCTGGACGATCTGGGGATCGACGGCGGGGACGTCGGCGTGGCGGGCGCGTGGACCGTGGTGGACGCGGCGGCCGGACGGCCGGCGCGGGGCGCGGGCGTCGTGGTCACGGACGACGGCGAGGGCGGCCGTCAGCTGGCCGGGTACCTCGCCGAGCGGAAGTTCATCTAACCCCCGCCCTGGCCCGGCCCTGCTGCGCGGGCCGGTCCCTCTGATCCCCCTCTGCTTCTCCGTCGTTGTCGTTTCCGTGTGTTTGGAGTGCGTGTCCCATGGCTGAAGTCGTCGTTTACGTCGATCACGTGGACGGTGCCGTCCGCAAGCCCACCCTGGAGCTTGTGACGCTGGCACAGCGGCTGGGCGAGCCGGTCGCGGTGGTCCTGGCCGCGCCCGGCGACGGGCTCGACCCCGCGGTCGCGCTGCTCGCCGAGCACGGCGCGACCCGGATCCTGACGGTGCGGGCGGGCGAGTTCGCCGCGCACCCCGTGGTCGCGAGGGCGGACGCCCTCCAGGCCGCGTGCGCGCACGTCACCCCCGCCGCGGTCCTGGTCCCCTCCTCGCCGGAGGGCAAGGAGATCGCCGCGCTGCTGGCGGTGCGGACCGGGTCGGGGCTGCTCACGGACGCGGTGGACGTGGAGAACAGCGGGGAGGGGCCGGTGGCGGTGCAGTCGGTGTTCGCGGCCTCGTTCACCACCCGCTCGCGGGTCACCCGCGGGATCCCGGTCATCACCGTCAAGCCGAACGCCGCCCCGGTCGAGCCCGCCCCCGCCGCAGGTGTGGTGGAAGAACTGGAGGCGGTGTTCAGCGAGCGGGCGACGGCGGTGCGGGTGGTCTCCAGCACCCCCCGCGAGGCCACCGGCCGCCCCGAGCTGACCGAGGCCGCGATCGTGGTCTCCGGCGGACGCGGCGTCGGCGGCGCGGACAACTTCGCCCTGATCGAGGCCCTCGCCGACTCCCTCGGCGCGGCCGTCGGCGCGTCCCGCGCCGCCGTCGACGCCGGCTGGTACCCCCACTCCCACCAGGTCGGCCAGACCGGCAAGAGCGTCTCCCCGCAGCTGTACATCGCCTCCGGGATCTCCGGCGCGATCCAGCACCGCGCCGGCATGCAGACCTCCAAGACCATCGTCGCCGTCAACAAGGACGCCGAAGCCCCCATCTTCGACCTCGCCGACTACGGCGTCGTCGGCGACCTCTTCACCGTCCTCCCCCAACTCACCGAAGAAATCAACAACCGCAAAGCCTGACCACACCTCAGGTTCAGCACTGCTCAGGGGCCGTACGGCGATGTCCGCCGCACGGCCCCCGGCCGTTTCCGCGCACCGTTGACGGGGATGCGGCCCGGCCGCTAGCTTCGCCATCCGGACGATTGATTCCGATAGGCGGAAATCGGGAGGGTGCCGTGATGCCGAGCCGGCAGAAGAAGCCGAACGGACCGGAGAAGGCGGCGACGAGCCTCCCGGACACGGCCGTCCGGGAGGCCGCCGCCTCGCTCGCGGCCGTCGACGCCGAACTCGCCCGCCGCTACCCCGGAGACCCCGGCACCCGGCAGCCCGTGCACACCGTCTACGTACCGGGCGAGGATTTCGCCGCCGACACCGTCCGCTCCTGGGGCGACCAGGCGCTCGCCGCGCTCGATGAACACGCCCCGGACGCCGGGACCTTCGCCGCCGTCCTCGGCCTCCCGGACCATCTCGCCGAACCGGTCCACACCCGCGTACGCGCCAAACTGGAGCGCGAGCCGGTGGACGACATCCGCGTCGACTTCGAGGACGGATACGGCGGTCGCACCGACGCGGACGAGGACGCCCACGCGGCCCGTGCCGCCCAGCTGATCGCACAGGCGTACGCGGACGGCACGGCCGCCCCGTACTCCGGCATCCGTATGAAGTGCCTGGAGGCTTCCGTACGCGACCGGGGCATCCGCACCCTCGACATCTTCCTCACCGGGCTGATGCGGCACGGCTCGCTCCCCGCCGGGCTGATGCTCACCCTCCCCAAGGTCACCTACGCCGAGCAGGTCGCCGCCTTCGCCCGGCTGCTCGAAGCCTTCGAGCGCACGCATGGACTCCGGACGGGCCTGATCGGGTTCGAGATCCAGATCGAGACCAGCCAGGCCGTCCTCGCCGCGGACGGCACCGCCACCGTCGCCCGGATGATCGACGCCGCCGGCGGCCGGGCCACCGGGCTGCACTACGGCACCTTCGACTACAGCGCGTCCCTCGGCGTCAGCGCCGCCCACCAGGCCGGCGACCACCCGGCGGCCGACCACGCCAAGGCCGTGATGCAGGTGGCGGCGGCCGGGACCGGCGTACGGGTCTGCGACGGCTCCTCCCATGTGCTCCCCATCGGCCCCACCCCCCAGGTCCACCACGCCTGGCGGCTGCATTACGGACTCGTCCGCCGGGCGCTGGCCCGCGCCTACTACCAGGGCTGGGACATGCACCCCGGCCAGCTGCCCACCCGCTACGCCGCCGTCTTCGCGTTCCACCGCGAGGCCCTCGAACCGGCGGCGGCCAGACTCGCCGCCTACACGCGCCGCACGGGCGGCGATGTGCTGGACGAACCCGCGACCGTCAAGGCGCTCAGCGGCGGCCTGCTGCGCGGCATCGACTGCGGAGCGCTGGACGCGGCCGAGGTCACCGCGGTCACCGGACTCGACCGCGCCGCTCTCGCCGACCTCGCCGCGCCCCGGCGGGGGAACCTCACGAACCTCACCGCACCGGCGGGGTGACCGGGTCCGGCCGCCCGCCGGGCGGCCGGATCTCCCCCGAGCCCCGGGGGATCAGCACCGTCTCCAGGGCCACCCGCACCGGTTCGCCGTTCGCCCCGTCGAGCCGGCGGAAGAGCTGCTCCGCCGCCGTACGGCCGAGCGCCGCCGCGTCCTGGGCTATCACCGTGATACCGAGCAGATCCGCGAGCTCGATATCGTCGAAGCCGACCAGCGCGGTCCGCCGTTCACTCCCGGCCAGCGCCCTGACGGCCGTCACCGTCACCCGGTTGTTCCCGGCGAAGAGCGCGGTGACCGGCTCGGGTCCCGACAGCATCCCCTCGACGGCCGAGCGCACCCGCTCGGGCGCGGTGGACCCCAGGGAGATCCAGTCGTCGGACACCGTGAGACCGGCGTCCCGCATCGCCGTGCGGTAGCCGCGCAGCCGCTCGACGGCCGTGTGGATGCGCGGCTGATCGCCGATGAAGCCGATCCGGCGGTGGCCGTGCGCGATCAGATGGGCCACGCCCGCCCGCGCGCCCCCGAAGCTGTCGGAGAGCACGGTGTCCGCGTCGATCCGGCCCGCCGGCCGGTCCACGAACACCGTCGCGACGCCCGCCTTGATCTCCGGCTCCAGATAGCGGTGGTCATGGCCGGCGGGGATCACGATCAGCCCGTCCACCCGGCGTGCGCAGAGCGCGAGCGCCAACTCCTGCTCGCGGTCCGGGTCCTCGGCGCTCGATCCGTTGATGAGCAGCGCGCCGTGCGCCCGGGCGACCTCCTCCACCGCACGGCTGAGCGGTCCGTAGAACGGGTCGGCGAGGTCCTCCAGGACCAGACCGATGGAGGCGGTACGGCCCTTGCGCAGCACCCGCGCGCTGTCGTTGCGGCGGAAGCCCAGGGACTCGATCGCCTCCTGCACCCGGCGCTCCGTGTCCGGGGTGACGCCCGGCTCGCTGTTGACCACACGCGACACCGTCTTGAGCCCGACTCCGGCACGTGCCGCGACGTCCTTCATGGTGGGCCGATTGCCGTAGCGGGCCTCGCGCCCCCGCGGGCGTCCCGGCGTATGCGGTGAACGATCGGTATTGGCCACGGTGCGCAGTCCTGTCGTCGTACGGTGTGTATGCCAATGTGCAGCGATGAGCATAGAGCCTGGACAACGTTGTCAGGTGGTTGGAGACTGTTCCGAACTCGCAGGTCCGACCATAGTTCACCGGGGGATCCACGCCGATGCATACCGACCTCGTCGCCGCTCTGGACATCGGCGGAACCAAGATCGCAGGGGCGTTGGTGGACGGTGGCGGACGCATCCGCCTGCGGACTCGGCGGCCCACGCCCGCGCGGGAGGACGCCGAGACGGTGATGGGCGCCGTGGAGTCGGTGCTCGGTGAGCTCTCCGGCTCGCCGCTGTGGGCGCGTACCCGTGCCGTGGGCATCGGCAGCGCCGGGCCCGTGGACGCCTCGGCCGGCACGGTCAGTCCGGTCAATGTGCCGGGATGGCGTGATTTCCCCCTGGTCTCCCGGGTCCGCCGGGCGGTAGGAGGACTACCGGTCGAACTGGTGGGCGACGGGGCGGCGATGACGGCGGCGGAGCACTGGCAGGGCGCGGCACGCGGCTATGCGAACGCGCTGTGTCTGGTCGTCTCCACCGGGGTGGGCGGCGGACTGGTGATCGGCGGGAAGCTGTACCCCGGGCCGACCGGCAACGCTGGGCATATCGGCCATATCAGCGTCGATCTGGACGGGGATCTCTGTCCGTGCGGTGCGCGGGGGTGTGTGGAACGGATCGCCAGCGGCCCCAATATCGCCCGGCGGGCGCTGGCCGGGGGCTGGCGGCCCGGTCCGGACGGCGACTCGTCGGCCGCCGCCGTGGCGGTGGCGGCCCGGGCGGGCGATCCGTTCGCCGTCGCCTCCTTCGAGCGGGCCGCCCAGGCGCTCGCCGCCGGGATCGCCGCGACCGCGACGCTGATCGAGATCGAGATCGCGGTGGTCGGCGGGGGAGTGGCGGGCGCGGGCGATGTGCTCTTCGGGCCGTTGCGACGGCATCTGCGGGAGTACGCCACGCTGTCCTTCGTCCGGCGGCTGACCGTGGCGCCGGCCCTGACCGGTACGGACGCGGGCCTGGTGGGCGCGGCGGCGGCGGCCCTGCTGGGGACGGCCCGGTGATCTCCGCGCGGGCGCGGGTCGCGGCGTCGCCGCCCCGGGCCCGGGGAGCCGGCCCGGAGTGAGGCGTTCCCGGCGACCGGCTTCCCCAGGGAGTGCCGTCGAGGTCCCGTCCGCCCGCCCTCCGGACGGAGGGGACGTCGACGACACGACCTGAGCCCTCAGCAGCTGATGGTGAGATCGGCCCAGTCGGCGTGGTCGGAGTCGATTCCGTCCCCGCCGTCCGTGACCACCAGCCGGACGACCTTCGCACCCGTCACATCCGCCGAGACCGGCTGGGCGTTCATCGCGTTGGTCAGCACTCCGGTGGACGCGGCCTTGACGCCGTCCGCCCAGATCTCGAAGGCGACCGTGCCCCGGCTCCCCTTCTCGTCGTCCACTCCGGCGCTCGCGCTGACCCCTGTGCAGCGCCCGCCCGCGTAGTACTCGACCGTGCTGGAGGCATGGACCCCGAGGCCCTTGGCGAAGACCTGCCCGCCGATGGTGATCGGTCTGCCGTCGCCCGCCCTGCTCTCGCCGTTGCTGGTGTCCTTCTCCACCGGGCCCCAGCCGTTGACCGCGCTCAGCCAGCTCAGATCGCTGAGGTACGACCGGCCCGCCGGCGGCGCCACGACCACGCTCACACTCGCCGGCACGGAGGCGGTGAGCCGTTTCCCGGTCGGCGAGTGGTAGGCGGCGGCCACGGTCAGTTCATGCGTTCCGGCCGAGGCGTCCGCCGGAACCGTCACCTCCCACTCCGTGGTCAGCTTCGCTCCGCTCGTCAGCACGGGTGCGGCCGTCCGGCCGACGGCCTCGACCGTCCAGCCCTGCGGGCCGGTCACCCTGGCCGAGACCGCGAGCGCGGGGGTACGGCCCAGATCGGTGACGGTCGCGGTGAGCTTCACGGTCCGCCCGGACTCCGCCATCACGCTGTCGTCGGCGCCCACCTCGACGGCCGGCGGCAGCAGCGCCCAGCCGCGGTCCTGGGAGATCCGCAGCAGCACGGTGCCGTGCGCGGGCACCGTCGCGGCGATCGTGCCCGCGGTGTTGGCGCTGGTGTGCCGCCAGAGATCGCGCACCTTGTACGCGGCAGCCGCCGGGAGCCCCACGGCCTGCGCGGTGGTGGCGATCCGCTGGGGGCGTCCGCTCTCGTTGAAGAGCGCGACCGCGCGGCTGCCGTCCGCCAGTTCCTTGGCCACCACCCAGCGCCCGCCCTCGGAGCCGATCACGGCGCCCTGCCGGCCCAGCGGGTCCTGGTCGACGGCGATGACCTCGCGGTTGCCGAGTATCTCGAACGCCGATTCGGGAACCTTGCGCAGATCGGAGCCGATCAGCAGCGGCGCCGCCATGATGGACCACATGGAGAAGTGGGTGCGGTACTCGGTGTCCGTCATCCCGCCGTTGCCGACCTCCAGCATGTCGGGGTCGTTCCAGTGGCCGGGGCCCGCGTAGGGGGCCAGCGCCAGATTCCGCTTCATGATCGACACCATGGAGCCCCAGTTGTCGCTGATGTCACCCGTGGTGCGCCAGAGCTGGCCTACGCCCTTGGCCCACTCCCACGGTCTGTTCTGACCCCACTCGCAGATGCTGAAGACGATGGGACGGCCGGTGGCGAGAAGCGCGTCGCGCATGGTGGTGTAGCGAAGCCTGGCGTCCACGCCCTGGTTATTGCAGTTGTCGTACTTGAGGTAGTCCACGCCCCAGTCGGCGAACTGCTGGGCGTCGCTGTACTCATGGCCCAGCGCGCCGGGGAAACCGGCCCGGTTGCAGGTCTTCGTCCCCGCGCTGGTGTAGATGCCGAACTTCAGCCCTTTGGAGTGGACGTAGTCGGCGACGGCCTTGATGCCGTTCGGGAAGCGCACCGGATCGGGAACCAGCCGGCCCTCGGCGTTCCGCTGCGGCAGGGCCCAGCAGTCGTCCAGATTGACATAGGTGTAACCGGCTTCCTTCAGCCCCCTCTCGACGAAGATGTCCGCGATCCCTTTGATCATGGATTCATTGAAATCGGCCCGGCAGTGGGTGGAGTTCCAGTTGTTGAACCCCATCGGCGGGGTCGGCGCGAGGGCTTCGCCGACCTGTGCGCCGGTCTGTGTGCCGGTCCGTGTGCCGACCTGTGCGCCGGCCTCGTTCCCGGCCGGTGCCGTCGTGTCGTCAGGGGAGAGGGCGGCGGCGGGGGCGCTGAGCCCCGCCGCGCCGAACAACGCGGTGATCAGCGCTCCGACGACTCCGGTGCGCACTCGGTGGACGGATAGGTGACGCATCGTGACCTTCCTCCGTGCTCTCGGCTGTTCGGGGGAGACGGTCTGGATGTCGCAGTGACGAGCGTTTACGGTAGAGCCTGTTCGAGTCTGTTGGAAGAGATGTGGTAACGGTTGGCTGAGGTCGCGTCATAACCCTTGACGACACCGTTCTCTCGGAGTGAGATCCAATCCTCGCGTTGGGTTGTGTTGGGTTGCGCTCCTGAGGGGGAGGCATGGCACAGTCTGCACAGTCTTCGTTCAGTGGTTCCTACGAATCAGCGGCGCCTGGAAGCGTGGCCGGACATCGGATGTCACGGCGGAGTCTGATGCGGGGGGCGGTGGCCGGGGCGGGAGCGATCGCGCTGCCCGCGCTGCTGACCGCCTGCGGCGGCGGCCCCGGCGGGGACGGCAAGACCGTCACCCTGGGGTCCAACGCATCCGACCCGATGCCGAAGAAGGCGTTCGCCGACGCGTTCTCCGCGTATGCGAAACAGTCCGAAGGCGGCCGGAAGGTCAAGGTCAACATCGTTGACCACAATACGTTCCAGGAGAACATCAACCGCTATCTCCAGGGCAAGCCGGACGATGTCTTCATGTGGTTCGCGGGCTATCGCATGCAGTTCTTCGCCGAGAAGGGCCTGCTGCATGACATCAGCGACATCTGGGCGAAGTACGAGGGCTTCTCCGATGCGCTCAAGGCCCAGTCCACGGGCGCGGACGGAAAGCAGTACCTCACGCCCTACTACTACTATCCCTGGGCGGTCTTCCACCGGAAGAGCGTATTCCAGAAGTATGGCTACACCGCGCCCAGGACGCTCGACGAGTATCTGGCCCTCGCCAAGCAGATGCAGAAGGACAAGCTGATCCCCATCGCGTTCTGCGACAAAGACGGCTGGCCCGCCATGGGCACCTTCGACTACATCAATATGCGCAGTAACGGCTATGAGTTCCATAAGAACCTCATGGCCGGCGAGGAGTCCTGGACCGACAACCGGGTCCGCGACGTCTTCGACACCTGGCGCAGCATTCTCCCGTACTGCCAGCCCGGGGCCAATGGCCGCACCTGGCAGGAGGCCGCGACCAGCCTCCAGAAGAAGCAGACCGGCATGGCGGTCTTCGGACTTCCGCACCCCGGCCAGCAGTTCCCCGAGGACGAGCGGGACGATCTCGACTTCTTCCCGTTCCCGGAGATCGGCGCGGAGCACGGCCAGGACGCCGTGGAAGCCCCCATCGACGGATTTCTGCTGGCGAAGAAGTCCAAGAGCCTCAAGAACGACAAGACCATGGAGAGCGCCAAGGATCTGCTCTCCTGGCTGGCCACGGGCGAGGCGGAGGACGTCTATCTCGCCGGTGACCCCAACAACATCGCGGTGAGCGACCGGGCCGACACCTCGAAATACACCCCGTTGCAGAAGAAAGCGGTCGAACTCGTCTCCGGGGCCAGACAGATCTCCCAGTTCCTGGACCGGGACACCCGGCCCGACTTCTCCTCCACGGTCATGGTTCCGGCCATTCAGGACTTCATCAACGACCCGAAGGACGTGGACGGGTTGGTCCATGGCATCGAGAGGCAGAAGAAGACCATCTTCACCTCGGAATCCTGACCGGCCGCCACCTGCCGGACTCCGCCGGGCCCCGCAGGCCGGACCGACCGGACCGTACCGGACCCCGCCGGGCCCTCGTCGGCCCGACCGTACCGGACCCCGGCGGCCGGGCCCGGCTCTCGGACGCGACCGACTTGGAGTCACCACCCGTGCCGCTGCTGCGAACCCCCGGGGGCGGGCCCCCGGACCCCCGGCCGAAAGCCCCGGCTGCCCGGGACGCCCCCGGCGCGGCACGGCGGACCGGGGCGCGTACGAGAGCGAGCGCCCGCCGCCGCGGCCCCCGGCGGTTCACCCGCCGCGACCTCGCCGTCATCGGGCTGCTCCTCGGCATCCCCGTCCTGCTCGACATGGTCATCGTCTGGGGCCCGACCCTCGCCTCCGTCCTGCTCTCCTTCACCAGCTGGGACGGCATCGGCGACATCTCCTGGGTCGGACTCCGCAACTACGAGAACCTCTTCACCGCCTACCCGGCCTTCTGGCCCGCCGCCCGTCACAATCTGCTCTGGCTGGCCTTCCTCGGGCTGGTCGCCACCCCCTTCGGGCTGCTGCTCGCCGTCCTCGTCGACCGGGGCGTGCGCTTCAGCCGCTTCTACCAGTCCACCCTCTATATGCCGGTGGTGCTCTCGCTCGCCGTCGTCGGCTTCATCGCCCAGCTGATCCTCTCCCGCGACCAGGGGGCCCTCAACGCCGTACTGGGGAACACCGCCGATCCCACCGACTGGCTCGGCGACCGCGATCTGAACATCTGGATGATCCTGCTGGCGGCGGCCTGGCGGCACACGGGCTATGTGATGATCCTCTACCTCGCCGGGCTCAAAGCCGTCGATCCCTCGCTCAAGGAAGCCGCCGCCATCGACGGGGCGAGCGAGGCGCAGACGTTCTTCCGGATCGTCTTCCCGACCCTGCGGCCCGTCAACGTCATCGTCGGCGTGATCACCGTGATCGAGGCGCTGCGCGCCTTCGACATCGTCTACGCCGTCAACAAGGGCAGAAACGGCCTGGAACTGCTCTCCGTCCTGGTCACCGACAACATCGTCGGCGAGGCCAGCCGGATCGGCTTCGGCTCCGCCATCGCCGTGGTGCTGCTGCTGTTCTCCCTGGGGTTCGTCGTCACCTTCCTGGTGCAGGAGATCAGAGGGGAGTCACGCCGATGACCGCTGCTGCTCCCGCGTCCGGAGCCGCGGAGCCCGCGCCCCCGCGACGGCGGCGAGGACACCGGATCCGAACCGGCCGGATCGGCGTCCACGCCTTTCTGCTCACGGTCTCGCTGGCGTTCCTCGCTCCGCTGCTGCTCGCCGTGTACGCATCGCTGAGACCGTACGAGGAGACCTCCGAGCACGGCTACTTCTCACTGCCGAGAAAACTCTCCTTCGACTACTACCAGCGGGCGTTCAGCGATTCGGAGATGACGAAGTACTTCATCAACACCCTGCTCATCGCCGTGCCGGGAGTGCTGATCACCCTCTTCTTCGCGTCCTTCACCGCGTTCTGCGTCGCCAGGCTGAGAGTACGCGGCTCGCTGCTCCTGCTGATGCTGTTCACGGCGGGCAATCTACTGCCCCAGCAGGTCATCGTCACTCCGCTGTATGTGCTGTTCAACCGTATTCCGCTGCCGTACTGGATGTCCGACTCGATGACGATGTTCGACTCGTACTGGGCCGTGCTCTCGGTGCAGATCGGATTCCAGATCGGGTTCTGCGTCTTCGTTCTCGCGAACTACATGCGCACCCTGCCCCAGGAGATCCTGGAAGCGGCGATCGTCGACGGCGCGGGGGTCTGGACGCAGTATCTGCGTATCACCCTGCCGCTGTGCAGACCCGCCCTCGCGGCGCTCGGCACCCTTCAGTTCACCTGGATGTACAACGATTTCCTCTGGGCGCTCGTCTTCATCTCCGACGGCGACAAGCTCCCCGTCACCTCGGCGCTGAACAACCTTCGCGGCCAGTTCTTCACGGATTACAATCTGCTCGCGGCGGGCTCAGTGATCGTCGCACTGCCCACGCTCATCGTCTTTCTGCTGCTGCAACGCCACTTCATCGCCGGACTCACTCTCGGCGCGGGCAAGGGCTGAGCACCCGAGCGGCATCGCCCATACGGCTTCGGGAAGGCTCCCCGCGACCCCCTTTGCGGGGCGGCCTCCCGGCTCCTGTCGCGGGTTTCCGTGGCAGGGTGTTCCGGGCAATCCACTGTGGGCTACGGAAGAGGGGGGAACCGTGATCGTTTGGATCAACGGCGCGTTCGGAGCGGGCAAGACGGCCACCGCGCAAGAACTGATCGACCTGCTGCCCAACAGCACGCTGTACGACCCCGAACTCATCGGCGACGGAGTGCGGCGGCTGCTGCCGCCCAAGCGGCTCGCGGAGGTGAGCGACTACCAGGATCTGCCGATGTGGCGACGGCTCGTGGTGGACACGGCGGCGGCCATGCTGGCGGAGGTGGGCGGGGTGCTGGTGGTGCCGATGTCCCTGCTGTGCCAGGAGTACCGGGACGAGATATTCGGCGGTCTCGCCGCCCGGCGGATTCCGGTACGGCAGGTGCTGCTGCGGCCGGATGAAACGATCCTCCGGGCACGGATCGCGGCACGTGAGGAGCCCCCGGCCCCGCGGCCGGACACCGACCGGCCTGCGAGCGGCACCGATGAAGGACCCGGCGGGGCGGGCGCCGGCGTAGAGGGACCCGGCGGGGAACCGAGCCGGGCCCAGTGGTCCTACGACCGTATCGAGCCCTACCGCGCCGCACTGGAGTGGCTCACCCGGGACGCGTACACCATCGACACCAGCGCACTCGACCCCCGCGGGACCGCCCGGCTGATCGCCGACGCGCTCCGCACCGGAGCGGCGGCGGTCTGCGAGATCGTCCAGACCCCCGAGCCGACCGCCGAGACCCTCGCGGCCGGAGTGCTGCTCTTCGACGACGAGGACCGGGTGCTGCTCGTCGATCCCACCTACAAACCCGGATGGGAGTTCCCCGGCGGGGTCGTCGAACACGGTGAGGCCCCCGCACGGGCCGGAATGCGGGAGGTCGCCGAGGAACTCGGCATAGAGCTCGACCGGGTGCCCCGGCTGCTCGTCGCCGACTGGGAGCCGCCCAGGCCCCCCGGATACGGCGGACTGCGACTCCTCTTCGACGGCGGGCGGCTGGACCGCGACGAGGCGGGACGGGTGCTGCTGCCCGGGGCGGAGCTGCGCGACTGGCGGTTCGTCGGAGAGCAGGAGGCGCAGCGACTGCTGCCGCCCCTGCGCTACGAACGGCTGCGCTGGGCGCTGCGCGCCCGGGAGCGGGGCACCGCGCTCTATCTGGAGGCAGGGGTGCCCTTCTGACGCCGGATCCGACGGGAACCGCCCCCCGGCCGCCCCCCGGCCGCCCACGCGGCCGGGCCCGGTCCCGCTCCGGTCGTTCGCGTCCTGGGCCCGTTGCCGGAAGTGCGCTCGCGTCCTGGACCGTTACCGGGAAGCACGTTCGCGCCCTGCGCCCGTTACCGGGAAGCGCCCTCGCCCGCCGCGTAATTCCGCAGGAACAGCGCCTCGGCGACGGACAGCCGCTCCAACTCCTCCGGCGACACCGACTCGTTCACCGCGTGGATCTGCGCCTTGGGCTCGCTCAGCCCGATCAGCAGGATCTCCGCGTCCGGATAGAGCGTCCCCAGCGTGTTGCAGAGCGGAATCGAGCCGCCCATGCCCGACGCCTGCATCTCCTGGCCCGGATAGGCCACCCGCATCGCGTCCGCCATCGCCGTGTACGCCGGGCTGCTCACATCCGCCTGGAACGGCTGTCCCTGACCCGACTGCTCCACCGAGACCCTGGCCCCCCACGGGGTGTGCGCCTGGATATGCGCCGTCAGCAGCTTGGTGACCTCGGCCGCGTCCCGGCCGGGCGGCACCCGCAGACTGATCAGCGCCCCCGCGCTCGACTGCACCGACGGGGTCGCGCCGGTCACCGCCGGGCAGTCGATGCCGATGACGGTCACCGAGGGCCGCGCCCAGATGCGGTCGGCGACCGTACCCGAACCGGTCAGCTCCACCCCGTCCAGCACCTTGGCGTCCCGCCGGAAGTCGTCCTCCGGATACTGCAGACCCGTCCAGCTCTGCCCGGCGTCCAGCCCGTCCACGGTGGTCGAACCGTCCTCGGCGCGCAGCGAGTCCAGCACGCGGATCAGCGCGGCCAGCGCGTCCGGGGCCGCGCCGCCGAACTGACCCGAGTGCAGATTCCCCGCCAGGGTGTCCACCCGGACCTTGACCAGCGTCATCCCCCGCAGCGTCGCCGTGACCGTGGGCAGTCCCTCGCGGAAGTTCCCCGAGTCGCCGATGACGACGGCGTCGGCGGCCAGCAGCTCCGGGTGCGCCTCGGCGTACCGCTCCAGACCACCGGTGCCCTGCTCCTCCGAGCCCTCCAGGATCATCTTCACCGAGACCGGCGCCCCGCCGTTCGCCTTCAGGGCGCGCAGGGCGAGCAGATGCATGATGAAGCCGCCCTTGCAGTCGGCGGAACCGCGCCCGTACCAGCGGCCGTCGCGCTCGGTCAGCTCGAAGGGCGGGGAGAGCCAGGCGTCCTCGTCCAGCGGCGGCTGAACGTCGTAGTGCGCGTACAGCAGCACGGTCGGCGCACCGGCCGGCCCGGGCAGGAATCCGTAGACCGACTGGGTGCCGTCCGGGGTGTCGAGCAGCGCGACGTCCTCGAACCCCTCGGCGCGCAGCACGTCGGCGCACCAGCGCGCCGCCGCCTCGCACTCGCTCTTCGGGAACTGAGCCGGATCCGCCACCGACCGGAAGGCCACCAGCTCGGCCAGCTCCGCCTTGGCGCGGGGCAGCAGCGAGGCGACGGTCTCGGCGATCGGATCGGCGGTCATGGGCACGCTCCTGGTAGGTGCGACGTTATGCGATACGTGTACGGCAAATACGCGGTCGATCCTGCCACAGCGAGGTGGGATCGCCGCCCGTAGGATGCCGTCGAGAGCATGGGGAACGCGTCGGATCGGGAGCAGAAGCACATCGTGAGCAGCGAGAACGGTGGCACCGGGGCAGAAGCATTTGAACACGGCGATCCGGTGTGGGACGTCGTCGTGGTCGGCGCCGGGCCCGCGGGGGCGTCGGCGGCATACGCGGCGGCGGTGGCGGGCCGTCAGGTGCTGCTGCTGGAGAAGGCCGAACTGCCGCGCTACAAGACCTGCGGCGGCGGGATCATCGGACCCTCGCGGGACAGTCTGCCGCCGGGATTCGAACTGCCGCTGCGCGATCGGGTGCACGCGGTCACCTTCACCCTGAACGGGAAGCTGACCCGAACCCGCCGCTCCAAGAAGATGCTCTTCGGGCTGATCAACCGCTCGGAGTTCGACGCCCAGCTGGTCGAGCACGCGCAGAAGGCCGGCGCCGTCCTGCGGACCGGGGTCGCGGTCTCCAGGGTCGAGCAGCACGGCCCGGCGGTCCCCGACCGGCGCACGGTCGCCGTGGTCACCTCCGACGGGGAGACGGTGCTCGCCCGGGCGGTCGTCGGCGCGGACGGCAGCGCCAGCCGGATAGGAGCCCATGTCGGGGTCAAGCTCGACCAGGTCGACCTCGGCCTGGAGGCGGAGATCCCGGTGCCGGAGTCGGTGGCCGAGGACTGGGCGGGGCGGGTGCTCATCGACTGGGGTCCGATGCCCGGCAGCTACGGCTGGGTGTTCCCCAAGGGGCAGACCCTCACGGTCGGTGTGATCTCCGCGCGCGGCGAGGGCGCCGCGACCAAGCGCTATCTGGAGGACTTCATCGCCCGGCTCGGACTCGCGGGGTTCGAGCCGGCCGTCTCGTCGGGGCATCTGACCCGCTGCCGCAGCGATGACTCGCCGCTGTCCCGGGGCCGGGTCCTGGTCTGCGGCGACGCGGCAGGACTGCTCGAACCGTGGACCCGTGAGGGGATCTCCTGCGCCCTGCGCTCGGGCCGGCTCGCGGGGGAGTGGGCGGTCAGGATCTCGGAGGCGCATGACGCGGTGGACGCCCGCCGGCAGGCGCTGAACTACGCCTTCGCCATCAAGGCGGGCCTCGGAGTCGAGATGGGGGTGGGGCGGCGGCTGCTCTCCGTCTTCGAGCGCCGTCCCGGCGTCGTCCACGCGGCGATCACCGGGCTGCGGCCCGCGTGGCGGGCGTTCGCCGACATCACCCGCGGCTCCACCACCCTGGCGGGTCTGGTCCGCACCAACGGGGTGGCCCGGCGGGCGCTGGAGGCCCTGGACCGCCGCGCCAAGAGCTGACCCGAGCCGTCGCCCTGGGGCCCGGGTCGCCCCGGGGCCCGGCGGCCGTGCCGCCGTGTCGCCGTGTCGCCGCGACGTGGTCCCCGGGGGCTCACCCGCCGACGGTGATCCGGAAGACCGGGTGCCGGTGGGCGGCGGCCAGCAGCTCCTCGTCCGTGGAGTCGGCGGTCACATCGCCGAAGAAGCGGCCGACCTCCCAGCCCCAGCGCTTCAGATAGACGCGGAGCAGGGCGGGCTTCTCCTCGTCGGGCAGCTCCACGGCGGTGAACTCCTGCACCCTGCGGCCCAGCTGGAGCCGTCCGCCGCCCGCGGCCCGCAGATTGCGCACCCAGTGGGAGTGCCCCCGGGCGGAGATCAGATACGGGCCGCCCTCGTAGGGGAGCGGGTTGACCGGGATGCTGCGCCACTCGCCGCTGGTGCGTCCCCGGACGGAGAGCTCGGCGGTGCCCAGGAGGCTGATCCCGCGACGGGCGAGCCAGCCGATGGCGGTGTTCATGATGCTGTCGACGCGGTTGGGCTTGATGTAGTGGGGGGTCGAGTGGGTCTGCTGCATGGCGGGCTCCTGGGCTGTTGATCCGCTCTTCGTTTCGAGAGCAGTGCTCTCGCTTGAGATCAGTGTGCACGCGTTCGCGTGTCAAAGCAAGAGCAGTGCTCTCGAAATGGCTCGCTGCTCTTGTCGTTGGTCAGTGCTCTGAAGCGTGAAAGACTGTTCCCATGACCACGATCCGAGGGGCCAGGGCGCGGGCCCGTATGGAAGTCACCGCCGCCATCAAGGACGAAGCCCGCAGACAGCTCGCGGCCGAGGGCGCGGCCAAGCTCTCCCTGCGCGCGGTCGCCCGGGAGCTCGGCATGGTCTCCTCGGCCCTCTACCGCTACTTCCCCAGCCGTGACGATCTCCTGACCGCCCTTATCGTCGACGCCTATGACGCGGTCGGCGCGGCGGCGGAGTCCGCCCTCACCACCGCGCCCGGTGCGCCGGAGTCCGGAGCGCCCGCGCCCGGCCCCGCCGTTGCTCCCGCCGCGTCCGGCCCGTCCGCCGCCTCCGCCGCCCCCGCCCCCGCCGCCCTCCACTCCGCCCGCTGGATCGCGCTCTGCCGGGCGGTGCGGGCCTGGGCCCTCGCCCACCCCCATGAGTACGCCCTGATCTACGGCTCCCCGGTGCCCGGCTACTCCGCCCCCAGCGACACCATCGGCCCCGCCGCCCGCGTCGGCGGCGCGCTGATCGCCATCGCTCGCGACGCCCACCGGACGGGCGGCCTCGCACTGCCGCCCCTCGCGGAGGAGCTCCGCCCCGAGGCGCACCGGCTCACCGCCCTGCTCGCCCCTGACCTGCCGCCCGCCGTCGTCGTGGCGCTCACAGCCGCTTGGTCACAGCTCTTCGGGCTGATCTCCTTCGAACTGTTCGGCCAGTTCAACAAGGTCGTCGAGGAGCGCGACGCCTTCTTCACCCAGGCCGTCACCCGGCTCTCGTACGAGGTCGGGCTCGGCGCTCACCCCTCCGCCGACCCGCTCTCCAGGGGTGCGGCGCGGCGCTGACCCGGGAGAGCGGCGGCCGGGCCCCGTACGGCAGTTTGTTCTTGCGCGGCACAAACAGGGGATGGCGGGCGATAGGGTGAGGTCATGATCCGGACATGCCGACTTCACGACCTCCGGATCATGGGAGACTCGCCCCCATGAACGGCAAGGCGACGAGCAACAGAACAAAGCTGGAAAGGGGCCGCGGGGCACTGGGCCCCGCGCTGGAACTGGTTCACACCGGCCGCGCGCCCACCCGCGCCGTGCTCACCGCCGAACTCGGAGTCACTCGTGCCACCGCCGGCGCGGTAGCCGCCGAACTCGAAGCCCTGGGGCTGATCCGGGTCGACTCCCGGCCCGCCGCCGCGGCCGGATCCCAGGGCAGGCCCTCCCACCGGCTCTCCATCGACGAAGCGGGCCCCGTCGTCCTCGCCGCCCAGGTCCACGGGGACGGATTCCGCGCGGCGCTGGTCGGCCTCGGCGGACGCACCGTCGCCACCGCGCCCACCTGCGCGCCGGTCGCCGCCGACCCCGCCCAGGTGCTCGGCGAGGTCGTCGCCGCCGGAGCGGCCCTGCTCCGCCGGAGCGGGCGGCGATGCGTCGGCGCGGGCCTCGCGGTGCCGTCCGCGCTCGCCGAACCCGAGGGGACCGCGCTCAACCCGCTGCACATCGCCTGGCCCGCGGGCTCTCCCGTACGCGACGTCTTCGCCGAACGGGTCCGGGACGCGGGCATCACCGGCCCGGCCTTCACCGGCAACGACGTCAATCTCGCCGCGCTCGCCGAGCACCGGCACGGCGCGGGGCGCGGCGCCCGGCATCTGCTCTGCGTCGCCACCGGGCACCGGGGCGTCGGCGGCGCCCTGGTCCTCGACGGCCGGCTGCACACCGGCAGTTCCGGACTGGCGCTCGAAGTCGGCCACCTCACCGTCAGCCCCGAGGGCCGCCCCTGCCACTGCGGCAGCCGGGGCTGCCTCGACGTCGAGACCGACCCCCTGGCCTTTCTGCTCTCGGCCGGCCGGGAGCCGGGCCCCGAGGTCTCCCTCCTCCAGCAGTCCCGGGAGCTGCTCCGTTCGGAGTACGACGACCCCGCGGTGCGCAGGGCGGGTGCGGAGCTCGTCGACCGGCTCGGTCAGGGACTCGCCGGGCTGGTCAACATCCTCAACCCCGACCGCATCATCCTCGGCGGACTCCACCGCGAGCTCTTCGCCGCCGACCCGGAACGGCTGCGCGCGGTGGTCGCCGACCGCAGTCTGTGGGGCCGCAGCGGAGGGGTGCCGATCCTCGGCTGCGCACTCGACCACAACAGCCTGGTCGGCGCGGCGGAACTCGCCTGGCAGCCGGTGCTCGACGACCCCCTGACGGCACTGGCCTGACCGCCCCCGGGACCCGCGTCATCCCTCCGGGGACATGGGCGGGTCCGCGGTCCGCCACGCGTCCGGGGACATGGGCGAGTCAGGGGCCCGCCACCCGTCCGGCGGCATGGGCCGGTCCGTGGCCCGCCACCCGTCCGGCGGCATGGGGGACGCCTCGCACCGCCCGAGCGGGTAGTCGACCAGCTATGACCCATCAGCCCTCCGGTGCGGCCCCCCACCCGCACCGGGCCGGCCGACTGAGCGCCAGGATCCTCTCCTCGCCCATCGGCCTCGCCTGGGTCCGGGGCCGTGAGATGGAACTGATGCACCGGGCCATGGGCTTCGCCGCGCTCGGCTTCCTCACCCTCGTGCCGCTGCTGGTCGTCGTCGCCGCGGCCGACCCGGCCAGCGGCCAGGGCTTCGCCCGCTGGCTGGGTCAGGCCCTCGGGGTCTCCCAGGCGTCCCAGGACGAGGTCGAGAGCCTCTTCGGCATGCCGGGCACCGCACTCCAGCGCACCACCGCCTTCGGTCTCGCCGCGCTCACCGTCTTCGGGCTCACCTTCGGATCCGCCGTCCAGACGGGGTACGAGAAGGTCTGGGATCTGCCCACCGCGCGCTGGCACACCATGTGGCGGCATGTCGTCTTCCTCGCCCTGCTCGTCTTCTGTCTGCTGGTCTTCGTCAACACCCCGATCCCCTCCGACCCGGCCATCGCCGCCGCCGCGGCCACGCTCGGGGATCTCACCGGCACCGCCCTCTTCTTCTGGATCGCCCAGCGCCTGCTGCTCGGCGGCCGGGTCCGCTGGCAGGCCCTGCTGCCCGGAGCCGTGCTGACCGCGCTCGCCCTGCTCGGGCTGCGGGTCTTCTCCCAGTTCGTCTTCTCCCCGCTGATCGCCTCGAACGCGGTCACCTACGGCCCCTTCGGCACCGTGCTCGTGCTCCAGTCCTGGCTCGTCGGCGTCGGCGTGGTCGTCTACGGCGGAGCGCTGGTGGGCCGGCTCGTCCATGAGGGCCGGGTACGCCGGCGACTGGAACGCGAGCTGCTGTCCTGACCTCCCGGCCCGGGCCCGGCGTGCCGTAAGGGGTTCGGCGTGCCGTAAGGGCGGCGCGTCCGCCGCCGCGCTCAGCTCGCCAGCGCCGACCCGGCCGGGGCGTGCTCCCGTACCGCGTCATCGGAGCCGGCGGCGAGTGAGCCGTCGGCCGCCGGGGCATCGGCCGTACGCCGTGCCGGATCGGCCCCCGGATCGACCGCCGAGAGCCGCGCCGCCTCCATGGGCGGCGGCGCGGCCAGCGTGAACCAGACGGTCTTCCCCGTATCGCCCTGGGGCCGTACCCCCCACTTCTCGCTCACCGCCGCTATCAGCGAGAGCCCACGCCCCGACGTGGCGAACAGATCGCCGTCCTGGACGGCGGGGAGCCGTGGATCGTGGTCGTGAACCGAGACCGTGACCCGGCCGAGCAGCAGTTCGAGGTCCACGACGCACAGCTTGTCCGGCTCGGCGTGCCGGTGGACATTGGTCAGCAGCTCGGTGACGCCGAGCGCGGCCTGGTCGATGAGAGGGTCGAGATGCCAGTAGCGCAGCTGCGCCGAGACGATCCTGCGGACCTGGCCGATCCGCGACGGCAGGGCCTGGAGCTCCACCGTGCAGTGTCTGCTTGACTCGCTGATCACGGCTGCGACTCCCCGAAGTAGGTCCGGAAGAAGACGGAGATCGGATCCAGCAGTTGCCGCCTGCTGAGTCTTGACCGGCGGTACGCCTGATCCCCTCCGGGATCGCACGGTGACCGTCGATGCACCCTGAGTAATGTATGACCAGCGTGAGGCACGTACCACGGTCCCGCAACCCGGCGCTTCCCCGCGGCCCGGCCCGGACGGCGTCCGGGCGATGGGCGCGGCGGCGCTCAGTCCTCGGCGGCGCCCGCCCCGTGCACGGCCTTCAGAAAACGGCCCGTCAGCGTCTGAGGGTCCGTCCGGCGGTTGCGCTGGCCCATCGTCAGCCGGTAGCGCTTGCCGTTGACCGTCAGTGCGGTGCTCGCCTCATCGGTGAACCACGCCCTGCCCGCCCTGACCGCGCGGATCGGCGCACTGTCGATCACCCGGCCATAGCTGGTGAGCAACTCCAGCTTGCCGTCCCTGATCAGCACCTGACCGGCTTTGGTGAGCGAGCGTGGCCACCGCTCGATCCGTACGCCCGTGGCCCGGAATTCGGGTTCAGCCATCGCCATGGGCTCCCCGCCCCCTTCGTAGCATCGCCTGATGGCAGTCTGCCCAACTCCGGTCGCGTATACCAGTAGGCGTGGGCAGTGCCGCACTCCACTGAACCACAAGTACGCCCTATGGATTCCCCAAGTGAGTATTTGTGCAGGTAGTGGGCTTACTGTGGCCGTGCGGAGACGGGACATCAGTGTGACGGAGGCGGCGGGCATGGATATCGGCGGGAAGCGTGCGGCGGATGTGGTGGCGATGACCCTGGATACGGACCGCACCGATCTGGACTACCGGGCCTGGCTGAAAGAAGCGGTACGCAAGGTGCAGGCCGACGCCAACCGCTCGGCCGACACCCATCTGCTGAAGTTCCCGCTCCCCGAGGAGTGGAGGATCGACCTCTATCTGAAGGACGAGTCGACCCACCCCACGGGCAGCCTCAAGCACCGGCTGGCCCGTTCGCTCTTCCTCTACGGCCTCTGCAACGGCTGGATCCGCCCGGGCAAGCCCGTCATCGAGGCGTCCAGCGGCTCGACCGCGGTCTCCGAGGCGTACTTCGCCCGGCTGATCGGCGTCTCCTTCGTCGCGGTCATGCCGCGCACCACCAGCGCGGAGAAGATCCGGCTGATCGAATTCCACGGCGGGCGATGCCACTTCGTGGACGACCCCCGCAAGGTGTACGAGGAGTCCGCGGCCCTCGCGGAGCGGACCGGCGGCCACTACATGGACCAGTTCACCTACGCCGAGCGGGCCACGGACTGGCGCGGCAACAACAACATCGCCGAATCCGTCTACCAGCAGCTGAGGCTGGAGCGTTACCCCGAGCCCGCGTGGATCGTCGCCACGGCCGGTACCGGAGGCACCTCGGCGACCATCGCCCGCTATGTCCACTACATGCAGTACGACACCCGGATCTGTGTCCCCGACCCGGAGAACTCCTGCTTCTTCGACGGCTGGACCCGGGGCGACCCGCACGCCGCCACGGACCGTGGCTCCCGGATCGAGGGCATCGGCCGGCCGCGGATGGAGCCCAGCTTCGTCCCCGGCGCCATCGACCGGATGATGAAGGTGCCCGACGCGGCGAGCATCGCGGCCGTACGGGCGCTGGACACCGTCATGGGCCGGAAGGCGGGCGGCTCCACCGGCACCGGGCTGTGGAGCGCGCTGAAGATCGTCGCGGAGATGGTGGCGGCCGGGGAGCGCGGCAGCGTGGTCACCCTGATCTGCGACCCGGGCGACCGCTATCTCGACAAGTACTACTCCGACGGCTGGCTGGCGGAGCAGGGGCTCGACATCGCGCCCTACGCCGCCGAGATCGAGGGCTTTCTGGCGACGGGCCGGTGGCCGGCCCCGGACGCCTGAGACCTGGTGCCGGGTCAGTGGGCGGTCCCGGACGCCTCCGTGCCCCGTACGGCTTGTGCTCTGTACGGTTCCGGGCGTGCCCGTTCGCGCACGCCCCGGGCCGCCCCGGACATCAGCGAGCCCGGGCGAGCCTGCGGTCCAGCGTCCGTACCGCGCCCCGGAACGAGACCGTCAGACCGGGCCGTATCAGCGGCAGCGTCATCCGCAGCGACGTCGCGCAGTCCGCCGCGAAAGTCCACCGCACCCGGGAGCCGCCGGGCGCGGGGGCGATCCACCACTCCTCGGCGAGGGCCCGCAGACCGGGCGCGTTGACCGTGTCCACCCGATAGGCATAGCGCTCGTCGGGGTCGGCGGCGAGGATCGTCTCCTCGAAGCGGATCCCCACCCTGAGCTGGATGTCCCGCCCCGCGCCGCCCCGGGTGGGTGTGGCGGCGGAGATGGCGGAGAACCACCGGGGCCAGTCGGAGACATCCTCCGCGAGGGCCCGGTACACGGTCTTCGGCGCGGCGGACATCCCGGCGGTGAAGACCATCCGCTGCGGCGCGGAGAGCAGGAAGCCGAGTTCGACGGGGCGGAGCCTGCGGGCCATACCAACCTCCGGGCGAGGGGCGCCAGGGAGCGTCGTCCGCCCGCAGGGCACGCCGGGCGGACGGGATTTCGACGACACGGACCTGGAACCTGATCCATCAGACAGGCGCTGGGCCCGCACCCTAGCCGTCATGGCACCGGTTGTCTGCCCCCGGACGGGCCCTGGGCCGCGTATCGAGTCGTGACCAACGGGTCGTCCGGGTGCGTCATTCCGGAGAAGAGGGATCAAGCTGCCAACCGGAAGAGGAAAGGCACCAGGGACTTTGAAGACACGACCTAGGCCCAGATGTACTCCTCAGCAATCGCACCGTCGCGCCACTTCGCGACGGTAACCATGCGACCGCCACCCTCGAACTCGCCAATGACGCAGGTCCACTCACCTGACCCAAAGGCAATGGGATGCGAGGTGATCTGCGGGGGCGTGCCACCCGCCGATTCGACATAGGCCTTCATGGCGTCGATGTGCTCCTGGACTCCACGGGTCGGCAGCTGGCCCTTCCAGTCCACCAGGACATCGTCGGTGTGGTGGTGGGCAAACACACCGTCCCAGTCGGCTCTGTTCCATCCGGTGAAATCGAGATCGTCCATACCCTTGAGATTGCGGCTGACCTGGTCCTCCGCCATCAGCCTCGCTCCATGCCTCGCCGCATTCGTACGGTTCCGCACTGATCGCCGTGTTCGGCGCCCCGGCGCTGCGAGCCTACGGGCGGCTCGTGCGTCACGCACCCGCAGCGGAGCCACGACGCCCACGGGCCGCGGCCTTGCTCGTCAGCGAATGCGCGTCGTCGATACGCGGGCTAGTGTCCGTCCCCGAGCAGCCCGTCCAGCGCACGGCCGAACATCCACCGCCCCAGCCGGGCCACCACCGGATCCAGCACCCCCGGCACCGCCCGGATCCGCAGCTCCTCCACCCAGACCACCACCGAGCCCGTACCGCTCGGACGGACCGAGATCTCCGCCCAGCCCCTGATCGTCCGGCCGCGCTTCACCAGCCGGCAGCGCCCCGTTCCGTCACCGTCCGGGGGCTCCCAGCGGACGACCTCCATCGGATCGTCCACCCCCACCGGGCCGACCGCCGAGCGCACGGTGAACACCGTGCCCGCCCGGGTGGGACCCTCGCTCGCCGAAACGAGCGCCGTCAGAGGCATCCGCGCCGCATGAGCACGCCAGTCGGTCACCCGCCGCCAGCTCTCGCCGACGGGCAGCGCCACGGCACGCCTCAGCCGGAACGCGCTCACCGGCCGCCCACCCGGCCCCGGGCTGCTCCAGGCCGTGTCTTCATCTCATCACCTCAGCCGATCCGGGGCTCGCCCGCCACCACCAGCTCCGGCAGATGCTCGGCGATCTCCGCACGGGCCGCCGGAGACAGCCCGCCGTCCGTCACCAGCGCGTCGACCTCCGACAGCCGGGCGAAAGAGCTCAGCCCCACCGTCCCCCACTTGGTGTGATCGGCGACCACCACCACCCGGCGCGCCGACCGCACCAGCCGCCGATTGGTCTCGGCCTCCGCCAGATTGGGCGTGGAGAGACCCGCCTCCACCGAGATCCCGTGCACCCCGAGAAAGAGCACATCGAAGTGGAGCGAGCGGATCGCCTGATCGGCGACCGGACCCACCAGCGAGTCGGACGGCGTCCGCATCCCGCCGGTGAGCACCACCGCCGCCGCGCCCGGCCGGGGCACGCCCGCCGTGCCCGAGCGCTGGGCCGTATGGAAGACGTCCGCCACCCGCACCGAATTGGTGACCACCGTCAGATCCGGCACCTCCAGCAGCTGATGCGCCAGCGCGAAGGTCGTGGTGCCGCCGGACAGCGCGATGGCCGTGCCGGGCAGCACCATCCGGGCCGCCGTGCGGGCGATGTCGTCCTTCGCGGTCAGCTCCAGCGCCGACTTCGCCTCGAAACCGGGTTCATGGGTACTGGCCTCGACCACCGGCACCGCGCCGCCGTGCACCTTCTCGACGACCCCCTGCCGGGCCAGCGCGTCCAGATCCCGGCGCACGGTCATATCGGAGACATTGAGCTTGCGGGTGAGCTCATTGACCCGCACCCCGCCGCGCCTGCGCACCTCATCGAGGATCAGGGCACGCCGCTGCTCCGCGAGCAGGTTCTGATTGTCGGTCACTACCAGGGCCGGTCCTTCCACGCGATCGTGCTTCGCCGCCGTACACCCGCCGCCGTACTCCGCAGAGGCGTTCCTCCGGTGGCCGGGGCGTCATATCCTCCCACGGGCCGATCCGCCCCCACTCGCGGAGATTCGGTGAGAGCGCTGCGGTGACCTGCCGCGATCCGGGACCCTGTGGCGTGGACGCCGCGCGGTCGCTCGCCGGTCGTCGACCGCCCCACGAGAGAGCGAGTCACCTGTGTCCACTGCAACCCCGGTCCCGCGGAGCGCGGGACCCGCGCTCGAACTGCTGGTGCACGGCGTCGGCGGCGCCACGCCGCAGGAGATGCTCGGCGACCCCCGTACGGTACGGATCTCGGGGGACGAGAAGGCCGCGCTCTTCCGGCGGTTCGGCGACGAGGACGCCGAGAGCCGGCCCGATGACCACCGTGACCAGCCCGTCCTGGAGGCGTACTGCTGGTCCAACCTCACCTCCGGCAACAGCGCCCGCGCCCTGTGGCTGCTGCTCGTCCCCTTCATGGTGGCCAACCTCGCCCACTGGATGCGCCCGCGCGCCAAGGGCATGATCCGCACGACCAGGCTGTACGGGATGCTGGTGCGGCTGGTCGCCCTGAGCCTCACGGTGCTGATGACGGCCGCCGCCTGCGAGGTGACGCTCGATCTGGTGGCCTGGCAGTGCGCGGGCACGCCCGAGTGCTCCGGCCGGCGGGACTGGATCTCCCTGCTCGCCAGCGCCGAGGGCGGCTGGTGGTCGCAGCCCGGCCGCCGGCTGGCCGCCCTCGCCGTGCTTCCGGCCGCGCTCGTGGTGCTGCTCTGGTACCTCTCCAACCGCACCTGGAACGCCTACGAATCCCAGCGACCGCCGACCGGAGCCGAGGTGGCGGAAGGGGAGACCGGCCCCGAAGACGGCTCCGACGAGTCCGGATACGAAGAGTCCGGACACGGCGAGTACGGCGCATACGGCGGGGGTGCCGCGGAGCCCCTGCGCCCGGACGCCCTGCCCGGTGACGGGCCGGCGGCGACCGCCGTACGGCCCGCCCTCGGCCGGCCCGGCTTCTGGTACGGCCGCCGTCTCGTCGCCCGGCTGCGCGCCGCCCACACCGCCGCCGGATTCCTCACCGTCTCCGCCGCCGTCACCGGGGCCACCGCACGCCACGACCGGAGCGGCGACAGCACCCTCCTCGACCTCTCCGGCCGCGCACTGGAGGCCGTGCACATCATCGGACTGCTCGTCGTGATCGCGGTCGTGGTCCGCAGAGGCCGCAGCGAACGCCGCTTCGACGCCCGCCTGGACCGGACCGTCGTCAGCGCCCTGCCCGGCTGCGCCCTCGCCGTGCTCGCCCTCTCCCTGCTCTACGCGGGCTGGTCCCGGCCCGGCTGGACCTCCGAAGGCACCCTGACGGGCGCGTCGATCGCGTTCCGGGCCATCGTCCTGACCCAGGGCGCCGTCACCGTCGCGCTCGCCGTCGCCGCCTTCGCCCTCCAGCGCCGGGCCCGCCACCCCCGCTCCGTGCTCGGCGGCCTGGGCGGACCGGCCGCCGCCCTGCTCGCCTGCGCCCTCGGCGGAGTGATGACCGGAGGACTCGCCCACTGGTTCGCCGACCGGCTGTCCGGGGACGGCGCCATCCCCGGCCCCCCGGTGCTGCTCAGCTGGCAGGCGGCGGTGATCCCCGTGCTGCTGACCGCGCTGCTCGTCCCCCTCGCCGTGCTCGCCGTACGGACCTGGGCGGCCGGCCGCCGGTGCGCGGCCGAGGTGGAGGCGGAGTACGCCGCTGCCGAGACCCAGGACACCGGCTTCGGCGACTGGCGGTCCGACCCCATCCGCACCCGGAGGATCGCGAGCGCCCGCGCCCGGGCCGCCCTGACCGACACCGCCGCCTGGATCGTGGGATTCATCTCCGTCGCCACCCTGCTGCTCGGCGCCGTCGCGGTCGCCGGCGCGTGGGGGAGCGGCAGGGAGCCCGGCAGAGCCTTCGGGAACAGCGGCATCGACGAGGCCGTGGCGGAGGCCGCCCAGTATCTGGGGTCCTGGCTCATCGGCTTCGGCTTCATCCTCTTCATCACCTGGGGCCGCCGCGCCTACCGGGACGCCTCCGCCCGCCGGACCATCGGCATCCTGTGGGACGTCGGCACCTTCTGGCCGCGCGCAGCGCACCCCTTCGCGCCGCCGTGCTACGCGGAACGCGCCGTCCCCGACCTCACCTGGCGTATGAGCACCTGGACCGAGCGGACGGGCGGACGGCTGGTCATCTCCGGGCACTCCCAGGGCAGTGTGCTGGCCGCGTCCGCGGTCTGGCAGCTGCCCGCCGCCACCCGCAGCCGGATCGCGCTGCTGACCTACGGATCACCTCTGGAGAGGCTCTACGGCCGCTGGTTCCCGGCGTACTTCGGCCCGGACGCACTGGCCCGGCTGAGCGGAGAGGTCGACTGCTGGCGCAATCTGTGGCGGCACACCGACCCGATCGGCGGGCCCGTCCTGGTCGCCGCCGCGGACGGGGAGCGGACCGTGGACCGGGCGGCCCTCAAGGACCCCGTGGTCTACGGCCGCTCCCGGAACAACCCCCTGCCGGAACCGCTGCTCGGACACGCCCAGTACCAGGCCGACCCGCTCTTCGCCCTGGAGCGCCGGGAACTGCTGGACCGCCTCCGGTCGCACATCCCCCGGCAGTCCCGCGAGACCGGCGCGGCCCGGCCCACGGGCCCATGAGAACGGCCCCGGCCCTCGGCCCCCGGCCCTCTGCCCGGGAGAGGGGACCGGTGGCCCGGGACGCTCAGAACGGCTCGGGCGGCTCCGGCAGATCCTCCGGATACAGCAGGGTCAGCGCGTCCTTGTCGGCTTCGCTCAGCTCGGCGACCCGGCCCGCATGACGCTCCACCATCGACTCGAAGGTCTGGCGTGCCGTGCGGCCGTTGCCGAAGGCCGGGCCCTTGGGCACCGCGGAGAAGTACTTCACCAGCGCCTCGTCCGTGCCGTCCGCGAGCCGGTACTCATGCTCGTCGGCCTGCTGCTCCACGATTCTGAGCAGCTCGCCGGCGTCGTAGTCCTGGAAGGTGATGGTCCGCGAGAACCGCGACGCCACCCCGGGGTTCACCGAGAGGAACCGCTCCATCTCCGCGGTGTATCCGGCGACGATCACCACCACCGCCTCCCGGTGGTCCTCCATCAGCTTCACCAGGGTGTCGATGGCCTCCTTGCCGAAGTCCCGGCCCGAATCCTCGGGGGAGAGGGCATACGCCTCGTCGATGAACAGCACCCCGCCGCGCGCCCGGTCGAACGCCTCCTGGGTGCGGATCGCGGTCGAGCCGATGTGCTCGCCGACCAGATCCACCCGGGAGACCTCGACCAGATGCCCGCGCTCCAGCACTCCGAGCGCGGCCAGGATCTCCCCGTACAGCCGGGCCACCGTCGTCTTGCCGGTGCCGGGGGAACCGGTGAAGACCAGATGACGGCGGACGGAAGCGGCTTTCAGACCCGCTTCCTGACGGCGTCTGCCCACCTCGATCATGTTCGTCAGCGAACGCACCTCACGCTTGACGCTCTCCAGGCCGACCAGCGCGTCCAGTTCGCCGAGAACGGCCTCCGAGGTGCGCCGGGGCCCCGACGGCGGCGGCCCGGGGACGGGCGCGGCGGGGCCGGACGGCTCGGGGAGCACCGCCGGGAGCAGCCCGGCCGACACCGGCGGGGCGGCGGGCGGGAACATCGTCAGCGCGGACACGGGCGGCGCCGGCGCCCCCCGCTCGGCCGCGGTGATCACGCCGCTCTCATCGCTGCTGGAATCCTCCACCAGCAGCAGCGCCGGATCCGCGAACTCATAACCGCCGCGCGCGCACCGCTCGGTGCGGCAGCGGCTCAGCGTCGTGCGACAGCCGTCCATCACATGGAACCCATAGCCGCCGCTGCCCGTGACCCGGCAGCTCCGGAAGGTGCCCCGGCCCTCGGCCGACACATAGAACCCGGCCTCGGCGGGCGAGGTGACCGTACAGCGCTCGATCACCGGGTCGGCGCCCTTGGAGACGATGACACCGGTCTGGGCCGCGTCGATGGTGCAGCCGGCCAGGGTGCCGCCGCTGCCGTGGTCACGGAACCAGGCGCCGGTGGACGCCTCTCTGATCCGGCAGTCGTCCAGCTGCGCCGTCGCGCCGTCGCTCACCGACACGGCGGTATTGCGGATCTGGGAGAGATCGCTGTCGACGACGTCGACCCGGGAGCCGCGGTCGAGGACGAACAGCGCGTCGGGCACATCATGAACCCGGCAGGAGTCCAGCACCGCCGTCGCGCCGTCGCTGATCCACACCGCCGGATAGTCGCCCGTGCTGTCGTGTATCTCGCACTGGTTGGCGTCCACCCGGGTGCCCGGGTCCCACACCGACAGGCCGTTGCGCCCGAAGCTGCGCACATTCGACCGGGTGAGCGTCAGCACCGAACGCGAGCGCAGATCGATCGCGTTCTCCGGGATGTCATGGATCTCGCAGTCGGAGAGGGTGAGGACGGCGTCGGTGTCGAGGGTCACCCCGTCGGCCGACGTCCGGTGCACGGTGGAGTCGGAGAGATGAGCGGAGGCGCGCGAGGCTATCTGCACCCCCGCGCCCTTGACCTCGTACACCTCGCAGCCGATGGCTTCGAGTCCGCTGCCCTCACCCGTGACGGTCAGCCCCGCGCCCGAGGTGTGATGCACCCGGCACCGCTCCAGCCGGGGATGCCCGCCGCCGCGCACCGAGACCCCCGACTGGCCGGCCGAGACCACCTCGCACTCCTCGAACACCCCGCCCGCGCCGTCCAGTACGGCTATGCCGACCCCGGCGGGGTTGTCGACCGTGCACCGGCGCACGGTGGGGCGCGCCGCGCCGCGCACTTCGAGCCCGGCGGCGGAACGGGTGGAGATCCGCAGCCCGGTGAGCTCCGGTGTGCCGTCCTCGATCAGCAGCGCGGGCGCCGTCGTGTCCTGTCCTTCCACATGGAGGTCCTGCAGACAGGCCGACGCGCGCACCGTCAACGGCACCCCGTCCGCCGGTGCGATCCGCACCGAGCCGACCGCGCTCTCGGGGCCGCGGAGGGTGACCGCGCGCTCGATCACGAGATTCTCGCGGTACGTCCCCGGCGCGACGGTGAGGATGTCGCCGTCCCCCGCCGCCTCCAGGGCCGCTGCCAGAGAGGCGTACTCGCCCGTGCGGCGCCGCCACCGCGATGTGCCGGTGTGGGTCACCTGGACCGTGCCCTGTGCCATCGTGCTGCTCTGCCCCCACCTCGGGATCTGTTCCGGCGCGCCTCGGAGAAGGGGACGCCCCCTTGGGACCTGTCTTCCGCGCCGGGTCCGGCGCGCTCGGGAACCGCCGCGCACGCCCGGAAACCCCGCCCTGTCCGGACGGCAGGTCCTGACCCCGTGTCGGGGGTCGCACCACCGTAGCGCGCATGAGGGGCGGGAGTTGACGAGCCAGGAGGTCAGCCGCCTGCGCCGGTGCGTCCCCAGTCGGGGCCGAGGGCGGCCCAGGCCCGCTCCAGCCGGGCCTGTCTTCGCCGGGAGAGCCGCGCAAGAGCCAGCCGTCTGGCGGCTTCGGTCAGGCCCGCGAACGCGAACGCGGCGCCCAGACCGGCCAGCACGGCGCGGGTGCCCACGGCGGCCTCGTCCAGGGGAGGGCCCGCCGGACGGCCGGATCGGTCGATCCAGACGGTCAGTTGATCGCCCGTCCGGGGATCGCGGAGCCGGGTGGTGACCCTGCCGGTGTGCCGGTCGCCGTCCACCCCGGTCCAGGTCGCGACCACGGTGTGCCGCTTCTCACGGGCGGCCGACGACTCGGGGTCGTGCGCCGGCGGTCTGCGCGGCGGGGTGTGCCGCAGCACCGTGGCGACGACGGGGTGGCGCTCCTGCCGCTGCTGGAGCATGGAACGGCGCAGCGCGTCGCCGGCGCCGCTCCCGGTGAACCAGCCGACCGCGGGGGCCGCGACGACCAGAAGGAGGACGGCCACGAGCGCGGTCCACGCCTCGGCGAGATCGGTGGTCCGGCGCAGGGGGTTACCGCGCCAGCGCCAGACTCCCGCGGCTGTCCGCACGCACCGCACCCCCTTCCGCGTCCGCGCTGCCCCCGTGCCGGACGGCGCGGTCGGAAGACAGGGGAAGGGAGAGACGTCACCCCCCTCGCAGCCACGTCCTCGCCCGGTCAACGTGCGGGGCACGGCGCGGAGTTCCCGGAGACCTCGTCGAGTGCGGACTCCGCCGCCGAAGCGGCCGGGTGGCGAAAGCGGAACCCCGGGGGAGACCGGTCGAAGCCGGTGTCCCCCGGGGCCGCGGGCGTCCCCAGGTCCCCTCGGTCAGTAACCCTGACCCTGCTGGGGGCGGTTGTAGGGGTCCTGATGACCTCCGGGCCCGGGGGCCGGAGCGGGGCGGCCGGCCGCCGGGCGCATCGCCTCGTAGCCGCCGGCCGCCGGCCGGTACTGCTGGGGCTGGCCCTGGGGTCCCGGATAGCCGCGCGGGGCGGGCTGTTGCTGCGGGATGTACGGAGCGGCGGCCTGCTGGAGCGGCATCGGCTGCTGGGGAGCCTGCTGCGGATAGCCGTACGCCGGGGCGGGCTGGGGGGCCGAGGAGGCCGCCGGGAGGGCGGGCAGGGCCGCCGGCAGGGCCGGCAGATAGCTGTTGCCGGTGTCGTACGCGGCGGGCACTCTGATCGGGGCGATCTGAGGCGTGCCCCGCTCTGCGACGAGGGAGTCGTAGATCGGGGTGTCGGCGAAGGACGGTGCGGAGTAGTAGCCGCCGCCGTAAGTGGAGCGGGGGGAGGTCATGGGACCTAAGGTAAGCCCACGGTGCCTGGTTGGGGAGGCCGGTATGTGGGTTGTTTCGGTGGATGCGCGGTCCTATGGGGCCCCAATGTGAGCGAATCTGGGAAAATCGGTCGCTCAACAGGGTAGGGAACGTGTAAAGAGCGAGCTTAGGGTGGGTTACTCACGGGTCGGCCCGGTGAAACGGAGGCCGATCGGAACGTGCGTGACGGCCTGTGAGTTCCCGGGCCGGTCCGCTCCCGGGGTCTCGTACCGGAAGCTCCGCCGACCCCGCCGATCCGCCGTCCCGACCGTCCGTGCCGCGCCGTCTCCACCGCCGCGCCGACTCGCTGTCCCGACTGCCCGCGCCGCGCCGCCCGCTCAGCTCCGGGCGCGCTCCGCCGCGGCCCCCGGGCCCGCGCTCTCCGGAGCCGCCCGGGGGCGTGCGTATCGACGCCCCTTCCAGGACGCGCCGCGGCCGAGGTGGTGCCGGCCCGCCGAATCGAGGGTCATCAGGAGATACAGCAGCGCCGTGAACGGCAGCGGGAGCGCGAGCGACGGCGTGAGCCGGTAGTAGCGGAGCATCGGCAGATAGGTCGCGGTCATCACCGCCCATGCCCCGCCGCCGCTCCACGCGGCGACGGCGTCGCCGCCGGCGAGCCCGGCGAACAGCGCGACGGGCGGCACGAGATAGACCAGGGCCAGCCCGGCGACCGTCCCCGCCAGCAGGGCCGGGCTGTACCGCAGCTGGGTGTACGCGCTGCGGGACACCATCCGCCATAGATCCGCCAGCCGGGGGTAGGGCCGCACACTCGTCACCCCGTCGGCCAGTCCCAGCCAGATCCGCCCGCCGGAGCGCTGCACGGCGCGGGCCAGGGACACATCGTCGATCACCGCCTGCCGGATCGAGTCCGGCACACCCGCGCGGACCGCGGCCTCCGTGCGCAGCAGGACACAGCCGCCCGCCGCGGCGGCCGTCCGCGCGCCGTGCCGGTTGACCCGGCGGAACGGATAGAGCTGACAGAAGAAGTAGACGAAGGCGGGCACCACGAGGCGCTCCCAGCCGCTCTCGACCCGCAGCCGCGCCATTTGGGAGACCAGATCGAGACGGTGGGCGCGGGCCGAGGCCACCAGGGCGCGCAGACTGTCCGGGGCGTGGGCGATATCGGCGTCGGTCAGCAGCAGATACTCCGGCGGTCGCTCCGGTCGCTCCGGTTCCTTTGGTTCCTTCGGCAGCCCCGGTCCGTCCGCTTCCACTCCGGCCGCCGCCATGCCGTGCCGCAGCGCCCACAGCTTTCCCGTCCAGCCCGGATCCGGCTCGCCGGGGCAGACCACGCTCAAGGGGAGCCCGCCGTACCGGACGGCCAGCGCCCGGGCCGTGTCGCCGGTGCCGTCCGAGCTGTCGTCGTCCACCAGGACGATCCGGGCACGCCCGGGATAGTCCTGGTGGAGCAGCGAAGGCAGGCTCAGGGGCAGCATCGCGGCCTCGTCCCGCGCGGGCACCACCACGGCGACATCCGGCCAGGATTCCGGCTCCCCGTGGGGCGGCAGCCGCTGGTCCGTGCGCCAGAAGAAGCCCTGTCCCAGCAGCAGCCAGGCCCATGCGGCCAGCGACGCGACAGCGGTCCACGCGAGGGCGCTCATGCGCCGCAGTCTGCCCCACCGGACGGCCCGGGAGGACGCCGTCGACTATGGTGACCGGGTGAAGATCGCGCTCATGGACTCCGGAATCGGCCTCCTCTCCGCGGCTGCCGCGGTACGCGGGCTGCGCCCGGACGCGGACCTCGTGCTCTCCTCCGACCCCGACGGAGTGCCCTGGGGACCGCGTACGCCGAGCGATCTGACCGAGCGGGCCCTCACCGTGGCGCGCGCCGCCGCCGCGTACGCCCCTGACGCCCTGATCGTCGCCTGCAACACGGCGTCCGTGCACGCCCTGCCCGCGCTCAGGGCCGAACTCGAACCCGCCATCCCGGTCATCGGCACCGTCCCCGCGATCAAGCCCGCGGCGGCGGGCGGCGGGCCGGTCGCCATCTGGGCGACCCCGGGGACGACCGGCAGCGCGTACCAGAGGGGTCTGATCCGGAGGTTCGCCGACGGGGTCGAGGTGACCGAGGTGCCCTGCCCCGGGCTCGCGGAAGCCGTGCAGCAGGCGGACGCCGCCGCGATCGACCGGGCGGTGGCCGCCGCGGCGGCGCTCACCCCCCGCGATGTAAGGGCCGTCGTCCTGGGCTGCACCCATTACGAGCTGGTCGCCGAACACATCCGCGCCGCCGTGGGGCGGTCCGTGGAGCTCTTCGGCTCGGCCGGGGCGGTCGCCTCGCAGGCCCTGCGGCGCATCGGGGCGGAGCCCGCCCCGGACGCCGCTCCGACCGGGGGTCTCACGGTCCTGTTCAGCGGCCGGGTGTCGGCCCTCTCCGCGCAGGCGGCGAGCTACGCCGAGGCCGGACTGCTCCAGAGCGTGACCGCGGGGCGCTGACCGCCCGCCCCGTCTCTCCCGGGTGATCCCGGCGCAGCGGCGCGAGCTGATCACGGCCCCTTATCGCCCGATATGCCACCCACGGTGGATTCGGTGCCGCCCCGCCGGAACGTGGGTACGCTGCTCGCATGAGGGACCACTCCCATGACCCGGCGGACCCCGCCGCGTACCCCCCGGAGCCTGGGACCGCGGTGTGGACCGGGCGTGCCACCAACCGTATGCAGTGGCTGCTCGCCCTGGCGGGCGCCGCCTTCGTCGTGCTCGGCGTCGAGCTGGCCGTCAACTCCTCGTGGACGTCCGGCATCGCCCCGCTGCTGATGTCCGTGATCGGCTGTGTCGCGGTGGGTCTGCTGATGCTCTACGGAACCCTCGCCTTCGTCCATGTCTCGGTCAGGGTGGACAGCGACGCGATGGAGGTGCGGTGCGGCCATCTGGGGCTGCCGCGCCGCAGAATCCCGCTCTCCCATGTGGTGGGCGCGGATTTCGCCCCGAGCGTCACCCCGCGCCAGTGGGGCGGCTGGGGATACCGCTGGCGTCCGGGGAAGGGGACGGCGGTCGTCGTCCGCAGGGGTGAGGGCCTGGTCGTCACCCTGGGCGACGGACTGACCTTCACGGTGACGGTCGACGATGCCGAGTCGGCGGTACGGGCCATCCGCGACCGCCTCCGCCCCGGCGCGGGCACGGGGACCCCCGCCGAGATCTGAACAGGGCCGTCCGCCCCCCGCCCGGGGCGTGCCCGCCCGCCCCTGCATACGGCCGTCTCGCCCGTTCCGTACGCACACTTCGGCCGTCCCGTATGCGCACCTCGGCTGCACGTATCGCCCGTCCCATGCGCACCCCCCCGGAGGCCCGAAGCCGGTGACCGTCACCCGTACGGCCGAGTGCCGCTGTCCGGACACGCCTCCGGCCGTTCCGGCAGGCCGGGACCGTCTCCCCGCTCGGGAGCGCCGGCAGAGCAGCGTCGGCCGCCCGGATGGGGGTCCCCCCGGGCGAAGCCCAGGGGGAGGGCCTGGCGGGGTCTGGTGCATGGGGTCTCCCCAGGCCCGCGGGGCCCCATGAGGCCGCGCCGGCAGACGGGCCTTCGACGACACGGCCTACAGGCCCGCCGGACCCGGACGGCCCACGGCCGCCGGGCGGGCCGCCGCGAGGCCCGCGAGAAGGCCCGCGCCCACCGTGACCGGGGTGAAGCTCAGCGCATTGCCCAGACAGGCCACCACCGCGAGCGCCGTGAGGGCCGCCCCCGCGCTCACCGCCACCGCCGTGGAACGGGGCGAGCGCCACAGCCCGTACAGCAGCCACCCGAAGACGGCGGCCAACAGCGCCAGGCCCACCACCCCCTGCTCGGCCGTCTGCTGCAACACCGCCGAGTGCGGCTTGCCGTCCGTGACCGCCGACTGCTGGGCGGTGACGCTCAGCTCGCCGAAGCGGCCGGGGCCCACCCCCCGTACCGGTTCCGCCCCGGCCACGGCCGCCGCCTCCTGCCACAGCGCCATCCGGTGGCCCGTCAGCTGGCCCTCCAGCGACGCGGACAGCCCCTCCGGCAGCGCGTCCTTGGCCACCCCCCACGACAGCGCCACCGCCGCCGCGGCGGCCAGCGCCAGCGCGATCAGCGCGACCGCCCGCCGCCGTGTCCGCGCCGCCGCGAGCGAACAGAGCAGTACGCCCGCGGACCCGGCGAAACCCGCCACCGACCCCAGTACGAGCGCCGTGCAGGTCACGGCGAGCGCCAGCGCCCACAGCAGCGGCCGGGAGCCCCGCCCCCGGGCCGCCGAAGCGGCGCAGCAGGCCGAGCCCGCGCCGAGCACCAGCAGCGCCGCGGTCGCCCCCGCGTCACCGGGGACGACACCCCCCGCCGGATACGCGCCGGGCACCTCCTGCGGCGACACCACGGCGAGCCCGGTCGCGGTCAGCGCCGCCGCGCAGGCGACGGCGACCGGCCGCAGCGTGCCCGCGATCCGGCCACCGGCGTACCCGGCGGCTACGGCGAACACCGCGAGCAGCACCCCCTCGGGCCGGGCGTCCCGCCCGGCCGCGCTGATCAGGGACCAGACGGCGCACGCGGCGAGGACGATCACCCCGATCACCCCGACCGCGCCACTCCCGCCGTCGCCTTCCCGCGCCTCCGACCGCTCGCCCTCGCGCTCCTCCGACCGCTCGCCTTCCCGCGCCTCCGACCGCTCCCGCGCTCGGGCCTCCGACCGCTCCCGCTCGCGCTCCGCGACCGCCGCGTACTCGTTCGGCACAGCCATTCCGTTGACCACCGCCCCCCGACCCCTGACGGACCCCGTCGTTCCCATCCCCGACCTGGGGCGACGGCAAGACTGTCGCACACGGTAACGGCAGAGCAACCCGCTTGTGGACGGATTGCGAGGGAATGCCGGGCCGAGCCCGCCGCCGCCCCGCGCCGACCGGCGGATCGCGCGGATATCCCGGACATGTCCCCGAGCGGTGCCCGCGCCACCGCTCGCCGTAGACTCCGGCGAGTGAGCGCCACCATCACCGCCGTAGACGCCCCTGACTCCGCACGCCCCGCGAGCGGATCACCGCTGCGGCGGCTCATCAGGCCCGGGGCCGCCGCCCTCGCCGGAGTCCTGCTCTTTCTGAGCTTCCCGCCCCGGCCCCTGTGGTGGCTGGCGGTCCCCGCCTTCGCCCTCCTCGGCTGGTGTCTGCACGGACGGCGGCCACGGCATGCCTTCGGCCTCGGCTACCTCGCCGGCCTCGGCTTTCTGCTGCCCCTCCTCAGCTGGACGGGCGAGGAGGTCGGCCCGGTTCCCTGGATCGCGCTGGCGGCCGTCGAGGCGCTGTTCATCGCGTTCGCCGCGGTGGGCATCGCCCTGGTCACCCGGCTGCCGCTGTGGCCGGTCTTCGGCGCGGCCGGCTGGATCCTCGGCGAAGCGGCCCGCGCCAGGGTCCCCTTCGGCGGCTTCCCCTGGGGGAAGATCGCCTTCGGCCAGGCCGACGGTCTCTTTCTGCCGCTCGCGGCGGTCGGCGGCACACCCGTGCTCGGCTTCGCCGTCGTCCTGACCGGTTTCGGCCTGTACGAGACCGTCCGGCGCGTCCTCGCATACCGGAGCACCGGCGAGCTGCCCCGGGGTCCGCTGGCCGCCGCGCTGCTCGCCGTGCTCGTGCCGGTGACGGCCGCGTTCGCCGCGCTGCCGCTGGTCGACGGCTCCGCCGAGGACGGCACCGCGACCGTCGCCGCGATCCAGGGCAATGTGCCCCGCCTCGGGCTCGACTTCAACGCCCAGCGCCGCGCCGTCCTGGACAACCACGCGCGCCGTACCGAGCAGCTGGCCGCCGATGTGAAGGCGGGCAAGGAGCCCCAGCCCGATTTCGTGCTCTGGCCCGAGAATTCGTCCGACCTCGACCCCTACCGGAACGCCGACGCCCGGCTCGTCATCGACGACGCCGTGAAGGCGATCGGCGTCCCGGTCGTCGTCGGCGCGGTGCTCAGCCCCGACACCGGGAAGCTGCGCAACACCCTCATCGAGTGGGACCCGGAGCGCGGCCCCGTCGACACCTACGACAAGCGCCATGTGCAGCCCTTCGGCGAGTACATCCCGATGCGTTCGGTCGTACGCCTCTTCAGCTCCGACGTCGACCGGGTGAGCCGCGACTTCGGACCCGGCGACGAGGTCGGCGTCTTCGATCTCGCGGGCACCAAGGTGGGGCTGGTCACCTGCTACGAGGCCGCCTTCGACGACATGGCCCGTGACACGGTCACCGAGGGGGCCCAGCTGATCTCCGTCCCCAGCAACAACGCCACCTTCGGCCGCAGTGAGATGACGTATCAGCAGCTCGCGATGTCGCGGGTGCGCGCGGTCGAGCACAGCCGGTCCGTCGTGGTCCCCGTCACCAGCGGGGTGAGCGCCGTGATCATGCCGGACGGGAAGGTCGTGCGGAAGACGGCGATGTTCACCCCGGACGCGCTGGTCGCCGAGGTCCCGCTGCGCTCCTCGCTCACTCCGGCGACCCGGCTCGGCGTCTGGCCGGAGATCGCGCTGCTGCTGGTCGCGGCGGGAGGGCTCGGGCAGGTGGCCGCCGGGGCCGTACGCGCGCGCCGTGAGCGGGCCGCAGGTTAAAGGGATGACCGTCCCTGTGGTGACGGTCCGTTAGGGTCGAAGCCATGGCGACTCCTGAGTTCATCCGCGCGATCCGGGCCACGGCCGGCCATCAGCTTCTTCTGCTCCCCGGGGTCAGCGCGGTCGTCTTCGACGACGAGGGGCGGCTGCTGCTGGGCAGACGGGCCGACGACGGGGTGTGGGCGATCATCGGAGGCATCCCCGAGCCGGGCGAGGAGCCGGCGGCGACCGCCGTGCGCGAGGTGTACGAGGAGACCGCGGTGCGCTGTGTCGCCGAGCGGGTGGTGCTGGTCCAGGGGCTGCCGAGGGCGGTCACCTACCCCAATGGCGATCGCTGCCAGTACATGGACATCTGCTTCCGCTGCCGTGCGGTCGGCGGGGAGCCGCGGGTCAACGACGATGAGTCCCTGGAGGTGGGGTGGTTCGCGTTGGACGCGCTGCCCGAGGTGAACGAGTTCTCCCGCTTCCGTATCGAGCGGGCGCTCGCCGAGGGGCCGACCTGGTTCCGGCCGGCCCCCGAGGGCCTCACCGTCCCGGCCCCCGCCGGGTGATCCGGGTCCGCCGGGTCGGCCCCCGGACCCGCCGCCGGGTCGACCGCGCCGCGTCAGTGCCAGTGCCGTTGTCAACCAAGGGTTGACACCCATGCCCGTCAACCTTAAGTTGACGGGCATGGAGAATCCCGTGCAGATGACGAATCCCGTCCGTCTCGACGAGCTGATCGAGGCCGTCAAGAAGGTCCACACCGGTGCCCTGGAGCAGCTCAGTGGCGCGGTCATCGCCGCCGACCACCTCGGCGAGGTGGCCGACCATCTGATCGGCCACTTCGTGGACCAGGCCCGGCGCTCGGGCGCGTCCTGGTCGGAGATCGGCCAGAGCATGGGCGTGACCCGGCAGGCGGCCCAGAAGCGCTTCGTGCCGAAGGGCGGCGCGCAGGACCTCGATCCCAGTCAGGGCTTCAGCCGGTTCACCGCGCGCGCCAAGAATGTGATCATGGCCGCGCAGAACGAGGCCCACGCGGCGCGCAACGACACGATCACGCCCGCACATCTCACGCTGGGGCTGCTGACCGAGCGCGAGTCGCTCGCCGCGAGGGCGATCCTGGCGCAGAACCTTCTGCTGGACGTCGTCCGGCAGGCGGCGACCGACGCGCTGCCCCCGGCGGCCGACGAGACGCCGGAGCTCGTGCCGTTCGACGCCGGCGCCCGCAAGGCGCTGGAGCTGACCTATCGCGAGGCGCTCCGGCTGGGGCACAACTACATCGGCACCGAGCACGTCCTGCTGGCGCTGCTCGAACAGGAGGGCGGTACGGGGGTGTTCGCCGGTCTCGGAGTGAGCAAGGAGGCCGTCGAGGCGTACATCGTGGAAGCCGTGGCCGCCGCGCTCGCCGCCAGGGAGGACGAGGCCTAGGGCCAGGGCTGAGGCGGAAGGATCATGGCGGCCCCGGTCCAGGGGGGACCGAGGCCGCCGGGTGGGCAGTCCGCAGGGGCTCGGAGCTGCCCGGGGCGGAGCGCCGTGGAGCGACGCGAGGAGGAAGGCGTCTGGTCCCGGACTCCGGTCTGGGGGTGGGCGGCGGCCTATCGCGCCCGCAGCGGCCCGCCGCCGGTCGCCGCGGCACCGCGCCGGAGCGGTACGGGCCCTGACCGCTCATCGCGGCGGTGAGCGCCGGGCGGGGCGGCGCGGGGGAGCGGATGCATGGGCGAGCGCTGCCGACTTTCTTGCGGGGCGTGGGCCGGCCGGGGTGTCCGGGGATCCCCGGACATGGGAGAAGTAAATATATATACCGTCTGGTAAGCAAGGGTATGAAAAAATTCATACACCTCCCGTGCGCGCCGGTCAGTCCTCCAGAAAGAAATCGTGCAGCTCAGCGGCCTGCTCATACCCTTCGAGCCGTGACTGGGTGCGCTGCGGCGCGGCGTCCGCCATCGCCTGGAGGAGGGCCGCCGACAGCACCCCGGGCGCGGCGTAGGAGTCGAAGACGAGCCGTGATCCCGTGGCGGCGCTCAGGGTGACGTCGGCTTCGTCCGTCAGTGGGCCGAGCGCGAGATCGGTGATCAGGGCGACCTTCAGCCCGGTGCTGCGGGCCGCCCGGATCGCCGCCAGGTTCTCCTTGGCGTGCCGGGGCATCGCGAAGGCCAGCACCCAGCTCCCGCCGGCCTCCCGGGACTGGAACAGTGCGTCATAGGCGACGCTGCCGCCACGGGTCACCGTCCGTACGTCCGGGTGGATCCGCCGCGCCGCGTAGGAGAAGTACTCCGCGAGCGACGCCGAGATCCGCAGTCCGAGGACGGTCAGGGGCGTCGAGCGGGCCAGCTCCCGGCCGAGCTCCAGCACCCGGCCGGTGTCGGCGAGCCCCCGGCGCAGCTGCTCCAGATTCTCGATCTCGGCGTCCACAGCGGCCTGGAGCTCATTGCGCCGGCTCTCGCCGTCCGTGCCCGGCGCCAAGGGGGCGGCGGCGGAGAGCGCGATCGGCTGGAGGGCCTCCCGCAGCGCCGGATATCCGCTGAAGCCGACGGATGAGGCGAAGCGCGTGACCGAGGGCTGGCTGACGCCCGCCCGCTCCGCGAGATCGGTGATCGACAGAAACGCGGCCTCGGTGAGGTGGTCGGTGATGTACTGCGCGATGCGCCGCTGGCCCGGCGAGAGCCGGTGGCCGCCGAAGAGGGCGAGCACCCGGTCGGTGGGGGCCGGCTCCGTGCCGGGAGACGGTCTTCCCGGTGTGATCGCGGACGCCTGTGCGCGTGCCTGCTGATCTGATGCCACCGGTGTCACTCCTTCTCGTCCCGCTGCCGATCAACATAGCCCAGGAGCCTTCCCCGGGTGGGCGCGTCGGCCGGCTCCCGGCGTCGTCTCGGATGCCGGACGCCCGGGGTCGTACGGCGGGCCGGCGCTGACCGGCTTGCAAGAGAACCATCGTTCTCCTAGAGTGGCGGTCATGAGGAGAACGATCGTTCTCCTCATGACGCGCCAAGGAGACGCCCATGTCCGTGAAGCCCCCCGTCCCTCCGTTCACCAGGGAGTCGGCCCGGGAGAAGGTCCGGCTCGCCGAGGACGGCTGGAACAGCCGCGCCCCCGAGAAGGTCGCCCTCGCCTACACCGACGACTCCCGCTGGCGCAACCGCGCCGAATGGATCACCGGCCGAGAGGAGATCGTCGCCTTCCTCACCCGCAAATGGGCGCGAGAGCTCGACTACCGCCTGATCAAAGAGCTCTGGGCCCATGACGGTCACCGCATCGCCGTGCGCTTCGCCTATGAGTGGCACGACGACTCGGGCAACTGGTACCGCTCCTACGGCAACGAGAACTGGGAGTTCGACGACCACGGCCTGATGCGCGTGCGGTACGCCTGCATCAACGACAGCCCCATCGAGGAGTCCGAGCGCCGCTTCCACTGGCCGCTCGGCCGCCGCCCCGACGATCACCCGGGCCTGACCGCTCTCGGCTTCTGACCTCGGTTTCTGACCTCGGTTTCTGACCCCGGCTTCCGACCTCGGCCTCCGACCTCGGCCTCCGGCCTCGGTTTCCGGCCTCGGTCTCTGACGGAGGCGCGCGCCTTCTCCGCCGCTTCCGGCGGAGATGCGCGCCGTGGCGGCCGGGGAGCATCCTTGGCTGTGTGAGCTGGTACGCCGCGACCGGGCGCACCCCGCCCCCCGGGCCGCCGAAGCGCGGGGCGGCGCCCGGCGCGCCGCAGGGCGGCAGGCGGGCGCCGGGTGAGCTGGAGCTGGTGCTCGCCCAGTCGGCCGTGAGCGCGATCGAAGCGGCCGGCGGCTATGCGGGCGGGGTCTATCTGCGCTCCGGCACCGAGGGACGGCTGCGGCTGGCGGTGCTCGCGGGTCTGCCCGTCATGCTCTTCCGCCCCTGGTGGCGGATGCATGTGAACCGCCCCTTCCCGGTCGCCGAGGCCCATCGCACGGGACGCGCCATCCATCTCGCGGACGCCGAGGACTCCATGCGCCGCTTCCCCCAGCTGATGGCGGGGCTGCCCTTCCCGTTCAGTTCGCTCTACGTCCCGGTCGTCAGCGGGCGGGAGAAGTTCGGGGTCCTGACGGTGCTGCGCCGGGCGGGCGCGGGACTGCCGGTCGCGGACGGCGACCGCCACCGGATGTACAGCGCCGCCCGGCGGCTCGGCGGCGCGCTGAGCGTGCTCAGCGGCCGGGGGGTCGCGGTGGAGTGGGACCGCGAGCCGCTGCCCGTGCAGCTGCCCGCCGCCAGTGAGCCCCCGGTGCGGCTGGGCGGCTTCGACTGGGACCTCGCGACCGGGAACGTCGCCGCCGACGACGGGATGTGCGCGATCCTCGGCATCGCTCCGGAGGAGTTCGGCGGCACGGTCGAGGCGCTCACCCGGGGGCTGGCCGATGAGGACGTCCTCGGCCTGTGGGCGCTCGCCCGGCAGGCCGCCGACGACGGCCCCCCGGCAACCCGGCGGATCCGGCTGCGCGGCCCGGACGGCCGCCCCTGGCTGATGGAGCTCACCCGCCGCCCGACCGGTCCGCCGGGCGCGGACCGGCCGGGCCTGCTCAGCGGGTTCGCCCTGGATATGGGCGCGGGTCCGATCATCTCCGAGGCCACCGACCGCATCCCGCGCGGCTTTCTCTCGCTCGACCGGCTCGGCAGGATCGTCTATCTCAACCAGAGCGCGGAGACGGTCGTCGGCCGGGCCCGGACCGAACTCGCGGGCCGGGTGCTGTGGGAGGCGCTGCCCTGGTTCGGACAGCCCTCGTACGAGGACTGCTTCCGGGCCGCGCTGATCTCCCACACGCCCGTCCGCTTCGTGGCCGCGCACCGGGACGACGACTGGCTTCTGGTCTCTCTCTTCCCCGGCCACGACGGAGTGACCGTCATCCTCACCCCCTCGGACGAGCCGCCGCCCGACCGCGGTCTCGCCGACGGGTTCGCCCAGGGCGGCGCTCAGGGCGGCACCGAGGGCGCGGGCTCCGGCGCCCCGTCCGGCCGGCCCTCCGCCCTCTACCGCCCGGTCGCCCTCGCCATCGCGCTCACCGAGGCCGTGACCGCCCGTCAGGTCTCCGCCGTGGTCACCGAGGAGCTGCTGCCCGCCTTCGGCGGCGGCCAGCTGGCGATCTATCTGCTGCACGAGAGACATCTCTTCCTCGCCTGGGAGACCGGCTTCCCCCAGGGCTTCCTCGACCGTTTCGACGGGGCCGCGCTGGACGCCCGGCTGCCCGGGGTGGAAACCCTCACCTCCGGCCGTCCGCTGTTCTTCGAGTCGATGGGGCATCTGGCCGCCGCCTACCCGGGCATCCCGCTCGACGCCCATGTGGGCGCGCGGGCGTTTCTGCCGCTGATCGCCTCCGGCCGGCCCGTGGGCTCCTGCATCCTCGGCTTCGACCAGCCGCGCCGCTTCACCGCCGAGGAGCGCGCGGTGCTCACCGCGCTCGCCGGGCTGATCGCCCAGGCGCTGGAGCGGGCCCAGCGCTACGACACCGAGGCCGCTCTCGCCCGGGGGCTCCAGGACGCGCTGCTGCCCCACCGGCTGCCCGTGCTGCGGAACGCCGAGACCATCGGCCGCTATCTGCCCGGCACCCAGGGCATGGACGTCGGCGGCGACTGGTACGACGTCGTGCAGACCGGCGAAAGCCTCGCCCTGGTCATCGGGGACGTCCAGGGCCACGGCGTCGCCGCCGCGGCCACCATGGGCCAGCTGCGCAGCGCGGTGCGGGCCTTCGCGCTGAGTGGGCACGATCCGCAGGAGGTGATGAGCGGCACCAACCGGCTGCTGATCGACCTCGACCCGGGCCAGTTCGCCAGCTGCTGCTACATCGTCGTCGACCCGGCGACCGGCCGTACCCAGGCGGTCCGGGCCGGGCATCCCCAGCCCCTGCTGCGCCATCCGGACGGCGAGACCGAGGTCCTCGATCTGGCGGGCGGGGTCGTCCTGGGCGTGGACCCGGCGGCCGGCTATCCCGTCACGGCGCTGGACCTGGAGTCCGGCGCGGTGCTGGCCCTGTACACCGACGGTCTGGTGGAGCAGCCGGGCAGCGACATCGACGTCGGCGTCGAGCGGCTGCGCGCCGCGCTCGCCGAGTGCGGCGCGTCCCCGTTGCGGGTGACGGCCGACCGGCTGATCCGCGAGGCCGGGCAGGCGGCGGACCGGCCCGACGACATCGCGCTGCTGCTGGCGTCCCGCTGGGGGTGAGCCCCGCCGGGGAAGCCGTTCCGGCGGTGGGCCGGGGGCGTACGACCGTACGCTGTGCGCCCCCGGCTCGCCCCGGGTCAGCGCTTGCGCAGGGTCAGGTCGGTGCTGTCGGCGTTGAGGATGACGGGGAACGGGACGAAGCCGTTCGAGGAGTCCAGATGGATCAGGGTCGCCTCGCCGCGTGCGGTGCCCGGGGTCAGCGGACGGAGCCCGCGCGCGGTCTCACGCCAGGTGTGCACCCGGTCGTCGCAGGTCGCCTGGAGGCCGTCGATCTCGGCGCGGGCATCGCCCTGGGCGGCGTGGGAGCCGATGAGGACCGGGCCCGAGCGCGAGCGCAGTGATGAGCACCGATAGGTGCCGCTGAGGGTGATGGCGCCGTCCTGGGCGATCCGTCCCGTGGGCGCGATGGTGATGGTGTCCGGGGCGAATTGCGCACTGGCGGAGCCGGAGACCAGACCGGCGGTGAGTGCGGCGGCGATGCAGACCGAGGAAATGAGGGTGGTGCGTCGTGCGTTGATCATGCTCCCCCAACGAGGGAGTGAGGCCGAGGTTGCGCATGTCCATGCGAACGGGTGACCTAGCTTCTATTCTGATTGCCGGCCGGTCGAGGTAGCGGTGGTGGATGGTTCAACGAGGTAATTCGTTCGTTATGGCTGGATCCCGTCCGATCGGTCGTGTCGCGCTTCCGGAAGGCGTCCCGAATCCCCGGGGAGCAACCCAGGTTGGCATATGCCAGCTCCTGGCGAGTTCCCCGCCGCAGCCCCCATTAACCGCCCGATCAGTTACTCGGACGAGTGTTTTCCCTCTCACTTGATCGTGAGTAGGGTGAGGTCGCGCTCTTGGTGATCCACGGGGATCCGGCCTGATTCGGCCTGGCGTGAATGCCTGCGGATGGTGTCGTGTCGTCCGGGGAACGGGGGAGGGGATCGTGCCTGCTGATTCGTTCGATGGACAGTACGTCTGGCATCCGGCCGCGGACGACCACCGGCTCGCCCGCGCATGCATCGACGTCAAAGCCGGCCGCTACTTCAGCGCGCAGGAGGTACTCCGCGAGGCCCGCGGCGATTTCGACATCCGCGCCCACCGGTCGCTGGTGCTGGCGTCCGAGGCGGCCGACTCGGACCTCGCCGAACGCTGGCTCGGCGAGGACCCGGGACCCGAGTCCACCCTGCTGTGGGCCCGCGTGGCGATGCTCCGCGCGCTGCGCGCGGCCGACGCGCACGACCCGCACACCGGCACCCTGGCCGACATCGCCGGCGCGGCCTGCGAGCGGGCCGCCAGAATGCTGCCCGACGACCCCACCCCCTGGGTCGCCCAACTGGCCCTCGCCCGCATCCGCAGACCGCTCGACCCCGCCCCGCAGGGCCTGCTGACCGCGCCCCCCGGCCCCTGGCGGCTCTTCTCCCGCGTCATCGGACTCGACCCCTGGAACCGCGAGGCGCACCACCGGTTCCTCGCGTTCTTCTTCACCCGGTACGGAGGCACCGCGAGCGCCCGCTGGGACGTCGCCTCCTTTCTCAGCCACCGGGCCCCCGCCTCCTCGCCGCTGCGACTGCTGCCGCTCGTCGCCCTGGCCGAGGAGTACGACCCCGCCTCGCTGCTCGCCTACCGGGCCTGGCGGCAGCCGCAGTGGGTGACGACCGCGGCCGGGAGCTACACCAACTGGTTTCCCCTGCTGCCGCAGTACCGGTACACCCCCGTCCTGGATCTGTCCTATCTCGCCCATGCCCTGTACATGGGCAGACGCGAACTCGAAGCGCGTGAGGTCCTCACCGCGATGGGGCCCTATGCGTCGCGTATGCCCTGGAGCGTCTTCGGCGCCCCCGATGAACAGCTGACCAAAGCGCGACGCGCCTGCGGACTTCCGATCCCCGAATCCCACTGACCCCGCAGCCCGCCTCGCCGGAGATAAAAGGAAAGGATGCACTGATGTCCGAGCGTGCGACTGTCCCCCGGCCGAGAAGAAGCCATAGCGGCGACGAAGCCATAGCCATCGACGATGACGCGACACTGCACGCCATGGGATATCCGAGAAAGCTCACCCGGAGATTCCGCGGGTTCGACAACTTCGCCATCTCCTTCACCATCATCAATATCATCTCGGGTATTTTCTCTGCCTTTGGCTTCGGAATGGGCGCGGGCGGGCCGCTGATTCTCGTCTTCGGCTGGATCGGGGTATCCGTCATGGTGCTGTTCGTCGGCGCCGCGATGGGGGAGATCGCCTCCGCCTACCCGACCAGCGGAGCGCTCTATTTCTCCGCCGGGAAACTCGCCAGACGCCATCGAGGCGCCTGGTCCTGGTACACCGGCTGGCTCAACTTCGTCGGCCAGATCGGGGGCACGGCCGCCACCGGCTACGCCGCCGCCACCTTCATCCAGGCCTTCATCGTCATGCAGTGGCCCGGCTACACGGTCACCGGCCAGAGCACGGTCACCATCATCACGGTGATCCTCCTGCTCCAGGCGCTCGCCAACACCTACACCGTCCAGCTGGTCGCCACCCTCAACCGGATCTCCGTGTGGTGGCTGCTGATCGGAATGACGGTCATCGTGCTCAGCCTCGTTCTGATCCCGACACACCATCAGTCGCCGTCCTTCGCCACGCATTTCGTGAACGGCACCGGGTTCAGCAATGCGATCTACGCCGCGATGCTCGGACTGCTGGTCACCAGTTGGACGTTCACCGGCTTCGACGGCAGTTTCCACATGTCCGAGGAGACCGTGAAGGCGACGGTCAACACCCCCAAGGGCATCATGCGGGCCATCGGCTACTCCGCCGCCGCCGGACTGATCCTTATGCTCGCCCTGGTGTATGCGATCCGCGATTACTCGGCTACGGCGAGTGCGTCCGCGCCCCCGGTGCAGATTCTCATTGACGCGCTCGGCACGGGCACCGCCAAGCTGCTCCTGCTCATCGTGATCGGTGCGATGCTGTTCTGCGGGCTCGCCAACATGACCAGCAATACCCGGCAGATCTTCGCCTTCGCCCGCGATGGCGCGATGCCCGGTTCACGGCTGTGGCATTCGGTGTCCCCGCGCACCCGCACACCCGTCAAAGCGGTCTGGCTGGCGGCGGCCTGCTCCTTCGTGCTGATCACTCCCGCATGGTGGTCGCACACCGCTTTCACCGCGATTGTGAGCGTCAACGTCGTCGGGCTCTATCTCGCCTACGGCGTCCCGATCCTGCTCCGGCTGCGCCTCGGCGACGAGTTCCAGCCCGGCCCCTGGCACCTCGGCCGCTGGAGCAGGCCCATCGCGCTGACCGCCGTCGTCTGGATCGCGTTCAGCAGTGTGCTGTTCATGCTGCCGCACGCCTCCCCGATCACCCCGACCACCTTCAACTACGCCCCCATCGCGCTCGGCGCGGTCCTCCTCATCGCCACCGCCTGGTGGTTCGCGACCGCCCGGCGGCGCTTCCAGGGCCCCGTCAGCTACGGCAGCCCCGACGAGGTCGCCGCCATGGACCTGGTCTGACGAGAGCGCGCCCCGTACCCCGCACCCTCCGCAGAAAGGACGCACCGCTCATGAACAACCCTCTCGCCCAGGAGACGGCGGCAGGACTCACCGTCGCCCGAGCCTCGCTGGAGGAGTGGCGACAGGTGGCCGAATGGGCCGCGGCCGAGGGCTGGAACCCCGGCGACGGCGATGTCGGCTGCTTCCACCCCACCGACCCCGACGGCTTCTTCATCGGCCGCCTCGGCGGCGAACCCGTCTCCGCCGTCTCCATCGTCGCCTACTCGGACCGGTACGCCTTTCTCGGCTTCTATCTGGTCCGCCCCGATCTGCGCGGGCAGGGCCTGGGGATCGCCACCTGGCGAGCGGCCTTCCCGCACGCCGGGGACCGGCTCATCGGCCTCGACGCGGTCCCCGCGCAGCAGGCCAACTACCAGCGCTCCGGCTTCACTCCGGCGTACGGCACCGTCCGCTACGGCGGGCGGCCCCTGCGCGGCGGCTCCCCGGACGCGGGGACCGTGCCCGCCGCGCCGGAGCACCTGGGCGCGATCGCCGCGTACGACCGCGACTGCTTCCCCGCCGACCGCGGCGAATTCGTCGCCCGCTGGCTGGCCGCGCCGGGGCACACCGCCCGTGTCCGGCTGCGCGACGGGCGCGTCACCGGCTACGGGGTGATCCGGCCGGGCCGTGACGCCCACCGGATCGGTCCGCTCTTCGCCGACACCGTCCAGGACGCCGAGGCGCTCTTCGACGGTCTGACCGCGCACCTCGGCCCCGAGGACACCGTGGCCCTCGATGTGCCCGAGCCGCAGCGGGAGGCCGCGGCGCTGGCCGTCGCCCGCGGGCTGACCGCCCAGTTCCCCACCGTGCGCATGTACACCGGCCCGGCTCCCGAGGTCCGCGCCGAACGCGTCTTCGGGGTCACCACGCTCGAACTCGGCTAGCGTCCGGCGGGCTACGGTACGGGCTACGGGGAGGCGGCCGGAGGCTCCGGCGGCGGGGCGACGCTGCCCTCGGTGCCGTAGCCCGCCGAGGGCGGCTGCTGCGGAGGCGGAGGCGGCGGGGTGGTGCCGCCCTGGGGCGGGGGCGGCACGGCGGGCGTGGAATCGGCCGTGGGCGCCGGTGTCGTCGCCCCCCCGGGCGTCGTGGTGGCGGGGGTCGGGCCCGGGGTGGTGGCGCCCGGTGACGTCGGCCCCGTCGGCTTCGAGGGACCCGGGGACTTCCCGGGGGACACCGTTCCGCCGGGCGAGGACCCCGGCGGGCAGGTGACGCCCGCGGGAGGCGGCGTCGAGGCGCACGGCGCGAGCGGATCGTGCGAGGGCGGTGCCGTCGGTGTGTCCTTGGCGGCCGAATCGCCCGGGGGCCGCGTGAACCACACGCCCTTCTTGCCGTCGTAGACCACGAACTCCTTCATCGGCTCCTTCGCGGGCGCGATGTACACCACGGCCGCCGGGTCGTACCCGGGCCAGGGGTTGCCCACATGCTTCACCTCGCCCTTCAGCTCGCCGGGCGGAAGCAGCGGATTGCCGCACGCGCACCGCACCGTGGGCACGCCGAGGTCGTTCACGAGCACGGCCGTACCGGCCTGGAGCACGGCCTGATAGGAGGTGGCGGCGCCGTTCTGGTAGCCGTGGTTGGTCACCCGGGTGTCCAGCCGCAGCTGAAGCGGTGTCAGCTTGCGCAGATATCCGGGCACGTCGCCGGGAGCGATGCCCAGCACGGACGCGAACGCCTGGTTCTTCGGCGCGTCGCCCGTCAGATAGCTGATCTGCCGCTCCACATCGCAGCTGGCGGCGGACTGGGTGCCGCCGTACAGGCCGGCTGTGGAGCCCGACACCTCACGGGCCGCGTACGTCTCCGTCGGAGCGGGGCCCGGCGGCTGCGCCGACTGTCCCTCGACGGTGCTGGCCTGCGCGGTCGACGGCGTATACGGATCCGGTCCCGGATCCGCCGCCGCCTGGAGAAACACCTCGCTCTGCGCGCCCGAGCCGCCCGGGCGGGTGAGAACGACCGCGAGCACCACGGCCACGACCACGCCCGCGGCGATCAGCGCGACCTTGGGAACCGAACGCCACCAGGGGGCTCCGCCGCCCGGTTCCGGGGTCCCGCCCGGACCGCCCGCACCGCCCACGTCGCCCGTCCCGCCCGGACCCGCCGGACCACCCGGACCGCCCGGCCCGTCGCCCGTCCCGCCTGGCTCGCTCGGCCTGCTCGGCCGGTCCGGCGGCGGCGGCACGGACGCGCGGTCGGGCCTGCCCGAGAGCGGGCCGGACGGGGGACCGGTGGGGCGTTCGGACGAAGGAGGTTCGGCGCTCATGGGCTCTTCTTCCCACGGTGAAGAACAGAAGTGATATATCAGGCATATCTCCGGCCATTGTGTGCCCCGGACTCCGGCACTCCGCAAGCGGGCGCATCCGGCCCCGCCCGGCGCGCGGAGCCGCCCCGGGCTGCATAGCGTGGCAGCGTGAGCCGGCCCGGAACCCAGCACGGAACCCAGCACCGCGAGCCGGCCGCACCTGCTCCGCACGGCTGGGTCCAGGCCGCGACGGCCGTGGCCGCCGCCCTGGCCGCGCTCCTCGCCACCGCCGCGCTCGGAGTCTGGGCGGCCGGCGCCGCGGACCTGCCCGACGGCGCGTTCCCCCGGGTGGTCGCGGCCGTCGTCGTCCTGGCCGTCGGCGGATCCGTCGAACTCTCCGGCGACGCCGGACTTCTCGGAGGCGCGACGGCGGAACTCGATGTGCTGCCCCTGTCCGTGACCCTCGCCGGAGCCCTCACCCTCGCCGCGGGCTTTCTCCGCCCGCTCAGACACCGGGCCGTCGCCACCGTCCGGGAGCTCGCCGGCTGGGCCGCCCGGATCGCCCTTCTCTGGGCCCTCGCGCTGATCGCCCTCGCCGCCTTCGCCCGGCACGACTTCACCGTCTCCCCCGGCGGCACGCTCTCCGACATCGGACAACTGCTCGACACCGCCCCCCGGGCGGGCTTCGCCGCACAGCCGCCGCTCACCGTCGTCGTCGGCCTGCTCTGGCTCGCGGGCGTGCTGCTGCTGGCCCTGGCCGTCTCGCGCGGCGCACCGCTGCCCGCCGCCCTGGTGCGCTTCCACGAACCCGTACGGCCCGCCGCGTACGCCATGGTCGCCCTGCTGCTCCTCTGGGTCGCGGCGGGCGTGATCGGCGGACTGATCGCCGCGGCGACCCGCGGCAGACCCGCCGAGACCCTCGCCGTCATCCTGCTCGGGCTGCCCAACCTCGTCTGGCTCGCGTACACCATCGGCCTCGGAGCCACCTGGGACGGCAGGGTCCAGGGCCCCTTCGGACTCCCCGTGCCCCGCCTGCTCGACCTGGTGCTGCGCACCCCCGAGGGCGGAACCCTCGATCTGGGTTCCCTCGCCGCGCACGACGGCCGCGTCTGGTGGCTGCTGGTCGCCGCCGCGCTGCTGACGCTGGGGGCCGGCTTCCTCATGGCCGTACGCTCACCCGCCCGGATCCCGCCCTGGCGGCACGCCGTCCAACTGGCCGTGGCCCTCGTCCTCACCGTGCTGATGATCTGTCTGACCGTCTCCGTGCGCGCCCACTACGGACTCTCCCTGTTCGGCATCGGGGACCTCGGCGGCGGGCTCTCCGCCGAGGTCTCGCTGACCCCGCGGATCTGGTCCGCGCTGGGGCTCGCCGCGCTCTGGGGACTGGCCGCCGGATTCCTCGGCGCGCTGCTCGCCCGGCCCGTCCACCGGCGCGGCGGGACGGAGCGTGCCGGGAGCCGTTGAGAGGTCAGCGGCGGCGGAAGACCGGACGCGCCCATTCGGGTGGCTCCGGCGGCGGGCCCGGATGGCCGGCCCCGGCCGCGATCGCGGTGTCGACCCGGGTGACCGGGCCGGCCGCCGCCGGGAGCCCCGTTGCCGGGAGCCCCGGCGCCGCCGCCGCCCGCAGCGCCGCCACAAAGGCCCCGCAGGACGCGTACCGGTCGTCCGGCTGTTTCGCGAGCGCCTTCGCCAGCACGGCGTCCGCCTCGGGCGGAAGATCGGGGCGGGAGTTCGTCAGCGGCGGGGGCGCGTCGAACTGATGGGCCCACAGCAGCGCCATGTCGTCGTCCCGCTCGAAGGGCGGGGCGCCGGCGAGCATCTCATGGACGACACAGGCGAAGCCGTACACATCGCAGCGGCCGTCCACCGGCCGCCCGGAGATCTGCTCCGGAGCCACATAGTCGAGGGTGCCGACGAACTGGCCCACCGTGGTGAAGCCGGTCAGCGACAGCGACTTCTTCGTCAGCCCGAAGTCGGTGAGATACGCGTGCTCGGGATGGTCGGGGTCGGTTCCCTCGGCGATCAGGATGTTCCCCGGTTTGACGTCCCGGTGCACCAGGTCGTGGCTGTGCGCGGCGTCGAGCGCGGACGCGACCTGTGCGGCGATCCGGCCCGCGACGGCGAAGGGGAGCGGGCCCTCCCGGTTGAGCAGGGCGCGCAGATCCTGGCCCGCCACATAGCGCATGGCGATGTAGAGCAGGCCCTCGGTCTCGCCCGCCTCGAAGACCGGCACGATATGGGGGTGGTCGATGGCCGCGGCCACCCTGGACTCATGGGTGAACCGCTTGCGGAAGGTGTCGTTGCGGGCGAGCTCGGGGGCGAGGAGCTTGAGGGCCACGGTGCGGTCCAGCCGCAGATCCCGGGCGCGGTAGACCACGGCCATGCCCCCGCGGCCGATCTCGGCCTCGACCAGATAGCCCGCGATCCGCTTCCCGATCAGATCGGCCTGCCGGCCGGCGGGCAGCGGGGCGTCGTGCGGCCCGTCCGCCATCAGGAGTCACCCGGCCGCGCGGTCTCCTCGGGCCCCGCGGTCCGGGTCGGCTCGTCCCGGTATCCGGCCTCGCCCGGCGCCGGGGCCCGCCGCTTGCGGGAATCGTCCGGGCGGACGTCCGCCCGCCCCGCCGGAGCCGCGGGCAGCGTCAGTCCGGGACCGGCCGGACCGCTCGTGGCCGCTGTCCGCGCCGGGACGGGTTCCACCCGCCGGGTCGCGCCGGGACCGCTGTCCGCGCCGGGACCGGGGGACGCGACGGTGCCGGCGGTGTCCGCCGGCGGTACGGGGTCGGTACGGGCCCCGGTATCCGGCGGCGGTACGGGGCCGGTGGACGCCGAGGCGCCCGGCGGGTGCGCCGGGCCGGTGTACGCCGAAGTGCCCGGTACGGCTCCGGGGTCGCCGCCGCTGTACGCCGGTGGGCCCGGCGGACCGTCCGGCGGTGCCGTACGGGTGGGCTCGGGGTCGCCCAGCGGCGTCCTGGGGGTGGTCGGCGGGGGCGGGGGCGGCGGAACACTGGGCGCGGGCTCCGGAGCGGCCGGAGCGGTGGGAGTGACGGCCGGAGTGGTGGGAGTCGCCGGAGCGACGGCCGGAGTGGTGGGAGTCGCCGGAGCCGGCTGTGGCGGCGCGGTCTGCGGGGCGGACGGAGGCACTGAAGCCGGCCCCGGCCCCTGCCCCGAGGCCGGAGCGGCGGCCCCGCCGGCGCCCCCGGTATCGGTATCCGCCGCCGGGGGATCGGGCGCCGTCGAACCCCCCGACGAGCCCCCCGGCACCGCGTAGGTGGTGACGCTCCTCCCGTCCCCGTACACCCAGCGCTCGTGCTCCGCGTCGAACAGCCACACCGACTCGCCGTCCACCACCGCCCCCACCC
>NZ_VCLA01000061.1:58051-83474 GCF_009600885.1 Streptomyces jumonjinensis
ACGGCCGTCCGATAGCGGGCCAGCGCCTCCGCCACACGATCGAGCAGCGGACGGAGATCGGCCGTACGCGCCAGGGGCAGCCCCGCCGCCGGGGGATCCTGCGGCACCGGGACCAGCAGCCGCCCGTCCACCCAGGCCGACCAGCCGTTCGCGCAGAGGATCCGGCTCCAGTCCCCGCGCCGGTCGAGCAGCCGCACCGGCAGCAGCGGATCGAGCGGCTCGGTCGGCCGGGACACATCGGGCTCCTGCCAGGCGGGCAGCCCGTCGTTGGGGACGATATGGGTGGGCCGGAAGTCCTCGATCGTCATGGCCGCTCCCGCGCTACTTCCGCATCACGGCGGGCTCATGGCGGCGCAGCAGCCAGGCGACGAGCAGACCGAAGAGCACCGACAGCACCACCAGCATGCCCATATTGGTCAGCCAGACGGCCGCGGAGTGCTCGAACCGCGGATCGGCGGCGATCGTGCCCGGCACGATCCTGGCGAGCCCGATCGTGCCCGCCATCGCGCCCAGCGCCCACCGCGAGGGCACCAGCCAGGCCAGCTGCGCCGCCACCGGCAGTTCGCCCACCTTCAGCAGCGCCCCGCAGAACACCACCTGGATGATGGCGAGCAGGACCAGCAGCGGCATGGTGACCTCTTCCTTGCGCACCAGCGCGGAGACCAGCAGCCCGAGCATCATGGCCGTGAACGACAGCAGCGCCACCGCGAGGGTGATCTCCAGCAGCGGCGGCATCAGCACCCCTTCGCCGCCCGGCGCGTTCAGATCGACGCCCACGAGGGCGACCAGGGTGAGGACGATCGCCTGGAGCACGGTGACCGTGCCGAGCACCACCACCTTGGACATCAGATACGCGGACCGGGACAGCCCCACGGCCCGCTCCCGGCGGTAGATCCCCCGCTCCTTCACCAGTTCCCGCACGGCGTTGGCCGCGCCGATGAGCACTCCGCCGATGCAGAGGATGAGCAGCGCGTTCATCGCCGTCTCGGCGGTGAGCCTGCTGCCCGCCAGAGCGCGGGCCATCGCGCCCATCACAAAGGGCAGCGCGATCATGATGGCGAGGAAGGTGCGGTCGGCGGCGAGCACCGTCGCGTACCGCCGGACCAGCGTCCGCAGCTGCGCACCCCAGCTCTGGGACTTCAGCGGCGGGACGGCGACCGCGTCCGGGCCGCTCCCCGCCGCGGCCGCGGCGGGGAGCGGGGGCTGTGCGGGGGCGTCGTACCGGTCGTGGAGCGGCGAGGCCGCGTACGCGCCCGCCCAGTCCCGCTCCCGGTCGTTCTCGAACGCCTCGAACGCCTCCGGCCACTGGTCGTAGCCGAAGAACGGCAGGGCGTCCTCGGGCGGCCCGTAGTAGGCGATCCGGCCGCCCGGCGCGAGGACCAGCAGCCGGTCGCAGACATCGAGGCTCAGCACACTGTGGGTGACGACGATGACGGTCCGTCCGTCGTCGGCGAGACCGCGGAGAGTATGCATCACCGAGCGGTCCATCCCGGGGTCGAGCCCTGACGTCGGCTCGTCGAGGAAGAGCAGCGACGGCTTGGTCAGCAGCTCCAGCGCGACGCTCACCCGTTTGCGCTGTCCGCCCGAGAGACTGTGGATCCGCTGGTCGCCCCGCTCCTGGAGGCCAAGCTCGCGCATCACCTCCGTCACCCGCGCACGGCGCTCGGACGGCGTGGCGTCCTGCGCGAAGCGCAGCTCGGCCGCGTATCCCAGCGCGGCGCGCACGGTGAGCTGGGTGTGCAGGATGTCGTCCTGCGGCACCAGGCCGATACGGCGGCGCAGCTCCGCGTAGTCGTGGTAGAGATCGCGGCCGTCGTAGAGCACCGTGCCGTGGTTGGCGGGGCTCAGTCCGGTGAGCGCGCCCAGCAGGGTGGATTTGCCCGCGCCGCTGGGGCCGACGACCGCGAGGAGGCATTTCTCGCCCACGGGGAACGACACTCCGTCGAGCAGGGTCTTGCGGCCCCGGTCCACGGTGACGGTCAGATCCTGGGCGTCGAGTGAGATCTCGCCGGTGTCGAGATATTCCTGGAGCTCATCGTCGACGAGGCAGAACGCCGCGTGGCCGATGCCGACGATGTCGCCGGGGGAGACCTCCGCGCGGGTGACGGGGACGCCGTTGAGGAAGGTGCCGTTGTGGGAGCCCAGGTCGACGATCTCATGGGTGCCGTCCGGGCTGGTGACCAGCTCCGCGTGGCGGCGGGAGACGGTCAGATCGTCGAGGACGAGGTCGTTGTCCGCGGCACGGCCGATGCGCACGGTGCGGGCGAGTGAGTGGACGCTGGTCGGCTGCCGGAAGGTGCTGGTGGCTCCGGGGAGGGAGACATGGATCCGGGAGACGGGGGGATCGCGGTTCAGGAGCACCGCGCGCGGCCCGTCGGCGGGGTTGCCGAACCGGATGACGCTGCCCGCGTGGACATCCCATTCGTGGACGCGTCTGCCGTCCGCGTAGGTGCCGTTGGTGCTGTTCTCGTCCTCGATCGTCCAGTGGTCGTACTCGACGTGCAGCACCGCGTGATGCCAGGACACCCTGGTGTCCTGGAGCACGATGTCGCTCAAGGGGTCGCGCCCGACGTGATAGTCCCGGCTGGGGCTCATCACCGTGGTCCCGCCCTCGGTTTCGAGGACGAGTTCGGGTGCGGTCGGAGCGACGGACCGCTCTGCCATAGTCCAATTCTATCGATATATGCCGATACCCGCCTGATGCGCCGACCGCCGCCGACCGCCGGTGCCCGCCCTCCCAGACGCCGGCCGCCGGCGCCCGCCCTCGCGGACACCGGCGGCCGGACCGGTCACGCGCGGGACAGCCGCAGGGTCAGGATCTGGAATGGCCGCAGCGTCAGCGCGACCTCGTCCCCCGTCACGGCTCCGGCGCTCCCGGCCGCCTCCGGCAGCGGTCGCTCCAGCAGATCCGTGACCGTGACCCCGGCCAGCGGGAACCCGGCGCGCAGCCGTGCCGCCGCCCGCCCGCCGTGGCACTCGTAGAGACGGACGACCACATCGCCCGAGCGGTCGTCCGCGAGCTTCACCGCCTCCACCGTCACCGCCGGATCGTCGCAGCTCACCACGGGGTCGACGGCTCCCGCCGAGATCACCCGCAGCGGCAGATTGAGCGCGTATCCCTCCGTGATGGCGTCCTCCACCGTCGCCCCCGGCAGCAGGGCGTAGCAGAAGCGGTGCCTTCCCTGGTCGGCCGCCGGGTCCGGGACCCGGGGCGCGCGCACCAGACTGAGCCGTACGGTGGTGGTCGTGCCGCCGTCCGCCCGGGTGGTGCGCGAGACATCGTGGCCGTAGGTCGCGTCGTTGACGACGGCGACGCCGTAGCCGGGCTCGCCGATATGCACCCAGCGGTGACCGTAGACCTCGAAACGGGCCGCCTCCCAGCTGGTGTTGGTGTGGGCGGGCCGGTGGACATGGCCGAACTGGATCTCGGCCGTCGACCGGTCGGCCCGCAGATCGATGGGGAAGCCCGCCTTGAGGATCTTCTCCGACTCATGCCAGTCGATCTCGGTCTCCACATCGATCCGCCGGCTGCCCGCCCGCACGGTGACGGTCTGCGCGATGGCCGACCCCCGGCCGAAGGACCGCTCGATCCGCACGGCCCCGATCAGCGGCCCCGACGCGACGACGGTGACCGCGTCGGCGTCGAGCAGATCGCTCCAGCGGCTCCGGTAGTGCTTGTCGATGTCCCAGGCGTCCCAGCGGTTGGGTAGATCGCTGTGCAGCCGCAGCAGATTGCCGGGCCCGGCCAGCACTTCGCGGCCGGCGGTGAGATCGCGTACGGACGCGAGGGTGCCGTCATCGGCGAACTCGACCCGGACCAGCCCGTTGTCGAGTACGAGACCGGTCACCGTGACGGGCTCCGGCGTCCGCCGGGCCGCCCCCAGGGCTGCGCTGCCGCTCGCGGGCGCCTCGGTGAACACCGGCCCCTCCGGCGTCCGCACCACCTCGGCCCGGTCGCGCGGGCTGGTGTTGAACACCCGGGGCACGCCGGGGCCCGCCGCCGCCAGCGCCCGCGCGATCAGCTCCTCCAGCTCCCGCGTCACCCGCGCGTACTCCGCCTCCGCCTCCTGGTGCACCCAGGCGATCGAGGAACCGGGCAGGATGTCATGGAACTGGTGCAGCAGCACCGTCTTCCACAGCCGGTCCAGTTCGTCGTACGGATACGCGTACCCGGGGGCGCGCAGCGCGGCGGCCGTCGCCCACAGCTCCGCCTCCCGCAGCAGATGCTCACTGCGGCGATTGCCCTGCTTGGTGCGCGCCTGCGAGGTGTAGGTGGCCCGGTGCAGCTCCAGATAGAGCTCGCCCGACCACACCGGGGCGTCAGGGTACTCGGCCCGCGCCGCCGCGAAGAACGCGTCCGGATGCTCGACCACGGCCTTCGCCGACCCTTCCAGATCGGCCAGCCGGCGGGCCCGTTCCATCATCTCCCTGGTGGGTCCGCCGCCGCCGTCGCCGTGCCCGAAGGGGGCGAGGGAGCGGCTGCTCCCGCCCTTGTCCCGGTGGTTGCGCACGGCGTGCGCCATCTCCCGGCCGGTCAGCTCCGCGTTGTAGGTGTCGACCGGCGGGAAGTGGGTGAAGATCCGCGTACCGTCGATGCCCTCCCACCAGAAGGTGTGGTGGGGCAGCTGGTTGGTCTGGTTCCACGACATCTTCTGGGTGAGGAACCAGTCGTTGCCCGCCAGCTTCGCCAGCTGCGGATAGGCCCCGTTGTAGCCGAAGGAGTCCGGCAGCCACACCCCGGTGGTCTCGATGCCGAAGCAGTCCAGGAAGAACCGCTTCCCATGGACGAACTGGCGGGCCACGGCCTCACCGCCGGGCAGATTGCCGTCCGACTCCACCCACATGCCGCCGACAGGGGCGAACTGCCCGTCCGCGACCGCCTTCTTGACGCGCTCCCACACCCGGGGGTGCTGGTCGCGGACCCAGGCGTACTGCTGGGCCTGCGAGCAGGCGAAGACGAACTCCTCGTACTCCTCGGCCAGCGCGGTGGCGTTGGCGAAGGTGCGGGCCGCCTTCCGGACCGTCTCGCGGACGGGCCAGAGCCAGGCGCTGTCGATATGGGCGTGCCCGACCGCCGACACCGTGTGCGCGCTCGCGTGCGCGGGCCGGGTCAGCGCGGGCCGCAGCAGCTCCCGCGCCTGTGCCGCCGAACCGGAGACGTCGTCCAGGTCCAGGGCGTCGAGCGCCCGCTCCAGCGTATGGAGGATCGTATGGCGGCGCGGATCGTGCTCGCCGAGCTCCAGCATCAGCTCACGCAGCACTTCGAGGTCGAGCGAGAGATGCCAGACCTCCTCGTCCAGCACCCGCAGCTCGGCCGAGCCGAAGGTGTACAGCGGCGCGCGGCCCGCGGTCGCCGGATCGCCGAGCGGGGTGGGCAGAAACCCCCGGCCCAGGATGTCGGGATTGGAGGCGGCCTCCAGCAGGAAGTCGATCCGCTCGCCGCCGGCGGCCGGGCGGGCGACCGGAACGTAGCGGTTCCGCGGATTGACGGCCTTCAGCGGGACGCCGTCGGCCGTATGGACCAGCGCCTCGGCCTGGAAGCCCGGTCCGGCGGCGGTGAAGCCGAGGTCGAAGACCGCCTCGACCCGGCGGCCCGCCCACGCGGCGGGCACCTCGCCGCGGACCCGGAACCAGGTGGTGCCCCAGGGCGGCCCCCAGGGCGTGCCCATGGCGAACGGCTCATAGGTCTGCGCCGCTGCCTCGGCGAACGGCACCGGCTCTCCCGGGGCCTGCCAGAAGGAGACCTCGCAGGGGAGGGAGTGGGAGTGGACTGCTGGCTGGATGCGCTGGCCGAGGACGCGTTCGACACGGTCCTCGATCCGGCGTCGTTCATCGTGCATACGGTGGTCTCTACCCAGCCGGGCATCCGGCTAGGTCGTGTCTTCAAAGTCCCGTCTTCACCCCGGCCGCCGGGCCCCTGAGAGGGGGACCCGCTCGAACGGCGTACGCGAGGCCGTGCGGCGCGCTCCCGGAGGGCACGGCAGGCGGACGGCGCTCCTGTGAAGACACTCCCCAGGACCAACCGCCCTCGCCCATCGGATGGAGCGCCGTCTACCGCAGATAGCCCAGACCGGGATGGGCGGCGCTGTACGCGTCCACCAGACGGCGGGCCACGGCCACCGAGTCCACCAGCGGATGCAGGGCGAAGGCCGCGACGGCCCGCTCCCGCGAACCGCTCTCCGCCGCCGCCAGCACCTCGCGCTCCACCGCCTTGACCGCGCACACCAGACCCGTCGCATGGCCGGGCAGCGGGGCGACGGAGACCGGATGCGCGCCGTTGGCGTCCACCAGACAGGGCACCTCGACCACCGCGTCCGCGTCCAGCGGGGCGAGCGCGCCGCGGTTGCGGACATTGAGGATGAGCGTGGTGCGCCGGTCCTGGGCGATGGCCCCCATCAGGGCGAGCGCGACCTTCTCATAGCCGCCGGACTCCAGATCGCTCGCCGCGCGCTCGCCCGCCCCGGCCGCCTCCCGGTTGTGCGCCATATAGGTGGCCTCCCGTTCGGCGCGGGTACGGTCCCAGGTCTCCAGGGCCGGGGCGCCGGGCCGCTCCATCTCCTGGTAGAACCGGCCCTGCTGCTCCCGCAGAAACGCGCCGCGGGTCCGCTCGGCGTCCCGGTAGGCCCGTACCGTCTCCCGGTTGAAGTAGTAGTAGTGCAGATACTCGTTGGGGATCGCGCCCAGGGACTGGAGCCAGTCCGCGCCGAAGAGCCTGCCCTCCTCGAAGGAGCCGAGCAGCTCCCGGTCGGCGAGCAGCCGGGGGAGTTCATCGCGGCCCGCTGACCGCACCCCGCGCAGCCAGCCGAGATGGTTGAGGCCCGCGTAGTCGAACCAGGCCGTCTCCGGGTCGATGCCGAGCGTCCGGGCCACCCGCCGGCCGAGCCCCACCGGGGAGTCGCAGATCCCGATCGCCCGGTCGCCGAGATGACGGGACATCGCCTCGGTCACCAGACCGGCGGGATTGGTGAAGTTGATGACCCAGGCGCCGGGCGCGAGCCGGGCCGTCCGGCGTGCGATCTCCTCCGCCACCGGCACGGTCCGCAGCCCGTACGCGATACCGCCCGCGCCGACCGTCTCCTGCCCCAGCACCCCTTCGGCCAGCGCGATGCGCTCATCGGCCGCCCGGCCTTCGAGCCCGCCCACCCGGATCGCCGAGAAGACGAAGTCCGCGCCGCGCAGCGCCTCGTCGAGATCGGTGGTCAGGGTGACCTCGGGGGCGTCGGGCACCCCCGCCGCCTGGTCGGCGAGGACCCGGGCGACGGCGCCGAGCCGCCCGGCGTCCACATCGTGCAGCACGAGCCGGGTGATCCGGCCCTCCGTACGGTCGCCGAGCAGTGCGCCGTACACCAGGGGCAGCCGGAAGCCTCCGCCGCCGAGGACCGTGAGCCTCATGTCCGTATCACCTTCGCTTCGCCCGGCCGCCGGTCACGACGGTCCCCTCCGCCGGCGTGTGCACTCCGCCGCCCGCACCCTATCTACAGCCGCTCCCGCACACTGCGTTCACCGCGAACCGCACTGATCCGGCGGGCCAGATCCGGGTAGTCGACCACCAGCCCGTCCGCGTCGAAGCGCACATCCCTGACGAAATCGCCGGAGGCGTAGCGGACGAGCGCCCCACCGTCGTCGGTCGCCGCCAGATGGGTGTACGTCTGCGGGGACGCGTGCACGGAGAGATCGGGCACCTTCACCCAGGCCATCAGGAACTCCTGCGCACCGGCCGCCCGGTGCAGCCGGTGCCGGAGCACCGGCATGGTGTTGGTGAGCGGGCACAGCCCCAGATCGCAGTCGAGCGCGCCGTCGAGCCGGGGCAGCGGCTCACCGTCCGCGCTCCAGTGACCCGCGCCGTCGTGCCGCAGCAGTACCTCCCGTACTCCGGCGGCGGACTCGGCCCGTACCCGCAGCTCCCGGGTGACGAAGTCCTCGCCGGTCTCCAGCGAGTACGAGATCCAGTACGGCTCGGGGGTGATCCCGACGGCGCGTCCCCGGGCCCGCAGATGGGTGGCGCCGAGATCGACCCAGGCGGTCTCATAGCCCCCGCTGTCGATGACATCCCAGGTGAGCATGGTCGACTTGATCATGTGGGCAGGCTAACGAACCGCGGCCGACGGCGGAGACATCGCCACCCGGTCCCGGCGGCCCGGCGCCGCCCCCGGTCCGGACCCCGTACCGGCTCAGGGCCGCGAGTTCCGGCAGAATTCCGGCTCAGGGCCACCGGAACGCCTCCAGAATGCGCTCCGCCGCCAGCGTCGCCGTCAGCTCCCCGTCCCGGACCGACTGTTCGAGACCGGGGGCCAGCTCCCGTACCCCGGGATGGGAGCGCAGCCGGTCGCGCAGCTCGTCGTGGACCATCGACCAGACCCAGTCGACCTGCTGCTCACGGCGCTTGGCCGCGAGCCGGCCCGTGGACTCCAGCAGCGCCCGGTGCTGCTCGATCCGCTCCCAGACGGTGCCGAGACCGCTGGACTCGCGGGCGCTGCACGACAGCACCGGAGGAGTCCAGGCCGCGTCCACCGGATGCATCAGCCGCAGCGCCCCCGCCAGCTCCCGCGCCGCCGAGCGGGCATCGCGCTCATGCGGCCCGTCGGCCTTGTTGACCGCGATCACATCCGCCAGCTCCAGGACGCCCTTCTTGATGCCCTGGAGCTGATCGCCCGTCCGCGCCAGGGTGAGCAGCAGAAAGGTGTCGACCATATGGGCGACGGCGGTCTCCGACTGCCCCACCCCAACCGTCTCCACCAGCACCACGTCATACCCCGCGGCCTCCATCACCACGATGGTCTCGCGGGTCGCCCTGGCCACCCCGCCCAGCGTCCCCGAGGTCGGCGACGGCCGGACGAACGCTGCCGGATCGACCGCCAGCCGCTCCATCCGCGTCTTGTCGCCGAGGATGGAGCCTCCGGTACGGCTGGAGGACGGATCCACCGCGAGGACGGCGACCCGGTGGCCCAGCGAGGTGAGCATGGTGCCCAGCGCGTCGATGAAGGTGGACTTCCCGACGCCGGGAACACCGCTGACGCCCACCCGCCGCGCCCTCCCCGCCTCCGGCAGCAGCTCCGTCAGCAGCCGCTGGGCGAGCGCCCGGTGGTCGGCGCGCGCCGACTCCACCAGGGTGACCGCGCGGGCGATAGCGGCCCGCGAGCCCTCCCGTACACCCTTGGCATATGCGTCGATGTCGATGGTCCGTGGTGGCATGGGCTCACAACTCATGGCCGAGCGAGGCGGCCAGGGTCCGCACCAGATCGTGCGCCGCGTCCGGGATCACCGTCCCGGGCGGGAAGACGGCCGCGGCCCCCGCCTCGCGCAGCGCCGGCACATCCTGCGGCGGGATCACCCCGCCCACCACGATCATGATGTCCTCGCGCCCCTCCGCCGCCAGCTGCTCCCGCAGCGCGGGCACCAGCGTCAGATGCCCCGCCGCCAGCGAGGAGACCCCGACGACATGGACATCCGCCTCCACCGCCTGACGCGCCACCTCCTCCGGCGTCTGGAACAGCGGGCCGACATCGACATCGAAGCCGAGATCGGCGAAGGCCGTCGCGATCACCTTCTGCCCCCGGTCATGCCCGTCCTGACCCATCTTGGCCACCAGAATCCTCGGACGACGGCCCTCCGCCTCCTCGAACCCCGCCACCAGCGCCCGGGTGCGCGCCACCCCCGGGGACTCACCCGCCTCGTTCCGGTACACCCCGGAAATGGTACGGATCTGCCCCGAGTGCCGCCCGTACACCTGCTCAAGAGCGTCCGAGATCTCTCCCACCGTCGCCTTCGCCCGCGCGGCGTCCACCGCCAGCGCCAGCAGATTGCCCTCCAGATCCGGCCCCGGATCGCGCCCGGCGGCCCCGGTCAGCGCCCGCAGCGCGGCCCGGCAGACGGCGTCGTCCCGCTCCTCGCGCAGGGCGCGCAGCTTGGCGATCTGCTGGGCGCGCACCGAGGAGTTGTCGACCTTCAGCACCTCGATCTGCTCGTCCGACGCCACCCGGTACTTGTTGACGCCGATGACGGGCTGACGCCCGGAGTCGATCCGCGCCTGGGTGCGCGCCGCCGCCTCCTCCACCCGCAGTTTGGGGATGCCCTGGTCGATGGCGCGCGCCATGCCGCCCGCCGCCTCGACCTCCTCGATATGGCGCCAGGCCCGCCGGGCCAGATCGTGGGTCAGCCGCTCCACATAGGCGCTGCCGCCCCAGGGGTCGATGACCCGGCAGGTCCCCGACTCCTGCTGAAGCAGCAGCTGGGTGTTGCGGGCGATCCGCGCCGAGAAGTCGGTGGGCAGCGCCAGCGCCTCGTCCAGCGCGTTGGTGTGGAGCGACTGGGTGTGGCCCTGGGTCGCCGCCATCGCCTCCACACAGGTGCGGGTGACATTGTTGAAGACGTCCTGCGCGGTCAGCGACCAGCCCGAGGTCTGGCAGTGGGTGCGCAGCGACAGCGACTTCGGGTTCTGCGGACCGAAGGTCTTCACCAGCTTCGCCCACAGCAGCCGGGCCGCCCGCAGCTTGGCGATCTCCATGAAGAAGTTCATGCCGATCGCCCAGAAGAACGACAGCCGCGGCGCGAAGGCGTCCACATCGAGCCCCGCGCCGAGCCCCGCCCGCAGATACTCCATCCCGTCGGCGAGGGTGTACGCCAGCTCCAGATCGGCCGTCGCCCCGGCCTCCTGGATGTGATAGCCGGAGATCGAGATGGAGTTGTAGCGGGGCATCCGCCGCGAGGTGAACGCGAAGATGTCGGAGATGATCCGCATCGAGGGGCCGGGCGGATAGATATAGGTGTTGCGGACCATGAACTCCTTCAGAATGTCGTTCTGAATGGTCCCGGCCAGCTTCTCCGGCGGTACGCCCTGCTCCTCGGCGGCCACGATGTACAGGGCGAGCACGGGCAGCACCGCCCCGTTCATCGTCATCGACACGCTCATCCGGTCCAGCGGAATGCCGTCGAACAGCTGCCGCATGTCGTAGATCGAGTCGATGGCCACCCCGGCCATGCCGACATCGCCCGTCACCCGGGGGTGGTCGCTGTCATAGCCCCGGTGGGTGGGCAGATCGAAGGCGACCGAGAGACCCTTCTGCCCGGCGGCCAGATTGCGCCGGTAGAAGGCGTTGGACTCCTCGGCGGTGGAGAACCCGGCGTACTGACGGATCGTCCACGGCTGATTGACGTACATCGTCGGATACGGTCCGCGCAGATAGGGCGCGATCCCCGGATAGCCGCCGAGGAAGTCGAGACCGGCGAGATCCTCCTCGGTGTAGAGGGGCTTCACCGGGATGCCCTCGGGCGTCTCCCACACCAGATCGGCGTCCCGTCCGCCGGTGGACTCCTTGACGGCGGTACGCCACTGGTCCTCGGACCCGGCGGCGGCGCCGGGCCCCAGGGCGATCCCCGTGAAGTCGGGAACACTCATCGCGCCACTCCGATCCGGTCGAGTGCCGAGGTGAGGACGGCGACCGCGTCGTCGCCCAGGGCGATGAACTCGTCCACCCCGGCCCGTACAAGACTCTCCCGCAGCTCGCCGGGGCGTCCGGCGAGATACACCCGGCGCGCTCCGGCCGCCTTCAGCGCCTCGGCGACCGGGCCCGCCTGCTCGGCGTAGACCGCGTCGCTGGAGCAGACGCAGGCCACCGCGGCGCCGCTCGCGAGGAACGCCGCGGCGAACGATGACGGGTCGGCGACCGAGGACGGGCCGGCCGCCGCCGGGCCGTGGACCGGCTGGATGCCGCCCGCCTGGAAGAGATTGGCGGCGAACGCGACCCGCGCGGTGTGCGCGGAGGCCGGGCCCAGCGCGGCGACGAACACCCGCGGGCGGGCCCCGGCGACGGCCAGATGCGCGTCCGACCGGGCCCGCAGCGCCTCGTACTCCGCGTCGCGGCGGACCCTCGGCAGTCCGCCGGACGGCCCGGCGGGCGCGGGGTCGCGCTCCACCGGGGCCTGGTCGAGCAGCGGGAACTCGCTCACCCCGGTCACCGGTTCACGGCGGCGGGCGAGGTTCTCCCGGCGGGCCGCCCAGACCGCCCCGATCCGGTCGGCCACCAGACCGGCGCGCACCGCGGCGAGCTGACCGCCCGCGCCCTCGATCTCCTGGAACCACTCCCAGGCCGCGTGCGCGAGTTCGTCGGTGAGCCGCTCCACATACCAGGAGCCGCCCGCCGGATCGACGACCCGGCCGATATGGGACTCCTCCAGCAGGATGGCGGAGGTGTTACGGGCGATTCTGCGGGAGAAGTCGTCCGGCAGGCCGATGGCGTCGTCGAAGGGGAGCACGGTCACCGCGTCCGCGCCCGCCGCGCCGGCGGCCAGGGACGCGACCGTGGTGCGGAGCATGTTCACCCAGGGGTCGCGCCGGGTCATCATCACCGGCGAGGTCACCGCGTGCTGGAGCTGGGCCCCGCCGGCCGCCTCGCCGCACGCCTCGGCGATCCGGGCCCAGGCCCGGCGGGCGGCCCGGAGCTTGGCGATCGTCAGAAACTGGTCGGCGGTGGCCGCGTACCGGAACTCCAGCTGCCGCAGAGCCGCGCCGATGGGCAGCCCGGCGGCGCTCAGCGCCCGCAGCAGCGCGACACCGGTCGCCAGCGAGCACCCCACCTCCTGGGCGGCGGAGGCCCCCGCCTCGTGGTAGGGGAGCGCGTCGACGGTCAGCGCCCGCAGCCCCGGATGGGAGTCGTGGCAGAGCCGGGCGAGCCCGGCGGCGGCGGCGATCCGGCCCTCGGTCCCCTCGTACGCACCGGTCCGCGCGGCATGCCCGATGGGGTCGGCGCCCAGATTGCCCCGCGCGTCCTCGATCCCCCGCTCCCGGTGGATACGGAGCAGTTCCCGCGCGGCGGGCTCGAACGCGTCGCCCGCGTCGAGCACGACCGGGGCGAGATCGAGATAGACGCCCTCCAGGGCCGTGCCCAGAGCGTCGACCGGGATCCCGGACGCGCCCACCGACAGCCAGAGGGAGGTCGCCCCGTTCTCCAGATCGGCGAGCACGGCCTCCCGGGTCCGCAGGGGATCGGGCCGCTGATGGCGCTGGCGGACATCCCAGCCCGCGACCGCCGCGCCCTCGGGGGTGCCGCCCCGGACGAAGGGGGCGAAGCCCGGGAAGCCCACGGCGCCGCGGGCGCTGTCCGCCGTATAGAGGGGACGGGCGGCGAGCCCGTCCTCCAGCGCCGTGGACAGCGCGTCCTCGGCCGCGCTCGGAATGTCCCGGCCCGCCTTGTGCAGCACACCGGCGACCAGCCGCTGCCACTGCTCGTGCGAGGCATCCGGGAATTCTGCGGCCAGAGCGAACCCGTCATCGGGAAGGACCGTCATATCCGGATGCTAGGACACCCGTCCAACCGGGCAGCAGGGGCGCGCGCTGTGACCTTACCGACCCCCGGCCGGGCTTGATCCCCACCGTCCGATGCACTAATCCCCAGCTCGGCCCGGCCGGACCGCCGCCGGAGGGCGATACCCCCGGGGCGGCGCACCCGGCCGTGCACCCGGCGGCGCACCCGGCCGCGCCGAGCGGGCGGCGCACCGGACATGGGACACTCCGGCACCGACGCCGCCCGGCCCACGCGCAGCGCCGCACACTCCGAGGAGACCCATGCGCATCGCCCTGAGCCAGATCACCACCGGCCCCGATCCCGCGCGCAATCTCGCCGTCGTACGCGAGCAGACGCGCCGCGCGGCCGACGCGGGCGCGCGTCTCATCGCCTTCCCCGAGGCCGCCATGGCCTGCTTCGGCACCCGGCTGGCCCCGCTGGCCGAACCGCTGGACGGACCCTGGGCGACGGAGGTCCGCCGGATCGCCGAGGAGGCCGGACTCGTGGTGGTCGCCGGGATGTTCACCCCGGCCCCCGGCGGCAAGGTCACCAACACCCTGCTCGCCACCGGCCCAGGCGTCGAGGCCGCCTACGACAAGATCCATCTGTACGACGCCTTCGGCTTCACCGAGTCCACCACGGTGGCCGCCGGGTCCGAGGTGGTGACCATCGAGCTCGACGGCGTCGGCATCGGCCTCGCCACCTGCTACGACGTCCGCTTCCCCGAACTGTTCAGGGCCCACGCGGACGCCGGGGCCCTGCTGACCGTGCTGCCCGCGTCCTGGGGCGACGGCCCCGGCAAACGGGACCAGTGGGAGCTCCTCACCCGCGCCAGAGCACTGGACGCCACCCTCTGGGTCGCCGCCGTGGACCAGGCCGATCCGGTGGCCTCGGGCCACGAGCCGCCGCCGAGGACCCCGGCCGGGATCGGCTACAGCGCGGTCATCGGCCCGGACGGCACCGTACGCTCCCGCCTGGAGGCGGGCCCGGGGCTGCTGATCGCCGATCTGGACCTGGCCGAGGTGGCGGCCGTCCGCAGATCCGTGCCGGTCCTGGCCAACCGCAGGCTCTGAGTGTGCCGTCGAAGTCTCCGTCCGCCTGCGGTCCCCTGGTGCCGCGCCTCGACGCGGCGACGACGGGCCCCCGCGCCCACGCCCGATCAGCAAAGGACCCCTTCGTGAGCACTGGCGCAACCCGGCCCACCGTCGGCGCCGTGGTCCTGACGATGAACGACCGGCCCGAGGAGTTCCCCCGGGCCATGGCCTCGCTCCTCGCCCAGGAAGGCATCGACCTGGATGTGGTCGTGGTCGGCAACGGCTGCACACCCGATCAGGTACCGCCCGGCGTGCGGACCGTCACCCTGGCGGAGAACGCCGGCATCCCCGAGGGCCGCAACATCGGGGCCGCGAACGTCACAGGCGACTGCCTGTTCTTCTTCGACAACGACGCGATCCTGCCGACCGCCGACGCCCTGGCCCGGCTCGCCGCCGAACTCCGGGACGATCCCACACTCGCGTACGCACAGCCCCGCATCGCCGACCCCGACACCGGCGTCACCCTCCGCCGCTGGGTCCCCCGCCTCCGTGCCTCGGACCCCGAGCGGCCCGGCACCGTGACCGTCATGGCCGAAGGCGTCGTCATGATCCGCCGCTCCGCCTTCGACACAGCTGGGGGATGGCCCGGCCACTTCTTCCTCTTCCACGAGGGCATCGACCTGGCCTGGCGGCTCTGGAACCACGGGGGCACCGGCCGCTATCTGCCCGGGATCGTCGTCCACCACCCGGCCACGAACCCCGCCCGGCACGCTGCCTTCTACCGGCTCAGCGCCCGCAACCGGGTCTGGCTGGCCCGCCGCAATCTGCCCGCCGTCCTGGTCCCGCTCAACCTCGCCGCCTGGGTTCTGCTGACCCTGTGGAGAATCCGGGACCGAGCCGCCCTCAAGGTCTCCCTCGCCGGCTTCCGCGAAGGTCTGCACGGCGGCCACGGCCCGCGCGCGCCGATGAGCTGGCGCACGGTCGCCCGGCTCACCCGTGCCGGAAGGCCACCGGTCTTCTGAGGACCCGTCTTCACCTCTGGTGATCCCGTCAACGCGCGTCGAGGACCGCCGACCGCCGTCCGCGCTGACGGAACAGCGCCGCCTTGCCCCCCGGCGACCGCCGTCCGTCGCGGACATCGCGCGGCCGGCGGACGGCCGGCGCGGTCGTCGGCGCGTCAGCGGACCGTGACGGTGACCGGGCCCCCGGCGGCGCTGATGCCGCGTACCACCGACCACGGCACCCGGAAGACCCGTCCGGGGGCGGCCGGCCAGGGCAGGGTCCGTTCGGAGACGGTCCGGCCCGCCTGGCTGACGCTCACCCGGGGTACGCGGATGAACTCGTCGGTCCACAGCAGCAGCCGGCCCCGGGGCGGGGCCGGGTCGCCCGGGCGCAGCAGTCCCGGGGAGACCCACCGCAGCGGCTTCGCCGCCAGCAGCCGTACCCCGGGTGCGGGGGAGTCCTCCACGGCCAGCCAGGACCGCACCTGGTCCGCGACATGGCGGCCGTCCAGCGCGGCCACATCGGCGGTGTCGACCGGGTGGAGGAGATTGCCCGCGGCGAAGACGCCCGGCCTGCTGGTGCGCAGCGCGGTGTCGACGAGCGGGCCGAGGGTGTCGGCGGCGAGCTCCAGACCGCCGGTGCGCACGAGTTCGTGGTCGGGGATCCAGTCGCCGGTGAAGACCACCGTGTCGCACTCGACGGTGCGGCGTGCCCCGGTGTCCAGCCGCTCGATCTCGACGGCCCGCACCCGGGGGCCGCCGATGATCCGCACCACCCGGGTCCGGTTGGCGACGGGGATCCGGAGCAGCGCCCGGCCCCCGAGGTTGAAGGCCCCGTACGACTCGGTCCGCTCGTATCCGCTGACCATCAGGGCGACGTCACAGCCGGCCTCCCGGAGGGTGAGGGCGGCGGACCAGCTGACGAGTTCGCCGCCGACGACGACGGCGCGCTTCCCGACCTGTCGGCGGTGCAGATGGACGGCGTTCTGCAGCTGGCCGGTGGTGTAGACGCCGGCCGGGCGGTCGCCGGGGATCCGGCGGGCGCTGCGCGGGCGCTCCCGCGCCCCGGTGGCCAGTACGACGGCTCTCGCCTCGACCCGGAAGCGCCCCTCGGGGCTGGTGACCTCGACCGCCCGGTCACCGGCCCAGTGGGTGACCATGGCCCGGGTCCGGATGTCGGCGCCCGCTCGGAGCGCGGTCTCGGTCAGCCGCCGGGCGTACGCGGGGCCGGTCAGCACCCGGCGCAGATCCCGCAGCCCGTATCCGGTGTGGTCGCTGTGGCGGGGAATGCCGCCGGCCGCCGCCTCCCGTTCCAGGACGAGGACCGGTCCGTCGACCCGGGGGGCGAGCTCCGCGGCTGCGGTGAGACCGGCGGGGCCGCCGCCGATGACGAGGACGTGGGGGGTGATGACGGGTGTGTTCATCGGGAGGTCACCTCATGGCACGGCGTCTCGTGCGGGCCGTGTTCGCTCATCAGCTGTTCGACGGCGGGGCCGCAGAAGAAGCCCTGGCACCGTCCGTTCATGGCCCGGGTGCGGCGGCGCAGTCCGTCCGGTGTGCGGGCGGGCAGCGTCGCGGTGCAGGCGTCGCGGATCTCACCGGCCGTGACCCGCTCGCAGAAGCAGACGATCTCGCCGTACGCCGGGTCCCGGGCGATCCGGGCCGCGTCCTGGTAGGGGCGTACGCCGGCCTCGCCGATATAGGGCATCCGCGGCGGCGGGGGCAGCTCGGCGCGCTCGTCGAGGTCCAGCCCCGCCTCGGCCAGCGTCTGCCGTACGTACTCGGCGATGGCCATGCCCGCGGTGAGCCCGGTGGACCGGATCCCGCCCACGAGCAGATACCGCTGGGCGCGGTCGGCGGCGATCAGATAGTCGGGGTGGTCGATGGCGGCCCGCAGTCCGGCGTAGGACGCGGTGACCTCCTCGTCGAGGAGCGCGGGCATCAGCCGGCCGCCCTTGTCGAGCAGAAATGCGAAACCGTCCTCGCTGGTGCCGGTCGCGGTGCGGTCGGCGAGGTTCTCCGACGTGGGTCCGAGCATCACATTGCCGTAGACCGTGGGGGAGATGAGGACGCCCTTGCCCCGGGAGGTGGGCACGGGGAGCACGATCAGATCGACGAGCGGGCGGGCCAGCTTGTCGAAGACGAAGAGCTCGCCGCGCCGGGGGGTGACCGTGAAGCGTTCATGCCCGAAGAGGGCGTCGATCCGGTCCGCGCCGAGCCCGGCGGCGTTGACCACCCACCGTCCCCGGACGGGCCCGCCGGTGGTGTGCAGGGTGGTGACGCCGTCGTCGGCGGACACCTCGGTGACGGTGTGGTCGAGCAGTACGGCGGCGCCGCGCTGCCGGGCGTCGGTCGCCAGCGCCAGATTGGTCGTCCAGGTGCAGATGACGGACTCGTCGGGGACGGTCAGACCGCCCAGCACCCCTTCGCCCAGGGCCGGCACGAGCTCGTACACCTCCTCCGGCGGGATCAGCCGGCACCGGTCGTACCCGTTGTCCTCGGCCTTCTTCCTGAGGCCGGGCAGGGCGTCGAGCTCGTCGTCGTTCCAGGCGACCAGGACGGCCCCGGTGCGCTCGACGGGGATGCCGGCGTCCCGCGCGTACCGGGACAGCAGCTCATAGCCGCGGGCCACCAGCCGGGACTCCAGCGTCCCCGGGGTCGCGTCGAAGCCGGTGTGCAGAATGGCGGTGTTCGCCTTGCTCGTACCGTCTCCGACGTCCGACCGGGCCTCCACCAGCGCGACGGACACCGTATGGCCCGACAGCTCACGGGCGATGGCCGCGCCGACGATGCCGCCTCCGATCACGATGACGTCATGGACAGGTGCGGGTTCGGGTGCGGGTCCGGGTCCGTGCCCGGGGCTCTTGCTCATGTCGGATCTCCCTTGCGGACGGTGGCCTCGGCGACCGCCGTCCATGTACTGCGGAACTCTGCCGCCCGCTCCGCGCTCCACACCGGCTCGTACACGGCCGCGGGCCGCCACGGGCCGACGGCCTCCCGGAGGGTCATCCGGGGGTCGAGGGCGAGCCGCGCCAGTGCCGCCGCGCCGAGCGGGGTGGCATGGGCGGAGGGGTAGACGTCCACCGGCATCTGGGCCAGATCGGCCTGGGCCTGCATCAGGGTCCGGCTGCGGGTGAGCCCGCCGTCGGCCCGCAGCCGGGTCAGCGGGGTCCCGAGATCGCCGGTCACCAGCTCGCACAAGGTCGCCACCTGCGCGGCGATGCCCTGGAGAACGGCGAGCACCAGATGCTCGGGGCCGGTGGAGAGGGTCATCCCGGTGAAGGTGGCGGTCGCGTCCGGACGCCACCACGGGGCCGCCAGACCCGCCAGGGCGGGTACGCACAGGGTGCCGTCGGCCTGGCGGGCCGCCACGGTGTCCAGTTCGCCCGCCGTGCGGATGAAGCCCAGATCCCTTATCCACCGGATCGCCGAAGCGGCCGTGTACACCTGTCCGTCGACGCAGTAGGCCGTCTGCCCGGCGGCCCGCCAGGCCACCGACGAGGTCAGCCCGGCCGTTGAACGCACCGCTGTGGCACCGGTGTTGGCCAGCAGGAAGGCGCCTGTGCCGAAGGTGCACTTGGCCGCTCCGGCGTCGAGGCACGCCTCGGCGAGCAGCGCGGCCTGCTGATCGACGATCAGCCCCGCCACCGGCGTCGGCACGCCGAACGCGCGGGTGGTGCCGATGATCTCGTCACAGGCGACGATCCGGGGAAGGGGCTCGTCGTCCAGGCCGAAGAGACCGATCAGCTCGGGGTCCCAGGCGGCGGTGTCGACATCGGTGAGCAGGGAGCGGCTGGCCGTGGCCGCGTCGGTGACGAACTCGCCGGTGAGATGGTGCAGCAGCCAGGTGTCGACCGTGGTCACCACCCCCTCGGTGGTGACGTTCCCGCGCAGCCAGGCCATTTTGGGCGCGGAGAAGTACGAGTCCAGCACCAGGCCGGTGCGCTCGGCGACCCACTCGGCGTGCTCGCTCAGCCCGGCGCAGACCGACGCGGCACGCCGGTCCTGCCAGACGATCGCCGGGGACAGCGGCGCTCCGGTGCCGCGGTCCCAGGCGAGCACCGTCTCGCCCTGGTTGGCCAGGGCGACGACGTCGATGGGGTGTCCTGCCTCCGCCACGGCACGCCGTCCGGTCTCCAGGACCGACCGGAGCAACGCGCGGGGGTCCTGCTCCACGACGCCGCCCTCCCCGTAGCGGGGGCGCAGTTCGGCCTCGGCGATGGCGAGGGTCTCGCCCGCGGAGCCGACCACGATGGCCTTGGTGCCGGACGTGCCCTGGTCGATCGACAGGACCACGGTCACCGGACCGCTCCCCGGTCCTGGGCCGGCACGCCGTCCGCCGTCGTCTCATCGACCTCGTCCAGCACCCGGTCCACATTGACCATGTCCGGCATGGTCAGCCCGGCGACACCGCGCTTGACCAGCAGGAAGACCAGATAGACCGCGCCGATCGCGAACAGCAGCAGCACATAGAGCCAGGGGTCGCGGAACGCCGCGTCCCGGAAGATCAGCAGCTCGTACGCCAGCCAGACGGAGGCGACGACGATGACCGGGATCTCCCAGCGGCCGAGCGAGAAGCCCTGGGTGGGCGGCAGCGTACGGCGCTTCACGATGTACATGAACACCGTGCCCGCGTAGATGATCGCGGGCAGCATCGTCGCCGCCGAGAACAGCGAGAACAGCGCGTCGGTCGTCATCGCGAACCCGGCCAGGATCACCTCCGCGACCAGGAAGACGAAGAGCGTGGCGTTGAGCGGGGTGCCCCGGGCCGGGTGGATCCTGCGCAGCGCCCGCCAGCCGGGGAAGCGCTCGTCGCGGGACATCGCCCAGACCAGACGGGTGCCGCTGAGCGTGATGACCAGCCCGCACGAGAAGATCGAGACCACCACCAGGGCCAGCAGCGCCTTGCCGACCGCCGAGCCGAGGACTGCGGTGATCACGGTCGCCACCGGGGTGCCGGACTCGGCGAGTTTCGCCGGATCCTCGATGAGCGCGGTGATGGCGATCAGGAAGAGGAAGCCCAGGATGCCCAGCGACACCACGGCCTGCACCATCGCCTTGGGGATGACCCGGGCGGGGTCGCGGGTCTCCTCCGCGAGATTGGCCGCGGACTCGAAGCCGACGATGGTGAACGCGCCCAGCAGGAAGGCGAGGGCGAACGGTCCGGCGTGATCGGCGCTGCCCAGGCTGTAGTACCCGCTCTCGGCGGCGGGAGCGCTGGTGAACAGCGTGGAGAAGTCCAGCTTCCCGGTGTACGCGCCCACCGCGAACAGCAGCACGGTCAGGGCGATCATGCCCACGAGCTGAACGGTCACGGCCGTCTTGTTGACCTGGTGGGTCAGCTTGGTGGACGCCGCCACCAGAACGGACTGGAGCAGGATCACGACGGCGGTGATCGCCCAGGCGTTCTGCTGGGTGCCCTGGTACTGGAGCAGCTCCGGCAGGATCGTGGAGGCGACGGTGTAGTCGACGGCGACCACCACGACGCCCAGGAAGGAGAAGGAGATCCAGCCCATGATCCAGCCCCACACCGGGTTCACCAGCCGGGAGACCCACTGGTAGGCGTATCCGTTGACGGGGATACGGGCGGCGAGGGCGCCGAAGACGAGCGCGACGGAGAGCTGTCCTATGACGCTGATGGGCCAGGCGAAGATGCCGCGCGGCCCGGAGCTGTTGAGGACGGAGCCGTACGTGGTGAAGATTCCGGTGGCGATGGAGACGAAGCCGAAGGCCATGGCGAACGAGGCGTAACGGCCCAGTTCGCGTCCCATGCCCCGAGGGCTCGTGGATTCCTTGTGCGGCTCGCTCGCCGCTGAGGTCTCCACGGATTCATCGGTAGCCATAAGGGTGTGCGTCCTTTCAAAACCCCGCTCGCTGCGGAGAGCGGGAACTCAAGAGGTAAAACCCGTGCGACTGCGGTGGTGAGGGTCAGGCGACCAGCACCTCGCATCCCCGTTCCCGTGCCGCGGCGACCGGTTCGGCCGCCGCGGACGCGTCTGTGATCACTCCGGTGCAGGCGTCGACCGCGCACACCCGGTGTGCGGCGACCCGCCCCCACTTGCTGCCGTCCGCGACGACATAGGCGAGGGCGCTGTTGGCCAGCATCAGCTTCTTGGCGGAGATCTCCTCGAAGTGGAAATCGGTCACCCCGGCGGAGGCGTCGACTCCGCCGGAGCCGATGAAGGCGAGATCCGCGTAGAGCCCGGAGAAGAACTCAGAGGTCTGCGGTCCCGAGAGCACGAGGTCCCCGCCGCGGAGCCGGCCGCCGGGCAGCAGCACGCTCGCGTGGGGGAGCGCGGAGACCACTCCGGCCACCAGGAGGGACGGCGTGGCCACCGTGCCCCGGAAGTCCAGCGGCAGCGCGCGGGCGATCTCCACCGCCGTGGTGCCGACGTCGATCACCACCGTCATCCCCGGGCGCACCAGGGCCGCCGCCGCCGCGCCGATGGCGGTCTTCGCCTGGATCTGGGACTCGGAGCGGTCGGCGTAGGGGGCCTCCTCGCCGCCGATGCCTTCGACCACCGCCAGGGAGGCGGCTCCGCCGCGCACCCGGCGGAGCACTCCGCGCCGCTCCATCTGCGCCAGATCCCGGCGGACGGTCTCGGCGGACACGCTCAGCCGTTCGGCGAGATCCTCGGTGCTGATGGTGCCGACCCGGTCCACGAGGGCGGAGATCCGCCGATGGCGCTCTGCGGGAAGCATGACAACTCCTGACTGGGACAGCCCATAAGTGACCGGGCTTGACTGGAAGTGTGGATTGATGACCGAAACTCGTCAAGACTCTTCTGGAGGGGTTCACCGGATCGGTTCGATTCGTTATCTCGGCCTCCTGCCAGACGCTGATCCCGGCCCTGTGCCGGGCCCTGATCCCGGCCTTGAGCCAGACTCTGATCCGGCCTCCTGCCAGACCCTGATCCCGGCCTCCTGCCGGGCCCTCCGAGGTGCACCCGGCACGGCTCCGGGTCAGCCTGGAGGGGGCACCCGGGACCGGGTGCGCACGGGCGGCGTACCCCCAGCCGCACGGAGAGCGAGGGAACACGGTGAACAGCGCCAGCGAACAGCCCGTCTCGCCCGTCGTGGTCACGATCGCCGGGTGCAACAAGGAGGACGCGGACACGGTCTTCCATGTGCTGGGCGAGTCGTATGTCTCCGACCGGGCGGACGAGGACACTCCGGAGTATGTGTCGGAGGGGCATACGACGGTGTGGACCGCGACCTTCGAGGTCACCGGAGCCCGCTCGGCGGCCGGGCCCATGCGGCTCACCGCGCCCGTGGAAGCCGAGATCCAGGGCGGCTACTGGGCGGTCGACCGGATGCGGGAGGTGCTCGCCGCCGCGTTCGATGTACATGACGAGGGCATGGCGGCGGGCGACCAGGAGAAGGACGTCCAGCTGCGGCTGGAGAGCCGGACGGCCGTCTGACCGGCGGGGGGCAGCCAGGTCAGCCGGGGTGCCGGGACAGCCCGTGATCCCGGTGATCGCCATGATCCTCGGGATCGCCATGAGCCCCATGAGCCCCATGAGCCCCGGGATCCTCGGGGAGAGGAGCGCCCATGCCCATCGCCACCGTGAACCCCGCCACCGGCGAGACGCTCAGAACGTTCGACGCGCTCGCCCCCGACGCGCTCGAACGGCGTATCGCCCTCGCCCGCGCCGCCTTCGACGAGCACCGCACCACCGGCCTCGCCCGGCGTGCCGAACTGCTCACCCGCGCCGCCGGACTCCTGGACGAGGACCGGGAGGGCGTCGCCCGCACCATGACCACCGAGATGGGCAAGCCGATCGCGGCGGCCCGCGCCGAGGCCGCGAAGTGCGCCAAGGCGATGCGCTGGTACGCCGCCCACGCCGGGGAGCTCCTCGCCGACGAGCACCCCTCGGCCGCCGACGCCGAGGACTCCGGCGCCGCCCGGGTCGTCGTACGCTACCGGCCCCTCGGCGTGGTGCTGGCCGTCATGCCCTGGAACTTCCCCCTCTGGCAGGTCGTCCGCTTCGCTGCCCCGGCCCTGATGGCGGGCAACACCGGGCTGCTCAAACACGCCTCCAACGTCCCGCAGACCGCCCTGTATCTGGAGGACCTCTTCCGGCGGGCGGGCTACCCCGAGGGGTGCTTCCAGACCCTGCTCGTCGGCTCGGACGCGGTGGAGGGCATTCTGCGCGACCCCCGGGTGGCCGCCGCGACCCTGACGGGCAGTGAGCCCGCCGGGCGCTCCGTCGCCGCCATCGCGGGCGACGAGGTCAAGAAGACCGTACTGGAGCTGGGCGGCAGCGACCCGTATCTGGTGATGCCGTCCGCCGACGTGGCGAGGGCCGCCGCCACGGCGGTCACGGCCCGGACGCAGAACAACGGACAGTCCTGCATCGCCGCCAAACGGTTCGTCGTCCACACCGACGTCCACGACGCGTTCTGCGAACTCTTCACCGAGGGCATGCGGCGACTGGCCGTGGGAGACCCGATGGAGGAGTCCACCCAGGTCGGCCCGCTCGCCATGGAACAGGGGCGTGCCGACCTCGAAGAGCTGGTGGACGACGCGGTCCGCCGCGGCGCGACCGTGCGCACCGGAGGGCGGCGGCCCAGCGGACTGGAGCGGGGCTGGTTCTACGAGCCCACGGTCCTCACCGGTGTCCACGACGGCATGCGGATCCACCGCGAGGAGGCGTTCGGCCCGGTCGCCGCCGTCTACCGGGTGGCGGACGCGGAGGAGGCCGTCGCGCTCGCCAACGACATCCCCTTCGGGCTGAGTTCCAACGCCTGGACCCGTGACGAGAGCGAGATGGCGAGGTTCGCGCGGGACATCGAGGCGGGCGGCGTCTTCTTCAACGGGATGACGGCCTCGCACCCCGCGCTCCCGTTCGGCGGAGTCAAACGGTCCGGCTACGGCAGGGAGCTGTCGGGCCACGGCATCCGCGAGTTCTGCAATGTCACCACGCTCTGGTACGGCCCCTGACCCACGCGTCCGGACCGTCCGCCGCTGGCCCCTCCCCGGTCGGCGGGCCGGTCGGCGAGACGTTCCGGGGCGCGGCCGGCGGGCCGGTGCGCGCCTGGGGGTCGATCCAGTTCACCGGCGCCGGGTCGACGATCGCCTCCGCGTGGGAGACATGGCCGCGCTGCCGCTCCCACGCGGGCTGCGGGTCGCTGATCAGCGACTCCTCGGGCAGTCCGCACGCGTGCAGCAGCTCGGCGGTCTCCCGGACGAACGCGATCGGCCCGCAGAGATAGACCTGCTCGCCGCCCCAGTCACGGCGTGCCCTGAGATGGGTGTACAGCCGCTCCGCCGCCCGTGTCCTGCCCTCGCCGCGCTCCCGGTACCACCAGTAGGCGCTGAGACAGGGGTGATCGCGCAGCAGCCGGTCGAGCGTGGCTCCGTCGTAGAAGTGCCCCTCGCCCCGTGCCACGGCGTCGACGCGGATACGGGGCGCGGGTCTGCGCGCGAGAAGCTCGGCCAGGACCGGTCCGACCGGGGCCCAGCCCGTCCCGGCGGCGATGAGGGTGACGGCCGGGGTGCCGGGCGGCGGGGCGAGCGCGGTGCCCGACGCGGCGCCCAGCCGCAGGGTCCGCCCCGGCTCGGTGCGGTCGCAGAGCGCGGTGCTGAGCAGTCCGCCGGGCACCCGGCCGACATGGAACTCCAGTATCCGTTCCCGGGTCCGCGCCACCGCGCCGCCTGCCAGCGAGTAGGGCCGCCAGACCCCCGGCAGCGCGGAGTGCTCCACGGCGGCGTACTGGCCGGGCAGCCAGGGGTAGGGGGCGCGCACGGCGGCGCGGACCACCGCCGTGTGATCGCCGTGCAGCCGGTGCGAGACGACGGTGGCCTCCCAGACCGCCGGTTCGCGGGCGGCTCTGGACCGGTGGGCGCCGTCCGACATGGCCCCGGCGACGGACTCGTACACCCGCCGCCAGGCCGCTTCCGTCCGCGCGTCCCAGGTGGCGGGGGTGTGCTGACGCACCGCGGCGACCAGGCTCTCGCCGACCGCCGCGTAGTCCGCTTCGACGACCCCGAACTTACGGTGATCCCGGCCGAGCCGCTCCAGCCGCGCGGGCAGACCCGGGTGGCCGAAGAGCTCCACGGCCTGGACCAGCGCGGCGAACAACCGGTCGTACTGATCGTCCAGCG
>NZ_VCLA01000062.1:0-60622 GCF_009600885.1 Streptomyces jumonjinensis
AAGTCGACGACCCCACGACCCCGCCGCACAAGTTAAAGATCAAGCTAGGTCGTGTCCTCGAAGCCCCGTCTCGTCTCGAAGGCGTACCGGTCCCCGGTCGGCGCCCCGCCGGCCCCGCCGCCGGGGCGCCGACGACCTCGGGGCGCCGCACCGGCGCACGCGCCATATCCTGTGGGCGGCGCCCAGCTGGGCGGGCATGACATCCACCGTGCCACGTGCCGGGCGCCAGGGCTGAGACGATCAGGGGGATGGACCGTGGAGACCGATGAAGCAGCGCCCTGCCGCCATGCGGGAATCCCGCCGGCCACGGTGGTGGACTCCGTGGTCCGCCTCGTCGAGAACTTGGGCGCGCATCCCGGTCTGCTGGCCAAGCACGGACTGACGCAGCAGGAATTCTCCAACGCTCTGCCCGCCGCCATCGAGCAGATCCGGGGCCGTAGAAGCGCAGCCACCGGAGCCCGTCAGGAATTCATGACGATCATGCTGCAGGGTCTCGTGGACCGGGGGATCGCCTCGGCGCTCGAAGTGCCGAAGTCCGGAGCCGACGCCGTCTACCGCCTCACGGTCGACGGCATCGGGGACGTGGCCGTCATTCGCAAAGGCGCCCCGGACGGGACGCAGGGCAGCGTCAATTGGAGTGTCCCGGACTGGGCCCAGGAAACCTATCTGTGGTGGGTTTTCGACGGCATGAAGCGCAACCCCGGCAGCGAGGTCGCCAAGGGCGTCAGCCGACTGCGCAAGGTGTTCCTCACAGAGGATCGGAAGATGCTCGACGGAGTGATCTTCCATAACGATCTGTGCGGAACACCCGGCCGCCTCTGTCCGAAGAACGAGTACGCCGCCGATTTCGGCGACTGGCGCCTTCCGCCGCCGTGCGTCTACGTCATGCCGGACCACGATCCGGGCGCGTCCTCCTGGAACTGGGACGGCGCGACCCGGCGGAAATTCCCCGGGCTGCTGCTCGGAGCATTCGGAATTCCCGCGGAGACGGCTCCCTTGTTCACCGGCCATGTGGGGTTCCGGATCGGCGAGCGCAAGGTCAAGCGCACGGTGATCACCTCACGATTCGGCCCCGCCAATGCCACTACGTACAGGAGCTGAGCTGTGAGTTTCCCGATGGCCGATCCCGACCGCCGCGACTTCCTGACCTCGCGGGAGGCGATAGGGCATGTGCAGCTGCCGGCGTGGCCGCGATCGAACAAGAGCCTGCGTCTCGTCGAGCTCGACGTCGAGTGGGTCCGCTTCTCGACGCTGAACCACCGTACGAAGGCGGAGCAGCAGCGGGAGGCGCAGCGGCAGGGGCAGGACGACCTCTTCTCCTCCGACCCGCTCGGGCCGACGGCACAGGAGGTGCAGCTCGCCATCCTGGCCGGGCAGCAGAAGTTCGACGAGCTGAAGGAGGATCTGCGCAAGCGCGACCAGCAGGAGCCGGCGATCGTCACCGCCGACGGTGTGCTGATCAACGGCAATCGCAGAACGGCCGCCCTGCGCATGCTGCTGCGCGAGGGTCATCTGAAGTGCCAGTACGTGCGCTGTCTCGTGCTGCCGGGCGACGCCACACCCGAGGAGATCCTGCTCCTCGAAGCGGAACTCCAGGTCGCCCGGGACTTCCGGGAGGACTACTCCTGGATCAACGAGGCCATGATGATCGAGGAGCTCTACGAGCTGTCCGACCGCGACTGGGAGCAGGTGTCCGTGCGCATGCACCGCCCCCGGCGGGAAGTGCAGGGACTGTACGAGAAGCTGCTGCTGGTGCAGCAGCTGGTGAACCAGTCCCAGGGCGCGCGGCTTCCGATCGACTTCACCGACAACGAGTCCGCCTTCGACGAACTGGCCAAGCACATCCGCACCCTGCCGGCCACCGAGGCGGCCGGCGTCAAGAACGCGTACTTCCTCGGAATCGTCTCCGGTGTCAACTACCGTCAACTGCGTCATCTGCGGCGCGAGGACTCCGAGGCTCTGGTGGCCAAGGAGCTTCGGAGCGAGGCCACGCTGGAGGGGCTCGTCGCCGCGGCGAGCACCGGGTGGCTCGATGACGTCGAGAACGACCCGTTGAGCGACCTCCTGGGAGACGACGAACCTCAGGACACGGTCGTCGAGGACATCCTCGGCCTGATCGTCACCAGACGGCCCGAAGCCGTCGTCGAGCTGGCGGACGGCTCCGGCGTGCCCATGCAGAGCGTGCTGCGGAGCCTGTCCGGCGCCGTCTCCGCCGCGGCGCAGGAGGCCGACGAGCGCAGTCGTGAGCAGAACACGGTGGACGCTCCGTTCCAGAGGACGGAGAAGGCGCTCAGGGAGCTCAACCGTCTCCCCGCTCTGCTGCGGAGCTCCCGCGCTCACTCCGGATGGGACGAGGACGCCTTCCAGGATGAGCTCGATCGCATGGAGAAGCTCCTGGCCCAGCTCCGGGAGAGCTCGTGATCTCCGCCGAGCTGGAGCAGCGGGGGCGTCCCGTCGTCGTCCTGCGCCGGAGCGAGGGGGCGAACGCGGGCGCGTGGGCGCTTCTGCAGGAGGCGCTGCAGCGCGGGGTGGAAGGCGGCTCGCGCGATGTGATCGAGGCCCGTGTCGACGTCTTCTTCGCCGAGCTCGAAGCCGTCGCCGATGCCCGCAGACGTTTCCGTCAGACCATTTCGTTCGGCGATGAGCTGACCCGGCAGCTGCGCGCGCTCGCGGAGGACCGGAAGAAGCGGGAGAGCGTCCTGCGGGGCGTGCCACCGGCCGACCAGGGCGACCTCGCCGCCGAGCTCTCGGCGGCCGGATTCCGGCGCGCGCTGAAGCCGTTCCAGCTGGAGAACCTGGCGCGGTTGATGAGCCTGCCGCACGGCGCCGATTTCTCGGTGCCCGGGGCGGGCAAGACCACGGTCGCGCTGGCCGGGTTCACGCTGGGGCGGGCGCGCGGCGATGTGGAGCAGCTGCTGGTGATCGGGCCGATCGCGGCGTTCCAGGCGTGGAAAGAGGACTCGGCGGCATGTCTGAGCCCTGAGCCCGTGCTGGACGTGCACACCGGCCCGCGCACCGTGCTGCGCGACGATCTGGACATTCTGCTCACCAACTACAACCGGGTGGCGGCCGACTACGACCGAATCCGCACGTACATCACCCGCCGCCCGACTCAGGTGGTGCTCGACGAGGCCCACCGGATCAAGAAAGGCGAGGCCGGTGTGCACGGCCGCGCCGTGCTCGACCTCGCCTATGCCGCCCGACGGCGCGATGTGCTCACCGGCACCCCGGCACCGCAGGGGGCGAACGACCTGGTGGCGCCGGTGCGCTTCCTCTATCCGGGACAGGACCGCAAGATCCTGCCCCCGGGCGCCTACAGCGAGGCCGGCGGACGGGACCCTCATGTCGTGGCCGAGACCAGCGGGGCGATCGGCCGGTACTTCGTCCGCACCCCGAAGTCCAGACTCGAGCTGCCGCCCACCGAGTTCGACGTCGTCGCCGAGCCGATGGGCCGGATCCAGCAGGCGATCTACGAGGCGCTGGAGGGACGGTACCGGGGCGAGTTCGCGCTGGGCGTGCGGGACCGCCGGAGCTTCGGCAGGCTCGGTCGGATCACGATGTATCTGCTGGAGGCCGCGACGAACCCGTCGCTTCTGGTCGCGGGCTCCGACGAACACGACCAGGCCGAGTTCGTCCACCCGCCGTTGGAGCTGCGCGGCGATGAGGCGCTGGCCGATCTGCTGCGGCAGTACGTCCAGTACGAGTCTCCGTGGAAGTACCGCAGGCTGCGGCAGATCGTCGAGGAGGCCGCCGCCCGCGATGAGAAGGTGCTGGTCTGGTCGACGTTCGTACGGAATCTGAAGCTGCTCGGCGGCGCGCTGAAGGATTTCCAGCCCGCGATCGTGCACGGCGGCGTGCGCCCCGCCGACGGCGCCCCGGCAGGTGCGCTGACGCGGGACGCCGAGTTCGACCGCTTCCGCAACGATCCCGACTGCCGGGTGCTCCTCGCCAACCCCGCCGCCTGCGGCGAGGGCGTCAGCCTGCACCACTGGTGTCACCACGCCGTCGATCTCGACCGCACCTTCAACGCCGGCCACTATCTGCAGAGCCAGGACCGCATCCACCGCCTGGGCCTCCGTGACGACGCCGTCACCCGCTTCACCCTGCTGCTCAGCCGCGACAGCATCGACGAGACGGTGGACGGCAGACTCCGGGAGAAGATCGTCGTCCTGTCCCGTCTGATGAACGACCCCGGCCTGGTCACGGCCGCCCTGCCCGAGCCCGACACCGACACCGACGACAGCGTCCCCACGGTCCTGGACGACGACGCGACGGCGCTCCTGCAGGCCCTCCGCCGCCGCTCATGACGCTGCTTCCCAGCCACGGTCTCGTCTTCCGCGTGCTTCTCCTCGCGCACGCCGCGGACCGGGCCCCGCGGGCCGACGCCGACGCCTGGGCGCGAGCGGCATTCGACCGGGCTTCCCACTGGGGCCGGTCGCTGGACCTGCGCGCGGCGGCACGCGCCCTGCTCGCTCATGGTCTCGCCGAGGCGACCGAGGACGGGATACGCGTGGCGGCGCGGCTGCGCTCGCTCCCCGCCATGGAGTCCGGTGCGATGCGGGCGACGGCACGTGTGCTGCTGGCGGCCTCGCCCCCGCCCTGGCTGACCCAGGCGGTCCGCTCCGGATCCGTCGTACGCGACTACATCCCCGACGCCGACCTCAAGGCGCTCACCTGGCTGGAGCCGGAGTTGGACGCCCTGCTGGCCGACGCCGCGGCCCAGCACCTCGCCGCCGAGGGGGAGGTCTGGCGGGAGCGTCTGGGCGAGGCCGCCGAGGCGGTCGTCCTGTCGGCGCTGCGGCGCACGGGCCGCGAGGCCGTACAGGTGTCCCTCGTCTCCGCCGCCTACGGCTACGACGTGGAGGTGAGCGGTGACCCCGTGGAGCGCATCGAGGTGAAGGGCGCCGGTCCGGAGACGCGGGGGAGCTTCCACCTCACGCGTCATGAGTTCGAGACCTCTCGGCGCCACCCGGACACCTGGAGCGTCGTCCAGGTGGTCTTCCGCCCTGACGCCTTCCGGGCCGACGTACTCGGCCCGGAGCACGTCGCGGACGTGATCCGGCTCATGCCGCAGGCCGTGCGCGCCGTCGTCCCCGAGGACACCGACGCGTTCGTATGGGATCAGTCGGCTCTGCTCACACCGCCCGCGGAGGACTGGAGACCGACCGGGCTGAGACCAGCGGCGGATTTCAGCGCCCCCGGCCTACGCCCCGGTCTACGCCCCGGCCTGCGGCGACGGCCTGAGAATCCTGGCCGAGCCGGACACTGAGCCCGTGGCCGGCGGCTTCCCCACGCCCATGATCCTGTGGTCGGCCGCTCTCCTGGCCCGGTGAGCCCGTGGTCAGCCGCTTCCCGGGCCGTAAGCCCAAGCTCAGCCGTTCCCCGGGCCCGGGCGGCGGGCGGCGGCACGCCGCGCCTCGATCACCGCGGCCTCCACCCGGTCCGCCGCGTCGAGCGGGTTCTCGTGCTCCCACACCCGCACCACGGTCCAGCCCGCCTCGTCCAGTCTCCGGTCCGTGTCCGCGGCCCGGTTCCGGTTCTGCTCCACCTTCGCCGCCCAGTAATCCGCGTTGCGCACGGCGCCGGTGTGATGCTCGGGACAGCCGTGCCAGAAACAGCCGTCGAGGAAGACCGCGACCCTCGCCTTGGTGAACACGAGATCCGCGGTGCGCCGCAGCTCCTTGACCGGACGGGCGGCCACCCGATAGCGCAGACCGCGTCCGTGCACCGCCCGCCGCAGCGCCAGCTCCGGGCCGGTGTCCCGGCTCCGGTTCGCCCGCATGCTCGCTCGCACGCCCTCGGACGACGCCCACGACTGCCCCGCCCGCGTCTTCCGGGGCCGATCGGAACCCGCCCCTTCGACGCCCCCTTCGACGCCCTCTTCAACGCCTTCTCCGGCGCCCGCACTGTCGGCGTTCCCAAGATCTCCGGCCATCTGTCCAGCGTATGCCCAGCGCGATGCCTCCGTCTCGGGGTCCTCTCCAGGCAAGCCGGCGCCCTCCCGTACCATCGGGCGGGTGACAGCAGCGCTCGCCTCCGTTCCCGGCATCACCTCCTTGCCCTCCGGCCAGGCTCTCTTCGAGGTCGCTGAATTCTTCGCGGGGATCGGTCTCGCCCGGCTGGGGCTGGAGAGCGGCGGCTTCAAGGTCACCTGGGCCAACGACCTGGACGCCCAGAAGCGCGACATGTACAAGGGGCACTTCGCCGATCCGGAGGACCACTACATCCTGCGGGACATCCGGGAGATCGCCGACGACATCCGATCCCCGCTCGCCCCTCGCCGCGCCGACCTGGCATGGGCCTCATTCCCCTGCACCGATCTCTCCCTGGCCGGCGGTCGCTCGGGACTCGCGGGAGAGCACTCCAGCACCTTCTGGAACTTCACCGACGTCGTGGCGGCCATGGGCGACCGTGACGGCGAGACGCCCGCCGTCATCGCCCTGGAGAACGTCAACGGTTTCGCCACCAGCCATAAGGGCGCCGATATGAAGGCCGCCGTCGAGCGGCTGAACAAGCTCGGCTACTGGGCCGACGTGGTCACCCTGGACGCCCGTCGCTTCGTCCCGCAGTCCCGCCCGCGCCTCTTCGTCGTCGCCAGCCGACTGCCCAAGCCCCTCGCCGACGAGCGCCGCGACACCGAGCTGCGTCCTTCCTGGCTCGACCGCGCCCTCGACGACGAGAGCATCGACACCCACCGCACACTGCTCCCCGAACCGCCTCCCCTGCGCGGCGCCGGCTGGACGGATCTGGTCGACGCCGACGACGACCCGAGCGTCGAATGGTGGGACGCAGAGCGGGTCGCGCATTTCGAGAGCCAGCTCTCCGGCATCAACAAGGCCCGTGTGGAGCAGCTCGGCCGTGAGCCCGAGCCCTCTTACCGCACCGCCTACCGGCGCACCCGGGGCGGCGTCCCCGCTTGGGAGATCCGCGACGGCGACGTGGCCGGCTGTCTGCGCACCGCCCGCGGCGGCTCCTCCAAGCAGGCTGTCGTGCGCATGCAGAAGGGCGAGCCGTTGCGCGTGCGGTGGATGACGGCTCGCGAGTACGCGAAACTCATGGGCGCCCCGGAGTACGCCCTCCCCGCGAAGCGCAACCAGGCGATCATGGGCTTCGGCGACGCCGTCTGCGTCGACGCCGTCGCCTGGCTCGCCCGGCACTACCTCCAGCCTCTGCTCACGGGCACCCTCCGCCCCGAACCGCTTCCGGGGCAGCAGACCGTCTCCGCCTGATAGACCCGGGTCCGCCCGATGGACGGTGTCCGTCCGAGGACGGTCGGAGCGGATCCCGCTTCCGCCCGCCCCACCGCCCCCCGTACAACCTCGCAGCCTTCCCGCATGCCAGGAGGAACAGATGGTCGCCCCCCAGCCGAACGCGGACGCGGTCGAGATCCAGGTGACGGAGGCGGCGGCAGCGCTCGTCCAGGCGCTCGGAGTCTGGTACGAGGGTCTGCGCGACCCGAAGGACACGTCAACGCCAACGTCATGTGCGCGGGCCTGTACATGACGGAGTTCCTCGCCGCGCACTTCCCCCTCGAACCGGAGCACTACAAGACCCGCTCCCAGGTGAAGACCGCCGGCGGCAGGCAGGCCCAGAAGCTGCTCAAACAGCACGGCGAGCAGCGCAAGTTCACCAGCGAGGGCGGGCGCACCTCACGGGCCACCCTCGACCATGCCCAAGCCCTGGCGGACCTGCTCAACGCTCAGGGCGCCGAGGCGGGCCTGAACGAGTTCACCGAGCTTGAGCGCACCGCGCTCGCCGCGCTGCTCCAGGCATGGTTCGTCGCACGCATCCGGGAGGACTACTTCGGGCGCAGACGCATCGAGGCGGAGATCAACCCCGACAACCCCGTCCGCACCGCTGTGGCCGCGCTGATCGAGGCCGGCCGTCTCCGGGGCGGCAACACCGCGGGCGCGATAGCACAGCACCTCGTCGGGGCCAAACTCACGATGCGCTTCCCCGGCGAAGAGGTCAACGTCGAGAGCTACACCACCGCCGACGTCCAGACCGGCCGCGCCGGCGACTACCAGATCGGCGACACCGCCATTCATGTCACCATGTCGCCCGGCGAGAAGGTGTTCCTCGAACGCTGCGCCGACAATCTCAGCCATGGGTACCGTCCTCGCGTCCTCGTCCCCCAGGATCGCGTCGCCGCCGCCCTCCAGCTCGCCGAGAACTACGGCATGAGCGACCGCGTGGCGATCCAGTCCATCGAGGATTTCGTCGGCACCAACATCGAAGAGATCGGCGGCTTCTCCAAGAACGGCGTCCGCGACCGCCTCCGCGAGCTGCTCACCGGGTACAACGCCCGCATCGACCAGGCCGAAGCCGATAGATCACTGAAGATCCAGCTCCCCGAGAACCTCTGATCCAGACCTCATGCGGGGTCTGGGGTGAGCGGGGGCGGAGTCCAGCGGTCGAGGCGGGGTTTGGCCGAGGTGACGCCGTAGTCGTTCTTGAGGTGTTCCGGGATGGCGTACTGCATGACGCGTCCACGGGTCAGGGTGCTGAGCTCGAAGACGCTGGTGTAGTGGCCGAGGCGGTCGAGGGCCCAGGCGGCGAAGGGGGAGCGGTCCTCCAGGGTCTCCAGGATGCCGAGCAGCGCGGGGGCGGTGCGGATCGCGGAGTCCCACACGGCGGAGCGGGGCACATCGAGCCAGTCGGCGGCGGTGTCCCCGACGAGGTAGCGGATCATGGCGGGGACGACCGGGTCGAAGACGGTTCCGGGGACGACTTCCTCGTACAGGTCGATGAGCTGGCGGGTGAGGTGGACGCCGTCTTCCGAGGGGCCCATGTGGCGGCTCATGTACAGGTCGGAGAAGAGCCGCGCCTCGTCCAGGTCCTTGGGCATGTGGTCGAGGCTGATGCCGAGCATCGCGCCGACGACCCGCCAGGCGTAGAAGTAGGCGTCGGCGCCCTCGTTGGAGAAGTGGATGCCGAGCCGGTGCAGGGCGTCGAGGACCTGGATGGAGAACATCATCTGCCCGCCGATCATGTCCTCCTGACAGATCGGTACGCCCAGGCCCGCGACGTCCCAGCGGTTCTCCTGTCGCAGGTGGTAGCGGATCGAGGCGTGCAGCAGCCGGACCTTCTGGGCGGCCGGGATGAAGCGGCTTCCGGCCTCGAAGGCGTTCGGCTGCATCAGGAAGACGGTGAACTGCCCGGTCTCCGCCATCCGCCGGGAGGGGTACTCCAGGGAGTGGGTCGCGCTGAGCAGCTTCGCGACATGCGGCACGACGTAGCAGGCCGGCATCGACGCGAACGACAGCGCGGTCGAGACATGGACGTTGTTGTCGATGAAGAAGAGCCGGGCCTTCTCCATCTCGCCCCAGTCCACCCAGGAGGGCGGCATCGCCGTCGCCTCCAGATAGTCGCGGGCCACATCGGGCAGCCCCTCGGGGAGCTCCTGCCCGGCGGTGGAGAACCAGCGCATCAGCGTGTTGAACTTCCCCATCTCACCGCGGGCGAAGAGTTCCGCGACCGTGGCGTCCGCCAGCTCGTCGCCGGAGTGCCGCAGGGCGTCGAGGGAGTGTTCCGTGTATGCGGGGGCGGCGGGCCCGGTCGTCGGGTCGGCTCCGGTGGTGGTCATGCGCTGCTTCCTCTCGAATCGCGCGACGGATGAGGAGGGGTGGGGTGAAGAGGGCGACCGGGGCGAGGCGAGTCAGCTCAGCGATCCCAGGGCAGGGCGAGTCAGCTCAGCGGTCCCGGCCAGAACGGGTCAGCGCTCGCGGGCCAGACAGTGGCGCGCGAGCCCGTGCAGGGCTTCGGCGGCCCGCGGCGGCAGCCGGCCCGCCAGCAGTGCCGCGTCCACCGCCCCGGCGGCCGTCTCCGCCCGCGCGGCGATCAGGGTCTCGACCCCGCGGCGGGCCCCGGTCCGCTCGGCGATCTCGCGGAATCGGCCGAGCCGCTCGGTCCCGGCGGCGGGACCGCCTTCCAGCAGGGTGTGGAGCTCGCGCCGTTCGCTGTCCGTCGCCGCCTGCCGCATCAGCGCCAGCAGCACCGTCGGCTTGGCTCCGGTGATGTCGTCCAGATTGGACTTGCCGGTGGCGTCCGGGGCGCCGAAGACGCCCAGCAGGTCGTCCCGGAGCTGGAACGCCTCCCCGAGCGGGACGCCGTAGGCGCTGAACACGTCCAGCAGCGCCGGGGGCCCGCCGCCCAGCAGAGCGCCGATGTGCAGGGGGTGCTCCACGGTGTACTTCGCCGTCTTGTAGCGGACGATCTGCAGGGATCTGTCCGCGCCGGCCGGGCCGTCGGCGTCCGGAGCGGTGCGCAGGACCTCCAGGCACTCCCCGGCGACCAGTTCACGGGCGAGCGTCGCCCACAGGGGGCGGGCCCGGTTGAGATACGCGCTCGGCAGGCCGCAGCCCGTGAACAGCTGGCCCGACCAGGAGATCAGCAGATCGCCGGTCAGCAGCGCCAGAGCCCGCCCGGCTGAGCTCCGTCCGGCGCCGCCGGTCCGCCCTGTCCTGGGCGGCGCCAGGGCCCGGTGCGCGGTGGGCCGTCCATGGCGCACCGCGCTGCGGTCGATGATGTCGTCGTGGACGACGGCCGCGGCGTGCACCAGCTCCATCGCGGCAGCCGCCCGCACGATGTCGTCGCCGTCGTCCCGCCCCGCCGCCCGCCAGCCCCAGTAACAGAACGCCGCGCGCAGCCTCTTGCCCCGGCCGACGATCGCCCGGAGCTGCTCCCCCACCGGTTTGAGATCCGGGTCTATCGCCTCCAGCAGAGCCGTCTCGCTCCGGGCGAACTCCCCCAGCTCGTGATCGACCCGCGCCTTGAGCGCGCCCAGGGTCACCGGTAAGGCGTCCGGGCCCTGGCGCCCGGTGCCGCCTCGCCGGGCCGCCGTGGCCGTCATCAGACCGGATGCCCGGGTTCGGCGGCCGGCGCCCGGTCCGCCGCACTCCGCGCGCCGGTCGCCGCGCCGGGTACGCCCCGGCCGGCCCGGGTCCGCGCCCGTCGCGCCAGCAGCTCCAGATGCGGCTCCGAGGACATGACACGCGCCGGGTCCAGTCCGCTGTTACGGCCGCGCGCCACCAGATCGCGCCGCACATCGTCCGCCAGATCGCCCAGATCGGATCTGCTCAGCAGCGCGCGAACCCGCCGCAGCGCGCCTTCGGCCTGCTCCAGCACCATGTCCACGGCCCCGGTCACCAGCAGGACCGCCTCGGAACCCCGGTCCGGACCGCCCGGTCCGGCCTCATGCTCTTGTGCCATCTCCCCGCCCCACGCCTCGGTTGCCCTCCGGATGTGGCTGCCCATGGGTCGGGCCGCTACTCCGAAAGTCATCCGATCGGATGCCAGATCGACGAACACCTCGCCACCGAGCACCGCCGCTGCTAGGTGTATTGACCCGCAGGGTTGTCAACGCGGCTGATGGGCGGGTGCCCGTCGAGTCCGTACCCCACGGGCGGTTCCGCCGCTGGTGTACGGAATCACGGCCACCGCACACCAGCGCACCGGGGTCAGGCCTCTTTCGGGGGCCCTGCCTACACGCCCTCGGGCAGGGGCTCGGACCACCTCAGAGGCGACCCGCCCTGCTGCCAGGTGATGGGCCCGGCGCCGTCGCCTTCGAGGTCGTAGACGATGGTGGAGTCGATCGACCAGTACAGCTTGTAGCTGAAGAGGCCGCTGGGACCGCAGGTCAGACCGGTGGAGTTCGCGAGCGACGCGTTGAGCTGGGCCGTGAAGTCACAGGTCACGGAAGCTTCCACGGTGTCCGTGCCGGTGGGTGTGGGGCGGCTCTCCAGCCGGCTGGTCACCTTGAAGGACGTGAAGCGCTTGCCCTGGTCGATGGCCTGGGGCACCAGCATCTGCCAGCGGATGGTGGTGTTGCCGTAGGCCGTGGTCTGGTCACTGATCTCGGCGCAGTTCTCGACGATGACCTTCGTGTCGGGCTTCTGTCCGGGAAGGTCGAGATCCCGGGTGTTCTCAGGCGCCGTCGAGCACTTCAGGGTTCCCGGGTTGGCCACCGCGGTACCCGACGCGATCACACCTCCACCGAGGACGGCGGCGGCGGTGAATACGGCGGTGAATATCCGCCTGGACGTGGATCGATACACAGAAGACTCCTCAGTAGAGGTCGATTCCAAGCTGGCCGCAATGGCGCACGGAAAGAACGCACTTTGAGATAGGAAGCCGGATTTTCGGCACGACACCGAAGTGAATCCCGCGATGTCATGGGGCGCGGTCGAAAAGGCCCTCGGCCGCCGGAGGCCAGGGCTGTCATCACCCGGTGATCAAAGGGTCCCAAAGGGGCCCGCCCGCGGTCACCGCGATGGGCCGAAGCGGAGAGGGGCATGCGCGGCCGACGACGCCGCGCGGCCGTTCCGTTCATTCTCCATGCCCAGCGTCATTCGGACAGACCCCCGTCATGAGTGCCTTCGGCAGCGGCGCGTATGGGCCGCCCCGCGAGCTCAACGATCATGAGTAGACACCGAGGGTGAGGGCGAGGCAAGAAAATTGGTTATGCACTGCGCAGCGTGTCTAAAAATCGCTCCCCGCGTGCCGCAGCGGCACAGATACCGCCAATGCGACGTTCACCTGCACATATGAGAGTCCACGGCAGGCGTGTCACCTCGGATCGGCGACGCCGATCACGCCGGAATGGCCGATTCCCTCCCAGGAGCCGTCCAGCCGGCCCCCGTAGCCGCCAACCGGCTCTCCATGAGCCGGCCGCCTCCCCCTCTCTCCGCCCGTCGCCACCGGCGGCGACAGGCGGTTGCAGGCCATGCGCTGCCATCACCAAGTGATCGCGACGCCATTCCGGATACCCGACGATCATCGATCCGATTGCGCCGCCTACGGGCCACGGTGGCGCGCGTCGAGCCGTGACCCCGGACCGGACCCCGAAGCGAGGGAAAAGGCCGCCCATCGCACCGCATCGCGCCAGATAGTTCGCTCAAGCTGGCGTGATAGCACTGCCTTTTGCCGAGTCGGGCGAGTACTGTGCTCCATGATCGGTGCACGTCGCCACTACCACCAGAACCGTCAGAGGCTGTGCGCGAATTCGGCGCCGATGCGGTCATCGGCCCATCCTCGCACCGAGTCCGTACCAGGAACTGGTGGGCGCCGCAACCCCGTCGAACGGGCTTGATCAGTCGCGGACTCTTCATCAGATGTCGCAGAAAGAATCACCCCGACTTCCGCATGCTCGGACATCGCTCCTCCATATCTCCGCGAAAGGGACTTCATGGCTGACGAGATGGTGCGTCGCGCTCAGCGGTTCATCAATACGAAATACAACAGCGGAGCAACTCTCGGCATATCCAAGCTGGACGAGAACGGCCAGACCAGCTGGACCGTGATGTACGCCCTTACCCGCGCGTTGCAGTACGAACTGGGCATCACCTCGCTGTCCAACTCCTTCGGCCCAGGCACCCTGTCGGCGATCGCGTCGAAGTACGGCAAGCTGGACGAGACCACCATCCCGTCGGCGGACTTCTGCCGGATCATCCAGTCCGCCCTGTACTGCAAGGGCTACGACGGCGGTGACATCGACGGCATCTACAGTGCGCGCGTCAAGGCCGCCGTGGTGAAGCTGAACCAGGACATGGGCGTGGAGGTCACCTACCCCGGCAGCGTGCTGTGGCCCAAGGTGGTCAAAGGTCTGTTCAACATGGACGCCTATGTCACCGTCAGCGGCGGTTCGGCGACCATTCGCTCCATCCAGCAGTGGCTGAACGGCCGCTACATCCTGCGCAAGGACTTCTACGCCATCCCTTGTGACGGGCACCACTCCCGTGACGTCGCCAAGTCCATGCTGTTCGCCATCCAGTACGAGCTCGGCATGGCCGACGGCGTCGCGAACGGAGTCTTCGGGCCGGGCACCCAGAACGGGCTCAAGAGCCACACCGTCGCCACCGGCGACTCCGGCACCTGGGTGCAGCTGTTCTCGGCCGGCATGGTCCTCAACCAGCGGCCCGTGTCGTTCACCAGCACCTTCACCAGCACCCTCGCCTCGGCCGTCTCCGCCTTCCAGTCCTTCGCGAAGCTCCCGGTCACCGGCACGGGAAACTTCTCGACCTGGGCCTCCCTCCTGGTCTCCTACGGCGACCAGTCCCGCAAGGGAGAGGCGTGCGACGGCGTCACGAAGATCACGACGGAACGCGCCGCCACACTCAAGGCCGAAGGCATCACGTACATCGGGCGCTATCTCACCAACCCCACGGGCGGCGTACCGTACGAGAAGGAGATCCAGGAGGGCGAGCTGGCCACCATCGCCGCGAACGGCCTGCGCTGCTTCCCGATCTACCAGACCTACGGCCGTGACGCCTCCGACTTCAGCTATGTCGCGGGACGCACCGCCGGGCAGGCCGCGGTCAACGCCGCCTTGAACCACGGCTTCAAGACGGGCACACGGATATTCTTCGCCGTCGACTTCGACGCCCTCCAGGAGGACGTCGTCTCCAGCGTCCTGCCGCACTTCAAGGGCATCCAGGACGCGATGACCGACGACGGTAACCGCTACCAGGTCGGCGTCTACGGTCCGCGCAACGTTTGTACGCGCGTCGCCGAAGCCGGCCACTCCACGGCCTCGTTCGTCTCCGACATGTCGTCCGGTTTCTCCGGGAACTTCGGCTACCCGCTGCCGCCCGACTGGGCCTACGACCAGATCGTCACCCGTACCGTCGGCTCCGGCGCCGGAGCGATCGAGATCGACGTCAACATCGCCTCCGGCCGCGACACCGGCCAGGGCAGCTTCAACCCGCCGCGCGTGATCAAGCCCGATGTGCTCCTCGATCCGTCGGTGACCACCGCGATGCTGACCGACGTCGGCAAGTACATGGAGTCGATCGGCTTCCCCAACAACGGCGGTGTGCGGAAGTGGCAGCACTGGAAGTGCTTCGCGGTCACCGTCACCGATCACGACGCGCTCATCACCCAGCTCTCCAACCGGTACAAGATGCGCAAGGCGCTCATCGAGACGTCCGCGTACTGGGAGATGCGACACGTCGACGCGATCGACGAGAGCGCGGACCTGGCCGTCATCGCGGCCTACGAGACGACCGGAGAATTCAAGGACACCTCCACCGGTATCTGCCAGATCTTCGGCGTCACCGCCATCCGGGCGTGGAATCACGCCATCCAGATGGATTACACGACCGGGGAAATGCGTGACCCCACCAACGCCGCCCACCTCTACGCCGCATGGCGCAAATGCCGGGACGACGATCAGTACGCCTTGTCCACCGTCCCTCTGATCCATCTGTGGAACGCGGACGGAGCCCCGGGCAGCGGCAACAACGAGACCAAGCTCCGCACCATGCGTCTCGACTACACGGAATCCGAGATCTACGAAGTCCTGCGCCGATACCAGGGAACGAACAGCGAGGCCAAGGAGCACGCGAAGAAGCGCATGGCCCTCTACCAGGTCATGGAGAAGTACAACTCCATTTCCCGGCATCTGTGACAGGCTGCACCGCATGCCCGGAGACGCTCCTTACGAAGGCCACAACCCCGTCCTCGTGATCCTTCTGATCCTGATCGGGATCATCGCCACGCCATGGCTCGCCATCCGCGCGGTGGTGCTGCTGGTCCGCGCCGGCATCAAGCGGACCACGCACGCCCTGCTCAAGGGCGCTGCCGCGCTGGCGTGGGCGGGCGCGATCGGCATATACACCTGGGGCGTCCTGCACCTCTTCTTCCTGGACGAAAGCGGTCAAGCCGAAGCCTGTAGGGAGGCATTGGGTCCGGGACGATCCATGCTTCTCGACGGATACGAACCTTCCTTCATTCCCTTGCGGTTCGGGTGTCATATCGAAGGCGGGCAGACATACGAAGCCGCCATACCCGGATACGTCAATCCTGCGACAGGCGTCTTCACAGTGACCGCCGCCGCCCTGACGGGATTCGCCGTGCGCTCCCGCAATCAGCACGAGGAGACGAATACGTGACAGTGAATATTTCTCGCCGCATCGCCCTGCGGCGTGCCGCATCGGTGGCCGCCGGAGTCGCTGTCGGCTCACAGGCGCTGTCCCTTCCCGCCCACGCGGCGGGCAGAGACCCCGAGCCGGAGAAGATCCGCGAGGCGGTACGGCAGGCACAGGAACGCAACAAGCGTGTCCTGACCGGCATCCCGTCGAAGAACGGCTGGGAGATGGAGAAGGTCGCGGACGACCGCGGCAACATCCATACCCGGCCCGTTCCGGGCACCGTCCTGGACATACGGGTGCGCCTGGGCGATGTCGAAGCAGTGCTCGTGCATGTGATCCGCCGCTTCCACTACGAGGTCGACGCGCTCCGCAAGGGCGATGTCGTCGGCTGGCGCACACCGGGCTCGGTGCGCAAGGGACTGGCGGAGTCGAACCAGGCGTCCGGCACGGCGGTGCAGATCCGGCCCGGCTTCTACCCCTTCGGGGCCCGCGGCGGTTTCCATCCCCTTGAGGAGCTGGTGATCCGGGACATCCTCGCCGAGTGCGAGGGCGTCGTCCGCTGGGGCGGGGACGACCGCAGGCCGGACGAGTCCCTCTTCTCCATCGACGTACCCCCGGCCGACGCCCGGCTCGCCCGGCTCGCGGAGAAGATCCGCAGCTGGGACTACATCCCCGGCCAGGGCGCCGGCACCCCGGTCGATCCCTCCCAGCCCCAGCGCCGCAAGGCCGCCAAGCGGCTCGCCGCCCGTCAGTCCTGACCGGCGCCCATCGCGGAGAGCCAGGGCGGGCGGCGGGTTCCGTCGCCTCCGCCGCTGCTCCCGCCGGGCACGACACCGCGGGCCGGCCTGATGCGCGACGCCGCGCCGCAGGGGTCCGTGACCCGTGACCCGTGGCCCGTACTGCGTCCCGCGTACCACGTCCCGCCACCGCGTCCCGCCATCACCGGATGGCGGGACGCGGTGCTTCGCGGCGGCGGCCCGGGGTCCCGGCCGCCCCGTCCCACCCCGGACGACCCGTCCCGCCCTGCCCCGTCCCGCCCCGGACGACCCGCCCTGCCCGTGCACAGCACCGCTCTCATTAAGTACTCATCACATTAAGTAACCCACATTGATTAAAAGCATCCTCCATGTATTCCATACAGGAGCGGGCGTCCTGTCCAATGACCATTGGGTAGGTGGCGGTAACGCGCCGGGGGACTCGTCGAATATCTCAAGGGTTTCACACCCTGTTGCGCGCGACGACATCCCACACTGCCGAGCAGTTCATGAGCGATCGAAACGGTTCGGCCCATGCCGTCGCAGAACGATGGCATGAGAAAAGCGAGTTGAACCCCTCGGCCGATCATCGCCGCTCTATGTCCCCAGATATTTCGCTATGCCGTGCCTCTTGCAGAGGAGCCATGGATGGAACTGCACGGAGAATCATCCGGTGACGGAGTAAAGACCGATCCGGCTGTGATGCCCAGAGCGCAGGAATCAGCGCTCTCCCGGGCTTCCGTGCTGCATACGACGGCCTATCCCGGCCTCCTGGCCGCCACGGTCCTGACCGGAGCGTCGGCCGTTACGCTCGGCTGGGATCCGGCCCTGGTCAGTCCGCTCTTCGTGCTGGGCACTCTGCTCTATCTCACCGCCCTCGAACGGCTCATTCCCTATGACCGCGACTGGCACCCCGACCGTGGCGAATGGCGCTGGTACGGCGTCTATTTCCTGCTCACCATGGCCGGCAGCGCATTCGCCCAGCTGCTGGTGACCCTCGCCGTGGGGGCGTTATCCCCCGCCACGCCCGCCCTGTCGCTCTGGGCCGAGGTCCCCGGCGCGCTGCTGATCGGCTCGCTCGCCAGTTATCTGGTGCACCGCCTGGGGCATGCCAACGCTCTGCTGTGGCGGCTGCACGGGGTGCACCATGTCCCGCGCAAAGTCAATGTCGCCAACAACGGCGTCAACCATGTTCTCGATATCGTCCTGGCCCAGGGAATCGTTCAGCTGTCCCTGGCGCTCGCCGGGTTCTCCCGGGTATCGGTGCTCGTCGTGGGCCTCTTCGTGACCGCGCAGGGCTATTTCGTCCACGCGAACATCGACGTCCGCATCGGCGGGCTGAACCATCTGCTCGCCAGCCCGGAACAGCACCGGCTGCACCACAGCACGACCCTCTCCGAGGCCGGTCACTACGGCTCCGATCTCTCTGTCTGGGACCACCTCTTCGGCAGCTACACCTGGCGGCCGGGGCGCGAACCGGCCGCGGTCGGGCTCGGCGATCCGGCGTCCTTCCCCGACACCGGTGAGATCCTCGCCAGTCTTCTCCATCCGTGGCGTCGCCCGCGGGAGACCGGCGGCGGGCCCGGGTAGCCCGGCCCTCCCCCGCAGTGCACCGACCGGTGTCACCGGTGCGCCCCGCCGATCGGCCTCCCCGGGTCCCCCCGACAGACCCGGCGGACCCGGCGGACCCGACGGGCCCGGCGGACCCCGCGCGCCACCGCACCGTCTCAGACATATCCCCTCAGCGCCGTAGCGCCACCACGTGAGGAGTTCGACCATGGCCGACGCGAGCCACGCCCCCATGCGAGGCAGAGTGGCGATCATCGGCATCGGCTGCCGACTGCCCGGCGGCGCATCGGACCACCGCGCCTTCTGGCGGAATCTGATGGACGGCAAGGACTGCATCACGCCGACGCCCGCCGACCGGTACGACGTCGCCACACTCGGCAGCCGGCACCAGGACAGACCCGGACGGCTGACCGGCGGCCGGGGCGGATACATCGACGGCTTCGACGAGTTCGACCCCGCCTTCTTCGGCATCAGCCCGCGCGAGGCCGACTATATGGACCCCCAGCAGCGCAAACTCCTGGAGGTGTCCTGGGAGGCGCTGGAGGACGGCGGCCAGCGGCCCGCGGATCTCGCCGGGAGCGACGTCGGCGTGTTCGTGGGCGCGTTCACCCTGGACTACAAGATCCTGCAATTCTCCGACCTCGGCTTCCGGTCGCTGGCCGCGCACACCGCCACCGGCACGATGATGACGATGGTGTCGAACCGTATCTCGCACTGCTTCGACTTCCGCGGCCCCAGCCTCTCCATCGACACCGCGTGCAGCTCCTCGCTGGTGGCCGTCCATCTCGCCTGCGAGAGCCTCGCCAAGGGGGAGACCGGTCTCGCGCTCGCGGGCGGCACCCTGCTGCATCTGGCACCGCAGTACACCATCGCCGAGACCAAGGGCGGCTTTCTGTCACCGGACGGCCGCTCGCGTACGTTCGACGCCTCGGCCAACGGCTATGTGCGGGCCGAGGGCGTCGGCGTCGTCGCGCTCAAACGGCTGGAGGACGCGCTGCGCGACGGGGACCCCATCCACGCCGTGATCCTCGGCAGCGGGGTCAACCAGGACGGCCGCACCAACGGCATCACCGTCCCCAACCCGGACGCCCAGGTCTCCCTGATCCAGCGCGTCTGCGCCGAAGCGGGCACCACCCCGGGCGGCTTGCAGTACATGGAGGCGCACGGCACATCGACCCCGCTCGGCGACCCGATCGAGGCGAACGCGCTGGCCCGGGCGCTGGCCATCGGGCGGGCACCGGGGGCCGCCTGCTATGTCGGCTCGGTCAAGACGAACATCGGCCACACCGAGTCGGCCGCGGGCATCGCCGGGCTCATCAAGGCCGCGCTCTGCCTCGAACACCGCCGGATCCCGCCCCATATCAACCTGGAGCGGCTCAACCCCGCCATCGACCAGGCCGCGCTGCCGTACGAGATCCCCACCCGGGTCACCGACTGGCCCGAGCACGAAGGTCCCGCGCGGGCCGGGGTGAACTCCTTCGGCTTCGGCGGCACCAACGCCCATGTCGTCCTGGAGGAGGCCCCGGCGGCCGACCCGCCGCCCGCCCCGCCGGTGGAGCGCGCCTGGAGCGTCCTCCCGCTGACCGCGCGCGACGCCGAGACTCTCCCCAAGGTCGCCGAAGGCATCCGGCGGGAGCTCGCCGGGGCCGAGGGCACGCCGCCGGTGTCGCTGGCCGACCTCGGCCACACCCTGGCCCACCGCCGCCAGCACCTGGAGTCACGGCTCTCCCTCGTCTACTCCTCCCGTGCCTCACTCGAAACGGCACTCGACGCCTTTCTGCGGAACGAGCCCCACCCCGGGGCGGTCGAAGGACAGCGGCTCGACCCCGCGGACCGGCGGCTGGTCTGGGTGTTCACCGGCATGGGCCCGCAGTGGTGGGGCATGGGCCGGCAGCTCTTCGAGCGCGAGCCGGTCTTCCGCGAGGCGATCACCCGCTGCGATGACGAGATCAGGGCCCTCACCAACTGGTCGCTGATCGACGAGCTCGCCGCCGACGAGGCCGGCTCGCGGATGGGCGAGACCTGGCTGGCCCAGCCCGCCAACTTCGCCCTGCAACTCGGGCTGGCCGCCCTCTGGCGAGCGTACGGGGTACGGCCGGACGCCGTGGTCGGGCACAGCACCGGTGAGATCGCCGCCTTCCACGAAGCCGGGGTCTACTCCCTGGAGGACGCGGTACGCATCGCCGTACACCGCAGCCGGCTCCAGCAGAAGCTCTCCGGCACCGGAACCATGCTCGCCGTCAGCCTCTCCGAGGAGGAGGCGGAGCGCCGTGTGCGCCCCTATGGCGACCGGGTGTCCGTGGCGGCGGTCAACAGCCCCACCGGGATCACTCTCGCCGGGGAGGAGGACGCGCTCGCACGGCTGGCGCGGGAGCTGCGGGCCGAGCAGATCTTCACCCGGTTCCTGACCGTGCGGGTGCCGTACCACAGCGCCGCGATGGAGCCGGTCAAGGACGAACTGCTGGCCTCGCTGGCCGGTATCGCGCCACGGCCCGCGCGCGTGCCGCTGTACACGACGGTGTGGGGCCGCCGGGCCGACGGCCCGGAGCTGGACGCCGGGTACTGGTGGCACAACGTCCGCGACCGGGTCCGCTTCCGGGCCGCGGTCGACCAGCTGGCCGACGACGGCCACCGGCTCTTTCTGGAGATCGGCCCGCATCCGGTGCTCGGCCACTCGATCCGCGAATGCCTCGACGAGAGGGAGCTCCAGGGCCTCACCCTGCCGTCGATCCGCCGCGAGGAGGACGAGACCGAGCGCTTCGCCGCCTCGCTGGCGATGCTGCACAACCTGGGCGCCGACATCGCCTGGGACGTACTGCACCCGGCGGGCAGGCCGGTGCCCCTGCCGCGCTACCCCTGGAAGCGCGAACGCCACTGGACGGAGCCGGAGCCCGTCGCCCGGGTCCGCCTCGGCCGCGTCGACCACCCGCTGCTCGGCCGGCGCACGGAGCATCCCGAACCGGCTTGGCAGACCGAACTGGACACCGAGCGACTGCCCTATCTCGCCGACCACCGGATCCAGGACGCCGTGGTCTTCCCGGCGGCGGGCTATCTGGAGATGGCGGCGCAGGCGGTACGGGCGCTCACCGGCGGCGATCACGCGGTCCTGGCCGACATCGAGCTGCGGAAGGCCCTCTTCCTGCCCGAGGGCGAGAGCCGCACGGTGACGCTCTCCTTCTCCCCGGAGACCGCCGCGTTCACCATCGCGTCCGCAGCGGGCGGCGACGCGGCCCCGGACGGGGAGCGGACCGTGCACACCAGCGGTGTCGTACGCACCGGACAGCGCCGCTCCCCGGGTCCCGCGCTCGATCCCGCGCCGATCCGGGCCCGTACTCCGCTCCGGCTCGACGGCGAGGGCTGCTACACGGCGCTGGCCGCACTCGGCTACCGGTACGGCCCGGCGTTCCAGGCCGTCGAAGAGGTGTGGATCGGCCCCGGGGAGGCCCTCGCCCGGCTCCGGCTCCCCGAGGCGGTCGCCGCCGACGCCGCCCCCTGCCATCTCCACCCCGTACTCCTCGACGCCTGCTTCCAGTCGCTGCTCACCCCCCTGATCCCGGCGGACCGCGCCGCGCCGGGAAGCACCGGCATCCGACTGCCGCTCTCGATCGCCGAGGTGAGCGTCGACCCCGTGGGGGATCAGCCCCTGTGGGCGCACGCCACGGTGACCCGTACCGCCGGTGACGAACTGGTCGGCGACATCGCCCTGTACGCGGAGAGCGGCGCGGCCGTCGGCCGGATCAGCGGCTTCCGCGCGGCCGACGTGGAGAAGGCCGCGACGGCGGTCTCCCGGAACACCATCGACTCCTGGCTCACCGAGACGGTCTGGATCGACCGGCCGTTCCCCGAGGCAGGAGAGGAGCCAGGGGCGGAGACCGCCGAACGGGGGGCCGGCGGCGGCGTCAGCGCCGCCGCCGGGGCCGCCCCCGGGGCCGCCGGGGCCACCCCCGGGGACTGGCTGATCCTCGCCGACGCCCAGGGCGTGGGCGACACACTCGCGGCGCTGGTGACCGCGCGCGGCGGTCGCTGCCATCTGGTGCGCCCCGGTGACTCCTACCGGATGAGAACGGACGCCCCGGATCCCGCCGGGGGGCCGGTGGGCGGGGAGTTCACCGTCGTGCCCGGATCCGCGGAGCAGTTGGAGCGCGTCTTCGCCGATCTGGGCATGGACGGCGCGTCCTCCTTCGACGCCGTGGTGCATCTGTGGAGCCTCGATCTGCCGGGCATCCGGGAGGCCGGGGCGGCGGAGCTCGGCGGAGAGCGCGGCACCGGGGCGTACTCGCTGATCGCGCTCGCCCGGGCGCTGCTCTCCTCCGGGGTCGGCGGCGGGCTCCATATCGTCACCCGGGGGGCTCAGCCCGTGGTCCCCGGCGAGGACGTCGAGCCGCTGGGCGCGACCGCCTGGGGGGTGGGTCGGGTGCTGCGGCACCAGGAGCTGATCGGCCACCGCGGGAAGCTCATCGACCTCGATCCCGCCGAGACCGGTACGGAGACGGAGGGCGGCGCGGACTCCGGCACCGGCACCGGCACCAGCACCAGCACCAGCACCAGCACGGAAGCGGAGGCCCAAACGGAGGCCGGCGCCAGGCCCCGTACCGGTGCGCCGGAAGCAGCCGTGCGCCGGGCCGAGGCGCTGCTGCGCGAGATCCTCACCGACGACGAGGAGGAGATCGCGCTGCGCGGCGGACGCCGCCGCACCAGCCGGATCCGGCGGGCCGAGGGGCTGACCCGGCCGCTGCCGCTGCGGCTGCGCGCCGACGGCGCCTATCTGGTCACCGGGGCCTTCGGGGCGCTCGGCCGGGTGCTCTGCCGCACCCTGGTCGCACGCGGCGCCCGCCGGCTGATCCTGATGGGCCGCACCGAGCTGCCCGAGCGCGACCGGTGGCGCGACGCCGACCCCGCCTCCCCCGCGGGCCGGGCCGTCGCCTTCCTCAGAGAGCTGGAGGAGCTGGGGGCGCACCCCGTCCCGGCCTCGGTCGACCTCACCGACGAGGCGGCCCTGACCGGCTGGCTCGACGCCTACCGCCGCGGCGATCCGCCCCCGATCCGGGGGGTGTTCCATCTGGCCGGGCAGGTGCGCGACACACTGGTCCCGGAGATGGACCGGCGGACCTTCGCCGCGGTGCACGACCCCAAGGTCATCGGCGCGTATCTGCTCCACCGTGAGCTGCGGGACGAGCCGCTGGAGCACTTCGTGCTCTTCTCCTCGATCGCCTCGCTGCTGACGACGGCGGGCCAGACGAACTACGCGGCCGGAAACGCCTTTCTGGACGCGCTCGCCCACCACCGCCGGGCCCAGGGCCTGCCGGCGCTGAGCATCGACTGGGGCCCCTGGGCCACCGGCATGATCGAGGAGCTCGGGCTGGTCGACCACTATCTGCGCAACCGGGGGATGAGCTCGCTGTCGCCCGATGCCGGGATGACGGTGCTGGAGCGGGTGATCGGCCAGGACCGGGCCCAGTTGATGGTGGCCACCGTCGTGGACTGGCCGGTCTTCATGGCCTGGTATCCCGCGCCGCCGCCGCTGGTGGCCGAACTGGCCGCGGCGGCCCCGCAGACGCGGCCCACCGGCGGCCACGGCCTGGTCGACGCCTTCCGGGCCGCCGCCGATCCGGCGGAGCGCCACGCTCTGGTGGCCGCGCGCTTCACCGAGCTGGTGGCCTCGGTGCTGCGGACCGCGGCGGACCGGATCGACCCGGCGGCCGGACTCGGCGTGCTCGGGCTGGACTCCCTCCTGGCGATCGAGCTGCGGGCCCGGGTCCAGGCCGATTTCGGGATCGCGCTCCCGGTGGTCGCCCTGCTGGGCAGCACCCCGGTCGGCGAACTGACGGACCAGCTGTACGACGGGCTCGGCGCGGTCGCGGCGGCCGGCGCCGGGGACGCCGAGGGCATGGCCCTGGAGGTGTTCGAGGACGAGCGGGAGTACCCCCTGACGCAGAACCAGAAGGCGCTCTGGTTCCTCAAGCAGCTCAACCCCGAGGGCTTCGCGTACAACATCGGCGGGGCGGTCGAGGTCCGGGTCGAGCTGGATCCTGAGCTGATGTTCGAGGCCGTGCGCCGGATGGTCGCCCGCCATCCCGCGCTGCGCACCAACTTCCTGCTGGTGGACGGCCGGGCGGTGCAGCGGGTCTCGGCCGAGGTCGCCCCGGATGTCGCGCTCTTCGACGTACAGGACCGGGAGTGGGACGACATCCACCGGATGATCGTGGCGGAGTACCGCAGACCGTACGACCTCGCGCACGATCCGCTCTTCCGGTTCCGGCTGTTCAAGCGGGGCCCGGACCGCTGGGTGATCATGAAGGCGGTCCATCACATCGTCTCGGACGCGATCTCGACCTTCGTCTTCATCGAGGAGCTGCTCGCGGTCTACGAGGGGCTGCGCCGGGGCGCGGAGCCGGAGCTGGCGCCGCTGACGGTCCGCTATCTCGACTTCCTCAACGGGCAGAACCGCTTTCTGGCGAGCCCGGAGGCCGAGCGGATGTTCGACTACTGGCGTTCGCATCTGCCGGAGCGGGTGCCGCTGCTCGATCTGCCGGTGGACAAGCCCCGGCCGGCGGTGCAGACGCACAACGGCGCGTCGGAGTTCTTCGTCCTCGACTCCGAGCTCAGCGCCCGGGTCCACGATCTGGCGCGGACCCATCAGGTGACCCCGTTCGTGGTGCTGCTGAGCGCCTACTACATCCTGCTGCACCGCTACTCGGGGCAGGACCAGATCATCGTCGGCAGCCCGGTGACCGGACGCACCTGGCAGGAGTTCTCCTCCGTCTACGGTTACTTCGTCAATCCGCTCCCGCTGCACGCGGATCTCTCCGGCGCCCCGACCGTCGCCGAGCTGCTGGACCAGGTCCGCCGGTCGGTGCTGAACGGGCTGGACAACCAGGAGTATCCCTTCGTCCTGCTGGTGGAGCGGCTCGGTCTCCAGCACGATCCCAGCCGGTCCGCCGTCTTCCAGGCGATGTTCATCCTGCTCACGCACAAGGTGGCGACCGAGAAGTACGGCTACCGGCTGGAGTACATCGAGCTCCCGGAGGAGGAAGGGCAGTTCGATCTCACGCTCTCGGTCTACGAGGACGAGGCGGAGCACCGTTTCCACTGCGTGTTCAAGTACAACACCGATCTCTTTCTGCCGGAGACGATGCGACGGCTGGCGTCGCACTACACCCAGCTGCTCGCCGAGCTGACCAGGGCGTCCGCCGGGCAGCTCACCACCCGGCTGGAGATGCTGGACGCCTCGGAGCGGCAGCGGCTGGTCGGCGAGTGGAGCGGGGCCGGCCGGACGCTTCCGGTTCCGGTTCCGTACGGCCGTACGGGTCCACAAACGGAACCGGAACCGGAGGCGGAAGCGGAACCGAGGACGGCGGCCGGCTGCGGGCCGCTGGTGCACCAGCTCATCGGCAGGGCGGCGGCGGAGCGTCCCGGGGCGGTCGCCGTCTCCGTACCGCCGTCGTCCCGGAGCGCGGCGCGGCGGCTGACCTACGGCGAGCTCGACCGCGGCTCCGCTCTGCTGGCCCATCGGCTGCGCGGGCTGGGCGTCGGGCCCGGCTCCGTGGTCGCGCTCTGTCTGGAGAAGTCGCCCGAGCTGATCACCGCCCTGCTGGCGGTGCTCAGGGCCGGCGGCGCGTATCTGCCGATCCAGCCCGATCATCCGGTGGACCGCATCGCCCGGATGGTGCGCACCGCCGACGCCATGCTGGTGATCGTCGACGACATCACGGGCCGGGCGGGGCTGCCGGATCTGCCCGCTGTGACGCTGACCCTGGCCGAGCTGGGCATAGCGGAGCCGGACGGCTCCGAGCCGGAGGGCCGTGCCGCGGCCGGACCGCTCCCCGGCACGGTGCATCCGGACTCCCCCGCCCTGGATCCGGACTCACCCGCCTATGTGATCCACACCTCCGGCTCCACCGGCCGGCCCAAGGCCGTCCAGGTCAGCCACCGCAATCTCGCCTCGGCGTACGGCGCGTGGTGTGAGCGGTACGGGCTCAGGGACGAGGCGGGCGTCCATCTCCAGATGGCGTCGCCGTCCTTCGACGTCTTCACCGGTGATCTGGTGCGGGCGCTCTGCTCCGGCGGCACCCTGGTGCTCGCGGGCCGTGATCTGCTCTTCGACACCGCGCGGCTGTACCGGACGATGCGCGAGGAGGGCGTCGACTCCGCCGAGTTCGTGCCGGCGGTCGTACGAGGGCTGCTGGACCACTGCGAGAGCCGCGGTCTCCGGCTGGACTTCATGCGGCTGCTGGTGGTCGGCTCGGACGCCTGGAAGGTGGAGGAGTACGAGCGGCTGCGCGCCCTCGGCGGCCCCCGCACCCGGGTGATCAACTCCTATGGGGTCACCGAGGCCACCATCGACAGCGCCTGCTTCGAGGGCCCGGCCGGCGATCTGGAGCCCAGCCGGATGGTGCCGATCGGACGGCCGCTGGCCAACAGCACCCTGCATGTGCTCGACCGGCACGGCGAACCGGCGCCGCCCGGTGTGCCCGGCGAGCTGTGGATCGGCGGGGACGGGGTCGCCCTCGGCTACGCCGGGGCCCCCGACCAGACGGCGGAGCGCTTTGTGACCCGGACGCTCGGCCGCGGGCCGGACGCCGTGCCCGTACGTCTCTACCGGACCGGCGATCTCGCCCGCTGGGACACCCGGGGGCGGGTGCATCTGCTCGGCCGGGCGGACAACCAGATCAAGCTGCACGGCCATCGCATCGAGATCGACGAGATCGAGTCCCAGCTGGCCCAGTGGCCGGGGCTGGCCCGCGCCGTGGTCGCGGTGCGGCCCGACCCCCGGGGCGAGCCGGTGCTCTGCGCCTACTGCGTACCGGCGGACGGCACGGCGCTGGACCGGCGCGCGCTCCGCCGCCATCTCGCCGGGTCGCTGCCGACGTACATGATCCCGTCGTACTTCACCGAGCTGCCCGCGCTGCCGCTCACCCCGCACGGCAAGGTCGACACCGCGGCCCTGCCCGCCCCCCGGCCGGAGGGAGAGGAGACAGATCCCCATGAAGCGCCCTCGACCCGGTACGAGAAGAGCATGGCCCGGCACTGGCAGGCGCTGCTCGGGCTGGAACGGGTCGGCGTGGAGCAGGACTTCTTCGAGATCGGCGGCAGCTCGATCAAGCTGATCGAGCTGATCCACCACCTTCAGACGGAGTTCGGCGTCACCATCCCCGTCAGCAGGCTGTACCAGGTCACCACCTTGCACGGCATGGCCGCCGCGGTGGCGGGGATCATCGCGAGCGGAACCGGCGACGACCGGCCCTACATCGGCTTCAACACCGGGCGGGGAGAGCGGATCTTCTGCTTTCCCCCGGCCGGCGGCCATGGACTGGTCTACCGGGGATTCGCCGGACAGCTCCCGCAGTTCCGGTTCGTCGCCTTCAACTATGTGCCCGGCGACGACAAGGTGGTGCGCTACGCCGATCTGGTCGAGGCCGTCCAGCCCGAGGGCCGCTGTCTGCTGCTCGGCTACTCCCTCGGCGGCAATCTCGCCTTCGAGACGGCCAAGGAGCTGGAGCGGCGCGGACGCCGGGTGGCGCATGTGATCATCCTCGACTCGCATCGCATCACGGAGGCGTATGTCCCGGGCCGGGAGCATCTCGACGCCTTCGAGGAGGAGCTCCGGGGGCATCTGCGCAAACACACCGGATCGGAGATCGTCGCCCGGGAGACGATGGAACACGCCGCCGAGTACCTCGCGTTCTGCGGACGGACCCCCAATCTCGGCGAGGTCACGGCCGCCGTCAGCGTCGTCACGGACGAGGAGAAGGCGGAGCTGTACGCCGCGGGCGCGCGCGGCGCCTGGCACGGCAGCTCCACCACCGGGCACACCGTGCTCCGGGGCTCCGGCACCCATGCCGCTCTGCTCGACCCCGGCCATCTCGCCAGCAACGCCGAACTCGTGCAGCGCATACTGACGGGGGACGGGGCGGCCCATGCCCGATGACGACGGCTGCGACTGGACCGTACGCCCGGACCGCCGAGGGGCCGACGACGAACCCCGGGTGATCGTCATCGGCGCGGGCGTCGCCGGGATGTCCACCGGGTGCTACGCCCGGATGAGCGGCATGCGGACCCGGATCTTCGAGAAGCATGTGCTCCCCGGCGGCTGCTGCACCGCCTGGGCGCGCGACGGCTACATCTTCGACTACTGCATCGAATGGCTGATCGGCACGGCTCCGGGGAACGAGGCGCACCGGATCTGGCGTGAGCTGGGGGCGCTCGACGGCAAGTCCCTCACCCACTTCGACATGTTCAACCGGGTCACCGACGAGGACGGCCGGTCGGTGACGTTCTACAACGATCCGGAGCGGCTGGAACGGCATCTGCTGGAGATCTCACCGGCCGACGCCGAGCTGATCCGCTCCTTCTGCCGCGATCTGCGGCGGTTCATCGCGATCGAGCTGTACCCCTTTCTGACCGCGCCCGCGCTGCGGACGGTACGGGAACGGGCCGAGACGGTGCGGACCGTGCTCCCCGCCTTCCGGCTCTTCTGGCGGACGGCCGCGACGCCCATGCACGCCTTCGCCGACCGGTTCCAGGACCCGCTGCTGCGCCGGGCGTTCCGGAACATCTTCTTCCAGGATCCGGAGGGGTTTCCGCTGCTGCCGTATCTCTTCAACATGGCCGCCGCCCACCATCGCAACGCGGGCTTTCCGCAGGGCGGTTCGCTGGGGCTGGCGCGGTCGATCGAAGAGCGGTACACGGCCCTGGGCGGCTCGATCGCCTACCGCTCCCGGGTGGCGCGGATCCTGGTCGAGAACGACCGGGCGATCGGGGTGGAGCTCGGCAACGGCCGGCGGTACTACGCCGATCATGTGATCTCCGCCTGCGACGGCCACACCACCGTCTACTCGCTGCTCGGCGGCCGGTACACCGGGCCGCGGATCGACCGGCTCTACGACGAGCTGCGCAGCAGTCCGGGCGCCCTGTTCCCCGCGGTGGTGTCGGCCTTCGCCGGCGTCGACGGCGATCTCGGCTCCGGCCACGCCCACAGCACCACCTATCTGCTCTCCGCGGAGGACGCCGCCCGGCTGCCCGGCGCCCTTCAGCGCAGTCTCGTGGTGCAGCTGCGCTCCCATTACTCGGACGGTTTCGCCCCGCCGGGGAAGTCGGTGATCCACTGCACCTACTTCAGCGATTTCGCCTACTGGAAGCAGCTGCGCGCCACCGACCGCAGGGCGTACTGGGCGCGCAAGCGCGAGGTGGCCGCGTTCGTACGGAGTTTTCTGGCCCGGCTCTGGCCGGGCATCGACGAGCGCATCGAGCTGATCGACGTGGCCTCGCCGGCGACGACCAAGCGGTACACCGGGAATCTCGACGGCAGCATCCTGGCCTGGAAGGCGTTCTCGGACGCCGACGATGTGGCGGCCCGGCTGGTCGGCCGGGACCGGATGCGGCTGCCGGGGCTGAGCGGCTTCTCCATGGCCGGGCAGTGGGTCGGGCTGGGGGGCCTGATCCGGGCCGCGTCGACCGGCCGCTTCGTCACCCAGTACCTCTGCGCGGAGTGGGACATGCCGTTCACGGCGTGGGAGAGCACGGTGCGCGAGCCCTGGCGCCGCGAAAGGCTCGGGCGGCTCCCGCAGCTGGACCGGGCGAGCCGGCGGGAGGGCTCCGGCGGATGAGGGCGGGCGGCCGGAACACCGGGCACAGGCGCAGACATGGGCGCAGGTGCAAACCCAGGCACGAGCACAAGCACAGGATCGCAGACACAGGCACGAGCACCGAGGACCGAGGACCGAGCACCCGATGCCGAGGAGAGCGGGACCGTGGCGCGACCGAAGCGTGACAGAGAGACGATGGTCATCATCGGCGCCGGGCTCGGCGGCCTGTCCACCGGGTGCTACGCCCGGATGAACGGCTACCGGACCGTGATGCTGGAGATGCATGAACTCCCCGGGGGCTGCTGCACGGCCTGGGAGCGCGGTGACTTCACCCTGGACTGCTGTGTGAGCTGGCTGCTCGGCAGCGGCCCCGGCAATGAGATGCACCAGATCTGGCTGGAGCTCGGCGCGCTCCAGGGCAAGCGGATCCGCCACTTCGACGTCTTCAACATCGTCCGCGACCGGGACGGCCGATCCGTCCGCTTCTACTCGGACCCGGACCGGCTCCAGGCGCATCTCACCGAGATCTCGCCCGCCGACGCGAAACTGATCCGCGGCTTCTGCGACCAGCTGCGCGCATTCCGGAAATGCCTCGCGGTCTATCCCTTCCTCAAACCGGTCGGGCTGATGGGGAGAGCGGAACGCTGGCGCATGCTCGCCTCCTTCATCCCGTACTTCAATGTCATCCGCACCTCGATCACGGTGCTGATGTCGGATTACTCGGCCCGGTTCAGCCATCCGCTGCTGCGCGAGGCGTTCAACTACATTCTGTACGAGAAGCATCCCGCGTTCCCCGTACTGCCTTTCCACTTCCAGCTCGCCTCGCACGCGAATCTCTCGGCGGGCGTTCCCGAGGGCGGCTCGCTGGGCCTCGCCCGCTCCATCGAGCGGCGCTATCTCAAGCTCGGCGGCGAGGTCGTCTACAACGCCAAGGTCGAGGAGGTGCTGATCGAGGCGGACCGCGCGGTGGGGGTGCGGCTCACCGACGGCCGGGAGTACCGTGCGGACATCGTGGTCTCCGCCTGCGACGGTCACACCACCATGATGAAACTGCTCAAGGGGCGCTATCTCAACGAGGCGTACCGCAAGCTCTACACCCGGACCATCCAGGAACCGGGCATGGTGTTCCCCGGGTATTTCACCCTCTTTCTGGGCCTCCGGCGGGATTTTCCCGATGGGGAGCCGTGCACCACGCATCTCATCGACGAGAAGCTGGCCGCCGAACTGACCGGCATCCGCCATCCGAGCATCAATGTGCAGTTCCGCAACCGGCATTACCCCGAGCTCTCCCCGCCGGACACCACGATCGTCTACGCCACCTATTTCTGCGATATCGCGCCGTGGCGCGCTCTGGACGAGGGCCCGGAGCAGACCAGCCGCACCCGTGGGGGTCAGGAGCTGCACACCCTGCCGGTCCGGCATGGGCGCGGCTACTACACGGCCAAGCGGCGGGCGCGGGACGCGCTCGTACGGTTTCTGGAGGAGCGCTACCCCGGCATCGGGGACGCGATCGCCGTACGCGATGTGTCGAGCCCGCTGACCCAGGTCCGCTACACGGGCAATTACGACGGGACCGTCCTCGGCTGGCAGCCGTTCGTGGAGAGCGGGGAGACGCTGGAGGAACTGGTCAAGAAGCACGGGCCCGGGGTGCCGGGGCTGGCGGACTTCTATCAGTCCGGGGTCTGGGCGACGACGGGCGGGCTGATCCGGGCGGCGGCGGCCGGGCGGCATGTCATGCAGTTCATCTGCCGTGACGACGGCAGGGAGTTCACCGCCTGGACCGACGATTCGGAACCGCCGCCGATCCATGTCGTCATTCCGGTCGGCATGAGCCCGGACGCCCCGGTTCCCTGCTCGCCGGCCAAGGCGGACCAGCCGGACGCCGCGCTGGCGGCGCGGAGAGCGGAGGCGCGGGAATGAGAACGCAGAAATGGGTGGTCCGGGAGCATATGGAGGGCGTTCCCGATGTGGAACGGGTCTACGAGAAGGTCGTCGAGGACATCGAGGTGAACCTCGCGCCGGACGAGATGCTGCTGAAGACGGCGTATGTATCGGTCGACCCCTATCTGCACGGCATCGCCCTGGACACCCCCCTCGGCGACCATATGGGCGCCGACTCGATCATGGAGGTGATCGCGGCCGGGCCGCTCGCGGCGCATCGGGTCGGCGATCTGGTGCAGGGATTCGGCGGCTGGCGCACCCATGTGATCAGCACCGGCGCCGAGACCCTCTGGCAGACCGGGACGTTCCCGATGGTCTTTCCCTCCTACCGCCGGCTGGATCCGCGGTGGTACGACGAAGGGCTGCCGCTGCCGACCGCGCTGAGCGCCATGGGCGGGCCGGGGATGACCGCCTGGGGGACGCTCACCAAGTTCATGGCCGTCGGCCCCGGCGACACGGTGGTGATCAGCGGCGCGTCGGGCGCGGTCGGGTCGCTGGTGGGGCAGCTGGCGAAGCTCTCGGGAGCGCGGGTGGTCGGCTCCACCTCCGCCGCGTGGAAGGCGGACCGCCTCATCGAGCTGGGCTTCGACGCCGTGGTGGAGTACCGGCACGGGGACGGCGCCGACAAGGTGCGGGCCGCGCTGCGCCGAGCGGTTCCGGACGGGGTCGACAAGTACTTCGACAATCTGGGCGGCGCCTTCACCGACGTGGTGTTCTCCCTGCTCAACGTCGGCAGTCAGGTGGCGGTGTGCTGGCAGTGGGCGACCCAGGTCGGCCGGGAGACGGTAGGGCCGCGGCTGCTCCCGTACATCATGTTCCCCCGGGCGACGATCCGGGGCGTCTTCTCGCTCGAATGGTTCACCGAGCGCAACTGGCAGGACCTCCACCGGGACCTGGGCGGCAGCATCCGCCGGGGTGAGATCGTCTGCGATCACACCCTCCACCACGGTTTCGAGAACATCCCCGCCGCGTACGGGAGTCTCTACCGGGACCGGGACCGGGACCGGGGAGGCCGGCTCGGAAAGGTGCTGGTCGAACTCTGACCGGGGCGCCGCCCGCCTCCCCCGCCTCCTCCGCTTCCCCCGTCTCCTCCGCTTCCCCCGTCTCCCCCGCCCGCTCCGTCCCCTCGCCGTCACCCGCCGTAGCGCTACGGACCGTATCGATACGGGCCAGGAGGTACCGTGTCCGCCGCAGAGAACACCGGCACAGATCCCCGGCAGCGGAGACTTCCGCTGCACCGCACCGTCGTCGGCGAGGTGGGGCCGCCCCGGCTCGTCACCCTCCCCGACGGCTCTCCGGCCTGGCTGGTGAGCCGCTACCCCGAGGTGCGTCAGGTCCTCTCCGACGCCCGGTTCAGACGCTCCCGGCTGTACGCGGCGGACGCCCCGGCCCGGACAGCGGCGCCCGATCTGGTGAACAACCCCGATCTGATGTTCAACCAGGACGGCCCCGACCATCTGCGGCTGCGCCGCACCCTGCGGGGCGCGTTCACGCCGAGGGCGGTGGCCCGCTGGCAGCCCTGGATCGCCGCGATCGTGGACCAGTGCCTGGACGCCCTGGTCCAGCGGGAGCCGCCGGTGGATGTGGTCGCCGCGTACACCCTGCCGCTGCCGGTCATGGTGATCAGCAGACTCATGGGCCTCGACGGTTCGGCGCGCTCCCGGCTGCGCCACTGGTCCGAGCACGCCTTCTCCGACGGCTCCCACGACGGGCGGGAGGTGGAGTCCGTCCTCGGGGAGTTCGCCGCGTTCGGGGCGGAGCTGCTGGAGCGGCGGCGGCGGACGCCCGGCGAGGATCTGATCAGCTCCCTGGTCCGGGCGGCCGACGAGGAAGGCGGCATCCCCGGCCCGCAGCTGGTCCATCTGGTGTGCGGGCTGGTGGTGGGCGGTCATGACAGCACGATGACCATGCTCGGCAACTCGCTGCTCTATCTCCTCGGTGAGCGGCCGGAGTGCTGGCCCCGGCTGGGCGCCGACGAGCAGGCGGCCGAGGCGGCGGCCGAGCGGCTGATGCATCTGATCCCGCTCGGCGACGACCAGGGCAGCGCCCGTCATGCGGCCGAGGACGTCGAGGTCGGCGGGGTGCTCATCCCCGCGGGCTCGGTGGTTCTCGCCGACTGCCTCATGGCCGACCGGGACCCCGGGGTCTTCCCCGCCCGGCCCTTCGACGATCTGTTCGCCCCGCTGGAGGCGCCCAGCCTCGCCTTCGGCGCGGGACCCCATTACTGTCTGGGCGTCTGGCTGGCGAAGCTGGAACTCCGGCTGGGGCTGCACCGGCTCGCCGCCCGGCTTCCCGGTCTGCGGCTGGCCGAGCCCATGGAGAGCGTCGACTGGCGGATCGGGACGACGTCACGCAGCCCGCGACGGCTCCTGGTGACCTGGTGACCTGGTAACGACCGGGCGGAGATCCCGCCGGGCTCACCCGACGACCGCCGACCGGTCCGGCGACCGGCCGAAAGACCCCCGCCGGCCCATCCGGCGACCGCGGACCGGCCGAAGACTCCGGCCGACCGGTCCGGCGACCGCCGCTGCGGTGATCCGCGGTGGTCCGATCAGGTGCGGCCCCCGCGCGGCCCGGCCGTCGGCGGTGCATGCGGCGGTACCGTCCGGCCGACCGGTCCGCACCCGACGGCCCGTCCCGATGAAGGGATCGACTCATGCGTATCCGCACCGCTCTCGCCGCCCTCACGCTGACCGTGGCGGGGCTCGCCGCCGCCTCGGCCGCCGCCGTGTCCGCCCACGACTTCGGCGACATCATCATCACCACGGAGCAGAACCCCGCCGTGGTGGTGGGGTGCAACCCCGACTTCGTCGTGCTCTCCCCCTCCGCGCAGTGCGGGGTCTACCACATCGCCACCGGCCAGTAGGTCAGCCGAGCTTCTTCAGCTGGGCGTCGACGAGCGCCTTCGGCTTCTCGGTCTTGCCCTGGAGGCTCAGGGCGTTGAAGCTCGCCAGCACCCCGCCCTTGCGGACCGTCACCAGGTTCACCGTCAGGGTCTCCTTGGGGCCCGCGCTCAGCACGAGGGTGACGCCGAAGGACTCGTCGCCCGCGGTGTGGTCGAACTTCTCGACCTTGGTGAACTCCGTGTTCTGCCCCTCGGCGTCGATGGAGAAGCCTCCGGAGCAGTCCTCCACCGACTTCTCCAGGGCCGCGAAGCCCTCGGCTGCCCCCTCGCCCTCGAAGGACGCCAGGGTGATGGAGGTGGTCGTACCGGAGAACATGCTCATGGCGGCCTTGGCCTGCTCCTCGGGGGAGGCGTCCTTGTCCGGCTTCGGGGCATTGGCCATCGGCACGAGCGTCTGCGTCGTGGCGGCGGACGCCTTGCCGCCGGGGCGGAAGGTCATCGCCTCGATGAGCGGCTCGCACTCGGCCTTCTTGAGCTTGACGGCCGACGCCTCCTTGACATCCGCCGCGCTGACCTCGGTGAACCGGTGACCGGGGGCGTCCTTCTTGGTGAGCGCGAGCTTGCCCAGCTCGGCCGCGGACAGCGCCTTCGCGCCGGCGGTCTCGCCCTTCGACTCGCTCTTCGACTCGCTCTTCGCGCCGGACTCGTCCGTGGCGCAGGCTCCCAGGGTCAGGGCCAGGGAGAGCATGGACGCGGCGACGGCGGTACGGCGGACAGCGGTGCGTGGCATGAAAAGGGCTTCTCTCAGATCTCAGATGTCGGTGAAATCGTCCCGCGGGCGGAGTTCGCTCCGTGACCGCGCGGAATCGTCTGTCCGAAATCTATGCGGTACACCGATCGGATGATCAACGGTTTTCTCTCCGGCCGTGATCGTGACAGGGAAGCAACCCGGCCTGTACCCGATCGAGATATCCACCGGTACAACCCTTGGGCGGTTGTCCGCTTTTCACCGGAAGAGACGTGATACTGACACCGTGACGACGCATGATCTTCTGGCACAGCAGGGCGGACTCCGGGCGGAGGCCGACGTGGTCTGCGCCGACCTCGGGCTGGCGGAGCTGCTGGGGACGCGGGGCGAGGCGGTGCGGGTGGGCAGCGCGGCGCTCGGGCTGATGGTGCGCCGCGATCTCGACATCACCGTGGTCTGCCCCCGGCTGGACGCCGCGACGGCGAAGGCCGTCGCGGACATCGGCGCGGAGCTGGCGGTGCACGACCGGGTGCGCCAGGTGCGGTTCCGGAACGACACCGGGCCGTGGAACGCCGATCCGGCGGCCTATCCGGACGGGCTCTACCTCGGGGTCGAGTACCGCGGCGGCGACGGCCGCGACTGGACGCTCGACCTCTGGTTCGTCGACGAGCCCGACCGCCAGCCCGACCTCGCCCATCTCCGTACCCTCCCGCCCCGGCTGGACGACGCCCACCGGCGCACCATCCTCCGCATCAAGGAGGCGCTGGCCGCCCGGCCGGACGACGGCGGCCGGGCCCCGAGTTACGACGTGTACCGGGCCGTGCTGGACGACGGGGTCACCACGGTCGGGGAGTTCGACGCCTGGCGCACCCGGGCGCTCGACTGACCACGGCCCGGCGCGGCTCCACGCGCGGTCGGGCCCGGGGCTGGGCTGGACTGGGGCTGGACTGGGGCCGGTCCGGGCAACGGGCGGCCCGCCCGGGAGCCGCCGGTCAGAGCCCGGCCGCCGGGTCCTCGGCCAGCGTCCGGTACTCCGCCCTCGGGAAGTAGTCCCGCGCCGAGCCCTCCCGGTTGACGTCCCAGGTGGCGCAGTGCAGCGAACCGCCGTACTCGAACACGTCCCGGAACGGCAGCGGGAGCACCTCGAAGCCGAGCCGGTCCAGGAGTTCCTGGAGCGGTCTCTCCGCCTCCTCGCACACCACCTTCTCCGGCGAGACGCTCAGCACGTTCATCGACAGCCAGGCGGAGGACTGGCAGAAGCGGGGCATCTCGTCGTCGGACGAGACCGGCCGCGGCGCGTCGATCAGCTCCCAGTCGTTACGGAGGAACAGCTCCTTCTCGCCCTTGCGCAGCGGCCGGTCGGGGTTGGTCAGCACCAGACCGGGGCGCAGCGGCACAAAGGTGCAGTCGATGTGCGAGGGGAAGAAATCCAGCGGGAAGTGCACCGGGTGCACCCTCAAGCCCCGGGGCTCCAGATGGCGTTTGAGCCAGCGGATTCCGGGGCGGTTGGTGGTCATCGACTCCTGCACCAGGAGATCGCGGCCGAAGCGGGAGATGTCCGCGGCGTCGAAGACCACCTCGTCCTGGGTGACGCAGAACTCCGACGCGTGCATCTCGCGGTGCCGCTTCTCCAGCGGCCACTCCCAGAAGCCCTCCCGGTACATGGAGTCCGCCATCGACGGCTTCGGCGCGACGGTCCATACGGCGCGGGGGTCGGCGTTCCAGTACTCGTACACCAGCTTCCGGTACGCCTGGTACTCGAAGTACCGGGCACGCCGGGACATCGGGGCCTCGACGATCTCATGGCCCACGGTGATCATCACATCCCGGGGGCAGACCACGCAGTACTGATGGGGCACCTCGAACGACGGGGTGCGCACCGGCTCCGCGAGCCGCGGGGCCTCGGGTCTGCGGACGGTGACCCCGTGGGAGCGGAGCAGCGACACCAGTCCCGCGAGCTGCTCATTGGCGCGGTCGATCATCTCGGGGGGTTTGGGCCCGGTGGGGAAGGCGCCGCCGTCCTTGCCGCGCAGCTGGGGCCGGTGTCCCGGTTCGCGTGGCTCGAAGCAGGCGTTGTCGGCCACTCCGACGACGATCTCCCGCAGAGGGTCCCATTCGTTCCAGGAGTTGACCAGGCTCGCCGTTCCGTTCACGGCCGGGTCTCCTTATCGCTCGGGGTCGGTGTCCGGTCTCCCCGGTTTTCGCTCGGGGGTCGGTGTCCGGTCCCGCCGGGCCGGGCGTCCAGCGGGAAGGACCGCAGCCCCGGTCTGCCCAGCCGGGCGGCGAGCGCCGCGCAGGCGGGCCCGGCGCGGCCGTCGCCGGGCGCGGGTGAGACCGTCTCCAGCGACGCGGTCCCGCCGTGCACCCGGTAGCCGATCGCCGCCCGGCCCGCCGTCAGCCGGGCCGGGCCGTCCGGTGTCCCGGGCCGGGTCACCGGCACCGAGAGGGCGTACGAGGGGGCCGCGGCGACCAGGGTGCGGACCGCGCGTTCCAGCCGGGCGCTGGTGACGGCCTCCAGTCCGGGCAGTGACTCCTGGACCGCCCGGTTGAACAGATAGACCGGGAAACCGGGCAGCGCCGCCCGCAGCCCGAGGCCGGAGGCATGGCGGGGGTTGAGTTCGGTGGCCGTGAAGCCTTCGGCGCCGAGCAGCCCGTCCACGCTGAAGATGCCCTGGTAGCCGGTGGCGCGGACGAGTTCGCCGGCCGCGCGGCGGGCCGCCGCCCTGATGTCGGCCTCGGCGCGGGCGCCGGGCCGCCAGTGGGTGGAGGAGCCGCAGAACAGCAGATCGCCGGTGGCCGGGTCGCCGAGGGTGACGATCTCGACGGGTGAGAAGACGGCCACCCCGTCGGGCAGGGCCATGCCGAGCACACTGCACGGGACGCCGTCGGTGAAGCGGGCGATACGGACCCGCTCGGCGCGGGCGCACAGCTCCAGCACCGCCGGCCCGGCCGGGCTTGAGCCGGGGCCGGGGCCTGAGCAGGAGCTTGGGCCGGGGCCTGGGCCGGGGACCCAGCGCAGGCCGAGGGAGTCGCCGACATGGCCCCGGGTGGAGTCGGCGGCGACCACCACGCCCCGGGGGCCGCCGAGGGAGCTCAGCTCGCCCCAGCGGCCCGCCAGTTCGCCCGCCGGGATCACCGTGTGGGGCGGTGCGGGCACTCCGGCGGCGGCCCAGAGCCGGTCGATGGTCGTCTTGTCCTCGACGGCGGCCCACTGGGGCCGCCGCCGGCCGTGGACCGGGCGCCCGCAGAACTCGGCGATCCCGGTGCGCGGAGTGCCGAGGGCCACCCAGCGGCGGGCCGGATCCAGCTCGTCCAGCCATCCGCGTACGGCCTCGGGCGGATCGCGCAGCCAGCTCTCGAAGCCGGGCCTGGTCAGGATTGCGCCGAGGTCGTCGCAGTGCAGGCTCCGCCCGACGCTGGGCACGCCGGGGGCGGGTCCGGTGCGCGCGACCGCGGCGGCTGCCCGTGCGCCGCACGCCCGCAGTTCATCGGTGAGCGCCCGGGCGCGGTGGTCGAAGTCGTCGAGCAGCAGCACCGCTTCGCGCCCGTGCCAGAACCGGCGCAGGGCGCGGGTGACCGCGTCGGCGATCCGCGCCATGTCCCGCTCGGCGTCCCGGGTGTCGTCGTATCCGTGCGGGGGCCGGGCCCGCTGGGGCCGCTGGGTCCGATGGGGTGTCATATCCGTTTCCGTCCCTTCGTGCCGACCGGCTCGCCGGGGCGGCCCCGGGGCGTGCCGGCGGCCGGCGACCGGCCGGCGAGCCCGAGGTGGACGGCGGCTCCGGCGAGCAGCGCGCCCGCCAGCACCAGCCAGGGCGTGGCCCCGGAGACCGAGAACATCAGGGTGTGCACACCCGGTCCGAGCGCCCCCGACACTCCCCAGGTGAGCTGGTAGAAGGCGCTGTAGCGGCCCGGTTCGCCCCCGGCGGCGTACGCCAGCACCAGGGTCATCGCGACCGCGCCGTAGAGCGCCTCGCCGAGGCTGAACGCCAGGACGAGAAACGCGATCAGGACGGTCGCGCCGACCGGGCCGAAGCGGCCGAGGGCGGCCAGTCCGCCGAGCCCCACCGCCATGAACCCGGCCGCCGCCGCCATCAGCCGCAGCGCCGGACGGCCGCGGCCCAGCCGCAGGGCCAGGGGCTGGAAGGCAGGGATCGCGGCGCAGGAGAGCACATAGGCCGCGGGGGGCAGCCAGAGCGGCAGTCCGAGTGAGTGGAGGTGGACGGGCAGCAGCGAGTCGAAGGCGACGCTGGAGAGGGTGATGGAGAGGGACGCTCCGGTGAAGGCGAGGAACGGGCGGTTGGCGAGGACCGCCCGGTAGCCGGTCCCGGTGAGCGTCTCCGGCGCCGGGTGTGCGGGCTCGTCCCCGGGCGGCGGGGGCAGCGGGGGCGGCTGCCTCAGCCGGGTGCCGATCCGGTGGAACAGCAGCCCCGCGACGGCGAAGCTGGCCGCGTTGACCAGGGGGAGGGCGTTCCACAGCGCCGTGCCGCCGGGGCTCTGGAGCGCGGCTCCCAGCGCCACGGCCAGCGCGCCCAGTCCGAGCCCGATGTTGCGCAGGCTGTTCAGCAGGGCGAAGAAGGCGCGCTGCCGCTCCTCCCCCGGCGCGGTGCTCTTCACCAGGCCGCCGTGCGCGGCCCAGTAGAGCCGGTCCCCGGAGGCGACCGCGAAGGCGATCGCCGCGACGGCGGCCGGGCCGTCCGCGAGGAGGTAGCAGGGGAAGGCCGCGGCCCGGACCGCGCAGCTCACGGCCGCGGCGGTGAACGGGCCCAGCCGGTCGGCGAGCACCCCGGTCGCCAGCCCGCCCAGGAGCAGCGCGGCCGTCGAGCCCGCGGTGAGCGCGGCTCCGGCCGTGGTCAGCGCCATGCCCCGGCCGTAGCCGAAGTAGAGCAGCGAGAAGGTGATCCATACCCCGCTGCCCAGCGCGTCCACCGCCATCGCGGTCAGGAAGCCGCGGTGCCGGCGCTCTGTCGCGGTCAGGGGGCGGCCCATCGGGCCTCCCGTTCCCACCAGTCGGCCACCTCGCGCAGCTGTGCTTCGGTGGAGCGGTCGCCGTCCAGCCGGAAGACGAGTTCGGCGACCCGGTCGGTGCTGGAGGCGGGGCCCTGGTGGCGGGAGCCCGGCTCACCGTGGCGGGCGAACCGCACCGTGCCGGGGAGCGGACAGCACGGCGGAACGCGCTCCAGGACGCCGTCCCGCGGCGGGAACCAGCCCCAGCCGTGGCGCGGCCGTGCGCCGCCGGGCCCCGCTGACGGGGTGAGCCCTGCGGGTGGGGTGAGCCCTCCGGGTGAGGCGAGTCCTCCGGGTGAGGTGAGCCCTCCGGGTGAGGCGAGTCCTCCGGGTGGGGCGAGCCCCGCCTGTCCTCTCAGATGGGCGGCGTAGAGATTGACCCCTGTCGACAGCTCGTACGCCTCCGGGATGCCGCAGCCGCCGGGGCGGCAGGCGATCTCGCAGAGCACCAGCCGGTCGTCGGGGGTGTGGAAGAACTCCGCGTGGAACGCGGTCGTCTCGGACACCGGGGGCAGCGCGGCCACCACGTCGGCGGTCGCCGCGAGGAGTCTTGGGCCCAGCGGGTCGCGCTCGTCGAGCATGCCGCTGACGCTGGGCTCGGCACGGGTGGCGGTGGCCAGATTGGTGTGCAGATAGCGGGAGGGGATGCCGTGCAGCACCGCGCCGCCGGCCATCAGCCCGTCGACATGGCAGACGGTCCCTTCGACGAACCGTTCGACGAGCCGTGTCCCGCCGGCCGGGAAGGGGTACGCCCCCACCGCGCTCCGGTCGTGGAGCACGCTCACTCCGACCGAGCCCGCGCCGGCGGCCGGTTTGACCACGGCGGGCAGCCCATGGGCGTCGGCGAAGGCCGCGAGACCGGCCCGGTCCCGTACCAGCGCCATCGGGGCGACCGGGACGCCGTGCCGGGCCGCGGCGCGTTTCATCCGGCGTTTGTCCCGGTAGGCCAGGGCGCTCGCCACCGACTGTCCGGGCAGGCCGTATCGGGCCCGGGCGCGGGCCGCACGGATCACATCGGCCTCCGCGACGCTCAGCACGCGCTCGATGCCCCCGGCCGCGCACTCCGCGTCGATGAGCCGGTCGACGGCGGGCGCTGTGTAGTCGTCCACGGTCTCGACCCGGATGTCCCGCCCCGCCGCCCACCCGGGCGGCAGCCCGCTGACGGCGGAGCGCGCTGTGACGACGACCAGGGGGACGCCGGGGAGCCAGTGGGGCAGATACGACAGGATCGGCCGGCGGTTGAGGAGGAGCAACGCCATGGCGGGGACCTTTCCGGGCCTTCCGTGGCCTTCCGTAGCCTTCTATGGCCGTCCGTCGTGGCCGTCTGTCGTGGCCGTCCGTCGTGGCCGTCCGTGGCCTCAACGGGCCCAGGCGGCGGCCCGTTCGGCGATCACGATGGAGATCAGATGGGTGTTCACCCGTACCGGCGCCGGGATCACGGAGGCGTCCGCTATCAGCAGCCCCTGGACGCCATGGACCCGGCAGCGGTCGTCGACCACGGCGAGCGGGTCGCCCGACCGGCCGATCCGGGCGGTGCCCATGGGGTGGTGGGCAGTGCGGGCGGCCCGCCGGATATGGGCGTCCAGCAGGCGCGATGAGCGGATCGTCGCCTCGTCCATGTCGATGACGTCTTTGGTGAGCGCGGTGAACGCGGGCTGGTGCAGCAGTTCCCAGCACAGCCGCAGCCCGGCCCGCTGCCGGTCCAGATCCGCCCGCTCCCGGCCGTAGTCGATGGCGATGCGCGGCCGGACGGCCGGATCGCGGGAGACGGCCTCGACCGTCCCCCGGCCCTCGGGGGCCATGAGGTTGGACGTGAGCATGAAGGCCCGGCCGCCGGGCACGGAGGCGGCCAGCCGCGGTGCGTACACCGCCAGTTCGACATGGTTGAGCGCGTAGAGCTGAAGGTCGCCCGGGATCGCGGAGCCGGGCGCGGTATGGCTCAGCAGGACCTGTGCGCAGGGGACGGCCCCTGCTCCGGGCCGACCGGGGCCGGGGCCGGCGCCGGGCCGTCCGGGGCCGGGCTGCGGGACGATGCCGATGGCGACCTGGGAGTGGTCGGCGAGACCGGCCCCGAGGCCGGGGAGGTCGGCCACCGGCGGCACGCCGAGCGCCCGCAGCAGCCGGGCCGGGCCCAGTCCGGAGCGGTGCAGCAGCGCCGGGGTGCCGTACGCCCCCGCGCACACCGTGATCCGGTCGCCGTGGAGCTCCCGCGGTCCGGCCGGGGAGTGGACCAGGACGCCCCGGGCGGTGGTTCCGTCGAAGACCACCCGGTCCGCCAGGGTGTCCGCGAGGACGGTCAGGCTCGGCCGGCCGCGCGCGGGGCCGAGGTAGGCGATGGCGGTGGAGATCCGGCGGCCGTCAGGGGTGAGGTTCAGCGGCAGCGGGCCCACCCCCCGCGCTCCGGGCGCGTTGTGGTCGGCCACCGGCGGATGTCCGGCCGCCGTCGCGGTGTCCACGAGCGCCGCGGAGAGCGGGGTGTACTCGTCCGGTGGGGTGCGCCGTACCGGCAGCGGTCCCTCGGCGCCGTGGTGGGGGGCGGTGAAGTCGGCGTCGCTCTCCAGACCGGTGAAGTACGGCAGCACCTCCCGCCAGGACCAGCCGCGCACCCCGGCGCGCGCCCAGTCGGCGAACTCCGCCGGGTGCGGGCGCAGCGCGACGCAGGCGTTGACGGCCGAGCTGCCGCCGACGACCTTGCCCCGGGGCAGCGGCAGCGGTGTGCCGTCGTCGCGTACGCCGGTCAGCGACCAGTCGTGCCGCACCATCGAGGGGGTGTGTCCGTCGCTGAGGTCGGGGGGCAGTGCGGAGGGGCGGGGGTAGTCGGGACCGGCTTCGATCAGCAGGACCCGCCGGGCGGGGTCCTCGGAGAGCCGGGCGGCGAGTACGGCGCCCGCGGCTCCGGCGCCGACCACGATGTCATCGAAGTGGGGGCGCACCGGTGCTCCTCGGTGGGGTGTGCGGACCCTGGGACTTCTGGGGCTGCTGGGGTTTCTGGCGTTCTTGGGGCTTCTGGGAGTGGTGCGGGCGCCGTCCGTCACGGGCGTGCCCGCGGGAGAGCCGGATCAGCCAGTCGGACAGTTCGGCGGGGCGGGTGAAGCGCAGCACGTCGAGCCGTACGTCCGGGTCCGCGCCGCCCGCCAGGGCCAGCAGCTCGCTCCGGGTGCCGTGCCGGGTGGCCCAGCCGTGGCGCAGGATGTTCTCCGGGTCGGTGAGGACCGAGCGCAGCGGCGGCTCCCGGTTGCCGCTCCAGAGGACTTCGCGGTGGAGCGACCGCAGCAGGGTGCGCAGCGCCAGGCTCGTCATGGTCACGGCCACCGGGTAGTCCAGCCAGATGAGCAGTCGGGCACGCCGGGCGAGCAGGGTGTTGACCTCCGGGTAGTGCCATTCGGTGATCCACCGGGGCTGCTCGGTCCGCTGGGCGACATCGGCCCCGAACCGGGGGCGCGGACGCCAGCCGGGGTCGTAGTACAGCTCGTCGAGTTCGATGCGGGGCACTCCGGTGAGCGCGGCGAGCTTCCCCGCGAGGGTCGTCTTGCCCGCGCCGCTGCCGCCCGCGACCAGGATCCGGTCGAGGGCGGGGGGCGGACCGGCCGCCGGGTCGAGCGCGCGCAGGGTCACCGTGGGCGTTCCTCTCTCCGCACCGTCTCACCGGTTCGGGACCAGCCGTGACGTGCCGTCTCACCGATGCGACACCGGTTCATGACGCACCGTTTCAGCGATGCCGCGTCAGCCATGATGACGGCGGTCTGCGGGCGGGACACCCTCACAGCTGTACGGGTGTGCGTCCGGGACGGCCGCTGCATGATGCTCGGCATGTCGCTTACCGATGGTGAGAACACCGGTGTGGCCGTCGATGAGGAGTCGGCGCGTGCGCGGGACCGCCGTTTCGTCTGGCATCCGTGGTCCCCGGTGGGCGGGGGCGGCGCCGAGGGGCCGGTGCTGGTCTCCGGCAGCGGTTACCGGGTGCGGGACGCGGCCGGACACCGCTATCTCGACGCGATCGCGTCGGCGATGAACTCCAGTTGCGGTTACGGCCATCCGGCGCTGGTGGCGGCGGCCGAGCGGCAGATGTCCCTGCTGCCCCACTTCGATCTCAGCGTGGGGACGCACCTTCCGGTGGGGCTGGTGGCCGAGCGGCTGGCGGCGCTGCTGCCCCGGGGGGTGGCGCGCACGCTCTTCGTGAACGGCGGCTCGGAGGCGACCGAGGCCGCCGTCGCGATCGCGCACGGCTACTGGCGTCATCGGGGCCGCCCCCGGAGCCGGATCGTCACCTTCGCCGCCGGGTACCACGGGACGACCCTGACGGCCCAGCATCTGTCCGGGCTGCCCGCCCATGAGACCCACGCCGAGGCGCCGTTCCCGGTGACCCGGGTGGAACTGCCCGTGCCTGCGGGGGAGCTGCGTTCACCGGGGGCGCTCGACGCGCTGGCCGGCGCGTTCGAGCGGGCGGTGTCCGACGGCCCTCCGCCCGCGGCGGTGTTCGTGGAGGCGCTGCTCAATGTGGGCGGCGGTGTGGTGCTGCCGCCGGGACTCCTGCGGGCGGTACGGGGGTTGTGCGACCGCAGCGGCGCGCTGCTGATGGTGGACGAGGTGTTCTGCGGCTTCGGCAGGACGGGCCGGATGTTCGGCTTCGACCACGACGGCGTCACCCCGGATGTGGTCACCATGAGCAAGGGCCTGAGCGGCGGCTATGTGCCGCTCGCGGCGGTGAGCGCCACCGAGGACGTCTATCAGTCCTTCGCCGCCGATCCGCTGCTCGGCGGGCTGCGGTACGGGCATACGACCGGCGGGCACGCGGTCGCCTGCGCGGTGGCGCTCGCGGTTCTCGACGTCATCGAGGAACGGAAGCTGGTCGCCGCCTCGGCGGCGCTCGGCGAGGAGCTGCTGAACGGGCTGCTTCCGCTCCGGGACCACCCCGAGGTCGTCGATGTGCGGGGGCTGGGCCTGGTCGCGACGGTCGAGTGCCGCCGTCCCGAGGCGGCGGCGGCTCTGGTCGCCGGGGCCAGGGAGCGCGGGACCCTGCTGCGCCGGCAGGGCAGCGCGGTGATGGCCATTCCGCCGCTGATCATCGATCAGGCCGGGATCGCGGAGCTGGTACGGACGACGGGACGGGCCCTTGAGGACGGCTGACACCAGGGTCCGGGCGGCTGACGCCAGGGTCCGGACGGTCGGCCCCACGGTCCGGACGGTTCACGCCGCGGTCCGGACGGTTCACGCCGCGGTCCGGACGGTCGGCCCCACCGGCAAGGGCTCCGGTGCCACGGGCAGGGGCTTCGGCACCACGAACAGGGGCTTCTGCCCCGGCGTGCCGCAGGAGCGTCCCGGATCCCGCGGCGCTCCGGGACGGCAGCAGCACCAGATGTTCTTCGCCGACCAGCCCGGACCGCAGGGCCATCGCCACCACGGCCTCGCGCTTCCAGTAGGAGCGCTTTCCGCCGGTGGCCCCGGCCCATTCGGTGACCTGGAGTTTCTCGGTCGCCAGATAGTTGATGTGGTGGTTGACGGCGGCACGGGTCAGTGTCGTGGCGCGGCCTTTCCCCTCCAGCCGGGCGATGACATCGGTGATCGTGGGAACCGCGCCCGGGGGATAGCCGCGCAGCTGGGGTTCGCAGAGGGCCACCAGAACCCGGAAGTAGGCGGAATTCTCATCCAGTCGCGGCCAATTGGTCCGGCCTCCCGGGGCGGCCGGTGCCGCGGCGAGAAACCGGGGTTCGGGGCCGAAGACATTGACCATGGCGGCCCCGCGCGCCACGGGCAGCACCAGCCGGGCCAGTTCGAAGGGAATGGGTATGTCCTGTCTACGGGGGGCCACTTTGACGAACTCGCCTCCCCGCTCCATGTTCTCGACGAAGTAGGTGTCCTCGGTGTGCAGATTGGTCAGACACCAGTGGGCGGAGCGGGCGGTGACCACTGCTGCCGCGCTGAGCACCGGGTCGGCGGCCGAGCGGATGTCCAGGACGTCCCGCTCCGCGTTGTAGCCGATCACCGCCCGGCCGCCGTCGCCGAGTTCGCACCGGTCGCGCACCGGCGGGCGGATCGCCTCATCGGCATACCATCCCGCAAACTGAAGAATCAAAGTCCCCACCAGGAGAAATCCTTTTTCTCAACGCGCCCCAGGGAAATCCTCATTCACTGCTCCACCGGCGAGCTTTCCTCCATACCGAGGCATTAAACGCAGACCGTCGGAGAATCGGATTCTCAGCCGGAGCCTGGATGCCGGAGGCGACGGCCGGTCCCGCCGGGAAAGGTCAGCCGCTTGTTCCCCGCCCTCCATCACCACGCATCCCGCCCGCTTATCGGAACATCCGACCGGAACATCGCATCCCATCGTCTGCCGAGGTCTCGCCCATGCCGATTCCCCTCTCTCTGAATTCCGAGCTGCGGCCGGTCACCGCGAACGGCGAACATATGGTGGCGGCGGTCGCGGACCACCATGACTTTCTGGCCGAGCAGGCACGGGCCACGGACGCGGAGGGCCGTTTCGCACGGGAGAGCGTCGAGGCGCTCGTGGACGCCGGAGTCTTCGCCGCGCCCGCCCCCGTGGAGCTGGGCGGATCCGGGGTCGAGCGGCTGCGCGATCTGACGGTGATCACCGCGCGGATCGCCCGCGCGGATGCCTCGGTCGCCGTCGCCCATGCCATGCATACCGCGCTGGCCTGGTACTTCGCCCGGGTGGTGCGTTTCAGCGCGGACGGCGACGCCGGCTGTCTGCCACGGCGTGAGTGGCTCCGGGCGATCGGCGAACGGCGGATGCTGCTCTGCTCCGCCGTCGCCGAACGCGGGGCCGACTACTGGAATCTCGCCACCACCGCGACCGCCTCCCCTGATGGCTGGGTGGTCAACGGCCGCAAGATCCTCGCCTCGGTCTCCCCTGCCGCCACCCATTTCTACTGCCGGCTCAGGGCCGAGCGCGGCGGCGGACGCCATCTGGCCAGCGCCATGATCCCCGCGAGCACGCCCGGAGTGCGGGTCGAGGACGACTGGCAGGGGCTCGGGCTGCGTGGCTCGGGCAGCGGGAGCGTGCTGTTCGAGGGGTGCGTCATCCCCGATGAGGCGCTGATGGTGCGCGGCCCCTGGGGCAGAAGGGACCCGGCCATGCTGGAGGGCCGCGCGGTGAGCGGCATGGGGCTGAACGGGGTGTATCTGGGGCTCGCCGAGGCGGCTCGCGATCACGCCCTGCGGGCGCTGGCCACAGGGACGCCGTCCGGTCGCGCCCGGGTTCGCTCGGCGGCCGTCAAGACCGCCGTCGCCGAGATGGAGACCGCGCTGACCGCGGCCCGGGGCACCCTCGGCGCGGGGCTCCGGGACTTCGACGCCCAGCTGCTGCTGAACAGACCGCGGTCCGTCACCGCCGAGACCGGCCGGGCGATGATGAAGGAGTGCCAGACCGTGAGCCTGGTGGTGGGGCGGGCCGCCCGGGAGGTCGTCGACCACGCGATGACGCTGACCGGGGGCGCGAGCTACACGGCGGGCCATCCCCTCGCCCGCGCCTACCGCGATGTGCGCGCCGCGCCCTTCATGCCGCCGTACTCCCCACCGGAGGAGGCCGTCGACTTCCTCGCCGACACCACGCTGGGAGAGCCGCCCCCGCCCCGAGCCGACGGCGCGTCACTCCCCGTACGGCGTACGGACTGAGCTCCATGGTGCCCGGACCGAGCTCCACGGCGTACGGACTGAGCTTCACGATGCACGGCCTGAGCTCCACCGCGTACGCACTGAGCGCACGGACTGAACGGCTGCGCAGTCCCGGCGGCGCCATCGTCCCACCCCAGGGGCTCCGGAGCACTCGCCCCCGGTGAAGCCGTCTCCCTTTCCACCGGCCCCGTCGGTACGCTGGAGCTCACCGGCCGCGCGGACTGGGCCACCCGTTTCCCGACCGGCCAGGCCACAAGGCGGAGCGATGAGCGAGCAGACGTACCGACGCGATGCGATGGAGAAGCCCCCGCTCGTCGATGTGTGCGGGCAGCCGGGTCAGCTCATCCGCCGCGCCCAGCAGGTGCACACCTATCTCTGGGCGACCTCCGTCTCGTCCGAGGTCACCTCGACCCAGTTCGCGATGCTCAGCGCCATCGCCGAACGGCCGTCCATCGACCAGAACTCCCTCTCACGCCAGGTCTCCGTGGACACCTCCACCGTCGCCGAGGTCGTCAACCGGCTGGTCGACCGGGGCCATGTCACCCGTGGCAAGGACCCGGCGGACCGGCGGCGCAATCTGCTCTCGCTCTCCGAGTCCGGGCACCGGATGTACGCGGAGGTCTCCGCAGCCGCCGCCGCGATGACCGACCGGCTGGTGGCGACCCTGCCGGAGCACGATCGCGGGGAGCTGGTCCGGATACTCCGGAATCTCGTCGAGTCGGGTGAGGCCATGCGCGACGCCGACGCGGCGGACGCGCAGGAAGCGCGCGGTCGCAACAGCCGCTGACGGGCCGCGATGCGGCGAGGGCGCCGGATGCGGCGTCCTCGCCGCATCCCTCGATCCCGCGTCCTTGCTGAATCAGGAGTGAGTCCCGCGCCCCGGGGTAGGCGAGCCTCGCCGTAAGGCGGGAAAGGCAACGGGGTACGGGGTACGGGGTGCGGGAGCGTATGGAATGGATCGGGCTGGCGGGCGAGGGCGACACGGTGTGCCGGGACGCCGTTCCGTGGGCGGGCGAGTGCTACGACGGGACGCCGGAGAGCATCTCCGCCGCACGGTGTTTCACCGCGCGGTTCCTCTCCCGGGTGCGGGCCCGGCTCGGGGTGCCGATACCGGAGGAGACGATCGCTACGGCTCAGCTGGTGGTCAGTGAGCTGGTGACCAATTCCTGCAAATACGCTCCGGGGCCGTGTCTGCTGAATCTGGAGGTGACCGGCGGCCGGGGCGACGGCGACGCGCCCCGGGGAGCGAAGAACCGGGGCGACGGGTTCGTGGAGATCACTGTCTGGGACGCCGACCCGGGGCTGCCGACGCCGGTCGCCGCCGATCCCGAACGGGTCGGCCGTCATGGCCTGGAGATCGTGCTCGCGGTGAGCGAGGGCTTCGAGGTCCGGCGCGAGCCGGTCGGGAAGCGGGTCGGGGTACGGGTCGCGTTCAGCGGCTGACCCGCGCGGGAGGCGGCTGGTGGCGAGCGACCGGAGGCGACTGCGCGGGCGGCCGGAGACCGTCCGCGCGGGCTCAGGGCGCCACCCGACCCCGCCCGGTAGCCGTCGTCCGCTCCGCCGCGCGGGTGATGTTGCGGGCCATCCCGCCGAAGACGACCGCGTGGAACGGGGAGACGCTCCACCAGTAGGCGTGCCCCAGCAGACCTCTGGGGTGGAACACCGCCCGCTGCCGGTAGCGGGTGCGCCCCTGCGCGTCGCGTTCGACGCGCAGCTCCAGCCAGGCCAGCCCCGGCAGCCGCATCTCGGCCCGCAGCCGCAGCAGCCGACCCGGTTCGATCTCCTCGACCCGCCAGAAGTCCAGCGAGTCGCCCGCCCTCAGCCGCTGGGCGTCCCGCCGCCCGCGCCGCAGCCCCACTCCCCCGGCGAACCGGTCCAGCCACCCCCGTACCGCCCAGGCCAGCGGGAAGGAGTACCAGCCGTTCTCCCCGCCGATGCCCTCGATCACCCGCCACAGCGCGTCCGGAGCGGCGTCGGCCGTCAGCTCTCTGTCGTCGGTGTACAGACTGCCGCCCGCCCAGTCGGGGTCGGTCGGCAGGGGATCGCTGGGGGCTCCGGGCAGCGCGGCGGAGGACCATCGGGTGGCGACATGCGCGTCCCTGACCCGCTGGAGGGCGAGCGAGAGCGCCTGTTCGAAGGTGAGCGGGCGGCCCGGCGGGTCGGGGACATAGCGCGCGATGTCGTGCTCGCGGCAGACCACCTCGTACCGCAGGGACTCGGTGAGCGGCCGGGCGATGGTGTGCGGCACGGGGGTGACCAGCCCGACCCAGTGGCTGGAGAGCCGTGGGGTGAGCACCGGTACGGGCACGATCAGCCGCCGGGGCAGCCCGGCCACCGCCGCGTAGCCGCGCATCATCTCGCGGTAGGTGACGACGTCGGGGCCGCAGACGTCGAACGCGCGGTTGACGTCGTCGGGCATCGCGGCCGAGCCGACGAGATAGCGCAGCACATCCCGTACGCCGATCGGCTGAACCCGGGTCCGCACCCAGCTCGGGGTCACCATCACCGGGAGCCGCTCGGTCAGATAGCGCAGCATCTCGAAGGAGGCCGACCCGGAGCCGATGATCACGGCTGCCCGCAGGACCGTGGCGGGTACCGGGGAGTCCAGGAAGATCCGGCCGACTTCGGCGCGGGAGCGCAGATGCGGGGAGAGGCGGTGCGGCGGGACCCCGGCGGGGGTGAGCCCGCCGAGGTAGACGATGCGCCGGACGCCCGCCCGGCGGGCCTGTTCGGCGAAGATCCGCGCGGAGTCGCGATCGGTCTCCTCGAAGCGCGAGCCGGTGCCCAGCGCGTGGACCAGGTAGTACGCGACGTCGATGCCGCGCATCGCGCCGAGGACCGAGGCGGCGTCGGTGACATCGCCCCGTACGGTCTCCACGTCCTTCGCCCAGGGGTGGTCGCGCAGCTTCCCGGGGGAGCGTGCGAGACAGCGTACGGAGTGACCTGCGGCGAGCAGTTCGGGGACCAGCCGGCCGCCGATATAGCCGCTGGCTCCGGTCACCAGACAGCTCAGCGGGGCGACCGGCCGATCCGGAACCTCCGGTTCGGCCGGTTGAACCGATTCAGCCGGTTCAGCTGGATCGACCGGTTCAGCCGGTGTCCGGCTCGCGGGTCCGTCCTCCGCCGTCATCGTCACCAGCTCCCTTCGCCCCCATCCTCCGGGATCGCCCCGCCGCCGTCATCCCGCGCCGGCGGCCGTACGTACGGGCCCGGGCCGACGGCTCGCTCCGGCCCGGCCCAGCTCGCTCCGGACCGGTCCGGTCCGCTCCGGTCCAGTCCGGTCCGCGAAACCGTCCTCGGCCGGAGCGCCGCCCCGGGTGCGCGCGAGGTGCCGACAGCCGGTGAAGGGACTCGCGCTCAGCCCTGCCCGGGGCCCGTCGCCACCGGGCGGGCCGGGTCGCGGGACCACTCCGACCACGATCCCGCGTACAGCGCCGGGGTGAACCCGGCCAGTTCCAGTGCGACGGCCTGCTGCGCCGCCGAGACCCCTGAGCCGCAGTAGACGCCCACCTCCCCGCCCGGCTCGCCCGCCCCCAGCGCCGAGAACCGGGCCGCCAGCCGTGGCGCGGGCAGAAAACGCCCCTCCTCGTCCAGGTTCTCCGTCGTGGGGGCCGAGACCGCGCCCGGGATATGCCCGGCCACCGCGTCGATCGGCTCGACCTCCCCCCGGTAGCGCTCCCCCGCCCGGGCGTCCAGCAGCAGCCCCGAGCGGGCCAGTTCGGCCGCGGCGTCCGCGCTCAGCAGCGGCAGCGCGCCCGGCGCCGCGGTGAAGTCGCCCTCCGCCGGGTCCGGAATCGCGCTCTCCAGCGGCCCGTTCCAGGCGGCGAGCCCACCGTCCAGCACCCGTACCGCCCGGTGGCCGGTCCACCGCAGCAGCCACCAGGCGCGCGCCGCCGCCCAGCCCCGGTCCGCGTCGTAGACGACCACCGAGGAGCCGGCCGACACCCCGGCCCGGCGCATCACCGCCGCGAACATGTCCGGATCCGGCAGCGGATGGCGGCCCCCGGCCCCGGGTGTACCGGCCAGTTCGGCGTCCAGGTCGACGAAGACCGCACCGGGGATATGACCGGATTCATACTCCGGCCTGCCATGCGGCCCACCCAGCCGGTAGCGGATGTCGAGAAGTACCGGCGGATTCGATCCGGCCAGCGCATCGGCGAGTTCGGCGGCCGAGACGATCGGTTTGACAGCGTTCATGAAGGTCATCCTCGCGCACCGCCCATCGCGCCGGCCCCTCTCGGCCGGATCTACACCACGAAATGGGCGTCGTCCAGCGGGAACACGCCAAAAACGGCGCGGCCGGGGCGCGCGGAAGACCGGTGGCATGGAAGCATTCACGCGGGGCGCACGTCCTCTTCGCACGGCGGCACGCGCCCCGTCCCCCCGCACGGCCACAACGATGGTCCGAGGAGAGAGTGACGATGACCGAGGCGACTCGGCGCACGCCCGGCACGCCCTGCTGGGTGAGCTTGATGGTGCACGGCCTTGACGCGATCCAGATCTTCTACGGCGAGCTGTTCGGCTGGGAGTTCCGTCCCGGCCCCCGGCAGCTCGGCCCCTACGTACGTGCATTTCTCCATGGCAAGGAGGTCGGAGGTCTGGGGCGGCTGCCCGTCGAACGGCATCTGCCGGTCGCCTGGACGCCCTATCTCTCGACCGATGACGCGGACGCGACCACCGAGACGATCCGGTCCAGCGGCGGCACCGTGGGCGTGGGCCCGATCAATGCCTCCAACGCCTGCCGGATGGCGATCGTGTCCGACCCCTCGGGCGCGGTCTTCGGTCTGTGGCAGCCCGCCGCGCACGGCGGGATCGCACCGCCGGGCAGCCCCGGCACCCCGGTCTGGCACGAGTTGGTGACCTTCGAGACCACGGCGATGGGCAAGTTCTACGAGACGGTCTTCGGCTATCAGGTGGAGACGGTGAAGAACGGGGACTTCGGCGGAACGGACCGGTCCTCGCTGCGCCTGGACGGGCAGGCGGTGGCCGAACTGCACGGCGTGGGCCGTGCGCTGCCGCCCGATCGGGGCCCGCACTGGATGACGTACTTCGAGGTGGCGGACGCGGACGAGGCCGCGCAACGGGTGACCGCGCTGGGCGGCCGGGTGCTGCGACCGCCCTCCGACGGACCGCGCGGGCGGGTCGCGACGGTGGCGGACCCGGAAGGCGGTGTTTTCACGGTCATACGGTCGAACCTCTGACGCGACACACTGTTGAATACCTGAGGCGATACGGCCGGTTCCGTGAGGCGGTACGGCCGAATCCTCGACGCTCCACGGCCGAATCCCTGAAGCGATACGGCCGAATCCTCGGCGCTATACCGCCGAGCCCCTGACGCCGCCGGCGTCGACGGGGAGCACATCCGGGGAGAGGGCCGCCGCCCGCGCGCTGGCGGCGGTCATCCGCCGCCGGTGGTGGCGGCGGCAGAGGACCTCGTAGCCGATGTCGCTGCTCGCGTCGACATCGCCGACGACGACCTGGGCGCCTTCGACGACCATCCTGCCGCCGACCGTACGGGCGTTATGCGTGGCCCGTGCGCCGCACCAGCAGAGGGCCTCGACCTGGAGCACCTCGATCCGGTCGGCGAGCTCCACCAGCCGCTGGGAACCGGGGAAGAGCTTGGAGCGGAAGTCGGTGGTGATGCCGAAGGCGAAGACGTCGAGTTCGAGATCGTCCACGACCCGGGCGAGCTGGTCTATCTGCTCGGGGGCGAGGAACTGCGCTTCATCGGCTATGACGTAGTCACAGCGACCGCCCTGGGAGAGGGTCTCGACGAGATGGGCGTAGAGATCGAACCCCTCGGCGGCCTCGACGGCGTCGGTGACCAGACCGAGCCGTGAGGAAAGCTTTCCCTCACCCGCGCGGTCGTCCCGGGTGAAGATCATGCCCTGGAGCCCGCGGGCGGACCGATTGTGTTCGATCTGAAGAGCGAGGGTGCTCTTTCCGCAGTCCATGGTTCCGGAGAAGAACACCAGCTCGGGCATGGGAGGTTGAGACCCTTTCGGTTCTGGGGCGTCGGGGCGGTCGTGTCAAGGAGGATCGGGGAAGATCGGCGAGGATCAGGGAGGATCGATCAGGGACGGCGGGCCGCTCGGGCGGCAGAGGTCAGGACCCAGAGGTCAGGACCGCACTTCCAGGAGCGGCACCAACTGCTCGGCAGCGGTCATGGAGCCATGGAGTCCGACCATCCTGGACTCGTTCGGCTCACTGACGGAAGCGGTGATCGCCACATCGTCACAGGCGGCGGCGACCACATCGCCGATGCGGCCGGTGACCCGCTCGTCGACGGCGGGGCCGAACCAGCCCGCCTCGATCGCCTCCGCCCGGCTCGCGACCCAGAAGCGGTCGCCGAGCACCTCGCGCCAGACGGTGAGCACATCGGCTTCGGCGCCCGGGACGGCGTACACATGCCGTGCCCGGCCCTCGCCGCCCAGCAGGGCGACTCCGGCGCGCAGCGCCCAGTCCTCGTCGAAGTCGATCCGGGAATCGTCGTCGAACGGGATGTCGATCATGCCGTGGTCGGCGGTGATGTAGAGGGCGGTACGCGGCGGAAGCTGCTCGGCGAGACGCTGGGCCAGCCGGTCGACGTACATCAGCTGACCGCGCCAGGCGTCGGAGTCGACGCCGAAGCGATGACCCTTGCCGTCGACCTCGCTGTAGTACGTGTAGACGAGAGAGCGATCGCCCGCGGCGAGCTGCCCGGCCGCGAGGTCCATGCGCTCCTCACCGCTGAGCCGCCCGTGGAACGCTCCGCCGCTCAGGGCGACCCTGGTGAGCGGAGTGGTCTCGAACACCGGGGAGGACACCTGGGCGGTGTGCACTCCGGCCTCGTGGGCGAGCTGGAAGACGGTGGGGTACGGCTGCCAGATCCGCGGCTCGGTGTACGGCTTCCAGCGGAGCTGGTTCATCAGCTCACCGGTGCCGGGGTCACGGACGGTGTAGCCGGGCAGTCCGTGCAGACCGGGGGCCAGCCCGGTGCCGACCGAGGCGAGGGAGGTGGCGGTGGTGGCGGGGAAGCCCGCGGTGACGGGCCGGCCGGCGCCGCCGAGCGAGGTGGGGAGCAGCGAGGTGAGATACGGCGCTTCGTCCGGATGGTTACGGATCTGCTCCCAGCCCAGCCCGTCGATCAGGAAGACGCAGTTGCGATCGGCGGGAGTGAGCTCGGGGATGAGCGGGGCGAAGCCCGGGACGCCCTGTCCCGCGACGAGGGTCGGCAGCAGATCGGCGAGCGAGCCACGGCCGTACGCGGGTACGGGGGCGGTGCCGATCGAGAGCGGTACGGGGTCGTCCGGCCAGAGCGCGGGTGCCGCGGGCTGGACCATCAGCGGGCGGTGCCGGTGGCCGCGGTCGCCTCGGAGAGCGCCTGGGCGAAGGCGAGGGTCTGGCGGACGGTGTCCGGGCCGTCTCCGGCCTCGCTGACCCGGAGGCTGAGGTCGTCGGCGGTGGAGTTGCCGGTGTAGCCGTGGTCGGCCTCGCAGTTGGGGTCGCCGCAGGCGGCGGGCTCCAGGTCGAGACGGGAGACGGCTCCCCAGCCGATGGTGAGCACGACCTCGCGGGGCAGGGTGCCGGGGGTGTACGACTCCGGGTTGGCCACGACCCGGCTGACGACCACGGAGGAGATCCGGTCGAGCTTGACCGACTCGGTGGAGGTCGTGGCGTAAGGCGTGGGGGAGCTGGAGTCGGCGGTCTGCTCATCGGTGTGGCTGACGATGAAGCGGTTGGCGGTGAGAACCAGAACGGTGACATGACGACGCACCTCATTGGCGTCGAAGGTGGTCTCCTGGTGCACCAGGTACGAGGCGATGGGCTCGCCGCCGACAGCGGCCTCCACCGCCTCTGCCACGAGAGCCGGGTAGTAGCCGCTGCGCTCGATCGCCGCTCGCAGCCCCTGGGTCGTCGTACCGGTCTTCGCCATGCGGTCCATCCTACGGGGCCCGGGCGGTGCCGAGCGCTCAGTCGGTTCAGTAGCTGGGCAGACGGCGCGGCCCCAGGTCGGTGAAGGTGGCGGGAGGCGCGAGCCGGACGGACGCGCCGAGCACGGAGAGTCCCCGCTGTGCCACGACAACGGGTTCCAGACTGATTCCCACCACCTCCGGATGATCGTCGACCAGGCGTGATACCCGCAGCAGCAGTTCTTCGAGCGCGGGGGTGTCGACGGGGGCGGAGCCGCGCCAGCCGAAGAGCAGGGGGGCGGTGCGGATGGTTCTGATGAGCTCGGCGGCGTCGCGGTCGGTGGCGGGCACCAGCCGGTGGGAGGTGTCGCCGAGCAGCTCGGAGGCGGCTCCGGCGAGCCCGAAGGAGAGGACCGCGCCCACCGCGGGGTCGATGACGGCGCGGACGACGGTGTCCACGCCCCGGGGCGCCATGGACTGGACGACGAGCCGCAGCTCGACGGGTCTGCCGAGCAGCTCGGTGATCTCGCGGTAGGCCAGGCGCAGCTGCTCCTCGTTGGCGAGATCGAGGCGTACGCCGCCGAGGTCGGCGCGGTGGCGCAGATGGGGGGCGGTGGTCTTGAGTGCGACGGGGTAGCCGAGCCGGGCGGCGGCTTCGGCGGCCTCGTCGGGGCCGGGCGCGGGGAGGGTCGGCCGCACCTGGATCCCGTAGCGGGCGAGCAGCCCATGCGCCTCGTCGGCGGGGAGGGTGCCGCCGCCGCCCGCTCCGAGCAGCCGCTCGATCCGGGCCGCCGCGCCGCTCTCGTCGATGTCGTCGTACGCGGGCACCTTGCCGGGCTCGGCGGCGTCCCGCCGCCATCGGGCGTAGGCCACGGCCTGGGAGAGGGCCCGCACCGCGCGCTCGGCGGCGGGGTACGCGGGAATCCGCCGCCGCGCCCGCGCGGGGTCCTCGCCGGGCGCAGGAACGGGCACAGGCGCGGGCGCGGGCGCGTCCGCGCTGGAGGCTCCGGGGGTGCCGGGACCATCGGGGCCAGGGGTGCCGGAGTCGCCGGGAGTGCCTGGGGTGCCGGGATCATCGGCGCTCGTGATGCCGGAGTCGCCGGGAGTGCCTGGGCCGGACCCCGGTTCGCCGAGAGCATCGGGGGCGTTCGCGGGGGTGCCGGAGGCGTTCGCGGGGGTCCGGGGAGCGGCGTCCGGCTCAGGGCGGGACCGGGACCGGGGCCGGAGAGCGATCCCCTCCCCGCCCGCGCCCCGCGCCGCCGCGAGCACGTCCGCCAGCCCGTCCAGCTCCACATGGACCACCGCCACCGGCTTCGCCGGGGCCGAGGCCGCCGCCTCCCGCAGCGTCTCCGCCAGGACCTCGCTGTACCCCGGCTCGGTCTCCCCGCTCTCCCCCACCCAGGGGATCGCCGTCACCACCACGGCGTCACAGCCGTCGTCCGCCAGCGCCTGGCAGAGCGCCGCCCGGAAGTCCGCCGGGGCGGCCTCCGTCGTCAGATCCAGCGGCGGCAGCGGTCGCAGCCCCTCCGTCAGACAGGCGTCATAGGTCAGCAGCCCGAGCGACTCGGAGTTGCCGAGGATCGCCACCCGGGGGCCCGCGGGCAGCGGCTGCCCCGCGAGCAGCAGACCCACGTCGACGAGCTCGGTGACGGTGTCGACCCGGATCACGCCCGCCTGCCGCAGCAGCGCCCCCACCGCGGCGTCGGGGATCCGGGTCACGGGCACCGCGTGCCCCGGCGGCTCGCTCCCGCTGTGTCTGGCCCCCTTGACCACCACGACCGGCTTCACCGCCGCCGTACGCCGCGCGAGCCGGGTGAACTTCCGCGGATTCCCGATCGACTCCAGATAGAGCAGGACGACATCGGTGTCGGGGTCGTCGTACCAGTACTGGAGGAAGTCGTTGCCGGAGACGTCCGCGCGGTTCCCCGACGAGATGAACGTCGACAGCCCCGCGCCTCTGCGGTCCAGCCCGGAGAGCAGGGCGATCCCGATCGCCCCGGACTGGGTGAAGAGCCCGATCCGGCCGGGCGCGGGCACCCTGGGCGCGAGCGACGCGTTGAGCCGTACGGACTCGGCGGTGCTGATGATCCCGAAGGCGTTGGGGCCGATGATCCGCATCCCGTACGAGCGGGCCAGGCGCACCAGCTCGCGCTGGCGGCGGCGGCCCTCGGCCCCGCTCTCCGCGTATCCGGCCGAGAGCACCACCAGACCGCGGACCCCGTTCTCCCCGCAGTCGGTCACCACCTCCGGCACCCGCTCCGCCGGAACCGTGACGATCGCGAGATCCACCGGCTCTCCCGTCACCGCGACGATCTCGCCGACGGAGCGGAAGGCGGGCACCCCCTCCACCTCGCGCCGGTCGGCGGGGAAGGCCCGGTTCACCCCGTAGACACGGCCGGTGTATCCGGCGGCGAGGAGATTGCGCAGCAGGGAACGGCCGACCCCGGCGGGGGCCCGCCCGGTGCCGACGACCGCGACGGAGCCCGGGGCGAGCAGCCGCTGCACGGAGCGGGCCTCCGCCCGCTGCTCACGGGCGCGCTGCACGGCGAGCGACTTCTCGGTCGGCTCCAGGTCGAGGGTCAGATGGACGGAGCCGTCCTCGAAGCTGCGCTTCTGGGTGTAGCCGGCATCCCGGAACACCTTGATCATCTTGTTGTTCGCGGGCAGCACCTCCGCCGCGAACCGCCGGATCCCGCGCTCCCGGGCGACCGCGGCGATGTGTTCGAGCAGGGTGGAGGCGACCCCGCGCCCCTGATGCGCGTCCTGGACGAGAAAGGCGACCTCCGCCTCGTCGGCGGGGGCGGCGGCGGGGCGGCCCAGCGCGTCGATCCGGTCGTAGCGGACGGTGGCGATGAACTCTCCGCCCACCGTGACGGCGAGCCCGACGCGGTCCACATAGTCGTGGTGGGTGAAGCGGTGGACGTCCTTCGCGGAGAGATGGGGGTAGGGCGCGAAGAAGCGGTAGTACTTCGACTCGTCCGAGACCTGCTCATAGAAGCTGACCAGGCGCTCGGCGTCCTCGGTGGTGATGGGCCTGATGCGCGCGGTGCCCCCGTCACGCAGCACCACGTCCGCTTCCCAGTGATCGGGGTAGTCGTGCTCCGGCGGGGTCTGCATGGCGAAAGCGTACGGCGCTCCGATGCTTCGCGGGGGGCCTGTGGACAACGGTGCCGGGCGGCCCTCACAGGGAGGCCGGGCGGCCCCCGCGGGGAAGGCCGGGGAGCTCCTGCGGGCAAGGACGGTCGGCGCTGCCGTCCCGTACCATGGGACGCTGGTCTAGACAACCGATTTATCCCGAAGGGCAACACCATGGCTGAGCGCCGCGTCAACGTCGGCTGGGCCGAGGGCCTGCACGCCCGACCCGCCTCCATCTTCGTCCGTGCCGCCTCGGCTTCCGGCGTCCCGGTCACGATCGCCAAGGCCGACGGCAACCCGGTCAACGCCGCCTCGATGCTCGCCGTGCTCGGCCTGGGCGCTCAGGGCGGCGAGGAGATCGTGCTGACCTCCGACGCGGAGGGCGCGGAGGCCGCGCTGGACCGGCTCGCCAGGCTGGTCGCCGAGGGTCTCGACGAGCTCCCCGAGACGGTCTGACCCGTCTTCGGCCCGGCGCCGGCCGACCGGAAGCCGTGCTCCCGTCACCACGGGGCACGGCTTCCCGCTTTTCCCAGGTGCGTGCTCCGGCGGGCTCTTCTTTCCCAGGCGCTCCGGCGGGCTCTTCCCGATCGGATTCCCGGGGCGACCGTACGGATTCCCGGACGACCCCGTGCGCATTCCCGGACGACCCCGTGCGCATTCCGGGCGAACGACACCTCATTCCGCGTCCGCACCGAGTTCACCGAATTCAGCGGACACCGCGAAGGCCCCGGCGGAGGAACCGCCGGGGCCTTCGGTGATCCGGGGGAAACCCCCGGGAACGTCCGGTGGCCGCCTCAGCGGCCCGCCGCTCGGATCAGAGCGGCACTCCATGGGCGCGCAGATACGCGAGAGGGTTGACGTCCGAGCCGTACTCGGCGCCGCTGCGGGCCTCGAAGTGGAGGTGCGCCCCGGTGGAGTTGCCGGTCGAGCCGGAGAGGCCGATCTGCTGGCCCGGCATCACAGCCTGCCCCACGGTGACGCCGATCGACCCCAGATGCCCGTACTGGGTGTAGGAACCGTCGTTCATCCTGATCACGACGTTGTTGCCGTACGCCCCGCCCCAGCCGGCCTCCACGACGGTGCCCGCGCCCACCGACATCACGGGGGTGCCGTGGGGGGCGTGGAAGTCGATGCCGGAGTGGCTGCCGGAGGACCAGAGCGAACCACCGGTCTGATATCCGGTGGAGACATGCGAACCGGCGACGGGAGCCTGGAAGGCGTTGAGGCGCTTGCGCTCCTCCTCACGGGCGGCGCGCTCCTCGGCCTCGCGCAGTTCCTCGGCGCGGGCCTCCGCCTTGCGCTGGGCCTCCTCGGCGGCCTCCACCCTGGCGATGGCCTCCAGCCGCTGCGTGGCGGCCTGATCGGCGACCTCGTCGGCGAGGGAGTCCATCTCGGCCTCGGCGGAGAGGACCACCATCGTCCCGGTGTCCTCCAGGGACGCCGCGCCGGTCTCGGCGGCGAGCGCCGGGGAGGCGAGGGTTCCGCAGACTCCCGTGGTGGCGAGGGTGGCGACACCGGCGATGCGCGCGCTTCCGCGCGTCATACGGCTCGGGGCACGGTGTTTCCCGGTGGGGCGGGTCAACGCCATGGAGAGGCCGATCCTTTCCTTCCTTCTCGCCTACCGGGTTAGCTGACGGGTTCGGAGCA
>NZ_VCLA01000062.1:60632-83647 GCF_009600885.1 Streptomyces jumonjinensis
TCCTCCGCACGGATGCGAAGGCGCTCGATTCACCCCTGGGGACATATGGGTCCCCGGTTCCCCGGGCTCGCGCCTGATGGGGATTCGGCGATGGCTGCCCGTGCCACGAGTGCGGCGTACAGCGGGCGAACAGCCGGACCGACGCTAAGCGCGAGCGCTCGCCAGCACCAAACAGACAGCGGTTTTTGTTGCACACGCCACAGGGCAGAAGGGCATGTTCCTTATGACATCTCATCAAAAGGGACATAGATAGAATATTTCGGAGAACCCCGGCAGCCCACACGGCCGGGGTTCCCTCCGGGGCGTCAGTCAGCCCGTGACGACGGTCACTTCGCCGATGCCGAGCTCCCTGACCGGCTCCGCGATCTGCGACGCGTCCCCGACGAGCACCGTGACCAGCCGGTCCACCGGGAAGGCACTGACGACGGCGGCCGTCGCCTCCACGGTGCCGGTCTCCGCCAGCCGGGCGTACAACCGCGCCTGGTAGTCGTCCGGAAGGTGCTGCTCCACCTGGTCGGCCAGCGTGCCCGCGACGGACGCCGCCGTCTCGAACTTCAGCGGTGCGACGCCCACCAGGTTCTGCACGGCGACATCGCGCTCGGCGTCGGTGAGCCCCTCCGCCGCCAGCGTCCGCAGCACCCGCCACAGATCGTCCAGCGCCGGAGCGGTGTTGGGCGTGTCCACCGAGCCGCTGATGGCGAGCAGCGAGGCCCCCGTCCCGTCCGGGGCGGAGCGCAGCACCTGACCGAAGGCGCGTACGCCGTAGGTGTAGCCCTTCTCCTCGCGCAGCACCTTGTCGAGCCGGGAGGTGAGGGTGCCGCCGAGGCAGTAGGAGCCGAGCACCTGGGCCGCCCAGACCCGGTCATGGCGGTCGGGACCGGTCCGCCCGATCAGCAGCTGGGTCTGCACCGCTCCGGGACGGTCCACGACGATCACCCGGCCGGTGTCGTCGGCGGTGATCGGCGGCACGGGCCGGGGGGTGGCGGCGTCGCCGTGCCAGTCGCCCAGGGTGTCGGCGAGCACGGCGTCGAGATCGACTCCGGTGAGATCGCCGACGATCACCGCGGTGGCGGTCGCGGGCCGCACATGGGCCTCGAAGAAGGCGCGCACGGCGGCGGAGTCGATCCGGGCCACGGTCTCCTCGGTGCCCTGCCGGGGCCGGGCCATCCGCAGCGACGCCGGGAAGAGCTCCTTGTACAGCTCCTTGGCGGCGCGGCGGCCCGGGTTGGCCATCTCGTGCGGAATCTCGTCCAGCCGGTTGCGCACCAGCCGCTCGACCTCGCTGTCGAGGAACGCGGGCGCGCGCAGCGCCTCGGAGAGCAGCGCGAGCGCCTTGGGCAGCCGGGAGACCGGGACCTCCAGCGAGACCCGGACGCCGGGGTGGTCGGCGTGGGCGTCGAGAGTGGCTCCGCACCTCTCCAGCTCGGCCGCGAACTCCTCGGCGGAGCGCTTGTCGGTGCCCTCGGACAGGGCGCGCGCCATGATGGTGGCGACGCCGTCGAGACCTTCGGGCTCAGCGTCGAGCGGGGCGTCGAGGAAGATCTCGACCGCCACGACCTGCTGCCCTGGGCGGTGGGAGCGCAGCACGGTCAGCCCGTTGTCCAGGGTGGCGCGCTCGGGGGCGGGGAACGCCCAGGGGCCGGCCTCCCCCGGCTTGGGCTGCGGGTGGAAGTCCATGGTGGTCAGCGGCTCGGCGGCGTCGGTCACTGGCCCGCCCCTTCCTCGTCGTCGCTCTGTTCGGTCGTGCCGGAGCCGGTCGTGTCGGAGCCGGCCGGGCCGTCCTCCGCGGCGCGGTCGTCGGCGGAGATCGGTTCGTACACCAGCACCGCCCTGTTGTCGGGGCGCAGCCTGGCCGCGGCCACGGCCCGGACTTCCTCGGCGCTGATGTCGAGAACGCGCTCCACGGCGGTCAGCGCCAGCTGCGGATCGCCGAAGAGCACCGCGTACCGGCAGAGCTCGTCGGCGCGGCCCGCGACGGTGGAGAGCCGGTCCAGCCACTCGCGCTCCAGCTGGGCCTGGGCGCGCTCCATCTCCTCGGGCGTGGGCCCCTCCTCGGCGAACCGGGCGAGCTCCTCGTCCACGGCCGTCTCGATCTGCGGCACCTCGACGCCGCCGGAGGTCTTGACGTCCAGCCAGCCCAGCGAGGGGGCCCCGGCCAGTCGCAGCAGCCCGAATCCGGCGCCGACCGCCGTCTGGTCGCGGCGTACCAGACGGTTGTGGAGCCGGGAGGACTCGCCGCCGCCGAGGACGGTGAGCGCGAGGTCGACGGCGTCGCACTCGCGGGTGCCGTCGTGCGGCAGCCGGTAGGCGGCCATCAGCGCGCGGGACGGCACCTCCTCCACGACGACCTCGCGCAGCTGCTCGCCGATGTTGTCGGGGAGGGAGCCGTCGCGCGGGGGCTGCTTGCCGTCGTGGGAGGGGATGGAGCCGAAGTACTTCTCGATCCAGGCGAGCGTCCGCTCCGGGTCGATGTCGCCGACGACGGAGAGCACGGCGTTGTTCGGCGCGTAGTAGGTACGGAAGAAGGCGCGGGCGTCGTCCAGGGTGGCCGCGTCCAGATCGGCCATGGAGCCGATGGGGGTGTGGTGGTACGGGTGGCCCTCCGGGTAGGCGAGGGCGGTGAGCTTCTCGAAGGCGGTGCCGTACGGAACGTTGTCGTAGCGCTGGCGGCGCTCGTTCTTGACCACGTCCCGCTGGTTTTCCATCGACTCGTCGTCGAGCGCGGCCAGGAGGGAGCCCATCCGGTCGGCTTCCAGCCAGAGCGCCAGCTCCAGCTGGTGGGCGGGCATCGTCTCGAAGTAGTTGGTGCGCTCGAAGCTGGTGGTGCCGTTCAGCGAGCCGCCGGCGCCCTGCACCAGTTCGAAGTGACCGTTGCCGTGGACCTGCTGGGAGCCCTGGAACATCAGGTGCTCGAAGAGGTGGGCGAGTCCGGTACGGCCCTTGACCTCGTGGCGCGAGCCCACGTCGTACCAGAGGCAGACCGCGGCCACCGGGGTCAGATGATCCTCGGAGAGCACCACGCGCAGGCCATTGGCCAGCCGGTGCTCCGTCGCTGTCAGGCCGCCCGAACCGGCCTGCGCTGTGGCCGTGTGACCCATGGGCATGTACGTCCCTTCGATCGCGATGCTGCTGGGTGTTGTTCTCCCAGCACTGCCACTGTATGCAAGCGCGCTGACACCTGGCGAAGTTCCCGGCCGGGCGCGGTCTCTTTACCCCGCCCGTCCCGGGGTCGCGGAACCCTCCGCACCCGGGTGCAGGGGCCTTCCGTACCCGGGCGCGGGGGCCTTCCGTCTCCGGGCGCGGGCTCTTCCCGGGCCCGGGTACGGGAGCTTTCCGGGCCCGGGCGCGGGAGCTTTCCGGGCCCGGGTACGGAGGCGTCTCCCGGGGCGCGGCCGGGGGCGTTTCCCGGGTCGCGTCCGGTGTTGTCAGTGCGACGGGCCACAATGGTCGGCGTCAGTTCCCGATCCGGTACGTGAAGGAGCAGCAGCCGCAATGGCCCGCCGCAGCACGAAAACCCCGCCGCCCGAAGATTTCGAGGAGAAGATCCTCGACATCGACGTCGTCGACGAGATGCAGGGCTCCTTCCTCGAGTACGCCTACTCGGTGATCTACTCCCGCGCCCTGCCGGACGCCCGGGACGGCATGAAGCCGGTACAGCGCCGCATCGTCTACCAGATGAACGAGATGGGGCTGCGCCCCGATCGCGGCTATGTGAAGTGCGCCCGGGTCGTGGGCGAGGTGATGGGCAAGCTGCACCCGCACGGCGACGCGTCGATCTATGACGCGCTGGTGCGGATGGCCCAGCCGTTCTCGATGCGGGTCCCGCTGGTCGACGGCCATGGGAACTTCGGTTCGCTGGGCAATGACGACCCGCCCGCCGCGATGCGGTACACCGAGAGCCGGATGGCCGACGCGGCCACGCTGATGACCGAGTCCATCGATGAGGACACGGTCGATTTCGCGCCGAACTACGACGGTCAGGAGCGGGAGCCCGTCGCGCTTCCGGCCGCGTATCCGAATCTGCTGGTCAACGGGGCCTCCGGCATCGCGGTCGGCATGGCGACCAATATGCCGCCGCACAATCTGGGCGAGGTGATCGCCGCCGCCCGGCATCTGATCCGGTATCCGGGCGCGGACCTGGAGACCCTGATGCGGTACGTCCCCGGTCCGGATCTGCCGACCGGTGGCCGGATCGTGGGCCTCTCGGGCATCAAGGACGCCTACGAGACCGGCCGGGGCACCTTCAAGATCCGCGCCACGGCCACGGTGGAGGACGTCACCCCCCGCCGCAAGGGCCTGATCATCACCGAACTGCCGTTCTCCGTGGGACCGGAGAAGGTGATCTCCAAGATCAAGGATCTGGTCGGCTCCAAGAGGCTCCAGGGCATCGCCGATGTCAAGGACCTCACCGACCGCTCCCACGGTCTGCGACTGGTCATCGAGATCAAGAACGGCTTCGTGCCGGAGGCCGTCCTGGAGCAGCTCTACAAGCTGACGCCGATGGAGGAGTCCTTCGGCATCAACAATGTGGCGCTGGTGGACGGCCAGCCGCTCACCCTGGGACTCAGGGAGCTGCTGGAGGTCTATCTCGACCACCGCTTCGAGGTGGTGCGCCGCCGCAGCGAGTTCCGCCGCGGAAAGCGCCGCGACCGGCTGCATCTGGTGGAGGGCCTGCTGGTCGCTCTGCTCGACATCGACGAGGTCATCCGGCTCATCCGGTCGAGCGAGAACTCCGCACAGGCCAAGGAGCGGCTGATCGAGCGCTTCTCCCTCAGCGACATCCAGACCCAGTACATCCTGGACACCCCGCTGCGCCGGCTGACCAAGTTCGACCGCATCGAGCTGGAGAGCGAGCGGGACCGGCTCACCGGGGAGATCGAGGAGCTGACCCGGATCCTGGATTCGGACGCCGAGCTGCGCAAGCTGGTCTCGGGGGAACTGGCCGCGGTGGCGAAGAAGTTCGGCACCGAGCGCCGGACCGTGCTGCTGGAGTCGGCCGCGGCTCCGGTCGCGGCGGTGGCCCTGGAGGTCGCGGACGACCCGTGCCGGGTGCTGCTGTCCTCGACGGGCCTGCTGGCGCGTACGGCCACGGGCGAGCCGCTGCCGGAGGCGGGCGGCAAGCGCGCCAAGCACGATCTGATCGTGTCGTCGGTCCTCGGGACCGCGCGCGGTGATGTGGGCGCGGTGACCTCGGGCGGCCGGCTGCTGCGGCTCTCGGTGATCGATCTGCCGCAGCTGCCGCAGACCGCCGCCGCGCCGAGCCTCTCGGGCGGGGCTCCGCTCTCGGAGTTCCTCTCGCTGGAGCCGGACGAGAGCGTGGTCTGTCTCACCACCCTGGACGAGTCCTCTCCGGGGCTCGCGCTCGGCACCCTCCAGGGCGTCGTCAAGCGGGTGGTGCCGGACTATCCGGCCAACAAGGACGAGCTGGAGGTCATCTCCCTCAAGGACGGCGACCGGGTCGTCGGCGGCGCCGAGCTGAGCACGGGCGAGGAGGATCTGGTCTTCATCAGCTCCGACGCCCAGTTGCTGCGCTATCCCGCGTCGCAGGTCCGCCCGCAGGGCCGGGCGGCGGGCGGCATGGCTGGCATCAAGCTGGCGGACGGGGCCAGGGTTCTCTCGTTCACCGCGGTTGACCCGGCGGCGGACGCGGTGGTGTTCACGGCGGCGGGTTCCACGGGCGCGCTGGACGAGTCGTTCACGACGGCGAAGCTCACCCCCTTCGACCAGTATCCGCGCAAGGGCCGGGCGACCGGCGGCGTGCGCTGCCAGCGGTTCCTCAAGGGGGAGGATGTGCTGCTGCTGGCCTGGGCGGGTCCCGCCCCGGCGCGCGCGGCGCAGCGGAACGGCGCTCCGGTGGAGCTGCCGGAGCCGGACCCGCGCCGGGACGGCTCGGGCACCCCGCTGACCGCGGCGGCGGCGACGGTGGCGGTGCTGGCCGGCCCGTCGAGCTAGAGCACGGCCAGGGCGTGGGCGTACGGGGGCGGGCAGTGGCTGCGCCCCCCCGGCCCGGGCGTACGGAGACGGACGGCTACCGCTCCCGGTCCGGGCGTACGGAGACGGACGGCTACCGCTCCCGGTCCGGGCGTACGGGGGTGGACGGTTACCGCTCCCCGTACGCCGCCCGCGCCTCGTAGCCCTCGTACGCCTCGTAACCCTCGTACGTCTCATCGGTTTCATGGGCCCCGGCGGGCGCATCGGGCTCGCCGGGCCCGTACGGCGTCTCCGGCACATAGCGCAGCACACCCCACAGACTCCGCTCGTCGGGAGCGTCCTGCGGGCCGGTCACCCGGGCGGCGGCCAGCCGCCCGGTCAGGGCGGGGCCGTCGATGCCGGAGCCGATGAGCACCAGCTGGGTGAGCCGCTCGGCGTCCCCGGGCCAGGGCTCGGGGTAGAAGCGCAGAAACCGGCCGACCGCGTGAACGGCGTACCGGTTGCGCGGATCGGCCGCGCCGAAGTCGATGAAGCCCTTGATCCGGTAGAGCCCCTCGGGACGGGAGTCGAGGAAGTCCAGCAGCCGCCGGGGGTGCAGGGGCTCCGGTGCGGTGAAGCCGACGCTCTCGTACGCCGTGTGCAGATGACCGGCATGGTCGTGGCCGTCCTCGCCGCTCCCCTCCTCGTCGTCGAGCAGATCCTCGAAGGCCAGCTGCCCCACCCGCTCCGCGCTCGGGCGGCGGTCGAAGAACAGCTCCGGGTCGACCCGCCCGTACACCGACTCGACCACCGCCGCTCCGGCTCCGGCCCGCGCCCCCGCCGTATCGGCGAGGGCGCCGCGCAGCGCGGCCAGCCGGGCCGGGTCCACCCGGTCCGTCTTGTTGAGGACGATGAGGTCGGCGACGGCCAGATGCCGGTCGATCTCGGGGTGCCGCTCCCGGGTCGCGTCGAACTCGGCCGCGTCGACGACCTCGACCAGACCCCCGTACACGATCCGGTCGTTCTCGCTGGCGAGCAGCATGCGGACGAGTTCCTGGGGTTCGGCGAGGCCGCTCGCCTCGATCACGATGACATCGAGGCGGGCGGCGGGACGGGCGAGCTTCTCCAGGAAGACGTCCAGTTCGCTCGCGTCGACGGCGCAGCAGAGACAGCCGTTGCCGAGGGAGACGGTGGAGTCGCCGAGCTGGCCGGCCACGGTCATGGCGTCGATCTCGATCGACCCGAAGTCATTGACGATCGCGCCGATCCGGGTGCCCCGGCCGGCCCGCAGCAGATGGTTGAGCAGGGTGGTCTTGCCCGATCCGAGGAAGCCCGCGAGGACGATGACGGGAATCTGTTTGCTCGGCGGGGGAACGGGGCTCACCAGGGGCCTTTCTCAGACTGCGGGCACGGGCTGCGGCGGAGGCGGTCCGACGTAGCGGGCCGCCGGACGGATGATCTTCGAGTCCGCCGACTGCTCCAGGATATTGGCGCTCCAGCCGATCACCCGGGCCGCGCAGAACGTGGGGGTGAACATCTGGCGCGGCAGTCCGCACAGTTCCATGACGACTCCGGCGTAGAACTCCACATTGGTGTGCAGCTCCCGCCCCGGTTTGAGTTCGGCGAGTATCGCGACGACTTCCTTCTCCACCTGGACGGCGAACTCGGTCAGCGGCCCGCCGAAGCTCTCCGCGATCTCTCTGAGCAGCCGGGAGCGGGGGTCCTCGGTGCGGTAGACGGGGTGGCCGAATCCCATGATCCGGGTCCCCCCGAGGACCTTCTCGGTGATCCAGGGCCGGATGCGGTCGGGGGTGCCGATGGCGTCGAGCGTGTCCAGGGCGCGGCTGGGCGCGCCGCCGTGCAGGGGTCCGGAGAGCGCCCCGACCGCCCCGGTCAGACAGGCGGCGACATCGGCTCCGGTGGAGGCGATCACCCGTCCGGTGAAGGTGGAGGCGTTGAATCCGTGGTCGACGGTCGAGATGAGATACCGCTCGATCGCGCGCGCCCGTGCGGGCTCCGGCTCGGATCCGGTGAGCATATGGAGGTAGTTGGCGGGGTACGGGAGGTCCTCGCGCGGCTCGACCGGCTCCAGTCCCTGGCCGAGCCGGTGCAGCGCGGTGAGCAGGGTCGGCACGACGGCGCAGGCGGCGAGCGCGTCCGCGCGGCGGGCCTCGGCGTCGAGGTCGTACACGGGTCGCATCCCCGTCGCCGCGCCGAACAGCGAGAGCGCGGTCCGCAGTCCGGCGAGCGGCCCGGAGGCGGCCCCGGCGCGGGCGATGGCGGGCAGCGCCGCGCGTACGTCATCGGGCAGCCGGCGCAGCGACGCGGTGTGCGCGGCGAAGGCGGCGCTCTCCGACGGGTCGGGGAGACGGCCGTGGAACATCAGATGCCAGACGTCCTCGAAGCCCCTGGTCGTGGCCAGTTCGACGGCCGAGTACTGGCGGTAGTGGTAGAAGCCCTCGCGGCCCCGTACGTCTCCGATTCCGGTGTCGGTGACGACGACGCCCGCGAGCCCGCGCGGTACGGCGGGGGGTGCGGCTTCGCTGGTGCTGTGCATGACGGATGTCCTCCTCGGAGCCCACTGCAAACGTGATTCGACTGTCCATGCTTGACTCAATCACTGTCAATATTGATTGAATCAACATTGATATGGAGTGGGTACGGTGTTCTCATGACGGATCAGGGCCAGGGGCCGAGGGATCAGGAGCCGAGGGATCAGGAGCCGAGGGATCAGGAGCCGACCGGCGGAGCCCGGCTGACCACCCACGAGGCCGCCGAGCGGCTCGGGGTGAAGCCCGCGACGCTGTACGCGTATGTCAGCCGCGGCCAGCTCTCCAGCCGCCGCGAGCCCGGCGGGCGCGGGAGCACCTTCGACGCCGATGACATCGACGCGCTCATCCGCAGAAACCGCCGGGAGCCCTTGCGGCGGACCGATGCCGCCCACGAGATCCGTACCGGCGTCACCCTGATCGACGGGGACCGCTGCTGGTTCCGCGGGGTCGACGCCGTCGAGCTCGCCCGGAGCCATCACTACGAGGAGATCGCCGACTGGCTGTGGACCGGCGAACTGCGGACCGGGATCCGGTTCACCGCTCCGCCGCCCGTACTCGCGGCGGCCCGGCGCGCGGTGGACTCGCTCCCTCCGGGCAGCGGTTCGGCGGACCGGCTGAGGGTGGCGGCGATCGCCGCCGCGGTCATGGACCCGCTCCGTTTCGACCTCGGCCGGGACACGGTGCTCACCGCGGCCAGAATGCTGATCCCGACCCTGGTCGACGCCCTGCCGGAGGCCGGACCCGGCCCGGAGCGGGTGCGCCCCGCCCGGTCCGGGCCCGCGGAGGAGCCCATCACCGCCCAGACCGCCGAGGAGCCCATCGCCGCGCGCCTGTGGCGCCGGCTGACCGCGAAGGCCCCCGACGAGCCGTCCCTGCGGGCCCTGGACCTGGCGCTCTCGCTGCTCATCGATCACGATCTGGCCGCCTCCACCCTGGCGGTGCGGGTCGCCGCGTCGGCCAGAGCCCATCCGTACGCCGTGGTCTCGGCGGGCCTCGGCGCGCTGGAGGGGCCGCTGCACGGGGCGGCGAGCGGACTCGCGCACCGGATGCTCGCCGAGGTGCTGGAGCGGGGCAGCGCGGCGGCGGTGGTGGCGGACCATCTCCGGGCCGGCCGCCGGGTGCCGGGGCTCGGGCAGCGGCTCTACACGGGCCGCGACCCGCGCGCCGAGGCCCTCTTCGAAGCCCTGGCCCGGATCCCCGCCGCGCGCGCCGCCCTGGACGCGGTCCGTGCGGTGGAGGCCGCCACCGCACGCCGGATGGAGCTGCACGCCAATGTCGATCTCGCGCTCGCGGCGCTGTCGGTGGCGTCGGGGATGGCGGCCGAGGCGGGCGAGACGGTCTTCGCGGTGGCGCGTACGGCCGGCTGGATCGCCCACGCCCTGGAGGAGTACGGGGAACGGCCGCTGCGGCTGCGCCCCACCGGCCACTACACCGGCCCCCGCCCGCCCGTACCCCTCCCCACTCCCACTCCCTCTCCCTATCCCGCTCCCCGGTGACGCCTCCGTGCCCGGACGGCCCGGCGCCCCCGCTCCCGGCGCCCCCGCTCCCGGCGCCCCCGTGACCGGACGGTCCGGCGACCCCGCGGCGCTTCCCGGCGACCGGATGACGGCGGCTCCAGCCCTCCGACCCAGGTGACCCCGGGGGCCCCGGGACCGAAAGGGCGGATTTCGGAAAGGCCCCCTCGCCGTCTACCGTTCATATGCATGAGCCCCGAATCGACCGCCGCCGCGCCCCGGCGCCGGCGCTTCGGCTGGCCGCAGCGGGTCTTCTCCCAGGTCCTGCTGATGCAGCTGGCCATCGCCACCGGTGTCACCGTCCTCGCCACGGGCCTCTTTCTCGCGCCGCTCAGCGCGCAGCTCGACGATCAGGCGATGCGCCGGGCCCTGGCCATCGCCCAGACCGCGGCGTCCACCGAGGCCGCCGAGGATCTCGCGGGCAGCCGTCCGACAGCCGATGGGCCGGTCCAGGCCGAGGCCGAGCGGATCCGCAGGGCCACCGACGCCGAGTACATCGTGATCATGGATATGGGCGGGGTGCGCTGGTCGCACACCTCGCCCGAGCAGATCGGCCGGGTGGTCTCCACCGATCCCAGCGCGGCGCTCGCGGGCCGCGAGGTCATGGAGATAGACGACGGAACCCTCGGCCGCTCCGCCCGGGGCAAGGTTCCGCTGCGCGACGGCGACGGCCGGATCGTCGGCGCGGTCTCCGTCGGCATCGAGTACGACAGCGTCCGCGACCGGCTGTTCTCGGCGATCCCGGGACTCCTGCTGTACGCGGGCGGAGCCCTGGCCGCCGGAGCCATCGCCGCTTATCTGATCTCCCGAAGGCTTCAGCGGCAGACCCATGACCTGGCCTTCTCGGATATCTCCGCGCTGTTGGCGGAGCGCGAGGCGATGCTGCACGGCATCCGTGAAGGGGTCGTGGCACTCGACTCGGCGGGCCGGATCAGACTGATGAACGACGAGGCGCAGCGGCTGCTCGGCGTGGCGTCGGACGGCGGCGGGCAGCCGCTCGAACAGGTGCTGGGCGAGGGGCGTACCACCGATGTGCTCGCGGGCCGGGTCACGGGCGAGGATCTGGTGACCGTACGCGGCCACCGTGTGCTGATCGCCAATCGGATGCCCACCGACGACGGCGGGGCGGTGGCCACCCTGCGGGACCGCACCGAGCTGGAGCAGCTCGGCCGGGAGCTGGACTCCACCCGTGGTCTGATCGACGCCCTGCGCGCCCAGGACCATGAGCACGCCAACCGGTTGCACACTCTGCTCGGCCTGCTGGAGCTGGAGATGCACGAGGAGGCGGTCGAGTTCGTCACCGAGGTGGTCGGGGTGCACCGGGCGACCGCCGAGCAGGTCACCGAGAAGATCCACGATCCGCTGCTGGCATCGCTGCTGGTGGGCAAGGCCACGGTGGCGGCCGAGCGGGGCGTGTCGCTGCGTATCGCCCCCGATACGCTGCTGCCCGACCGGCTGGTCGACCCCCGCGGTCTGGTCACGGTCCTGGGCAATCTCGTCGACAACGCGATGGACGCGGCGGCCGGGTCCATCGAGCCGAGGGTCGAGGTGGAGCTCTGGTCCCGGGGCCGTACGGCAGTGCTCCGCGTCGCGGACAGCGGCCCCGGAGTCCCGGCGGAACAGCGTGAGCTGATCTTCACCGAGGGCTGGACCACGAAGGAGCTGCCCGTCCATGGCAAGCGCGGTCTCGGGCTGGCGCTGGTGCGCAGGCTGGCGGAGCGGCAGGGCGGCAGCGCCCGGGTGGAGGAGGCGGAGGGCGGCGGTGCGGAGTTCGTCGTCGTACTCCCCGAAGCACTCAGCGAACTGACCGAGCCCGAGTCCGAGCCCGCGACGGCAGCGGAGGCACGATGAACAACGGACACGCCCCGGGACGTCCGCAGGGGCCCGCCGGGGTCCCGGACGGCGAGATGATCGATGTCCTCGTCGTGGACGACGATGTCAGGGTGGCGGGCATCAACGCCGCTTATGTCGCCAAAGTGCCCGGCTTCCGGGTCTCCGCGACGGCCCACTCGGCCGCCGAGGCGCTCGCCCGGATCGCCGACACCCCGGTGGATCTGATCCTGATGGATCACTACCTACCGGACGGAAACGGTCTCGCCGTCGTTCGTGAGCTGCGCGGACTCGGCCATCAGAGCGATGTGATCATGGTGACGGCGGCGCGCGATGTGGCCACCGTGCGGTCCGCGATGCGCCATGGGGCGCTCCAGTATCTGGTGAAGCCGTTCAATTTCGCCGGTCTGCGCGCCAGGCTGGAGGCGTACGCGGGGCTCCGGCGTGCCCTGGGCGGCGGCGGCGAGGCGGAGCAGGCCGAGGTGGACCGGATCTTCGGTGCGCTGGCGGCGGGGTCGATCACCCCTGATCTGCCCAAGGGGCACTCGCCGACCACCGCCGAAGTGGTGCGCCAGGTGCTGCTGGCGGCCGAGGGCGCGCTCTCCACCCAGGAGATCGCCGACCGCGCGGGGGTGAGCCGGCAGACCGCGCAGCGCTATCTGAAGCTGCTGGAGCGGACGAGCCGGGTGCGGCTCAGTCTGAAGTACGGCGAGACGGGCCGCCCGGAACACCGCTACCTCTGGTCCGCGAGCGCCTGAACGCCTGCCGCCGCCCCGGCCCGGCCCGTCATCCGCGCCCCGGCACCCCGATGAGGTGGGTCGGAGCCAGGGCCAAGGCTCCGATGAGGTGGGGCCAGGGCTCACGGTGGTGCGGAGCCGCAGCTCCTCCGCCCCACCGTGAGCCCGGTGGTGCTCAGGCGTCGATGCGCGAGCGGTCCAGGGTCGCCGCGGAGCTGGTGATGAACTCCTTGCGGGGCGCGACCTCGTTGCCCATCAGCAGATCGAAGACCTGCTCCGCCGAGTCGAGATCGCCGATGTTGATCCTGCGCAGGGTGCGGTGGCGGGGGTCCATCGTGGTCTCCGCCAGCTGGTCGGCGTCCATCTCGCCGAGGCCCTTGTAGCGCTGGATGGAGTCCTTGTAGCGGATCCCCTTGCGCTGGTACTCCAGCAGGGTCTGCCGCAGCTCGCTGTCGGAGTAGGTGTACACATATTTGTCCTGGCCCTTCTTGGGCTGGACCAGCTCGATCCGGTGCAGCGGCGGCACTGCGGCGAAGACCCGGCCCGCCTCGACCATGGGCCGCATATAGCGCTGGAAGAGCGTCAGCAGCAGACAGCGGATGTGGGCGCCGTCGACATCGGCGTCGACCAGCAGGACGATCTTCCCGTAGCGCGCGGCGTCGAGATCGAAGGTCCGGCCCGAACCCGCTCCTATGACCTGGATGATCGCGCCGCACTCGGCGTTCTTCAGCATGTCCGAGACGGACGACTTCTGAACGTTCAGAATCTTTCCGCGGATCGGCAGCAGCGCCTGGAACTCACTGTTCCGGGCGAGCTTGGCGGTGCCGAGCGCGGAGTCTCCCTCGACGATGAAGAGCTCGCTGCGCTCCACGTCGTCGCTCCGGCAGTCGGCGAGCTTGGCGGGCAGCGAGGAGGACTCCAGGGCCGTCTTGCGGCGCTGCGCCTCCTTGTGCTGCCGGGCTGCGATCCGGGTGCGCGCGGCAGCGACGGCCTTCTCCATCACGGCGCGGGCCTGCGCCTTGGCGTCGCGCTTGGTGGAGGTCAGGAAGGTCTTCAGCTCCTTGGCGACCACATTGGCGACGATCCGGTTGGCCGCCGACGTGCCCAGGACTTCCTTCGTCTGCCCCTCGAACTGGGGCTCGGCCAGCCGGACGGTGACCACCGCGGTGAGCCCCTCCAGGGCGTCGTCCTTGACGATGTCGTCCTCGGCGACGCGCAGCAGCTTGGCGGAGCGGAGCGCCTCGTTCATCGTCTTGGTGACCGAGCGCTCGAAGCCGGTCATATGGGTGCCGCCCTTGGGGGTGGCGATGATGTTCACGAACGACTTGACCGAGGTGTCGTAGCCCGTGCCCCAGCGCAGGGCGATATCGACGCCCAGCTCCCGGGTGACCTCGGTGGGGGTCATATGGCCGCGCTCGTCGAGGACGGGGACGGTCTCCTTGAAGCTGCCCTGGCCGGTCAGCCGGAGCACATCGCAGACCGCCCGGTCCTGGGCGAGGTACTCGCAGAACTCGCTGATCCCGCCGTCGAAGCGGAAGATCTCCTGGCTCTTGCCCTCGCCTTCGAGGTCTCGCTCGTCGCGCACCACGATGGTCAGACCGGGCACCAGGAAGGCGGTCTGCCGGGCGCGCTGGTAGAGGTGATCCAGGGAGAGCTTGGCGTCCTTGAGGAAGATCTGGCGATCCGCCCAGTACCGCACCCGGGTGCCGGTGCGGGTCCTGGGCACCCGCTTGCCCTTCAGCAGCCCGTTCGCCGGGTCGAAGGGGGCGTCGGGGCCCTGTTCGGTGAAGATGCCGGGGACGCCGCGGCGGAAGCTGATCGAGTGGGTGGCGCTGTTCCGGTCGACCTCGACGTCGAGACGGGCGGAGAGGGCGTTGACCACGGAGGCGCCGACGCCGTGCAGACCACCGGAGGCGGCGTAGGAGCCGCCGCCGAACTTTCCACCGGCGTGCAGCTTGGTCATGACGACCTCGACGCCGGAGAGGCCGGTCTTGGGCTCCACGTCGACGGGGATGCCCCGGCCGTTGTCCTGGACCTCGACGGAGCCGTCCTCATGGAGGATGACCTCGATGCGGTCGCAGTAGCCGCCGAGGGCCTCGTCGACGGAGTTGTCGATGATCTCCCAGAGGCAGTGCATCAGACCACGGCTGTCGGTGGATCCGATGTACATGCCGGGGCGCTTGCGGACCGCTTCAAGACCTTCGAGGACGAGCAGGTGCCGCGCGGTGTAGTTGGAGCCGTCACGCTCTGCGGTCAGCAGCGCTGTGGACGGCACGGACGTTTCGGCGGTCACGCGGTTCGCTCCTCGCTGAATTTCAGTTCTGCCCCGGTGGGGTAGGGCACGGCGTCGGTCGCCGGGTCAGAGGGTACCGAGCCCTGGTAGAGCCGGTGTAACGCCACCCTCGCGTATTTCTCATGCTAGTCCAGCGTCGCATGTCTGTTCGATCCCTCGATGGGGTGACGCGAACATCACGTTCCCTTCGAGGCATGAACCATTTAAGCTCCGGGCACGTCCTCAAGAACAACCGGCAACCCAGCCGGGAGGGCCCATCGAGACAAGCAACGCGAAATCCGTAAAGCACAGCAATACGGCTCATTCGCCGCCACCCGGCAACAGACAGCACCCTTGAGAGGAAGTCTCAAGGAAAAGCCCCGAGCGGGAACGTTTTCGGGCTGGTTGGATGTTGACCCTGGTACGACAGCTCGTCGAGCTAGAGAAGAGGCGACGTGACTACTGTTCTGACCCCCGCGAGCCCGCTGACGGCCGCTGACCGCTGCGACCGCTGCGGCGCCCAGGCCTACCTGCGCGTCGTCCTGACCAGCGGTGGTGAACTGATCTTCTGCGCCCACCACGGACGCAAGTTCGAGCCGGAACTCAAGAAGATCGCCGCGGAAATACAGGATGAGACCGACCGACTCACGGCCGTTCCGGCCGGCGCCGGTCAAGAGGATCACTGACACCTCACATCCGACGACGAGCCAAGGCCGGTCCCGGACCGGCTGACGGGCGGCCGTCCCCCGATGCGGGTCATCCGACCCGGGCGGGGGCGACCGCCCGCTCTCGTACGGTCATCCGGACCGCCGCTCCCCTGACGCCGCTCCGCCTGCCCGGAGCGGCGCACACCGCCCATAGGCGGGCCGCACGGCCGGCATGGCCTCCCGTACCCTTCGGCGACCCCCGGGGCTCTCCAGGGGCCGTCCAGGGACTCTCCAGGGGCCGCTACGGCACCGCGATCGCCGACACCTTGGTATAGACCCCAGGGCTGTCCGCACGGCCGCAGCCGCTGCCCCATGACACCAGGCCGATGAGCCTGCCCCCGGCCACCAGCGGCCCTCCACTGTCTCCCTGGCAGGCGTCCCGGCCGCCGCCGGTGTCTCCCGCGCAGAGCATCGTGGCGGCGGTGTAGCGGCCTCCCAGGCCCCCGGGATAGGCCGTCGCGCAGTTCTCGTCGGGCAGCACGCTCACCCGGGCCGCGCGCAGCGCGGTGGCATAGGTTCCCTCGCCGGTCGTATCGCCCCAGCCGTACACCGTGGCGCTCGTGCCCGGCTCGTGCACGGGATCGCCGGGACGCGCCACTGCGATCACCATGGACTCGGGCAGCGCCTCGGCCAGGGTCAGCACCGCCATGTCGGAGCCGTTGGTGGACGGGTCGTACTCCGGCGAGACCCAGCTGTCGGCGATCTCGACCTCCCGGCCCTCAGCGCTCGTCAGCTCGGTGCGCCCGACGAGGACCCGCAGATCCGGAACGTCCTCCACCGAGCCGCCCAGCACGGTCCGGCTCAGACAGTGGGCCGCGGTCATCACCCTGGTCGGCGCGACGACGACCCCGCCGCAGAATTGCCCTCCGCGCGCTCCTCCGAACCGGTCACGACTGGAGAGCGCGACCACCCAGGGGCTGTCGGCGGCCCGCGCCGCGTAACCGCCCACCACGATGCTGTCGGCGGCGGCCGGAACCGAGGTCAGCGACGCCACCGCCGCCGCGGGAATCAGTGCCAGCAGCCCGGCCAGGGCTCGGACGAAGGGACGACGCATCGGTTCTCCTGACTCTGAGCGAACACACGCACACCCAGAGTCATTCAGTATGCCGCCGTCCGCACCCCCGGACACGGCGAAGGCCCGGATTCCTGGCGGAATCCGGGCCTTCGAACGACCAATTCTCTACGGCCGCCGTCCTGGCAGGCTCCTACGTCCCGGCAGGCTCCTAGTCGAGGTAGTCGCGCAGAACCTGCGACCGCGACGGGTGACGCAGCTTGGACATGGTCTTGGACTCGATCTGACGGATGCGCTCACGCGTCACGCCGTAGACCTTGCCGATCTCGTCCAGGGTCTTGGGCTGGCCGTCGGTGAGGCCGAAGCGCATGGAGACCACGCCCGCCTCGCGCTCGGACAGGGTGTCGAGCACGGAGTGGAGCTGTTCCTGGAGGAGGGTGAAGCTGACGGCGTCGGCCGGTACGACCGCCTCGGAGTCCTCGATCAGATCACCGAACTCGCTGTCGCCGTCCTCGCCGAGCGGGGTGTGCAGGGAGATCGGCTCACGACCGTACTTCTGGACCTCGATGACCTTCTCGGGGGTCATGTCCAGTTCCTTGGCCAGCTCCTCCGGGGTGGGCTCACGGCCCAGGTCCTGGAGCATCTGACGCTGCACACGCGCGAGCTTGTTGATGACCTCGACCATGTGCACCGGGATACGGATGGTACGGGCCTGGTCGGCCATGGCGCGGGTGATCGCCTGACGGATCCACCAGGTGGCGTACGTGGAGAACTTGTAGCCCTTGGTGTAATCGAACTTCTCGACGGCGCGGATCAGACCGAGGTTGCCTTCCTGGATCAGGTCCAGGAAGAGCATGCCGCGGCCGGTGTAGCGCTTGGCCAGCGAGACGACCAGCCGGAGGTTGGCCTCCAGCAGGTGGTTCTTGGCGCGGCGGCCGTCCTCGGCGATGATCTCCAGCTCGCGCTTGAGCTTCGGCGCCAGCTTGTCGGCGTTGGCCAGCTTGTCCTCGGCGAAGAGACCGGCCTCGATGCGCTTGGCGAGCTCGACCTCCTGCTCCGCGTTGAGGAGGGGGACCTTGCCGATCTGCTTCAGATAGTCCTTGACCGGGTCGGCCGTGGCGCCGGCCACCGCGACCTGCTGCGCGGGAGCGTCGTCCTCGTCCTCGTCGGAGAGAACGAAGCCCTTGCTCTCGCCCTCGGCCTCTTCCTCTTCGCCCTTGGCGCCGGGCTGGACCTCATCGAGCAGCTCGTCGCCCTCGCCGGGCTCGTCCAGGTCCTTCTTGGACGTGGCCTTCTTGGATGTGGCCTTCTTGGCCACGGTCTTCTTGGCCGCCGTCTTCTTGGCTGCCGTCTTCTTGGCGGCGGCCCTCTTGGCAGGCGCGGTCGCCGTGCCCTCGTCGTCGGCGTGGGCGTCGACGGACTCTGCCTTCGGCGCCGCGGTAGCCGCGACGGTCTTCGTCGTAGTCGTCTTGGCCGCGACGGTCCTGGTGGCGGTGCGCTTTGCCGGGCTCTTCGCCGCGACGCTCTTACGAGAGCGCTTCGGCGACTCCGCGGCGCTGACCATCAGCGTCACACCCTCTTCCTCGAGGATCTGATTGAGGCTGCGCAGAACGTTCTTCCACTGGGTTGACGGAATCTGGTCGGCTTCGAAGGCGCGACGCACGTCATCGCCGGCGATCTGCCCAGCAGCCTTTCCCCGCTCGATGAGCGCCATCACGGATTCGGACTCGGCGATCTCCGGCGGGAGCGTACGGGATGTGCTGGCCGACACGAACAACCTCTCGGAACGATGGAAACGGCTTCCGGCTCCACCCATGATCGGGCCGGAGCCGACGACCACCGAGCTACGGATGTGCCGGTGGCGCGGGCGGAACCTCAGCTGGAACAGAACAGCGCCATGAACGGCTGCTGTATTCCCTCCTCGGCTGTCACCTCTTAGGTCATCGCACCGTTTCGAGGAGCGTTACGCCCAATCTGCGTGGCCCGAGTCACACCTCACTCACGACGAAACGAATAAAAGGGATGTTTCACATGCAATCGTGCCGCCGGACCCCACATGACGCCCGGCGACACTCGGTGTATACGCCTCCGCACTCCCGGCCGCGCGTACGTCTCAGTACTACCGTCGCCGTGTGCACGCCTCCGTACCCCTGAGCCGCGTGCACGCCTCAGGGCCCCCCGGCCGCTCGTACGCCTCAGGGCTCCCGGGTCACTCATACGCCTCAGAGCTCCCAGGCTGCTCGTACGCCTCAGAGCCCCGGATCGTGTGCACGCGTCCGCGCTCCCGGCCCAGCCGCACGCCTCAGCACTCCCGGCGTGCGGGGCCGAACGGATCAGTGCTCGCGCGGCGCGGGCACGACGCGCTCCACCTCCGGGTGCACGACGAGCAGTTGCCGCATGGCGGATTCGGCGGCGTGCGCGTCGCCGGCGGCGAGGGCGTCGACGATCCGCGCGTGGTGGGAGAGGGAGACCTCGTTCGGACGGTCACAGCCGGTGACCGGGCCGCCGGAGACCTGGAGAGCCGCGGAGACGATCCCGGAGAGATGCTCCAGCATCCGGTTTCCGGCGAGCTGGATGAGCAGCGCGTGGAACTCCGTGTCGGCGCGCGAGAAGGTGATCGCGTCGGACTGGGCGATGGCGTGCCCCATGATCTCGACCATGTCGCCGAGCCGCTGCTGGACGTCCTCACGGCCGTGACCGGCGGCGAGCCGGGCGGCGAGGGGCTCGATGGTCCAGCGCAGCTCGCAGAGCTCCCGGCGCTGGTCATCGCGCTGGGGACCGAAGGCCCGCCAGTCGATGATGTCGGGGTCCAGCAGATTCCAGTCGCTGACCGGGCGGACCCTGGTGCCGACATTCGGGCGCGCGCTGACCAGGCCCTTGGCTTCGAGCACGCGCAGCGACTCGCGCACGACGGTGCGGGAGACCTCGAATCGCTGGCCGATCTCCTCGGGGACGAGCGGGCGGTCGGCGCCGAGATCACCCGAGACGATCATCTGTCCGAGCTGCTGAACGAGTTGGCCGTGCAGTCCGCGGCCCCGGCTGCCCGCGGCGCGGCGGCCGACCCGGCCGAGCTCCACTTCGGCGCCGTCCCAGGCGGGCGGGGCGACGCGGTCGACTCCGGGCGACTCCGCGTGGGGGTATCGGTCGAGTTCGCCCGGGCCGGCGAGGCCGGAATCGGTGGGACGGGCGGCGGTCATCATGGTGTGCGCAAGGGTACTCACGCATCCTTTGTCGGCCCGGGCCCCACAGCCCTTGAGGTCTTTGGTGAAAAGCACACGAAAGGGTGATCGGCGCTTCCCCCACAATTGACGCCTTATCGGAAAGAAACGGGCGCACTCAAGGGAGTTGTGAGCAGATGGCCGCACCTCGATCGATCATGATCACCAAGAGGCTTCACGGCGAAGGCCAGTGAACATATACGCGCAGATAAGAACAGAGAGCGACAACATCAGCGCCACACCGACCGGTTGCGCGACCACACGCGCCCCAGCCAGCACCCAGCCGTCGGCCTGGTGGGGCAGCCGTACCCAGGCGAGCTCACGCAGCCGCTCCAGGAATCCGGCGACCGGGCGCACCGATGGAACGATCAACGCCCGCTGCACCAGCGGCGCGATGACGACCGGTACGGCGAGAACCGCGGCCACTCCGGCGGAGGCGACCCGGAAGACCCCGGCCGCGAGCAGCCCGGCCCAGGCGCAGCCGACCGACAGCCCACACCAACCGGCGAGCAGAGCGGGCCAGTTCCGGGGCGGGGCGCCCGCACCGGCTCCGTAGACCAGACGCAGCGCCTGGGCGTCGGCCGCCGCGACGAGCAGTGCGATCAGCAGAGCGGCGAGGGCGGTCACCGCCGCTTTGGCGAAGAGCAGCCGCAGTCGGCGGGAGACCCCTCCGCGGACGACCGCGAGCGCCGGATAGCGGAACTCCTCGCCGAAGGAGAGCGCTCCGATCAGACCTGCCGCGAGCGCGGCGGGCGGCAGCGGCAGGGCATCGGGCCAGGCGGCGAGCGCGATGGGGACGGGGGTGGCGGCGGAGCGGGCCAGCAGGACGCAGAGGACGAGCGAGCCGAGGACGGCGGCACCCGCGATCCGCACACCGGTACGCACTCCGGTGAGCCTCAGCACCTCGTACCGCACCGGCCACACGGGCCCGCTCAGCACCGCCCGTGAGGCCCCCTGCGAGACCCCCTGCGGACGGGAGCGCCGACTCGGAACGGCCCCGGAGTCCCCGGAGTCCCCGGACCCGTCAGGGGACCGCGACTCCCTCGCATCAGGGGTTCGGGGCTCCGGCCGATCGGGGACCGGGGGCTCCACGACGCCGGGCGGCCCCGGCCCCGGCCCCGGGTCCGGCTCCGGCTCCGGCTCCGCGATGTCATCGGCGGCCGGTCGGATCCGCCCCGGGTCCGGCTCCAGGGGCAGAGCGGGAGGCGTGTCACCGGCTTCCTCCGTGAGCCGGTGCAGGAGGACGCCATGCCGGAACGCGGTCTCGCCGACCTCGGCACAGGTGCTCCCGTAGACGGAGAGAAGGCCGCCGCTCTCGGTGACCGCTTCCACCGGCCGCTGGGCCGCCCGCGCCTCCCGGCGCACCAGCTCGGCGAGCCGGACCGCGTGCGGGGTGCGAACGGCGACGCGCGGACGCCCCCTGGTGCGGGAGAAGTCGACAGCGCTCCGGTCGGCGACGAGCCGACCCGCGTCGACGACGATGACGCGATCGGCGAGCCGGGCCGCCTCCCTCGGGTCGCCGGTGGTGCACAGAACCGTTCCGCCGCGATCCGCGTGTGCACGCAGCAGCCTGTGCCACCAGTCCCGTTCCCTCGGCGGGAGTCCCCTGACGGGCTCGTCGAGGATGAGGGTGTGCGGGTCCCCGAGCAGAGCGGCGGCGGCTCCGACCTTTCGGTCCATGCCGAGGGAGAGCGTGTCGAGACGACGGGCGGCGAGGCCGGTCAGCCCCATGCCTTCGAGCACCTCGTCGGCACGGGCGAGCGGCACGCCCGCGGCGGCGCAGACCATCCGGAGCTGGCCGCGGGCCGTCCGTGCGGGATGGCCGGGTACGTCTCCGAGGACTGCGCCCACCTCCCGGGCCGGATGGGCGATGGCGTGGAGGGGGTTGCCCCGGAACCGGGTGACTCCCCGCCCGGATTCGAGCCCCAGCATGAGGCGGAGCGCCGTGGACTTGCCCGCCCCGGCCGTGCCGAGAAGAACGGTGACTCGACCGGGCGGGGCCTCGAAGGTGAGGTCGCGAACGGCGGGCGGGAGGTCTCGCCGGTGATTGCTGGTCAGTCCGATGGCCTGGAGCATCGCTTCTCTCGCGGAAGGGCGGACGGGAGACCGCTCGGCGGCAGGGCGGGTACCGCAGCAAGATAACGTGACATTTAGGACTTTTGATGCAGCTGACCACTCTGGGTGTCAGCCGGTCGCGTCCCGAGTGCGCCGGGACACCCGGCGGTCGCAGCTCGGCGGCCGAGTGCGGCGCCCGGAACCGGCGGTCGGGGACCGGCAGTCGGGGGAGTGGACAGCCCGGGGCGGCGACTGGGGACTCGACGGCCGGAGAGCTCGGCGTGATACGGCCCCGGGTCAGACCTCGGGCCGCAGCATCGGCGGGTTGAGCACAGTGGCCCCGCCCGCCCGGAAGAGCTGCGCCGGGCGGCCGCCCTGACGGGTGGTCGTTCCTCCGGAGGGCACCAGAAAACCTGGGGTGCCGGTCACCTTGCGATGGAAGTTGCGGGGGTCGAGAGCCACCCCCCACACCGCCTCGTACACCCTCCGCAGCTCCCCCACCGTGAACTCGGGCGGACAGAACGCGGTGGCCAGCGAGGAGTACTCGATCTTGGAGCGGGCCCGTTCCACTCCGTCCGCCAGGATCCGGGCGTGGTCGAAGGCCAGCGGCCCGGACTGCTCGCCCTCTCGGCCGAAACCCGCCTCCTGGCCGAGAAGGTCCGCCACCGACGCCCACCGCGCGCCATGGGCGTCCCCACCGGCCTTGGGCGCTGGCAGATCGGGAGCCAGCACCAGATGGGCGACGCTGACGACCCGCATCCGGGGGTCCCGCTGGGGGTCGCCGTAGGTCGCGAGCTGCTCCAGATGCGCGCCGTTGGCGGATGCCGGGGAGGCGGGGTCATGGGCGCACAGGCCGGTCTCCTCGGCGAGCTCCCGCGCCGCCGCGGCGGCCAGATCCTCGTCGCCCCGCACAAAGCCGCCCGGCAGCGCCCACCGGCCCTGAAACGGAGGCTCTCCACGGCGCACGACCAGCGCGCAGAGCGCATGACGACGCACGGTGAGCACGACCAGGTCGACCGTGACACCAAAGGGAGGAAAGGCCGACGGGTCGTAGGGAGACATGCCGTGATCATAGTCGTCTGCCTGACGATAAACACTCCTTTCGTCTTCCGGGCACCTCCTCTTTCCGCCACTCCCGAACAGGCGCTCGTGATCACCCAGCCCGCCCGCCCTCGCGCGCCCGACGCCCGTCTGGCCCCCTCACCTGC
>NZ_VCLA01000063.1 GCF_009600885.1 Streptomyces jumonjinensis
CCTCCCCTGGGCCGTGGCCCGCCGTCCGTGGTTCGGCGTCTGCCGCCCTCGGACGGGTGTCCGCCGTCCCCGGGCCACGGTGCGGCGTTCCCGGGAGGCCGCCTGCCTTCCCCGGGGTAGGATCCGGCGTCTTTGGGCCGCCGGTGGTGGCCCACCGGTGGTGGCCCGCCGTCCCCCACCCGTCGTCCGGTGATCCTGGGAGGCTGCCCGCCGAACCCGGGGCGTGGTTCGGCGTCCCGCGTCCGGCGCCCGGCCCTCCCGGGAGGCCGCCCACCCTCGCCGGGGCATGGTCCGGCGTCCCCGGCCCGTCGTCCGCCTCCCTCCGGCGGTGGCTCGGCGTTCCCCGACCGGCGTCCGCCGATTCCGGGCCGTGGCCCCGGCACCCCGGGCCGTGGCCCCGGCACCCCGGGCCGCCGTCCGCCTCCCCCGGACCCTCGGCCGGTGTCAGCAGGTCCGCGATGTCCAGGATGTGATGGCCGCTCATCGAGGGCAGGCAGCTGCCCCGGACCGGGCCGATCGCCGATGCCCAGGGCGGCGGGATCGCCGAGGAGCCCGAGACCGCGCCTGCCAGCGCCCCCGCCACCGCCGCCGTGGTGTCCGCGTCGCGGCCCATGTTGACCGCGGTCAGCACCGACATACGGAAGTCGCCGCGCGCCGCCGCGAACGCGCCGAACGCCAGCCCCACCGCCTCCGGGGCCAGATCGGTCCACGGATAGCCCCCGATCACCACCGAGGAGCGGACCGCCCGTTCCATCGTCAGGGTGTCCTCGTAGCCGCGTTGCGCGGTGACCACTCCCCGGCGCAGCGAGCGGGCCGTCCAGGAGTCCATCGGGATCACCGAGAGCGCCGCGCCGATCACCCCGGCGGGCCCCGCGCCCGCCATCGCCGCCGCGACGCCCGCGGCCACCGCCTGGCCCCCGTAGATGCCCTCGCCGTCATGGCTGACCGTGCCGTCGATCGCCACCAGCCGGGCCGCCTCCAGCGGGCGGCCCGCCGCGAACACCCCGAACGGCGCGGCCCGCATCGCGAGACCGTCGCTCCAGGCGTGCCGGTGCTGGGCGGAGATGGGGGCGGCGAGTCCCCGGCGCAGATTCTCCAGGGTGCCGCGCTCGCTGAACCCGGCCCCCCGGAAGGGCCCCTCGTCCAGATCGGCGATCCAGTGGTGCCACGCCGTCTCCACATGGGTCACGGTCAGCGCGGAGCCATGGCGGGCCAGCAGCAGACCGGAGAAGATCGCGTACTCGGTGTCGTCCGTGCCGGCCGGGTCGTCGTCCACGAAGCCCTCGATCCGCCCCCATCTGCGGCGGATCTCGGACGGACGGAGGTTCTCCGCGGGCGCGCCGAGCGCGTCGCCCACCGCGAGTCCGAGCAGTGCTCCGCGGGCGCGGTCCCGGAGCGTGGGGGAGGCGGGCGGCGGCGCCGGGGGAGTGGGCCCGCACCCGGAGGGGGCGGCGGGATTGCAGGCGATCGACTCCATGGGGCGGGCCCCTTTCGCGCGCGATGCTGTTCGCTGGCATCTGTGCCCCGGGAGGCGTGCCGCGAGACGGGGAATCGCTCCCACTCACCCTCTCGACTCCAGGTAAGTACGGCCTGCCTTGCTGGCGGGCCCCTTACTTCGTGCGTATTTTCGATCCTGTTCGAAAGGTGCGGAACGATCAGTTCCGGCGCCGGGGAAGGGGATAGCTGTGTCCATCATCGAGACCGAGGCGCCACTGCACGCGGCGCACCGCGACAACCACACCCACCGCGATGTCAACGGCGGCTGGCTGCGGCCCGCGGTCTTCGGGGCGATGGACGGGCTGGTGTCCAATCTCGCCCTGATGACGGGTGTCGCGGGCGGTTCGGCGTCGCAGCAGACCATGGTGATCACCGGGCTCGCCGGACTGGCCGCGGGTGCCTTCTCGATGGCCGCGGGGGAGTACACCTCCGTCGCCTCGCAGCGGGAGCTGGTCCAGGCCGAGTTGGAGATCGAGCGGCGGGAGCTGCGCAAGCACCCGGTCGACGAGATGGAGGAGCTGGCGGCGCTCTACGTGGCGCGCGGGGTGGAGCCGGAGCTCGCCCGGGAGGTGGCGATGCAGCTGTCCCGGGACCCCGAGCAGGCGCTGGAGATCCATGCCCGCGAGGAGCTGGGGATCGACCCGGACGATCTGCCGTCGCCGGCGATCGCGGCGGTGTCGTCGTTCGGGGCCTTCGCGCTGGGGGCGCTGCTGCCGGTGCTGCCGTATCTGCTGGGGGCGACATCCTTGTGGCCCGCGGTGGCGCTGGCGCTGGCCGGGCTCTTCGGCTGCGGAGCGCTGGTGGCCCGGGTGACGGCCCGGAGCTGGTGGTACAGCGGGCTGCGCCAGCTGGCCCTGGGCGGAGCGGCGGCGGCGGTGACCTACGGCCTGGGCGCCGCCTTCGGAGCCGCACTCTGACGGCGCCCCGGGGCGGGCCCCCGAGGCGGACCTCCGGGACGGACCCCCGAGGCGGACCCCCGGGGCGGACTCCCGGATGACCCTCGGGGCCGGACCCCTGGCATGACTCCGGGGCGGGCTCCCGGAGGGCCCGGGGCGGCCCCGGATGACCCTCGGGACGAGCTCCGGGGTGGACCCCGGGCGGACCACGGAGACGGACTCCGGGCCGACCCCCGGGACCGCCGCCGGGAACCACCCCTGGGGTGGGCCCCGGGATGGACCCCGGGTACGCCCCGACGCAGCCCCCCCGAGACAGACCCCGGGACAGACCCCGGGATGTAATCCGGTACGCCCCCGGGGCGCACACAGGCCGCTCGGGGTGAGACACTATGCGAGACGGCGTAAATGTAGCCGTAACTCGTCGGTTTCGATCCCTTCATCACCGGGCATGAGCCGAGGGCGCCACGGGCAATGAAGCCCGTCCCGCAACGATCACGCGAGGATCACACGACGATCCCGTGAACACGGAACCGCATCAGCTACCGCCGTCTCACCCCCTACGGTGTCCGCATGCTGGAATGAGTTATCCGCTTTCCGGGATTCTCTCCATCATGTAACCTGCACGAAATTTCGCAGAGGGCCAACGTCGTCCCTCGGCACTGAACATGCCACGACGACGACGGGAGAGCCGATGCGTTCCGACGCCTGGTCGCCCATGGACGGTCGCCCCGCCCCCCAGGGGCTCTACGACCCCCGTAACGAACACGACGCGTGCGGCGTCGGGTTCGTGGCCACCCTCACCGGTGTAGCCAGCCATGAGCTGGTGGAACAGGCGCTGACCGTACTGCGCAACCTGGAGCACCGAGGCGCCACGGGCTCCGAGCCCGACTCGGGGGACGGCGCTGGAATCCTGTTCCAGGTGCCGGACGCGTTCCTGCGCGAGGTCAGCCCCTTCGAGCTGCCCGAGGCCGGGGCGTACGCCGTCGGCATCGCCTTCCTCCCGGTGGACGGCGCCGACGAGGCTGTCTCACGTATCGAGACGATCGCGGACGACGAGGGGCTCACCGTCCTCGGCTGGCGGGAGGTGCCCGTCACCCCCGACCTCCTCGGCAACGGCGCGCGCGCCACCATGCCGGTTTTCCGCCAGCTCTTCGTGGCCGGGACCGCCCCCCAGGCCGAAGGCTCCGAGGACGGCGCCTGCACCGGCATCGCGCTCGACCGCAAGGCTTTCGTCCTGCGCAAGCGCGCCGAGCACGAGGCGGGCGTCTACTTCCCCTCGCTCTCCGCGCGCACCATCGTCTACAAGGGCATGCTCACCACCGGCCAGCTGGAGCCCTTCTTCCCCGACCTCTCCGACCGGCGGCTCGCCTCCGCCGTGGCGCTGGTCCACTCGCGGTTCTCCACCAACACCTTCCCGAGCTGGCCGCTGGCCCACCCCTACCGCTTCGTCGCCCACAACGGCGAGATCAACACCGTCAAGGGCAACCGCAACTGGATGCGCGCCCGCGAGTCCCAGCTCGAATCCGGCCTCTTCGGCGGCGGCAAGAGCAGCGGCGGCAAGAGCGGCGGCGAGAACGGCAGCGACCTCGCCCGCTTCTTCCCGGTCTGCACCCCCGACGCCTCCGACTCCGCTTCCTTCGACGAGGTCCTGGAGCTGCTCCACCTCGGCGGGCGCTCCCTGCCCCACGCCGTGCTGATGATGGTCCCCGAGGCGTGGGAGAACCACGACTCCATGGACCCCGCCCGGCGCGCCTTCTACCAGTTCCACTCCACGATGATGGAGCCCTGGGACGGCCCCGCCTGCGTCACCTTCACCGACGGCACCCAGGTCGGCGCGGTCCTCGACCGCAACGGGCTGCGCCCCGGCCGCTACTGGGTCACCGACGAGGGCCTCGTCGTCCTCTCCTCCGAGGTCGGCGTCCTCGACATCGACCCCGCCAGGGTCGTCCGCAAGGGCCGCCTCCAGCCCGGCAAGATGTTCCTCGTCGACACCGCCGAGCACCGCATCATCGAGGACGACGAGATCAAGGCGTCCCTCGCCGCCGAGCAGCCTTACGCGGAGTGGCTCGAAGCCGGGATCATCGAGCTGGAGGACCTGCCCGAGCGTGAGCACATCGTGCACACCCACGCCTCGGTCACCCGCCGCCAGCAGACCTTCGGCTACACGGAGGAAGAGCTCCGCATCATCCTCGCGCCGATGGCGAGGACCGGTGGCGAGCCCCTCGGCTCCATGGGCACCGACTCCCCGATCGCCGCGCTCTCCGAGCGCCCCCGGCTGCTCTTCGACTACTTCACCCAGCTCTTCGCCCAGGTCACCAACCCTCCGCTGGACGCCATCCGCGAGGAACTGGTCACCTCCCTGCGCTCCTCGCTGGGCCCCGCCGGCAATCTGCTGGAGCCCACCGCGGCCTCCTGCCGGAGCGTCACCCTGCCCTTCCCGGTGATCGACAACGATGAGCTCGCCAAGCTCATCCACATCAACGCCGACGGCGACATGCCCGGGATGAAGGCCGCGACCCTCTCCGGCCTCTACCGCGTCAGCGGCGGCGGCGAGGCGCTCGCCGCCCGTATCGACGCGATCTGCGCCGAAGCGGACACCGCCATCGAGGACGGCGCGCGGCTGATCGTGCTCTCCGACCGGCACTCCGACGCCGAGCACGCCCCGATCCCCTCCCTGCTGCTCACCTCCGCCGTCCACCACCACCTCATCCGCACCAAGCAGCGCACCCAGGTGGGCCTGCTGGTGGAGGCGGGCGATGTGCGCGAGGTCCACCATGTCGCGCTGCTGATCGGCTACGGCGCCGCCGCCGTCAACCCGTATCTCGCGATGGAGTCCGTCGAGGACCTGGTCCGCGCCGGAACCTTCATCCAGGACATCGAGCCCGAGCAGGCCATCCGCAATCTGATCTACGCCCTGGGCAAGGGCGTGCTGAAGGTCATGTCCAAGATGGGCATCTCGACCGTCGCCTCCTACCGGGGCGCGCAGGTCTTCGAGGCCATCGGCCTGGAGGACGCCTTCGTCGAGAAGTACTTCAACGGCACCACCAGCAAGATCGGCGGCGCGGGCCTCGACATCGTCGCAGGCGAGGTCGCCGCCCGGCACGTCAAGGCGTACCCCGTCTCCGGCATCCCCTCGGCGCACCGCGCGCTGGAGATCGGCGGCGAGTACCAGTGGCGTCGTGAGGGCGAGCCGCACCTCTTCGACCCGGATACGGTCTTCCGCCTCCAGCACTCCACCCGCAACCGCCGCTACGACATCTTCAAGCAGTACACCGAGCGGGTGAACGAGCAGTCCGAGCGGCTGATGACCCTGCGCGGGCTCTTCGGCTTCGCCGCCGGCCGGGAAGCCGTCCCGATCGACGAGGTCGAGCCGGTCAGCGAGATCGTCAAGCGGTTCTCCACCGGCGCGATGTCGTACGGGTCCATCTCCCGCGAGGCCCATGAGACCCTCGCCATCGCCATGAACCAGCTCGGCGGCAAGTCCAACACCGGTGAGGGCGGCGAGGACCCGGAGCGGCTCTACGACCCCGCCCGGCGCTCCAGCATCAAGCAGGTCGCCTCCGGACGCTTCGGTGTGACCAGCGAATACCTGGTCAACGCCGATGACATCCAGATCAAGATGGCGCAGGGCGCCAAGCCCGGCGAGGGCGGCCAGCTGCCCGGCCACAAGGTCTACCCCTGGGTCGCCAAGACCCGCCACTCCACCCCCGGCGTCGGGCTGATCTCCCCGCCGCCGCACCACGACATCTACTCCATCGAGGATCTCGCCCAGCTGATCCACGACCTCAAGAACGCCAACCCGAAGGCCCGCATCCACGTCAAGCTGGTCTCCGAGGTCGGCGTCGGCACGGTCGCCGCCGGAGTCTCCAAGGCCCACGCCGACGTGGTGCTGATCTCCGGCCACGACGGCGGTACGGGAGCCTCCCCGCTCACCTCGCTCAAGCACGCGGGCGGCCCCTGGGAGCTCGGCCTCGCCGAGACCCAGCAGACCCTCCTCCTCAACGGGCTGCGGGACCGGATCGTCGTCCAGACCGACGGCCAGCTGAAGACCGGCCGCGATGTGGTCATCGCCGCACTGCTCGGCGCGGAGGAGTTCGGTTTCGCCACCGCGCCGCTCGTGGTCTCCGGCTGCGTCATGATGCGCGTCTGCCATCTCGACACCTGCCCGGTGGGCATAGCCACCCAGAACCCGGTGCTGCGCGACCGCTTCTCCGGCAAGGCCGAGTACATCGTCAACTACTTCGAGTTCATCGCCGAGGAGGTCCGCGAGATCCTCGCCGAGCTGGGCTTCCGCAGCGTCGAGGAGGCGGTCGGCCACGCGGAGCTGCTCGACACCGAGCGGGCCGTGAGCCACTTCAAGGCCCAGGGACTCGACCTCGCCCCGCTCTTCCACGTCCCCGACCTGCCCCAGGGCGCGGTACGCCACGCACTGATCGAGCAGGACCACGGACTGGCCAAGGCGCTCGACAACCAGCTGATCAAGCTGGCCGCCGACGCGCTCGACGCCGAATCCGCCGAGGCGGCCCAGCCGGTCCGCGCCCAGGTGCCCATCCGCAACATCAACCGGACCGTCGGCACCATGCTCGGCTACGAGGTCACCCGGAAGTTCGGCGGCGCGGGACTGCCCGACGACACCGTCGACATCACCTTCACCGGCTCCGCGGGCCAGTCCTTCGGCGCCTTCGTCCCGCGCGGCGTCACCCTCCGCCTGGAGGGCGATGCCAACGACTACGTCGGCAAGGGCCTCTCCGGCGGCCGGATCGTCGTCCGCCCCGACCGCGCCGCGGACCATCTCGCCGAGTACTCCACCATCGCGGGCAACACCATCGCCTACGGAGCCACCGGCGGCGAGCTGTTCCTGCGCGGGCGCACCGGCGAACGGTTCTGCGTCCGCAACTCGGGCGCCACCGTCGTCTCCGAAGGCGTCGGCGACCACGGCTGCGAGTACATGACCGGCGGCCGGGCCGTCGTCCTCGGCGAGACCGGACGCAACTTCGCGGCCGGCATGTCCGGCGGCGTCGCCTATGTCATCGATCTCGACCGCGACAACGTCAACTCCGGTAACCTGGGGGCGATCGAGCCGCTCGGCGAGACCGACCGGCAGTGGCTGCACGACGTCGTGCGCCGCCACCACGAGGAGACCGGCTCCACCGTCGCCGAGAAGCTGCTCGCCGACTGGCCCGCCGCCGCGGCCCGCTTCAGCAAGATCATCCCGACCACGTACAAGGCAGTGCTCGCCGCCAAGGACGCCGCTGAGCTCGCCGGTCTCTCCGAGCAGGAGACCACCGAGAAGATGATGGAGGCGGCGATCAATGGCTGACCCCAAGGGCTTCCTGACCACCGGGCGCGAGGCCGCCAAGACCCGGCCCGTGGACGAGCGTCTCAAGGACTGGAACGAGGTCTATGTTCCCGGCTCCCTGCTGCCGATCATCGGCAAGCAGGCCAGCCGCTGCATGGACTGCGGCATCCCCTTCTGCCACAACGGCTGTCCCCTCGGCAACCTCATCCCCGAGTGGAACGACTACGCCTACCGGGAGGACTGGGCGGCGGCCAGCGAGCGGCTGCACGCCACCAACAACTTCCCGGAGTTCACCGGCCGGCTCTGCCCCGCGCCCTGTGAGGCCGCCTGCGTGCTGGGCATCAACCAGCCCGCCGTCACCATCAAGAACGTCGAAGTCTCCATCATCGACAAGGCGTGGGACTCCGGCGACGTCACCCCGCAGCCGCCCGAGCGGCTCTCCGGCAAGACCGTCGCCGTCATCGGCTCGGGCCCGGCCGGACTCGCCGCCGCCCAGCAGCTGACCCGGGCCGGTCACACCGTCGTCGTCTACGAGCGGGCCGACCGCATCGGCGGACTGCTGCGCTACGGCATCCCCGAGTTCAAGATGGAGAAGGTGCACATCAACCGCCGCATCGAGCAGATGCGCGCGGAGGGCACCAAGTTCCGTACCGAGGTGGAGATCGGCCGTGACATCGACGCGGCCAAGCTGCGCCGCCGCTATGACGCGGTCGTCATCGCGGCCGGTGCGACCGTCTCCCGCGATCTGCCCGTCCCGGGCCGTGAGCTGACCGGCGTCCACTTCGCGATGGAGTATCTGCCGCTCGCCAACAAGGTGCAGGAGGGCGACTTCATCGCCCCGCCGATCACCGCCGAGGGCAAGCATGTCGTCGTCATCGGCGGCGGCGACACCGGCGCGGACTGCGTGGGCACCGCCCACCGCCAGGGCGCGGCCTCCGTCACCCAGCTGGAGATCATGCCCCGGCCGGGCGAGGAGCGCGCCGCGGGCCAGCCCTGGCCCACCTTCCCGATGCTCTACAAGGTCACCTCGGCGCACGAGGAGGGCGGCGAGAGGGTCTACTCCGTCTCCACCACCCGTTTCGAGGGCGACGAGGACGGACATGTCCAGGCCCTGCACCTGGTGGAGGTGGAGTTCAAGGACGGCAAGCTGGAGCAGAAGCCCGGCACCGAGCGCCGCATCCCGGCCCAGCTGGTCACCCTGGCGATGGGCTTCACCGGTACCGACCGGGCCAACGGCCTGGTCGAGCAGTTCGGCCTGGAGCTGGACGCGCGCGGCAATGTCGCGCGGGACACCGAGTTCGCCACCAATGTGGACGGTGTGTACGTCGCCGGTGACGCAGGCCGCGGCCAGTCGCTGATCGTCTGGGCCATCGCCGAGGGCCGCTCGGCCGCCCGTGGCGTGGACCGCTATCTGACCGGGGCGAGCGAGCTGCCCGCCCCGATCCGCCCCACGGATCGGGCGCTGACCGTCTGAGCCGACCGTCTGATCCGACCAGAGACGTCCCGTACAACGGCGTACGGAACTGAGTGCGGCGCCCGCCTCGTCCCCGACCGGACCATGGGCGGGCGTCGCCGTGTACCGGCCCGCCGTGACCTCCCGGGTTCCCTGACCTCCCGGGGGTCAGGGCGCGTCGGCCGACCGGCCCTCCGGCCTGTGGTCGAGCCCGCTCCCGCCAGCCGGCCCCCCGGGTCTTCGGTCAGCTGCTCGGAGTCCAGTACCGGTAGACCTCGGTGACCGTGGGCTGCTCGGCCGACTTGGGGAAGTGAAGCCCCTCGGCGACCGGCGCCATCACGGTGAAGAACTTCTCCATCGCCTCCCTGTTCTGCCAGATGTCGAAGACCTGGATTCCCGAGTCCACCGCCACGCAGACATGGCCCAGACACCCCGCGAAGGTATCGCCGGGAAGCGCCTGGAGCTCTGCGTTGAGGTCGTCGTACTGAGCGGTGGTCACGCCGGGGAGTGTGGCGTGCATCAGGATCGTCATCAGGGTCTCTCCTTCTCCGGCGGGGCTCGTGATCCTCCCCGCCGCCGCCCTGGCGGCCCTTACCCCTCCTCAGGACAGCACGTTCGCCGCCGCATGGGAATCCAGGCGGCGGGTTAATCCAGACAGCGGATGTCCGGTTTCAATGGTGGACTCGGTGCATGACCTCGCACTCCTGGGCCGCCTTCCACACGGCGGAGCCCGCTTTCGCCGACACCGTCCGCACACGCTTCGAGAAGTACCGCCATCACGTCCTCGCCACTCTCCGGAAGGACGGATCGCCGAGGGTGACCGGACTTGAGGTGATCTTCCGGGAGGGCGAGCTCTGGCTCGGCATGATGACCGGCTCCCTCAAGGCACGGGACCTCCAGCGCGATCCGCGCTTCGCCCTCCACGCCAACCCCGGGCCGGACGCCTCCATGGACGGCGGCGACGTCAAGATCTCGGGGCGCGCGGTGGAGGTGACCGACGAGGGGCGGCTGGCGGCCTTCTCGGCGGCCATCGGCCATCCGCTGCCCTTCCATCTCTTCCGGGCCGAACTCTCCGACGTGGTGCGCACCTTCGTCGAGGGCGAGGAGATGGTCGTACGCTCCTGGCGGCCCGGCGCGGGGGTCGTCACCCGCCGCCGCGACTGACCGCGCCTCCCCGTCCCGCGCCTCCCCGTCCCGCGCCTCCCCGTCCCGCGCTCCCCGCCCCGGACGAACCCCGCGCTCCCCGCCCCGGACGAACCCCGCGCTCACCGCCCCGCCAGCACCCGCGCCCGGCAGCGGGCCGGCGTCCCCCAGGCGTCCCGCAGCGGCCGGGCCTTGCGCAGCCACAGCGACAGATCCAGCTCCTCCGTGTAGCCGATCGCGCCGTGCAGTTGCAGCGCGGTCCGCGCGGCGGCGTACCCGGCCTCACCGGCGGCGACCTTCGCGGCGGCGATGTCCACGGGATCCAGCGTGACCGCGGCCCCGTACACCAGCGGCCGGGCGAACTCGATCCGGATCAGCGTGTCCGCCAGCCGGTGCTTGACCGACTGGAACGCCCCGATGGGCACGCCGAACTGGACGCGCTGCTTCGCATACGCCACGGTCCGCTCCAGCAGCGCGGACCCGACGCCCAGCGCCTGCGCGGCGGTGAGCAGCCGCGCCAGCTCCCCGGCCGGCGCCGCCGCCCGGGCGACCGGCACGCCCTGGGCGAGCC
>NZ_VCLA01000064.1:0-8619 GCF_009600885.1 Streptomyces jumonjinensis
TCGTCGGGGAAGTCGGGCACGGGAGGGCGCTCGGCCTCCGTACTCATGCCGCCCCCCTTCTCGTCCAGGTCCCTCGACGGTTCCGCCGCCCCGGCCGTCTCCACTTCCGGCCCTCCGTCTGCACGTCTGCGTCACTCTACGGGTTTGTGCCCGTTCCACGGGACCGTGCCCCCGCGTCCATGGGGATCTGCCCAAAACGTCCCCCTACCCCCGGGTAATCCGGTCTGGCAGGCTCGGCCCATGACTTCCCGCGCCGCCGACCGGGCCCGCTACGACCGGGCCACCGCCCATCTCGACGCGCCGCTCGCCGTCGTCGATCTCGACGCCTTCGACTCCAACGCCGACGACTTGGCACGCCGGGCCGGAGGCAAGCCCATCCGGGTCGCGAGCAAGTCCGTCCGCTGCCGTCCGCTGCTGGAACGGGTGCTCGCCAGGGACGGGTTCGCCGGGGTCATGTCGTTCACGCTGGCCGAGTCGGTGTGGCTGGCGCGGGCCGGGTTCGACGATGTGCTGCTGGCCTATCCCTCCGCCGACCGGTCGTCGTTCGCCGAACTCGCCGCCGATACCCGGCTCGCCGACGCGGTGACCGTGATGGTGGACGACATGGCGCAGCTGGAGCTGATCGAGCGGTCGCGGGCGGGCGGCAGGGCGGAGATCCGGGTCTGTCTCGAACTCGACACCGCGCTGCGGCTGCTGGGCGGCCGGATACGGATCGGGGCCCGCCGCTCCCCGCTGAGCGAGCCCGTTCAACTGGCGGAGCTGGCACGGTCGATCGCCCGGCGGCCCGGGTTCCGGCTGGTGGGTCTGATGGCGTACGAGGGGCATATCGCGGGCGTCGGCGACCGGGTCGACGGCGCTCCGGTGCGCTCCCGGGCGATCCGGCTGATGCAGCGCCTGGCCCGTCATGAGCTGGCGGGGCGGCGGGCCGCGGCCGTACGGGCGGTGCGGGCGGTGGCCCCGGATCTGGAGTTCGTCAACGGCGGCGGCACGGGCAGTGTGCAGCACACCGCGGCCGAGGACGCGGTGACGGAGATCGCGGCCGGTTCCGGGCTGTACGTCCCCCGGTTGTTCGACCACTACACCGCGTTCTCGGGGCGGCCCGCCGCGCTCTTCGCCCAGCCGGTGGTGCGCCGTCCGGGGCTGGGCGTGGTGACGGTGCTCGGCGGCGGCTATCCGGCCTCCGGTGCGGCGGGCCCGGACCGCTCCCCCGTGCCGTATCTCCCCGAGGGGCTGCGCTACGACCCCCGGGAGGGCGCGGGCGAGGTGCAGACCCCGCTGCTGGGGGCTCCCGCCGACGATCTGCTGATCGGGGACAAGGTGTGGTTCCGCCATGCCAAGGCCGGTGAGCTGTGCGAGCGGTTCGACGCCCTTCAGCTGATCGAGGGGGACCGGGTGACCGGGACCGTGCCGACCTATCGGGGCGAGGGCCGCACCTTCCTCTGAGCGGCCCGCCGCCCCCGTACGCCTCGCCCCGCCGCCCCCGTACCCGCTACAGAGGCGTGACGTACGCCCCGGCGATCCCCCCGTCCACCAGGAAGTCCGTCGCGTTGACGAAGGACGAGTCGTCGCTCGCGAGGAAGGCGACGGCGGCGGCGATCTCGTCCGCCTCCGCGAACCTCCCCACCGGGATGTGCACCAGCCTGCGCGCGGCCCGCTCGGGGTCCTTGGCGAACAGCTCGCGCAGCAGCGGGGTGTTGACCGGCCCGGGGCAGAGCGCGTTCACCCGGATGCCCTCGCGGGCGAACTGCACCCCGAGCTCGCGGGACATGGCGAGCACGCCGCCCTTGGAGGCGGTGTACGAGATCTGGGAGGTCGCCGCTCCCATGATCGCCACGAAGGAGGCGGTGTTGATGATGGAGCCCCGGCCCTGGCGGCGCATATAGGGGATGGCGGCCTTGCAGCACAGATAGACGGAGGTGAGGTTGACGTCCTGGACGCGCCGCCACGCCTCGATTCCGGTGGTGAGGATCGAGTCGTCGTCGGGGGGCGAGATGCCCGCGTTGTTGAAGGCGACGTCGACGGAGCCATAGGTGTCGTACGCCGTCCGGAAGAGCGCCTCGACCTGCTCGGCGTCGGTGACGTCGACCCGTACGAAGAGGCCGCCGGCCTCCTCGGCGGCGGCCTTGCCGGTGGTCTCGTCGATGTCGGCGCAGACCACGTTCGCGCCCTCGGAGGCGAGCCGCCGGGCGGTGGCCAGTCCGATGCCGCTTCCGGCGCCGGTGACGACTGCGGTACGGCCCACCAGCCGGCGGCAGACGGATGTCTCGGTCATGGGTGCTCAGGCCTCCGTGCTGAAGTAGACGTTCTTGGTCTCGGTGAAAGCGGTCAGGGCGTCGGGTCCCAGTTCACGGCCGAGGCCGGACTGCCGGTAGCCGCCGAACGGGGTCGAGTAGCGGACGCTGCTGTGGGAGTTGACGGAGAGGTTCCCGGCCCGCACGGCGCGCGAGACGCGGATGGCGCGTCCGAGGTCACGGGTCCAGATGGAGCCGGAGAGTCCGTACTCGGTGGCGTTCGCGAGCCGGACGGCGTCGGCCTCGTCGTCGAAGGGGAGGACGACGGCGACGGGCCCGAAGATCTCCTCGCGGGCGGCGGGGGCCTCGGCGTCGAGGCCGGTGAGCACGGTCGGCGGGAACCAGAAGCCGGGCCCCTCGGGCGCGCTGCCCCGGATGCCGGGCAGCCCGTCGGGGGCGTAGGAGCGCACCCGGTCCAGCTGGCGCTGCGAGATCAGCGGTCCCATCCGGGTCTTCTCATCGGACGGGTCGCCGACGACGACCGACTGGACGGCGGGCGCGAGCAGTTCCAGAAAGCGCTCGTGGACCGTCCGCTGGACCAGGATGCGGGTGCGGGCGCAGCAGTCCTGTCCGCTGTTGTCCAGGAAGGACATGGGGGCGGCGGCGACGGCGGCTTCGAGGTCGGAGTCGGCGAAGACGATATTGGGGCTCTTGCCGCCGAGTTCGAGGGTCACCCGCTTCACCAGGTCCGCGCAGCGGGCCATGATCTGCTTCCCGACCCGGCCGGAGCCGGTGAAGACGATCTTCGCTACCCCGGGGTGTTCGACCAGGGCGTTGCCCGTGATGTCGCCCGCGCCCGGGAGAACCTGGAGCAGATGCTCCGGAAGGCCCGCTTCCAGGGCGAGTGCGGCGAGCCGCAGGGCGGTCAGCGGGGTGGCCTCGGCGGGTTTGAGCAGTACGGCGTTCCCGGCCGCGAGCGCGGGGGCCGCGCCCCAGGCGGCGATGGGGAGGGGGAAGTTCCAGGGCGCGATCACCCCGACGACGCCGAGGGGTTCGAGGAAGGTGATGTCGAGGCCGCCCGCGACGGGGATCTGCCGGCCGTTCAGCCGCTCGACTCCCCCGGCGGCGTAGTCGAGCAGATCACGGACGTTGCCCGCCTCCCAGCGGGCGTTGCCGATGGTGTGTCCGGCCTCGCGGACCTCCAGCCGGGCGAGCTCCTCGATGTGCTCGTCCACGACGGCGGCGAAGCGGCGGAGCAGCCGGGCCCGGTCGGCGGGGGCCGCCGCCGCCCAGCCCCGCTGGGCCCGGTCGGCCCGGACCACGGCGGCGTCGACCTCTTCGGCGGTCGTCGCCTGGACGGTCTCGATGATCTCGCCGGTCGCCGGGTTGAGGACCTCGTGGTGCATCGGATCATCCCTCACAGTCGTCACAGTCGTTCGAAGGAGCGGCGCAGCTCCCAGTCGGTCACCGCGGCGTCGAAGGCGGCCAGTTCGACGCGCGCCATATTGCTGTAGTGGGCGACGACTTCGTCGCCGAAGGCGGCCTTGGCGATGGGGCTGTTCTCCCAGAGCTCGGCGGCTTCCCGCAGGGTGGCGGGCACCTGGGCGTAGCCGGCGGTGTAGGCGTTCCCGGCGCACTCATCAGGCAGTTCGAGCCCCTGTTCCAGGCCGTGGAGACCGGCCGCGACCAGTCCGGCGACGGCGAGATGCGGATTGACGTCACCGCCCGGCAGCCGGTTCTCGAAGCGGGCCGAGCGTCCATGGCCCACCACCCGCAGGGCGCAGCTGCGGTTGTCGTACCCCCAGGCCACCGCCGTGGGGGCGAAGCTCCCCGGCTGGAATCTCTTGTACGAGTTGACGTTGGGCGCGTACAGCAGGGAGAAGTCCCGGAGCGCGGTGAGCTGTCCGGCCAGGAAGTGCCGCATCACGGGCGACATTCCGCCGGGGCCCTCGCCCGCCATGGCGTTGCGGCCGTCCGCGTCGGCGAGCGAGAGATGGATGTGGCAGGAGTTTCCCTCGCGCTCGTTGTACTTGGCCATGAAGGTGAGCGATACGCCCTCCTGGGCGGCGATCTCCTTGGCCCCGGTCTTGTAGATCGCGTGCTGGTCGCAGGTGACGAGCGCGTCGTCGTAGCGGAAGGCGATCTCGTGCTGGCCGGGGTTGCACTCGCCCTTGGCGGACTCGACGGTCAGTCCGGCGGCGGTCATGTCGTTGCGGATCCGGCGCAGCAGGGGTTCGATCCGTCCGGTGCCGAGGACGGAGTAGTCGACGTTGTACTGGTTCGCCGGCGTCAGGCCCCGGTAGTCGCGGTCCCAGGCCTGCTCATAGGTGTCCCTGAAGACGATGAACTCCAGCTCGGTGCCCACCTGGGCGGTGTAGCCCCGTTCGGCGAGCCGGTCCAGCTGGCGGCGGAGGATCTGGCGGGGGGCGGCGACGACGGGTGCGCCGTCGCTCCAGGCGAGGTCCGCGATGAGCAGGGCGGTGCCGGCGTTCCAGGGGACCCGGCGCAGGGTGGCGAGGTCGGGGCGCATGGCGAAGTCGCCGTAGCCGCGGTCCCAGGACGACATCTCGTAGCCGTCGACGGTGTTCATCTCGGTGTCGACGGCGAGGAGATAGTTGCAGCCCTCGCTGCCGTGCTCCAGGACCTCGTCGAGAAAGAACGGGGCGGCGAACCGCTTGCCCTGGAGCCGTCCCTGCATATCGGGGAAGGCGAGCACCACGGTGTCGATCTCACCGCTCGCGACCAGGGCGCGCAGCTGCTCTACCCCGAGCGGGGGTGTGCGGTCTGCCACGGATGTACGCCTCCTCGGGTCAGCCGGAAGCCATAAGGTATTGCTCCAGACCATTGCTTGGGAAGAGGAACCTTCGACGTGGCGAAGAGCGTGACGAAGAGCGTGGCGGAGCAGGACGACGCGGACCGGCTGACCCCGGTGCTGCGCCCGGTGCGCGCGGGCAACGGCTTCGAGGAGGCGCTGGAGCAGATCCTCCAGCTGCTGCGCCTCGGGCTGGTGCCCGGCGGGGAGCGGCTGCCCGCCGAGCGGGAGCTGGCGGAGCGGATGGGGATCAGCCGGGTCACCCTGCGCGAGGTGCTGAAGGTGCTGACCGAGCAGGGTCTGGTGGAGAGCCGGCGGGGCCGCTATGGAGGAACGTTTGTCCTCCGCCGCCCCGACGCCCCCGGCGAGGACGAACTGCGCAGACGGGGCGCGGATGTGGACGTCGAGGACACTTTGCGCTTCCGGGAGGTGCTGGAGACGGGCGCGGCGGGGCTGTGCGCGGCGCACCGGCTCACCGGCGAGGACGCCGCCCGGCTGCGTACCGCGCTGGTCTCGACCCATGACGCGCCGCTGGCCGAATACCGCCGCCGGGACACCCTGCTCCATCTCACCCTGGCGGAGCTCTCCGGCTCGGCCACCCTCGCCGCCCAGTACGCCGCGGTCCGCGCGACCCTCAACGATCTGCTCGACTGCATCCCCCTGCTGGTACGGAATCTGGAGCACTCCCAGCATCAGCACACCGCGCTCGTGGACGCGGTGCTCGACGGGGACGCGGACGCCGCCCGCGAGGTGATGCGGGAGCACTGCGAGGGCACTGCGGCGCTGCTGCGGGGTTTTCTGGCCTGACCGGGTCCGCGGAAGCGCCGCGGGGCTTTCCCGGCCCGACCGGCCCGCGGGGGGGCTCACGGGGCTTTCCGGCCCGGCCGGGTCCACGGAAGCGCCGCGAGGGCACGGCCGGGCCGCCGCGGCGCCTTCTCCGGCCGGGCCGGGCCGGGCCGGAGAAGGCGCGCGCACGAGCCTTGCGCAGCGCCCGCCATTGACGCAAAGGTGTCGCCCTAAACCTTTGAACGCCAGGAGCGACCCATGGCCGAAGGCACCACGGAACGTGACCCCTCCCCCGCCGAAGTCCCCGCTGAAGTCCCCGCCGACGACTATCTCCGGCGGCGTACCCTGCGCAGGGGCAGCGCGGGCTGGCTGCTGCTCACCGGCCTCGGCGTGGCCTATGTGGTCTCCGGCGACTTCTCCGGCTGGAACATCGGCCTGGCCAAGGGCGGCTTCGGCGGGCTGGCGATCGCCGCCCTCCTGATGGGCGTGATGTACGCCTGTCTGGTCTTCGCCCTCGCCGAACTCTCGGCCATTCTGCCCACCGCGGGCGGCGGTTACGGCTTCGCCCGCCGGGCGCTCGGCACCTGGGGCGGCTTTCTGACCGGTACGGCGATCCTGATCGAGTACATCCTCGCGCCCGCCGCCATCTCCATCTTCATCGGCGACTACGTAGAATCCCTCGGACTGTTCGGCCTGGAGTCCGGCTGGCCGGTCCTTCTCGGCTGCTTCGTTGTGTTTCTCGGCATCCATCTCTGGGGCGTCGGGGAGGCGCTGCGCTTCAGCCTGATCGTCACCGCCATCGCCGTCGGAGCGCTGCTGATCTTCGCCGTCGGAGCGTTCACCGACTTCAGCGCGGCTCGCCTCGACGACATCCCGGTCGATGAGGACGCTTTCGGCGCGAACTCATGGCTGCCCTTCGGGTTGCTGGGCATCTGGGCCGCATTCCCCTTCGGCATGTGGTTCTTCCTCGGCGTCGAAGGCGTGCCGCTCGCCGCCGAGGAGGCGAAGGACCCGGTCCGCTCGATGCCGAGGGCACTCGCCGTCTCCCTGGGCGTTCTGGTGCTCCTCGCGGTCCTCACCTTCTTCGCCGCCACCGGCGCCCAAGGCTCCGCCGCCCTCCAGGAGGCCGGAAACCCCCTCGTGGTGGCGCTCCAAGGAGACGGCGAACCCACCGCCCTGAGCCGCTTCGTCAACTACGCGGGCCTGGCCGGACTGGTCGCCTCCTTCTTCTCCCTCGTCTACGCGGGCTCCCGCCAGCTCTTCGCGCTCTCCCGCGCCGGATATCTGCCCCGGTTCCTCTCCCTCACCAACCGCCGTAAATCGCCCTACCTCGGGCTGCTGATCCCCGGGGCGATCGGCTTCGCGCTCGCCGCGTCCACCGGCGACGGGGCACGGATGCTGAACATCGCGGTCTTCGGCGCGACGATCAGCTACGCGCTCATGTCCCTCTCCCATCTCGTGCTGCGCCGCCGGGAGCCCGAGCTCTCCCGGCCCTACCGCACCCCCGGCGGCGTGCTCACCTCGTCGGTCGCCTTCCTGCTCTCGCTCTCGGCGCTGGCGGCGACCTTCCTGGTGGACCGGGAGGCGGCCTTCATCGCGCTGGGCGTCTACGCCGTGGCCGTCCTCTACTTCGCGCTCTACAGTCGGAACCACCTGGTCGCCAAGGCGCCGGAAGAGGAGTTCGCGGCGCTCGCGGCAGCCGAGGCGGAACTCGGCCGGAACGGAACGGAGTCACGGTGACCCAGCCGCTCATCGGCGTCACGACCTATCTCGACCCGGCCGCGTGGGGCGTCTGGCGGATGCCCGCCGCGCTGCTGCCCGCGGTCTACCCCGCGCTGATCCAGCGGGCCGGAGGGCTCGCGGTCATGCTGCCGCCGGACGCGCCCGCCGCCGCCGAAGGGGTCGTGGCACGGCTGGACGGGCTGGTCATCGCGGGCGGGGCGGATGTGGAGCCCGTACGGTACGGGGCGGACGCGGACCCCCGCACGGGGCCGCCGGCCCGGGAACGGGACTCCTGGGAGCTGGCGCTGATCCACGCGGCGCTCTCCTCCGGCACCCCGCTGCTGGGCGTCTGCCGGGGCATGCAGCTGCTGAACGTTGCTCTGGGCGGGACCCTGATCCAGCATCTGGACGACCATACCGGGGGCGAAGGGGTCTACACGGCGCACCCGGTGAAGCCGGTGCCGGGGACGCGGTACGCCTCGCTCGTCGGGGAGACGGCGGAGGTTCCGTCCTATCACCACCAGGCGGTGGACCGGCTGGCCGCGCCGCTGACGGCGAGCGCGTACGCGGAGGACGGGACGGTGGAGGCGGTGGAGCTGGCGGGGGCGTGGGTGCTGGGGGTGCAGTGGCACCCGGAGATGGGGGACGACCTCAGGGTGATGCGGGCGCTGGTGGAGGCGTCACAACGGGGAACCCACCCCAAGCGGTGACGAATCCACGGCGCGCACGGGCGGCCGGGCTCCCCGGCACCCGGGATGAACGGCGGGCGGTTGAGGTCTCAGGGGAGGGGTCCGCGCTCCTCCGGGGCTGGGCCGGCCGTTCCCCCGCAATCGGGTTGGGCGGGTTGAGGGGTCTCATGGGAGGGGGCCGCGCAGGGGTGGTGCCGGGACGTAAAACGTGATTTGTGGCGCGAAGGAGGCCCGCCATCAAACAGGGACTGGAAACGCGCCCGTAAATCATGAGTCCCGGCACCACCCCGGAGCGGACCCCGGCCCCAGCACACCGCCGCCCAGCCCCAGCCCGAAGCACCCGAAGCAGACCCCGCACCCCAACCCCGAAGCACCCTCG
>NZ_VCLA01000064.1:8918-17803 GCF_009600885.1 Streptomyces jumonjinensis
AGCCCCCGGACCCCGACTCACCGCACCCAGCCCACACCGCACCCCACCGCACCCTGCGGGGAACAGCCCCGAAGCACCCCGCCCCGAAGCCTCACCCCCGGCGGCCCCTCACAGACGTGAACCGGTCAGCCCCAGCAGCTCCCGGGCCGGACCCGCCGGGGTCTGCCCCCGGGGCCAGACCGCGCGGAGAGCCCGGCCGAGGGACACGCCCTCGACGCGGACCTCCCGCAGCCGCCGCGCCGCCAACTCCTCCGCCACCGCCAGCTCGCTCAGCACCGCGGGACCCGCCCCGCTCACCACCGCCGCCTTCACCGCCGTCGTAGACGCCAGCTCCAGCAGCGGCTCCCCCAGCCCTCCCCACCGCGAGAGCGCCGAGTCCAGCACCTGCCGCGTCCCCGACCCCCGCTCCCGCAGAATCAGCGAGGCCGCCGCGAGCTCCGCCGCCGGCAGCGGGGCACGCCGCCGGGTCCAGGAATGCCCGGGAGCCGCCACCACCACCAGCCGGTCATGGCCGATCACCGCCCCGTCCAGCCCTTCAGGCACCGCGAGCCCCTCCACGAACCCCAGATCGGCCTCGCCCGCGAACAGCCACCGTGCCACCGCCGCCGAGTTCCCCGCCAGCAGCGACACCGCCGTGTCCGGCCGCTGGGCGCGCAGCGCGACCAGCCAGCCGGGCAGCAGATACTCCGCGATGGTCAGAGAGGCGGCCACCCGCAGCCGTGAATCGCGCCGCCCCCGCAGCGCCTGGGTCCCCGCGTCGAACGCCTCCGCCGCCTCCACCACCCGCCGCGCCCAGTCCGTGACCAGCGCCCCCGCGCCGGTGAGCCGGGAGCCGCGCGGGGAACGGTCCACCAGCGCGACCCCGAGCTGACGCTCCATGGACCGCAGCCGCCCGCTGGCGGCGGGCTGGCTGATCCCGAGCTCCCGGGCGGCCCGCCCGAGGCTGCCGTGCCGGGCGATCGCGAGCAGCAGCTCCAGCGCGCCCAGATCGGGCACCCGGTGCGCGAGAGGCACGCGCGGCTCGGCATCGCTCATCACCCCAGCTTATGACCCCATAGCCCGAAGATCCCTGGTGGGAGGCGGTCACCGGCACCGACAGTGGGCGCATGAGCACCGCCGTACGCACCGTCCCCGCACCAGCACCCACTCCCGCACCCCTCCCCGTACGGCTCCCCGCGCTGCGCGATGCCGGCCCCAACTGGTACGCGGCCGTCATGGGCACCGCCATCGTCGCCACGGCGGGCGCGGCGCTCCCCGTCCCCGGCGCGGGCCCCGCCCTGGCGGCGGTGTGGGCGGTGTCCGCGGTGCTGCTGACCCTGGTGCTCACGGCCCGCGCCGCGCACTGGCTGCACCACCGCGACCAGGCACGGGCTCATCTGCTGGATCCGGCGGTGGCCCCGTTCTACGGCTGTCCGCCGATGGCGCTCCTCGCGGTGGGCACCGCCACCCTGACCACAGGCGAGGCGGTGATCGGCGAGCGGGCGGCGGTGGTGACGGCGTTCACGCTGTTCGCCGCGGGGACGCTCACCGGGCTCATCGCGGCCGTGGCGGTCCCCTGGCTGCTGGTGGTGCGCCACCGTCCGGCCCCCGGCGCCGCCTCGCCCGTATGGCTGCTGCCGGTGGTCGCGCCGATGGTCGCCGCCTCCTCGGGCGCGCTGCTCGCCGACCGGCTGCCGTCCGGCGGCCGGTGGCGGGAGGCGATGCTGCTGGGGTGCGGGGCGCTGTTCGGCATCACGGTGCTGGCGACGCTGCTGATCCTGCCGCTGGTCTTCGCCCGGCTGGTCCACCACGGCCCGCTGCCGCCCGCGCTCACGCCCTCGCTCTTTCTCGTCCTGGGCCCCCTCGGCCAGTCGACGACGGCCGCCGCCAACGCCGCCGCCGCCGATACGCCGTACTCGGACCTCCTCGCTCCGCTCGCCGTGCTCTACGGCGTCCCGGTGACGGGGTTCGCGCTGCTGTGGCTGACCCTGGCGGGGGCGATGACCGTACGGGCGGTACGGCTCGGCATGCCGTTCACCCTGGGCTGGTGGGCGTTCACCTTCCCGGTGGGCACCTGTGTCACGGGGGCCGCCGGGCTGGCGCACCACACCGGGCTGCCGGCCTTCACGGTGCTCGCGGCCCTGCTCTACGCCCTGCTGGTGACCGGGTGGGCCGTGGCCGGGTACCGCACGCTGCGCGGGCTGTTCAGCGGAGCGCTGCTCGCAGGGCCGCGCCGATGACGGCGGGCGCTTCGCCGAGAGAGGGCCCGTACCAGGTCAGATGGCGTCCGCTGACGAGTGCGGCGGGCAGCGCGGGGAATGCCTCGGGCCCGTCGTCGGCGGTGAAGCGGTAGGGCTCGTCGGGCAGCACCACCAGGGCCGCGCCGCGCTCGCGCAGTTCGCCGAGCGGAATCCTCGGGTAACGCTCCGGGTGCCCGGCCCAGACGTTCCGCACGCCGAGCCGGGCGAGCAGGTCGCCCGCGAAGGTATCCCGGCCGAGCACCATCCAGGGTCTGCGCCAGATGGGCACCACGGCCGGTACGGGACCCTCCAGGGGCCGGACCCGGGCCCAGGCCGCCCTCGCCTCGTCCAGCCAGCGCGGGCGGGCGGCGCCGCAGCCGTCCACCAGCACCCGGGTCAGCTCGCTGAAGGCCTGCTCCAGCCCCCGCACCTCGGTGACCATCACCGGTGCACCCGCCGCCCGGAGCGCGGCGAGATCGGGCCCGCGGTTCTCCTCCTCGTTGGCGATCACCAGATCGGGTTCGAGCCGGAGCACGGCGCTGACATCGGGGTTCTTGGTGCCCCCGATCCGTACGACGTCGAGCCCGGCGGGGCGTACGCACCAGTCGGTGGCGCCGACGAGCAGCCCGGGGGCGGTGACGGCGACGGCTTCGGTGAGCGAGGGGACGAGCGACACGACCCGCACCGGCGTTCAGGCCTCCGTGGGCGTCGTGATGTGGTCGGCGACGGTGACGACGACGATCCGGGTCTCGGGCACGGTGGCACGCCACCGGTGCCGTACGCCGCCGGACAGGAAGAGGGTGTCGCCGCGGCCCAGCCGGTGGGCCCGCCCCTCGGCCTCGATCTCCACCGCGCCGTCGGCGACGTACATCAGCTCGTCGTTGCGGTGCTGGAACTCGCCCCGGGTGTCGTACTCGCCGGTGAACTCCAGGGCCTCCAGCTGATGCCGTCCCCGGACCAGCCGCCGGGCCCTCGGGGCGTACGGCAGCTCGTCGTCCGTGTCCGCCGTGTCCGCGCGGACGACGGCGATGGTCCGCGCGGCGTCGGACGCCTCGATCAGCCGTCCGGTGGTGGTCTCCAGGGCGTCGGCGACCCGCTGGAGCGAGCGCATGCTGGGGCGGGCCCGCTCATTCTCCACCTGGCTGAGGAAGGGCACCGAGAGTCCACTGCGCTCGGCGACCGCGGCGAGGGTCAGATCGAGCGCTCTACGGCGTCTGCGCACGGCAGCGCCCACCCGAAGAGGCTCGGTCTCCTTCGGGTCCTTGCCGTCCTTCGCGTCCATCCGCCGGGCTCCCCTTCCTGGTCCTGTCTCACCATACGCAGCTTCCGGTCCCGGCCGCGCGCACAGTGATGACCGCCGGGGGCGGTGAGGGGGAGATCGGTACGGGGCGGTCCCGCTACTGGCGAGAACTGCCCCGTACCGCTGCGTCATGGTCCCGCGGGTCGGCTACTGGGGGGCCATCTCCTTCTCGACCTGCGGATTCTCCTTCAGCCAGGTGCGTACGGCGTCCTGCTCCCGGCCCTTGCCGGTCTCCTGGATCTCCGCTTCGAGGCTGGTGAGCTGCTTTTCGGTCATCTTGAAATCCTTCAGCCACTTCCCGATGTCGGGCTGATCCTCCGTGAAGCCTTCGCGCGCGATGGTGTGCACTCCGTCGCCCTCGCCCCAGGCTCCCTCAGGGTCCTTGAGCTTCTTCAGGTCGTAGGTGCTGTACGCCCAGTGCGGCGACCAGAGGGTGGTGAGGACGGGCTCCTTCTTCTGGTAGGCGCGCTTGAGCTCGGCGAGCATGCCGGGCGTCGAGCCGTCGACGATCTCGTACTCGCCCTCCAGGCCGTACTCCTTCAGGACGTCGTCCTTGAGCAGGCCCATCATCCCGGCGCTCGGCTCGATGCCGATGATGCGGCCCTTGAAGGTGTCGGAGGCGCCCTTGAGGTCGTCGAGGGAGTCGATGCCCTTCACATAGGAGGGCACGGAGAGCTCCAGCGAGGTGGGGCCGTACCAGGAGCCGAGGTCTTCGAGGTCGTCGCCGTACTTCTCCCAGTACTGGGCGTGGGTGAGCGGCAGCCAGCCGTCGGTCTGGAAGTCGATCTGGCCTCCGGCGAGCCCGGTGTAGAGCGCTCCGGCCTCCAGCTGCTGGGTCTCGACGGTGTAGCCGCGCCGTTCCAGCACCTCCTTCCAGAGGAAGGTGGAGGCGATGCCCTCGTCCCAGGGGATATAGCCGATGGTGATCTTCTCGCCCTTGCCGGACGGGCCGGTGGGCTTGGAGCCGCCGAAGACGCCCATGCCGCCCGCGACCAGCGAGAGGACGACGACGCCCACCAGGGCGACCACGGGCTGGGGACGGTGGTTCCAGAGGTTCGGCCCGCCGGCCAGGGCCCTGGCCTTGGCGACGGCGCGGCGGCCGAGCGGGGAGATCTGGCGGCCCAGTTCGCCGGTCATCCGGTCCAGGTACATGGCGAGGATGACGATGGAGACGCCCGCCTCGAAGCCGAGCCCGATGTCCACATTGCCGATCGCGCGGTAGACCTCGCCGCCGAGTCCGCCGCCGCCGACCATTCCGGCGATGACGACCATGGAGAGGCCGAGCATGATGACCTGGTTGACCCCGGCCATGATCGTGGGGAGGGCGAGCGGGAGCTGGACCCGCAGCAGGGTGTTGCGGGGGGTGGTGCCGAAGGCCTCGGCGGCCTCGACGAGCTCCTCGTCGACCTGGCGGATGCCCAGCTCGGTCATCCGCACCCCGGGCGGCAGGGAGAAGACGATGGTGGCGATGATGCCGGGGACCACGCCGACGCCGAAGAAGATGATCCCGGGGATGAGATAGACCATGGCCGGCATGGTCTGCATGAAGTCCAGGACGGGCCGGGTCACCGCGCTGACGGTCCTGGAGCGCGAGGCCCAGATGCCGAGCGGGATGGCGATGGCCAGGGTGACGACGGTCGCGACCAGCACCAGGGAGAGGGTCGACATGGCGTCGTCCCACAGCTGGACGGAGTCGATCAGGGCGAAGCCCGCGAAGGCGAGGACGCCCGCGAGGAGGCCGCGCAGCCACCATGCGACGACGGCCAGAACGCCCGCGAAGAGCAGCGGCTCGGGCGCGGAGAGGGCCGCGTCGATGCCGTCGTACATGCCGGTGACGACCGAGGTGACGGCGTCGAAGAGCCACGCCAGATGGAGCTGGAGCCAGTCGACGGCGCTGTCGACCCAGTCGCCGATGGGGATCCTAGGCACCGGCCACCGCCTTGGCCGCGGTCCGCTCGGGGGCGGTGCGCGGGGCGCTGGGCGCGGGGACAGCGGCGGCGGGCGGCTGCGGGGTCATCGGCTCGCCGAGGACGGCCAGCAGCCGGGAGCCGGGTACGACTCCGATGAGCTCGCCCCGCTCGTCGACGACGGCGACGGGCGCGGTGCTGGTGGAGCAGGGGGTGAACAGCTCGGCGATGGGGGTGTCGGCGGTGACCCGGGCGGGGGCCGCGGCGAGGATCTCCTCGGGGCTCGCCGCCGTCCGGCCCGGTCCGCGGGCGTCCTGGACATCGGCCATGATCGCGCCCGCGGTGAGCACCCGGGTGCGGTCCACGTCCTGGGTGAAGGAGGCGACGTAGTCGGTGGCGGGGGTGACCAGGATGTCCTCGGCGGTGCCGAGCTGGACGATCCGCCCGTCGCGCATCACCGCGATCCGGTCGCCGAGGCGCATGGCCTCGTTGAGGTCGTGGGTGATGAAGACGATGGTCTTCTTCAGGGTCTTCTGGAGCTGGAGGAGCTGGTCCTGCATATCGCGGCGGATCAGCGGGTCGAGGGCGCTGAAGGACTCGTCCATCAGCAGCAGATCGGCGTCCGTGGCGAGCGCGCGGGCGAGGCCGACGCGCTGCTGCATACCGCCGGAGAGCTCGTCGGGCCAGGAGTCCTCCCAGCCGGCGAGCCCCGCGAGGGCGAGCGCCTCGGCGGCACGCCGTTCGCGCTCGGGGCGGGGGACGCCCTGGACCTCCAGGCCGTAGGCGGCGTTCTCCAGCACGCTGCGGTGGGGGAAGAGCGCGAAGTGCTGGAAGACCATGCTGATCTTGCGGGAGCGTACGGCGCGCAGCTCCGCGGGGCTGAGCGCGGTGAGGTCCTGGCCGTCGAAGAGGACGCGGCCGGAGGTCGGGCCGAGCAGCCCGTTCAGCATGCGCAGCAGGGTGGACTTGCCCGATCCGGACAGTCCCATGACGACGAAGATCTGGCCGGGCTCGACCGTGAAGGAGGCGTCGATGACAGCCGCCGTGATGCCGTCGGCGCGCAGTTCCTCCCGGTCCGCGCCCCCTTCCAGCCTGCGGATCGCTTCCTCGGGTCGTCTGCCGAACACTTTGTACAAGTGCTCGGCCTGGAGCCTGGACACATACACCTCACGCGTTGAACGGAAACGGTCCGCCACCCCCTTGAGGCGGGCCGTGGAGCCCTGCGGGGTCGGCCCGCACACCCCGAAATGCCGTTGAAATCGCAACGGGGTCGCTCCAGGCCCGCGCCTGCCCCCGTCTTCACAGGACAAACACAATAGTGATCCACATCACAGAGCCGGGGGTACGGCGTGCGGCCGGTGACTGTCAGTGGGGTGCGGCATCATCGGGGTGTGACGCGACGCCTGATGCTCCTCGACACCGCCTCCCTCTACTTCCGGGCCTATTTCGGAGTCCCCGACTCGGTCCGCGCCCCCGACGGCACCCCGGTCAACGCCGTGCGCGGGCTGCTGGAGTTCATCACCCGGCTGGTGCAGGACCACCATCCCGACGATCTGGTGGCCTGCTGGGACAACGACTGGCGACCGCACTGGCGGGTCGAGCTGATCCCCTCGTACAAAGCGCATCGCGTCGCGGCCGAGACCGAGGCGGGCCCGGACGAGGAGGAGACGCCCGACACCCTCGCGCCGCAGGTCCCGGTGATCGCCCAGGTGCTGGAAGCGCTCGGGATCGCCCGGGTCGGGGCGGACGGCTATGAGGCGGACGACGTGATCGGCACCCTCACCGCGCGGGCCGCCGGGCCGGTGGACATCGTCACCGGCGACCGCGATCTGTTCCAGCTGGTGGACGACGCCCGGGGCCGCAGGGTGCTGTATCCGCTCAAGGGAGTGGGCTCCCTCCAGCTGACGGACGAGGCATGGCTGCGCGGGAAGTACGGAGTGGACGGCCCGGGCTACGCGGATCTGGCGCTGCTGCGGGGGGACCCGAGCGATGGGCTGCCGGGGGTGCCCGGCATCGGCGAGAAGACGGCCGCGAAGCTGCTGGACGCGTTCGGCGATCTGGCCGGGATCATGGCGGCCGTGGACGATCCGGCGTCCGGGCTCACCCCGTCGCAGCGCAAGCGGCTGGATGAGGCCAGGGCGTATGTGGCGGTGGCGCCGAAGGTGGTGCGGGTGGCATCGGACGCACCGCTGCCCGCCTTCGATCCGGCGCTGCCCTCGGAGCCGCGCGATCCGGCTGCGCTGGCGGAGCTCTCCGCACGCTGGGGTCTCGGCGGCGCCCTCCAGCGGCTGCTGACCACGCTCCAGGCGTAAGGTGTCCGATTTCTCCGGCGAGGAACGGCACTCGGGATGTTAACTTAGGCAAGCCTAAGCGAATACACGAGTCCAGGGAGACCGCCGTGGCAGAACGACCGGCCCGTCAGGCACCGACGGCCTATGAGGCTCATGTGGTCCGCACCGAGCAGCTCACCCCGCATATGGTGCGCGTCGTCATCGGCGGTGACGGGCTGGCCGGGTTCGCCTTGGACGGCTATACCGATCACTATGTGAAGCTGCTGTTCACGCCGGAGGGCGTGAACTATCCGGAGCCGTTCGACATCGAGCGGATCCGCGCCGAGTTCCCGCGCGACCAGTGGCCCGCCAACCGCACCTACACGGTGCGGAGCTGGGACTCCGTCCGCCGCGAGATGGCGATCGACTTCGTGGTGCACGGCGACGAGGGTCTCGCGGGGCCGTGGGCGGCGCACGCACGGCCGGGCGATGCGCTGCGGATCCTGGGCCCCGGCGGGGGTTACGCACCGGATCCGGCCGCGGACTGGCATCTGCTGGTGGGCGATGAGAGCGCGCTTCCGGCGATCGCCGCCGCACTGGAGAACATGCCGCAGGGCGCGCTGGTGCACGCCTTCGTGGAGATCGACGGCGCCGAGGACGAGCAGAAGATCGTCACCCCGGACGGCGTGGGGGTCCGCTGGCTGCACCGCGCGGGACGCCCGGTGGGCGAGGCGCTGGTGGCGGCGGTGAGGGAGCTGGAGTTCCCGGAGGGGCGGCTGTGCGCCTTCGTCCACGGCGAGGCGGGCTTTGTGAAGGACTTGCGGCGCCATCTGCGGCTGGAGCGGCAGGTGCCGCGTGAGCAGCTGTCGATCTCGGGGTACTGGCGGCTGGGCCAGTCGGACGAGGCATGGCGCGCGGTGAAGCGCGAATGGAACGAGCAGGTGGAGCGGGAACAGGAGCACGCGGCCTGACCCCGCCCCACCCCGAGGCCCCCGACCGCCCGTGCGGCCGGGGGCTTCTCGCCACCCGGGAACGGCCGAGCCGCATGGGAGGGGCCCGCACTCCCCAACGGCTGGGCGGCGTCGTATCGACCGGTGGCGACGAGGGCGGGAGGGGGCCGCACGGCCCGGCACCCGCGATAGGCGGCGGGCGGTTTCGACCTGCATGGGAGGGGGCCGCGCAGGGGTGG
>NZ_VCLA01000065.1 GCF_009600885.1 Streptomyces jumonjinensis
CCCTCCCGGCCGTGGCCGCCCCCTGGCACGCTCCCGGCACGCCCCTCGGCGAGACACACCGCACCGGGCGCACCACCCTCCGAAGAGTCAGAAAACGATCAAATCTGATCAACAAATGCTCACAATCAGCGACTTATTTCGTCACTAAGACGGCATAGAAGCGACGGAAACGATGATTTGAGCAACTGGGCGTAGCACTGCCTGTACGAAGCGTTATTCTCCTCAGACGCATACGGGACCCCGCCAGTCGCCACGACGGGTGAACGGTTCCGCACTGCTCGTGATGGAAGCTCTGCCTCTGGGAGTCCCGTGTACCCACACGTCGGGGTTGACGCCTCGGGCCTGGCTACGCTCCGCGCGGCGGTCCTCGACCACTTGCGCGGTTTTGTCCCCACCGCGTACGCCGTCCCCGCCCTCGCCATGCCCCGCCTTGCCACCACCAGCGGCCCTGCCGCACCCTGCTACGCCCTGGCCGACGGCTTCAAGGAGGGGTCGGCGCGCGGCGCGCTCGCCGAGGGGCGCCGGCCGGGCGGGGGGCGTGGGGTCGCCAGACGGAGCAGCCGGGGCGGCTCAGGCGCCTCGGCCACCGCCCGCAGACCCACCGCCGACAGCGACAGCGCCCGCATGATGGAGCTGGTCGAACGGGCCCAGGCGGGTGAAGCCGAGGCGTTCGGCCGGCTGTACGACCAGTACAGCGACACCGTCTACCGCTACATCTACTACCGCGTCGGCGGAAAGGCGACGGCGGAGGATCTCACCAGCGAGACGTTCCTGCGCGCCCTGCGCCGCATCTCCACCTTCACCTGGCAGGGCCGCGACTTCGGCGCGTGGCTGGTCACGATCGCCCGCAATCTGGTCGCCGACCACTTCAAGTCCAGCCGCTTCCGGCTGGAGGTGACCACCGGCGAGATGCTCGACGCCAACGAGGTCGAGCGCAGCCCGGAGGACTCCGTGCTGGAGTCCCTGTCGAACGCCGCGCTCCTGGAGGCCGTGCGGAAACTCAATCCACAGCAGCAGGAATGCGTGACACTGCGCTTCCTCCAGGGCCTGTCGGTCGCCGAGACCGCCAGAGTGATGGGCAAGAACGAGGGCGCGATCAAGACCCTCCAGTACCGCGCCGTACGCACCCTGGCCCGTCTGCTGCCCGACGATGCCCGCTGACCGACCTCAACTCACAATCGGTGACGCCTCGATGACGCACTGGTCCGATCATCTTTCGCGCGTAACCCAAGTGCCGCGACACTCGTTGACCGGGATGCAGGCTCCCTGTGGTCACGCCATGCCCGCAGCCACTCACTCGATCGTGTGGCCGCGTTCACGGCGTGCAACCTTCCAGACGCCCAGGGGAGTCGACCGTCATGACGAGAGGAGGTGCCGCCAGTGATCGCGAACGTATCGGCGCACCGGCGGGCGAACGCCTTCGCCCAGGCCTTGGAAGACCAGGCAGCCGGACAGCCGGACGATTCGGTCGAATCGACCGAGCGTGGCAGGCTGTTGGCTCTGGCGACCGGTCTCGGCGAGCTGCCGAGACCGGAGATGGATCCCGAGGTCAAGGTGGTGCAGCGAGCACAGCTCGTGGCAGCCATGGAAGCCATGCTCCAGGAGGGCACGGCCGCCGGGAGCGCGGCCGAGGGTCCCACGGTGCCCGAGCAGCGGACAGGCCGCCACAGGGCCTCTCCGCTCCGCCGATTGCGACCGCGTTCCCGCTGGTCGAAGGGGCTCGCGGCCGGCGGTCTGACCGTCGGCGTCGCCGCCGGGGCCCTCAGCGGAGTGGCCGCCGCCAGTTCCGACGCCCTCCCCGGTGACACGCTGTACGGGCTGAAGCGCGGGATGGAGGACATCCGGCTGGGCATGGCGGACGGCGAATCCGACCGTGGCGAGCTCTATCTCGACCAGGCGTCCACCCGCCTCAGCGAAGCCCGCCGGCTGATGGAGCGCGGCCGGGCGGGCGATCTGGACCATGAGTCGCTCGGCGAGGTCCGCCGCGCGCTGAACGGCATGCGCCATGACGCGCGGGAGGGCCACCGCCTGCTCCACGCGGCCTATGAACGGGACGGCTCGCTCGGCCCGATCCAGAAGCTCAACTCGTTCTCCCGCTCCCACCGCGACGCGTGGAACGGGCTGCGGGACCGTCTCCCGGCGCAGCTGACGGACGTGGGCGAGGAGGTGAGCGACGTCTTCGACGCCATAGACCAAGAGGTCGGTCCGCTCCAGTCCCTGCTGCCCAGCCCGCCGGAGCAGGGCCGCGGCTCCCACCGGAGCCCCGGCGTCACCTCCCAGAGCAACGGCGGCGCCCCGCCCTCCAGCAGGGGTACGGCCTCATCGGCGCCCGAGGCCCCCGACAGCCAGTCGGGCTCGGACGCCGCCAAGCCCCGCCCCTCGGGCTCGACCGCCCCGGAGGAGGAAGGACTGCTCGGCGGTGCCGGGGACAGTCTGTTCGACCAGCCTTCGGACACCGTCTCATCCAGCCCATCGGGCAAGACGTCGACCACCCCCGAGCCGGATGTCACCATCCCGCCCATCCTGCCGGGCCTTCTCCCGGGCCTCGGCCTGAACGCGGAGGACGAGAGCTAGCCTCCCCCGACACCACGGAGGGCGGGCAGGCTGAATGCGTTCAGCCTGCCCGCCCTCCGCGTTCCTGCCTCCGGCAGCCGGCAGCCGACAGCCGACAGCCAGCCTCCGGTTCAGAAGAACACCGACCGCCGCTGCACCAGCAGCTTGTACAGCGTGTGCTGAATCTGCTCCCTGACCTGATCCGTCAGATTGAACATCAGCATCGGGTCGTCCACGGCGTCCGCCGCATAGCCCTTGGTCTCGATCGGCTCCCCGAACTGAATCGTCCACTTCGTCGGCAGCGGCACCGCCCCCAGCGGCCCCAGCCACGGAAACGTCGGCGTGATCGGGAAGTACGGCACACCCAGCAGCCGGGCCAGCGTCCTGGCGTTCCCGACCATCGGGTAGATCTCCTCCGCCCCCACGATCGAGCACGGGACGATCGGCGCCCCCGCCCGCAGCGCCGTGGAGACGAAGCCGCCCCGCCCGAACCGCTGGAGTTTGTACCGCTCGCCGAACGGCTTCCCGATCCCCTTGAACCCCTCCGGCATCACCCCGACGACCTCACCGCGCCGCAACAGCCGCTCGGCGTCCTCGGCGCAGGCGAGCGTATGCCCGGCCTTCCGGGCCAGCTCATTGACGACCGGCAGCATGAACACCAGATCCGCGGCGAGCAGCCGCAGATGACGCCCCGCCGGATGGCTGTCGTGCACGGCGACCTGCATCATCAGCCCGTCCAGCGGCAGCGTGCCGGAGTGATTGGCCACCACCAGGGCCCCGCCCTCGGACGGGATGTTCTCGATGCCCTTCACCTCGACCCGGAAGTACTTCGCGTAGAGCGGGCGCAGCAGCGACATCAGCACCTGATCGGTGAGCTCTTCGTCGTACCCGAACTCATCGACCTCGTACTCACCGGTGATCCGCCGCCGCAGAAACGCCAGCCCGTCCGCGATACGGCGGTCCAGGCCGCCGCCGTCGCCGCCCCCGGACGGCGTACCGCCCGCGGCAGGGCCCGTGGGCTCCTCCCCGCCCTGGGGCGTGCCGGGGGCCTTCGCGGCCCGCCGTGCCCTCGGCAGCGAGGTCACCGGAGCCTCACGCACCGCTTCGGCCCCGGGCTCGGCCTCCGGCCCGGCGGCAGCCGGCTCCACGGCCCCCGGCCCGGACGCCTTGGCCCCAGCAGCCCCGGCAGCTCCGGCCGCCCCAGCAGCTCCGGGGGTCGCCGCGCCCCGCCGTCGCGCCGCACGCTGCGTACCACCGCCACGGGCACGGTCGTCGTCGAACGGAATGACCTTGGCGTCCGCCATCGTCCCTACACTCCTTCTCCGGCGCCGCTCCCAGCGGCCGTCCCGGTCGCCGTCCTGTCCGCCGCCCGGACCCCCAGCCGCTCGGCGTCCCGGAGCGACTCCCCCATCCGGTCCACCGCCCTCGCGAGGGACGCGGGGGGCAGCAGCCCCGGCCCCCGGCTGCGGGCGAAGTCCGCGAAGGTCTCCGCGGTCGTGAACGTCGCTTCGAAGCCCAGTGTCTCGCGCATCTGGGCGGTGCTCACCACCCGCCCATGGGTGAGCAGCCGGATCTGCTCCGGCGAGAAATCCGTGACACCGACCGTGCGCAGCGCCGAACCTATCCAGGTGACCGCGGGCAGCAGCACCGGCACCGTGGGCCGCCCCAGCCGCCGTGCGCACTGGGACAGCAGCAGCACACCCTCACCCGCGATATTGAAGGTCCCGCTGTTGAGCGTCCCGCGCCGTGGCTCGTGCAGCGCGATCCGCAGTACGTCGATCACATCGTCCTCATGGACGAACTGAAGCCGCGGGTCGTAGCCGAAGACGGTCGGCAGAACGGGCAGCGAGAAGAACTCGGCGAGCGGCGAGTCGGCGCACGGCCCGAGGATGTTCGCGAACCGGAGGACGCATACGGCGACATCGGGTCTGCGCCGGGCGAAGCCGCGGACATATCCCTCGACCTCGGTCGTGTCCTTGGCGAAGCCCCCGCTCGGCAGGGACTTGGGGAGGGTGCTCTCCCGGAAGACAGCGGGGTCGCGGGGGGCCGAGCCGTACACATTGGTACTGGACTTCACCACCAGCCGCCGGACGGTCGGCGTCTTCTGACAGGCCCCGAGCAGCTGCATGGTGCCGATGACATTGGTCTCCTTGACCGCCGCCCGCCCACCGCTGCCCAGGGGGGTGCCGGTGACATCGAGATGGACGACGGTGTCCACGCCGTGCTCGGCGAGGACCCGGCCTATCGCGGGCCGGCGGATGTCGGCACGGACGAACTCGGCTCCGCCGAGCTGATGCTCCGTTCCGACGGCATCGACGCCGATCACCCGTTCCACCTCGGGGTCCTGCTGGATACGCCGTACGAGACGGGCTCCGAGCTGGCGGGCCACGCCGGTGACGAGCACGACCTTTCCCAAGATCAGCGCCTTCCCTCAGGTCGAATGGGCCGATGGGCGGCTCCCAGCGTCACCGTAGCGTCTCGGTGTTGCGCTGTGATGACCGCGGGCGGGTCCTTTGCGGGAAGCTGCGCCGGGCGGACGCACCGCGGCCCCCCCACCATGGTGGTGGGAGGGCCGCGATGACACGTACAGCTGTCGCTTTACTTCTTGTTACGACGCTGAACGCGGGTGCGCTTGAGCAGCTTGCGGTGCTTCTTCTTAGCCATCCGCTTGCGCCGCTTCTTAATAACAGAGCCCACGACTACCCTCGCTCACTTCTCTTCACTCGGTGCGGGGCGTCTGGGCCCACACGACCTACGTCGGTCCAGCCTACCCGCCTGAGCATCGAGGTTGTAATCCGAGGGCAGCCGCCCGGTTCCGCTAGGCGGATTCGACCCCCACGAAGGACTCGCGGAGGTAGTCGTGAACCGCTTGCTCCGGCACCCGGAAGGACCTCCCCACCCGGATCGCCGGCAGATGACCGCTGTGCACCAGCCGGTACACCGTCATCTTCGACACCCGCATTACCGAGGCGACTTCCGCCACGGTAAGGAATTTGACCTCGTTGAGAGGCCTCTCGCTAGCAGCAGCCATGACCCACCTGTACCTTCCGCACATGACGCACACCGGCTTCCCCTCCGGTGACTCTTCGTCGCTGTGCGCTCACTCCCCAGACTAGGGGCGGGTGGTGCGAGTGGGGAAGAGGAGCAGCCATCGGCCGCCTACTGTGACAGACACGCTCGATTGAGTACATAGCGTGTCAGCGGTCCGTAGTAAGAAGACCGCACTGAGTCATCAAGCGGGACCGTTACGGCGATGAGCCCCTCGGCCTCTCCGACGAAGAGCGCGGGGTCGTCGACATCGGCCAGGCCGATGGCCGCAAAACCCAGCTGACCTGCCCCGCAGACCCAGCCGTGGTCTCCCACGACCAGGTCCGGCAGGGGGCCTCCGCACTCCGCGAGCCCCTCCAGGGCGGCGCGGACGGGGAGGGGGGAATGGGTGTGTGCGCCGGTTTCACCACACGTTGCCCGTGCGCCCCTTCCCCGCACCAGCGCGACTTTCCGTACGTACGCAAGGTGGCAAGTACGTACTCCGAACCGGGTCGTTATGTCGATACATCTGCCCTGCGCGGGGGTGAGAACGGAACAGCCAGCCGCCGACAAAGCGTCTGCCAGCCCGCCGTAGAACCCGAGCAGCCGGTGCGGATGACCGGTTCCCAGCAGCACCGCTCCCCGGCGGGCCGCCACCTCGCCCAGCCGGTCGGCGAAGGCGTCGAGCGCGCGGACGGTCCGGTCGGGGTCGATGACATCGTGCCCGTAGGCGTCGGCGGGGTCGGACGGGACCCCGCACTTGTCGGCCATCAGTGCGATCACCTCCCGCTCGCTCCACTCCCGTTCCGGGCCGAGGCCGAGGGTGACCCGGGGATCGCGTGCGGCGAAGAGCCGGTAGCTGCGCAGACTCTCCTCCCGCAAGGTAGCCACGGTCCCGGCCAGCCGGGCCGTCAGCAGATGCGCCCGCAGCGCTCCGGTGCTCACCACGGAGCCGATGCTGCCCCAGGCCGGTGACAGCCCGCACGGAAAGGCCCCGGGCGCACCACGGTTGGCCTAATGACGCCGTACGCGCACGGTCAGGCGAGCAGCCCCCGCAGGGGGTACACCGCCCGCCGGGTCGCGAGCACCGCCTGGTCCAGCCGGTCGGCGGGGTCGTATCCGGCCCCCCAGTCCCGCCAGCGTGGCGTCCGGCCGTCCGTCATCCGCCGGGGCCCCGGCTGCCGGGTCCGCGCGTACACCAGGTCCCGCCAGGTCTCCGGAATCATGGACTCGGGGTCCACGGGCCGGTGCGCGGCGATCCCGACCAGATGCGTCCATGACCTCGGCACCACGTCCACCACCGCGTAGCCACCGCCGCCCAGGGCGATCCACCGACCCTCCTCGGTGTACTCGTGGGCCAGCGTGTGGCACGCCTCCTGTACGGCCCGCTGGGCGTCCAGGGAGACCGCCAGATGGGCGAGCGGGTCCTCGAAGTGCGTATCGGCCCCGTGCTGGGTCACCAGCACCTGGGGCCGGAAGTCCGCCAGCAGCTCCGGCACCACCGCGTGGAAGGCCCGCAGCCATCCCTCGTCGCCCGTTCCGGCGGGCAGCGCGACATTCACCGCCCCGCCCTCGGCCGGGCCGGCGCCGCCGGTCTCCTCGGGCCAGCCGGTGCCGGGGAACAGCGTTCTCGGGTGCTCGTGCAGCGACACCGTCAGCACCCGTGGATCGTCCCAGAACGCCGCCTGGACGCCGTCCCCGTGGTGCACGTCCACATCGAGATAGGCGACCCGCTCGGCGCCCAGCTCCAGCAGCCGGGCGATCGCCAGCGAGGCGTCGTTGTAGATGCAGAATCCGGCCGCCGAGCCGGGCATGGCGTGGTGCAGTCCGCCCGCGAAGTTCACGGCGTGCGCGGCCTGTCCGCGCCACACCGCCTCGGCGGCCCCCACCGACTGCCCGGCGATCAGCGCCGCCGCCTCATGCATCCCGGCGAACGCCGGATCGTCCATGGTGCCGAGCCCGTACGCCTGATCGGCGGACCGGGGCAGCGCGGACGCTGCGCGGACGGCGGCCACATAGTCCTCGCGGTGGACGAGCCGGAGGGTCGAGTCCCCGGCCGGCTTCGCGGCGACCACATCGACGGCGCGATCCAGCTCGTAGGCCCGCACGAGCTCCATGGTCAGCGCGAGCCGCACCGGGTCCATCGGATGGCTGTCCCCGAAGTCGTACGCCGTCACCGCTTCATCCCACATCAACAACGTACGGCTGCTCATGCCCGCCACGGTATCCGCCCCGGCCAGACCGGTCATGATCAGGGCGGCTGGGGCATGGTCAGGACGGCCGGGGTCAGGACGGCCGGAGTCAGGCGAGGAGCGCGGGCAGCTCCGCCATCGAGCTGAACCAGCCCTTCGCCCCCGCCAGTTTCCCGGCCGGCGTCATCGCGGTGAACCCGTACACATCCATCCCGGCGGCCACCGCCGCCGCGACCCCCAGCGCACTGTCCTCCACCACGACACAGCGCTCCGGGGCCACTCCCATCCGCTCCGCGGCGTACAGGAACAGATCGGGCGCCGGCTTGCCGCGCCCCACATCCTGCGCGCTGAAGATGATCTCGTCGTGGAACCAGAGATCGAGCCCGGTCTTCCGATGGCCCACCCGGATCCGCTCATGGCTCCCGGAGGACGCGAGGCAGTACGGAACCCCGTCCGCCGTCAGCTTTCCCAGCACCTCGGTGACCCCGTCGACGGCTTGCAGCTCCCGCTCGAACGCGGCGAAGGTGCGCGCGTTCAGCGTCTGGTCGAACTCCTCCGGCAGCCGCTGCCCGGTCCTCTCCAGCACCAGATCGTGCACCCGGTGCACCGCGGCCCCCATGTAGTCCCGCAGCGAGTCCTCGTACGACGTGGGGTGGCCCAGCTCGGTCAGATACCCGGCCAGGATGGTGTTCGCGACCGGTTCGCTGTCGACGAGCACACCATCGTTATCGAAGATGACGAGGTCATAGTTCATGTCCCCACCCTAAGAGGACTTTCGTCATGGAATGTCATGGCCATGACATTCCATGACGCTTAAGACTTTTGAACGCAGAAAAGCCTCGGTTCCCGGACATTCAATGTCCGGGAACCGAGGCTATCAAAATTTGTTCGGCGGCGTCCTACT
>NZ_VCLA01000066.1:0-15551 GCF_009600885.1 Streptomyces jumonjinensis
CCGGGCCGCCGCCGCGCCCCGGGCGAGTTCGCCGAGCATTCCGGGCGGGCAGTCCGCGCGCCAGGAGCCGAGGCGCGCGGCGAGCGATCTGTCTCCGGCGAGCCGGGCCGCGAGCGTCCGGATCTCCGCGTCCCGTGCGGTCGCTCTGGCGCGGAGGGTCTGCCGCTCCTCGTCGGCGGCGTGCTCGTCGTGCATGGCGGGGTTCGGCGGGACGAGGAAGACCTCGGTGTCGCCTGCGCCGCTGTCCGGGGCGGGCACGGGTGCGAGGAGGGCGGCGGCGGTGCCCACGGCGACGGCGGAGCGGGGCAGCAGAGCGGCCCCCGCGAGGGCTTCCCGGGCCCGGAGGTGGGAGGCGGGGTCGGTGATGACGACTCCGTCGACCAGTTCGGGCCGGGCGGCCAGCACGGCGGCGTGGTCGGCGGGGTCGACGGCCTGGGCGAGGTAACGCCAGCCGGGGAGCGCGGGGATGCCGTGCTCGCCGAGGTACTCGACGGTCGCGAGGACATCGGGGCCGGGGGGCAGCAGTCCGCCGTCGCCGAGCGCGCCGAGGATGCGGGAGTCGTCGGCCGCGGCGGTCCGCAGGTCGAAGAGCTGGCGCTCGGCGGAGGCGATGGACTGGTCGAGCAGTTCGCGCAGGTCGTCGGCGTAGCGGTCCAGTTCTTCGGCGGTGAGCGGGGAGCCGGCCGGCCGGGGGGCGGTGGTCGCCGGGGCCGGGACGGGCGTGGAGTCCGTCGCGGCATCGGTCGCGGATACCGTCCCGGCCCCGGGCACGGAGCCCGTCCCATTGCCGGACGCGGAGACCGTCCTGTCCCCGGGCACGGACACCGTCCCGTCACCGGACGCAGAGACCGCCCCGGTCCCGGGCACGGACACCGTCCCGTCGCCAGACGCAGAGACCGTCCCGTCGCCGGACGGGTAGCAGTCGGAGTCCTCGGACGCGGTTGCGATGCCGTCGGGGGCCGGTGCGGGGTGCGCCGGGTCGGCCGCGGCTCCCCGTGTGCCGGGGGACCGCCGGGTGGCGGGGGACCGCCGGGTGGCGGGCCCGGACTCGTCGTCGCCGGCACGGTCCGGGGCGGTGGTGCGCGGCTCGTGTCCCTGGGCCCGGTGGAGCCCCGGGCCGTCTGCCGCGCCGGTCGCGGCGGGCGAGGGGGCGGTGTCCGCCGGCGTGAGGGGGTCCGGTCCGGAGCGGTGCCGGGCGACGGGCTCGCCGGGCGGGGTCGGGTCCGTGGCGCCCTCGCCCGGTGCGGCGGGGGTCTCTCCCGTCCCGGACGCGGTAGCCCGCACCGCCGCGGGCGGGGCGGAGTCGTCCCCCGCCCCGGCGGGCGGCTCGGAGCCGCCTGCGTCCGGGGTCTGTCCTGCGGCCGGTGCGCCGGAGGAGGCAGCGCTCGGGCCCTCGTCCTGGGCGGCCCCGGACCGGTCGTCGGGGCTCTGGCCCTGAGGCGGCGCGGTCCGGTCGTCGGCGGACGGCGACGGCCGGTCCACGGCCGGGTGTTCACCGGGGACGGGTTCGTCCACTCGGGCGTGGACCGCCTTGGGCCGGTTCTCCGCCGCCAGCGTGCCACGCCTCGGCGCGGGCACGGGCGAGGCCGGAGCCGGGGCCGGGGCTGCCGAGGGCAGGCCGAGCAGCTCCGCCAGGCGTTCGTCCTCGGCGATGGAGGCCGCCGCACGGTGTTCGGCCCCATAGGCGTTCTCCGCGGCCAGCGCGGCGTCCGACGCCCGGGCCGCGGCGAGCTCCGCGCGGGATTCGGCGGCTGCCGCCTCCTTGGCGCGGTCCCCTGTCGTACGGCTCGCCTCGCGGGCCTCGTCCCAGGCCGCGACCGCCGTCTTCTCCGCGTCGCTCGCCGCGAGCGCCGCGCGCGCCGGGTCGGCGTCCGGGGCCGTGTCGTCGAGCCAGCCCGCCCGTACCGCTTCGGCCGTCTCCTGCTCGACTTCGGTGAGCCGCTGGCGCAGATGGCCGATCTCGCTGCGGGCGCGCTGGGCTCCGGTGGCGGCGGCCGTCGCGTCGCGGTGGGCGGCCTCGCCCATCTCCTGGAGCGCGGCGGAGCGCTCCTCCTGCTCGTTGGCGAGCTGTTCGCCGTCCGCCGCCGCGGAGTGCAGGGCGCGGACGAGATCGGCCGCTGCCCTGGCCCGGGCGGCGAGCGCGGGGGCCGCGTCCCGCTCGGCCTCCTGGATCGCCGCGGCGACCCTGGCCGCGCGGTCGGCGGCGGCGCGGTGCCGGAGCACGGCCTCGGCCGCCTGCCAGGCGGAGTGCAGTGTGCGGGCGTCGGTCAGCTCGCGGCGCTGGGCCGCCGCGCCCTTCTCCGCGACGGTCAGGGCCAGCGAGGCGTGCCGGTAGGCCAGTTCGGCCGCGATCAGCGAGCTGCGGCCACGGGCCTGTTCGGCCTCGGTGACGGTGTGCGCCGCGGCGGTGACCTGTTGGGCGAGGTCGGCGGTACGGGCGCGTTCCCCGGCGGCGCGGGCGGAGAGCCTGCGGGCGAGGGTGCGGGTACGCCGCTCGGCGCCCGTATGGATCTCCCGGGCCCGGGTGCGGGCTTCGGCGGCCTCCACGATCCGGCCGAGCAGATCGGCCGAACCGGCCGTGAAGTCGCGCTCGGCGGTGAGTTCGGCCCGGCGGCCGAGCTTGTTGCCGAAGCCGCTGACGAGATCGGCGAGTCCGTCCGTGTCCCGGGTGTCGGTGACGGCCCGCAGCAGCAGATCGGTGAAGTCGGAGTCCTTCTTGACCGCGAAGAGGCCCGCCGCCTCGCCTTCGTCGGCGTTCATCTCCCGCTGGTAGCGGAAGAGCTCCGGGTCGAGACCCAGTTCGCCGAGGTGCTCGTTCCAGCGGTCGTGGATCTCCTCCCAGACGACTTCGAGGTGCGGATACACCTTGCCCGCCTCGGTGATGGCGTCGCGGAAGCCCTTCATGGTGCGGCGGCGGCCCCGCGCCCCGGACGCGCCCTCGGCCGGGGGCCGTACGGCGGACGACTCGGCCACCGGCAGCGAGTCCAGGCTCAGCCCCGGCCCCGGGCGGAAGGAGTACCAGGCCTCGGCGAACTTCCTCGGGTCGTTGGAGACCTGACGCCCCCGCCACTCGCTGACCTTGCCGACGACGACGAGCTCGCCGGTGAGGGTGTGCTGCCACTCCAGGGCGACGTGTCCGCAGTCGTCCGCGAGCAGGAATTTGCGCAGTACGCCGGAGCTGGCGCCGCCGAGGGTGTTGCGGTGGCCGGGCAGCATCACGGAGAAGATCAGCTTCAGCAGCACGGACTTGCCGCCGCCGTTCTCCAGGAAGAGCACGCCCGCGGGGGCGGGGCGGCGCGGCGGGCCGACCGGCTCCTCCTCGAAGAACTCCGCCTGTGTGGGCGCGGGGTGGGGCACCGGCTCGCCGACTCCGCGCAGATCCAGCACGGTGTCGGCGTAGCGCGCACCGGCGGGCCCGATGGAGTAGAGGCGAACGCGGGACAGCTCGTACATGGCGGCGGACTCTCGTGGTTGGCAGATCGGGTGGGAATGGGAAACGGGGTGCGATGTCAGGCGTGGAACGGCAGTCCGGCGTCGGCGGCCAGCTCCAGATCGTCGCCGTCGGGCGGTGGTAGGAGGGTGGCGGCGCCGTCGCTGACGGGGACGACGCCGAGCTCCAGCAGCTCGGCCATGGCGGCGCTGCCCGCCATGTCGCGGACCTGGAGCTGATAGCGGGCGGTGGTGCGGTACGCGCCGCCCGCGTCGTCGCCGGTCCGCTGGAGGAAGCCGGACTCGGTGAGGAAGGCGACGGCCTTGCCGACGATACCGGTGGTCGAGCCGGCGAGCCGCCGGGCGTCCTTGGTCGCGCCGGTCGCGCTGCGCCGGGCGTAGATCCGCCAGGCCGCCTCCAGGCCGGGGGCGCCGGTGGCGGGGTCGGTGTTCTCGCCCTGTTCGTCGGCGCGCTCTTCGAGTCTGCGGCAGGCCTGCCGGACGAAGGCGTCGACGCCGTTGACCGTGATCCGGCCGATGTAGCCGTCGTCGGCGAGGTCCTCGGGGCGGGGGAAGGCCATGGCGGCGACGGCGAGATGGGCCAGGCCGTGCAGAAAGCGGTCCGCGGAGTCGGTGGAGGCGCGGCGGGCGTAGTCGCCCATGCGGACGGCGAAGACGGAGTCCTCGCCGGCGGCGAGGGCCATCCCGGCGCGGGGCGAAACTTCGAGGACGATCAGGCCCAGGCCGGTGGCGACGGCGTCGGCGATGCGGGCGAAGCCCGGGTCCTCGCGGTAGCGGCGCAGGAGTTCGGCGTACTCGGCGTCGCGGGCGGGCAGCAGCTTGGGCTGGAGCCCGAAGGACACCAGCCGGGCGGCGTCGGCGGCGTCCGGGGGCGTCAGCCGGGCCGCCGCGCTCGGGGCGTCGCCGGGGGCCTCGGGTGTGGCCGGGTCACGCCAGGGGTCGCGCTCGGCGTGCGGGTCGGTCACTGGGATGGCTCCTCGTCGGGGTGCGATGGATGGGGTGGTGCGGGGCGCGGGGTCCTGGCGGAGGGCGCGGCGCCCGCCCCGGGGACAGGGGAATCCGGGCGGCTGCGCGGGCGCCGGGCACGGGCGGCCGGCGGTCCGCCCGGTTCCCCGGTGGTCCAGGGGCCTGCGAAGGCGCTGGGCGGGCGCGGAGGCCGAGGGCGCGATGCCGGGGGGCGCGAGGCGCTGCTGACGCCAATGCCGCCATCGCCGTCGCCGGAGGCACCGGGTCGAGGCACGGCCGGAGGACCGAGAGGTGACCGGAGGACCGACCGGGACCGAGCGGTCGGGCGGACGACCGAGCTGGGAGGACAGACGGTGGGCCGGAGGACCGACTGGGACCGAGTAGTCGGGCGGACGGCTGACCTGAGTCGGGCGGTGGACCGAGGGACCGACCAGGGCCGGGCGGTCGTCGGCCGGACGGCTGACCGGAGCCGGGCGGTGGGCCGGGGGACTGACCGGAGCCGGATCATGCCGCCTCCGTCCGGTCCGCCGCCATACCGGCCGCGTCCAGCAGCGCGGTGCCCACGATGAGATCCGCGCCGCCGAACTCCGGATCGTCCAGCTCGGCGCCGTCGTCCACGGCGAAGAGCAGACGCTCCTCGCCCTGCCGGTAGGCCGTGCCCACCGGAGGGCTCGCCGCGTGAACGGCCAGCAGGGCCACCAGATACGGCAGTTCCGGATCGCGGCGGCGGGCTTCGGCGAGCAGACCGGAGAGGCGGCGCGGGGCGTCGTGTTCCAGGTCCAGCAGCTCCATGGCGCTCGCGAGCTGCTCCTCGCTGAAACGGCTGTCGTCGGGGGTGGCGATCAGATCGGGCTCGGGCATCTCCGCGCCGAGGTGCTCCCGCTCGACCGGAGGGGTCAGCAGCATGTCCACCAGATCCCCGACCCTGACGGACGACGGGGTGCGCAGCCCCGCGCCCCGGGCGAAGAACGCGTCGGTGACCCGGATCGCGGACTCCAGCGGCAGCGGCAGCACGGGGGCCACCAGCTGTCCGTACAGATCGAGGCCGGTGCGCACGGTGGGCCGGGCGAAGGCCTGCCGGTCCTGTTCGGCGCGGAAGAGGGGGCCGGCCTCCAGCAGCCGGGACTGGAGCTGGGTGTGGCGGCGGATGCAGTCCTTGACGATGTCGACCAGCTCGGCGGCGCGCCGCTTGTGCTCGGGGTCCTCCGCCTCGTCGCGCGCCCGGCGGATGTTGGTGAGGATCGCGTTCTCGTGGCGGTAGCGGTCGGCGACATGGTCGAGGGCTTCGGCGATCATGTCCGGAACCGCGTTGAGCCAGTCGACGGCGCGGACATTGCGGCGGGTGGCCTCCAGGGTCCGGCGCAGGGTCTCCGCGTACTGAACAGTGCGGTAGCGGGCCTGCTCGGCGGCGAGCTGGGCGTCGGCGAGCCTGCCCCGGCGGATCAGGACCTCCAGCTTGACCTCCGCCGCGATCTGGGCGCTGGTGACATCCGTGTCGAGCGCGCCCACCAGGACGTTGACGGCTTCGTCGGTGGTGCGGAGATAGACGCCCCCGCCGTATCCGGGGACCTCTTCGATGAGCTTGAAGTCGTAGTCACGGCGGGTGTAGACGCCATCGGCCCCGAAGGTGCCGTACACCGCGCGGAAGCCCCGGTCCACGCTGCCGACGTTGATCAGGTTCTCCAGGACCCAGCGGGCGACCCGCTCATGCTCGGCGGCCGGGCGCCGCGGGGCCTGGGCCGCGATCCTCGGGAGCAGCCGGGCGACGATCTGCTCGTGGTCGGCGCCGGTGTCGAAGTCCATGTTCAAGGTGACGAGGTCGATGGCGGCGAGGGCCACCTCCGCCATCGCGTACACCGTGTACTCGCCGGCCAGATTGGCCTTGCGCGCGTCCAGGTCGTGCAGCGGCGCGGTGCACGCGAGCGCGCGCAGCCGCCGCGCGAGCCCTTCGTCGGCGGCCGGGCCCTGCGCGGGTCGCGGCCCCGCGCTGAGCTGGGGCGGAACGGGTTCCGTCGAGGCAGGCGAAGTCACGCTGCACAGATTAGGTCCTCGCACTGACAACGGTCGAAACGGCGCAGACGCCCTCCCCCGCCGGGCATGGTTCCCGCTCCGCGCCCTGCCCCGTGCGCAGGCCCCGCCGCGGGTCCGCCCGGGGCCCGGAGGAGGGCTCGGCCGACCGCCTCCGGGCACGGGCTGCGGGGTCACGGGCGTACGGCTCGGCCTGGACCGACCGCCAGGCCCGGGGGCTCGGCGCGGGCACTCAGATACACAGGCGTACGGGCACACAGGCGTACGGGAGCGGAGCGGACGCGGTGCGCATCGCCGTCGGGCACGCGCCGGGACCCGGGCAGGGCCGGTGACGGTACGGACGCCGGGGACGGCGGGCCCGGGGCCCGTCTCCCGGAACGGGCGCTAGAGGACGTCGTCCCGCGCCACCAGGTGCGCGTACGTCTCCACCATCTGAGCCCGCGAGTCGTCCAGGTACCGCGCGAGCAGCCGCTCCGCGCCGGTCCGGTCGCCCGCTCGCAGGGCCTCCAGAATGGCCCGGTTGCGGACCAGATAGGGCTGGTGCAGCCGGCGCGGGTCGTCGACCACATGGAAGGCCAGCCTCAGCTCGGCCAGCACGCTGCGCATCAGCTCGTCGGTCCGCGCGCTGCCCGCGAGGGCGACCAGTTCGCGGTGGAAGTGGATGTTGGCCGTGGAGACGCCCTTCCAGTCCAGCTCCCGTGCCGACTGCTCGCCCCCGCTGACGGCCTCGTCGAGCGGGTCGAGCGCGTACGGGGGGTCGCCGAGGTCGTGTACGACGGCGCACTCCACGAGCTGCCGGGTGCGGTAGATGTCGACGACGTCCTGGACCGCGAGCATCCGCACGAACACCCCGCGATTGAGCTGATGGACGAGCAGCCGTTCATGCGTCAGCAGCCGGAACGACTCGCGCAGGGTGTTGCGCGAGATCCCGAGCGCCTTGCCGATGCTGTCCTCCGAGAGCCGCTCCCCCGGCTGGAAGTACCCCTCGGCGATACGGGTGCGCAGAATGTCCGCCACCCGTTCCGCCGTGCTGGTGCGGCCCAGCAGTGCCCGGTCCCCGGCCAGTTCGCCGAGTCCGCCGGCGTGGTCGGTCTCCGGCTCCGTCGTCCCCACGACGCCCCTCTCTCCCTCGCCGGCGGCTCCCCCGGCGCGCGATCTCCATCGTAGAAGGAAGAACGAGCCAACACGCCCCTTGTCGGATCGTTCAACAATCCTCTACGTTGAGTTGGCGTGCCGCTACACACCGCTCCGCCGCGGCACGCAGGCACGCACCCTTCACCGCGCGCCGCCCCAGCGCGCGTTCACGACACCCACCGGCATCACCATCTCCCCTTCTGCGAGGTGCAGATGAGCACGACCAGGGCACAGCGGAACACAGCCGAACCGCACGAGGACACCGGTGCGTTCGCCTGGCTGCGGGCTCTCGGCCCGCGTGGCCGCCGCGCTTTCGGCGGCGCGTTCGGGGGCTTTGCCCTCGATTCGTACGACTACTTCACCCTGCCGCTCGGCATGGTGGCGATCTCCGCCTACTTCAGCCTCGACAACGGACAGACCGGGCTGCTCACCACCGTCACCCTGGTGGTCTCCGCGGTCGGCGGCGCGCTCGCCGGAATACTCGCCGACCGGATCGGCCGGGTGAAGGCGTTGATGATCACCGTGATCACCTATGCGGTGTTCACCGTGGCCTGCGGCTTCGCCCCCAACTACGAGACCCTGCTGGTCTTCCGCGCCCTCCAGGGCCTCGGCTTCGGCGGCGAGTGGGCGGTCGGTGCGATCCTGGTCGCGGAGTACGCGTCCGCCAAGCACCGCGGACGTACCCTCGGCGCCGTCCAGAGCGCCTGGGCCGCGGGGTGGGGGCTCGCGGTCGTCGTCTACACCCTGGTGTTCCAGTTCCTCGACGACGACATCGCCTGGCGGGTGATGTTCTGGACCGGCGCGCTGCCCGCGCTGCTGGTCGTCTACGTACGGCGCAATGTCAGCGACGCCCCGGCAGCCGCGGCCCAGCGTGCGGCCAGCGCCGAACGAGGGTCCTTCACCGCGATCTTCAAGAAGGATCTGCTGCGCACCACGCTCTTCGCGACCCTTCTCTCCACCGGCGTCCAGGGCGGCTACTACACGCTGGCGACCTGGGTGCCGACCTATCTGAAGACCGAGCGGGGGCTGACCGTGGTCGGCACCGGCGGCTATCTGGCGTTTCTGATATCCGGCGCGTTCATCGGCTATCTCACCGGCGGCTATCTCACCGACCGGCTGGGCCGGAAGAAGAACATCACGCTCTTCGCCGTCCTCTCCGCCTTCGGCGTCCTCGCGTACACCAACATACCCACCGGGGCGAATGGGCTGCTGCTCGTCCTCGGCTTCCCGCTCGGGTTCTGCATGTCCGCGATTTTCAGCGGATTCGGCTCCTTCCTCAGCGAGCTCTACCCGACGGCCGTACGCGGCACCGGCCAGGGCTTCACCTACAACTGCGGGCGCGCGGCGGGAGCGTTCCTGCCGACTCTGGTGGGGTTCCTCTCGGACAGCTGGGGAGTGGGCGGGGCCCTGGTCCTCGGAGCCTTCGGCTACGGTCTGGCGGTGGTGGCGCTGCTCGGCCTGCCCGAGACGCGGGGCAGGGAGTTGCTGTGACCCTGAATCCGAACGAGGCGTCCCGGCCGCCGTTCGCCCTCGCCCACGCACCGGGGCGGATGTTCATCACGGACGCGCTCGACGAGCGGTATCGCGCGGCATAGCCGGCACAGTTCGGAGGAGGAGTACATGACCTGGGCGTCCATCGATCTCAACGCCGATCTGGGGGAGGGCTTCGGCCACTGGCGGCTGACCGACGACGAGCAGCTGCTGTCCGTCGTCACCAGCGCCAATGTCGCCTGCGGCTTCCACGCCGGAGACGCAGTCACCATGCGGCGGGTCTGCCGGCTCGCCGCCGAGCGCTCGGTGCGCATCGGCGCCCAGGTCTCCTATCGCGATCTCGCCGGGTTCGGACGGCGTTCGATGGACGTCCCGGCCGAGGAGCTGGCCGCCGAGATCGCCTATCAGATCGGGGCGCTGGAGATCTTCGCCCGGGCAGCGGGATCCCGGGTCTCCTACGTCAAGCCGCATGGCGCGCTCTACAACCGGGTGGTTCACGACGAGGAGCAGGCGGCGGCCGTGGTGGACGGGGTGCTGCTGTCGGGCGAGCGGCTGCCGGTGCTGGGGCTGCCCGGCTCGAAGCTGCACACCATGGCGGAGAAGGCGGGCCTGCCCACGATCACCGAGGCGTTCGCGGACCGCGCGTACACCGCCGACGGCAGACTGGTGCCGCGCGGCCAGGACGGCGCGGTCCTCACCGACCCGGCGACCGTGGTCGAACGGTCCGTCAGCATGGCCCGGTTCGGGGTGATCACCGCGCGCTGCGGCAGGCCGGTGCCGGTGCGGGCCCGCTCCCTCTGTCTGCACGGCGACACACCGGGGGCCGTATCACTGGCCCGCCGGGTGCGCCGTCAGCTGGAGACCGCGGGAGTGCGGGTGGAACCGTTCGTATGACGATGAGAGCGCTGCCGGTCGGCGACCGGGCCCTGCTGATCGAGCTGGCGGACGGGGAGGAGGCCGAAGCGCTCCACGCCGAGCTGCTGCGCCGCCGTGCGACGGGCGCCCTCCCCGCCGTAGGGGAGATCGTGCCCGCGGCCAGGACCGTCCTGCTCGACGGGCTCGCGGACCCCGCCCGGCTGGCCCGGGAGCTGCCCGGCTGGGAGATCCCGCCCCTGCCCGCCCGTGCCGAGGAGGCCGTCGAAGTACCGGTCCGCTACGACGGGCCCGATCTGGCGGCGGTGGCCGCCCTGTGGCAGGTGACGGAGGACGATGTCGCGGAGATCCATTCGGCGGCCGAGTTCCGGGTCGCGTTCTGCGGGTTCGCGCCCGGCTTCGGCTATCTCACCGGACTGCCCCAGCGGTACGCGGTGCCGCGCCGGGACACCCCGCGCGCCTCGGTCCCCGCCGGGGCGCTGGGACTGGCCGGTCCCTACAGCGGTGTCTACCCCCGGTCCTCGCCCGGCGGCTGGCAGCTGATCGGCACCACGGAGCTGGAGCTGTGGGATCCCGCGCGAGTGCCCGCCGCGCTGTTCGCCCCGGGGGTCCGGGTGCGATTCGTCAGGGAGGGACGATGACCGACCGCGCCCTTTCGGTGGTGCGGGCCGGTGCGCTGACCACCGTGCAGGATCTCGGGCGGCCGGGGTACGCCCATCTCGGCGTGCCGCGCTCGGGCGCGCTCGACCCGCGCGCCGCCGCCGTCGTCAACCGGCTGGTGGGGAACCCCGAGAGCGCGGCGGTGCTGGAGACCACCCTCACGGGGTGCGCGATACGGCCCCGGGGGCCCGTGACCGTGGCGATCGGCGGAGCGCCCTGCCCGGTCACCGTCGACGGCCGTCCGGCGGCCTGGGGAGCACCCGTGCGAGTGGCGGCCGGAGCACTGCTCGAAGCGGGCTGCACGACCGGCGGGGTACGCGGCTATATCGCCTTCGCGGGCGGCGTCGCGGTCGATCCGGTGCTCGGCAGCCGCTCCACCGATCTGCTCTCCGGCCTCGGTCCGCCTCCGCTCGCGGACGGGGTCGTGCTGCCGCTGGGGCGCCCGGTCGGCCCGGCCGCCCGGGCGGACGTCTGTGTGCCCTGGCCCGCGCCGCCCGCCGAGCTGGTGCTGCGGGTGCGGCTGGGCCCGCGCGCCGACTGGTTCACCGACGCGGCGCTGCGCGCCTTCACCTCCGGTGTGTACCGGGTGTCGGCGATGAGCAACCGCATCGGGCTGCGCACGGAGGGTCCGGCGCTGGAGCGGGCGCGCGACGGTGAACTGCCCAGCGAGGGAATGGTGCTCGGGGCGGTCCAGGTGCCGCCGGACGGCCGTCCGGTGGTCTTTCTCGCGGACCATCCCACGACCGGCGGCTATCCGGTGGCGGCGGTCGTCGACGAGCGCGACCTCCCGGCGGCGGCCCAGGCCGCACCGGGGACACCGGTGCGGTTCATACCCGTGCGGTGACGGGGAGAGCCCCGGCAGCGGGACGCTCCGGGGCGGTTCCGCGACACGGCGGGCGGGCTGTGGGGCCGCCCCCGCGGGCAGGCGGCACCGGGCGCGCTCCTCAAGAGCATGCCGCATCCGACAGCGGACGCGCCGCCCGGCGCGGGTCAGCCGGACGGTTCGGAGGCAACCCGACGTTCGGAGGCAGCCGGACGGTTCGGGTCAGCCGGGGTCGCTCCCCCGGTCGGCGTGCCGTAGCCGCCGCCCCCGGGGGTCGCCAGGACCAGCACGTCCCCGGGGCCGACCTCCACCGAGTCGACCCCCTCCAGCCGGGTCACCCTCCCGTCGGCCCGCACCACCGTGTTCTCCCCGAGCGCGCCCGTGCCGCCGCCCGCCATCCCGTACGGCGCGATCCGGCGGTGCCCGGTCAGCAGCGCCACCGTCATGGGCTCCAGGAAGCGGATCCTCCGCACCACCCCGTGGCCGCCGCGCCACCGGCCCGCGCCGCCGCTCCCGTCCCGTACCGAGAAGGCGTCCACCCGCACCGGATAGCGCCATTCCAGGACTTCGGGGTCGGTGAGCCGTGAGTTGGTCATATGGGTCTGCACGGCGTCCGCGCCGTCGAATCCGTCGCCCGCGCCGGAGCCACTGGCGACCGTCTCGTAGTACTGCACCCGGTCGTTGCCGAAGGTCACGTTGTTCATGGTGCCCGACCCCTCGGCCTGGACGCCGAGCGCCGCGTACAGCGCTCCGGTGACGGCCTGGGAGGTCTCCACATTGCCCGCGACGGTGGCGGCGGGGAAGGCGGGCGCGAGCATGGAGCCCTCGGGGACCCTCACCTCCAGGGGTTCGAGGCAGCCGCTGTTCAGCGGGATGTCCTCACCGACCAGGGTCCGGAAGACATAGAGCACGGCCGCCATCACGACGGAGGTGGGCGCGTTGGCGTTGCCGGGCTGCTGGGGCGAGGTGCCGGTGAAGTCGATGACGGCGCCGCGCTCGGCGCGGTCGATCCGTACCGAGACCCGGATGACGGCGCCGCTGTCCGTCTCGTACCGGTACTGACCGTCCCTCAGTCCGGCGACGATACGCCGGACCGATTCCTCGGCGTTGTCCCGGACATGCCGCATATAGGCGTGGACGACCTCCAGGCCGAACTGGTCGGTCATCCGGCGCAGTTCGGCGATGCCCTTCTCGTTGGCGGCGATCTGGGCGCGCAGATCGGCGATGTTGACGTCCGGGGCGCGGGAGGGATAGGCCGCGCCGGTCAGCAGTTCACGGGTCTCGTGTTCGCGCAGCCGGCCGTCGCGGACGAGCAGCCAGTTGTCGAAGAGCACCCCCTCCTCCTCGATGGTGCGGCTGAAGGCGGGCATGGAGCCGGGGGTGATGCCGCCGATCTCGGCGTGGTGACCGCGCGAGGCCACCAGGAAGCGCAGCTCACCGCGGGCCGGGTCCGCGAAGACCGGGGTCACCACGGTCACATCGGGCAGATGGGTGCCGCCGTGGTAGGGGTCGTTGATCGCGTACACGTCTCCGGGCCTCATCCGGTCCCCGTTACGGCGGAGCACCTCCTTGATCGACTCTCCCATGGAGCCGAGATGGACCGGGATATGGGGCGCGTTGGCGATCAGATTGCCGTCCGGGTCGAAGAGCGCGCAGGAGAAGTCGAGCCGTTCCTTGATGTTGACCGAGTGCGCGGTGTTCTCCAGCCGGACGCCCATCTGCTCGGCGATGGACATGAAGAGATTGTTGAACACCTCCAGAAGGACGGGATCGACGTCGGTGCCGACGGCGGACCTGGCCGGACGGGGGCGTACTCGGGTGAGGAGCAGATGGCCCGCGTGATGAGAGACGGCACGCCAGCCCTGCTCCACGACGGTGGTGGCATCGGACTCCGCGATGATCGCGGGCCCCTCCACAGGGTCGCCCCGGCGGAGGTTCTGTCGCCGGTACAGAGGTACTTCCCGGTGTGCGCCGTCCACGAACATCGTGACCCGGTCGTCCGGCGTGGACTCGCCACCGCCGGACGAATCTCCGTCTCCGGCCGCCTCGCCGGTGACGGCTTCGGGCTCCTCCGTCCCGGCCCCGGCAGCGTGTTCGCCCCCCGAGCCCACCGCGCCCGCCGAGCCCACCGCGCCTGCCGTGCCTGCCGTGCCCACCGCCTCCACCGAGACGGCTTCGACGATCAGCGGTTTCTCCATGGTGAAGGCGTACCGGGCACGGTGGGCGGACTCGAATGCCTCCCTCATCCCGTCGGCGGCGCCCAGCGGCACGGGCAGTGCGGCGTCCGTGCCCGCGTAGCGCAGCAGTACGCGCGCGCTCGTGGTGATCGCGCTGTCGGGAACGGCCTCCGCGCGCAGTTCGGCACGGGCACGGGCGGCGAGTTCGTCGCAGAGCTCGCGTACCCGGGTGACGGTGTCCGCGCCGTCCGTGCCGTCCGCGTCCAGTTCCGCCTCGACGGACTGCTCGCGCATGGCGGTGGCGTCGGCGAGCCCGATCCCGTAGGCGGAGAGCACCCCGGCGAGCGGCGGCACGATGACGGTGTCGATGCCCAGCGCGTCGGCGACCGCGCAGGCGTGCTGGCCGCCCGCGCCGCCGAAGGAGTTCAGGGCGTAGCGGGTGATGTCGTGGCCGCGCTGTACGGAGATCTTCTTGACCGCGTTGGCCATATTGAGGACGGCGATCTCCAGAAAGCCCGCGGCGACCTCCTCGGGGGTGCGGTCGGCCCCGGTCTCGTCGCGTACGCGCCCGGCGAGCGCGGTGAAGCGTTCGCGTACGGTGTCCGCGTCGAGCGGCTGGTCGCCGTCCGGGCCGAAGACGGCGGGGAAGTAGGCCGGCTGGACGCGGCCCAGCATCACATTGGCGTCGGTGACGGTGAGCGGTCCACCGCGCCGGTAGCAGGCCGGGCCGGGGTCGGCTCCCGCGGAGTCGGGGCCCACGCGGTAGCGGCGGCCGTCGAAGTGCAGTACGGAGCCGCCGCCCGCGGCGACGGTGTGGATGCTCATCATGGGCGCGCGCATCCGTACGCCCGCGACCTGGGTGCCGAGTTCGCGTTCGAACTCGCCCGCGTAGTGGGAGACGTCGGTGGAGGTGCCGCCCATGTCGAAGCCGATGACCCGGGTGAATCCGGCCTGTGCGGCGGTGCGCGCCATGCCGACCACGCCACCGGCCGGACCGGAGAGCACGGCGTCTTTGCCCCGGAAGCCGGATGCCTCGCGCAGACCGCCGTTGGACTGCATGAACATCAGACGGATGCCGTCGAGTTCGGCGGCGACGGTGTCCGCGTAGCGGCGCAGGATCGGGGAGAGATAGGCGTCGACGACGGTGGTGTCTCCGCGCGGGATCAGTTTGATCAGCGGGCTGACCTCATGCGAACAGCTGACCTGGGGGAATCCGAGATCACGGGCGGCCTGGGCGATCCGGGTCTCGTGAGCGGGGTGGCGGTAGCCGTGCATCAGGACGACGGCCACACTGCGGAACCCGTCCGCCCTCGCCAGCCGCAGCCGCTCGGTGACGGAGGCGAGATCGAGCGGCCGGACGATTGTGCCGTGGGCGTCGATGCGCTCGGGGACCTCGATGACGCGTTCGTACACCGCTTCGGGGAGCACGATGCGGCGGTCGAAGATCCGGGGGCGGTTCTGGTAGGCGATGCGCAGGGCGTCGCCGAAGCCTTCGGTGATGACGAGCACGGTCGGCTCGCCGCGCCGCTCCAGCAGGGCGTTGGTGGCGACGGTCGTCCCCATCTTGACGTGGGCGACGCGCTCGGCGGGGACGGGGGCGTCCGGTCCGATGCCCAGCATCAGCCGGATGCCGGCGACGGCGGCGTCCCGGTAGCGCTCGGGGTCGTGCGAGAGAAGCTTGCGGGTGACGAGCCGTCCATCGGGGCGTTTTCCCACGATGTCGGTGAAGGTGCCGCCTCGGTCGATCCAGAACTCCCAGCGCCCGGTCATTCCCTCATTCTGGCAAGGGGGGCGTGCGCTGACACGATGACGGGCGGGCGCACGGGCCGCTCGCGCCCGGCGTCCAGGGTCCGGCGCGGGGGCACGGGCGGTCTCCGGTGCCGGGCGGAGCGCCGCCGGGTGGAGCGCCGCCGGGTGGAGCGCCGCCGGGCGCGCGGGCCCGGGCAGCG
>NZ_VCLA01000066.1:16005-70663 GCF_009600885.1 Streptomyces jumonjinensis
CCGACCCGGAACCCGGTGCCTCACCCCACCGACGCGTCCGGGCCCATTCTGCTCCGTACCGCCGTCTGGACCTCGGCCTCCTCGGCCGGGTCCGCCGCGAGCCTCCGCAGCCGTTCGGCGACGCGCACATCGCCCGTCTCGGCGTGCCGGGCGGCCACCTCGCGGGTGGTCTCCTCGCAGTCCCACAGACACTCGACGGCGAATCCCGTGGCGAAGGAGGCGTCGGTCGCCGCCAGCGCCTTGGCGGCCCGGCCGCGCAGCTGGGACGAGGCGGTCTCACGGTAGACATGGCGCAGCACGGGGGCCGCGCAGGTGATGCCGAGGCGTCCGGCGCCGTCCACCAGGGTCGACAGCAGCGGCGCGTCGGGCCCGTACGCCCGTACGGTCTCGCGCAGCGCGCCCAGGACGAGCGCGTCGTCGGCCGCCGTGCCCCGGCAGGCGAGTACGCCCGCCGCGGAGGCTCCGAGCGCGTCGGGCCGGTGGACCCAGCCCCGGGCGCGGTCGACGGCTTCCTCACCGCACATCCGCTCGAAGGCGGAGACAGCGGCCTCGGCGACGGTGCGCGAGCCGACGGATACCGCGGCCTCGATCAGATCGAGGACGACGGGGTCCCGTGACTCGGCGAGGTAGTGCAGGGCGGCGCAGCGCGCGCCGTCCGTTCCCTCGCGGGCCGCCGTGACGATCGCGGGCCGGTCGTCGGCCCCGGCGACGGCGGACAGACACCGGGCGGCGGGCACATGCAGCGGGGTGCCGCGCTCCAGTCCTTGATCGGCCCAGTCGAAGACGGCTTGGACGCTCCAGCCCGGCCGTGGGCCGGTGGGTCGCATCTGGCGCTGCCAGCGGTCGAAGGAGCCCGCTTCCTGGGCGGCGCGGACGCGGGGTCCGACCGACTCCCTGGGGTCGTCGGCCCACAGCCGCCAGGGCCGTGGCTCGAAGGCGTCCCGCACGGTGGCGGCCAGCTCGGCGTCGCCCTCCGGGGTCGCCGGGAATCTGGCGAGGACGGGGGCGGCGAGGGAGCGCAGCCCGGCGTCGTCGTCGCGCAGGGCCAGCTCGTCGAGCGCCCACGCCCAGTTGGCGCCGATCGCGGCATAGCCGCGCAGCAGCCGGAGGGCGTCCGCTCTGCCGTACGAGGCGAGATGGCCGAGTACCGCGAGCGCGAGACCGGTTCTGGCCTCGTCCGTGTCGAGGTGGTCGTCGGCATCGCGAAGATGCCGTTCGATCTCTTCGAGACCGCCGTGGAGATCCAGGTACAGGCGGGCGTAGTAGAGGGAGCGGTTCTCGACCTGCCAGTCGAGGCGGGGATCGTTCAGCACGCAGTGGTTGAGGGCGGCGAGGGCCTCGGCGCGCGGCGCTGCGAGCGCGTGCAGCGTGCCGTCGCCTCGGCCTCTCTGCAACAGGCCGAGCAGCGTGCCGCTCGGCGCTATGACTGGATCGAACATGGGGAAAGCCTCACATCAAGCTCTCGACGCAACCGGGGACTGGGGATGTCTAGGCCGCGCTGCAGCATGTGATGCCGCCCGTCGTCATCCGCGTCTTCCGCGCCATCCGCTTGCTGTAGACCATCTTCCTGCCTCTCGTCTGTGGCCCCAGGGGAACTCCCGGTGATGTCCGGGACAGGGCCGTACGTCATGATGACCCACCCATATCGCCACCGCGACCACATTTACGACGCCCCTGCCAGGGGCTCCTGGCCTGCTCGGGGGCCTCTGAGCGTGCTGTCGGCGCTGCCCGGCGGTCCCACCGGGCTGTCCGGCGGTCTCACCGCGCTGCCCGGCGGTCCCACCGGGCTACTCGGCGGTCCCACCAGGCTGCCCGGCGGTCCCACCGCGCTGCCCGGCGGTCCCACCGGGCTGCCCGGCGGTCTCACCGGCCGTCGAACAGCTCCAGAAGCTCCGTCTTCCCGAACATCCGGGCGGTATCCACGGCGGAGGGGGTTCCGGCCGCCGGATCGGCCCCGCCGGCCAGCAGCGCGCGTACGACGGCGACGTCGCCCTTGAAGACGGCGCCCGCGAGCGGCGTCTGGCCCCGGTCGTTGGCCCGGTCCGGGTCGGCGCCACGGGCGATGAGGGCCTCGACGGCGGAGGGGTGGCCGTGGTAGGCGGCGAGCATCACCAGGGTGTCGCCGCGGTCATTGGTGAGACCGGCGGGCACGCCCGCGTCGATATACGCGGCGAGCGCCTCGGTCTCTCCCTGGCGGGCCAGGTCGAAGACCTTGGTCGCGAGTTCGATCACTTCCGGATCCGGGGTCTCGCTCATCGGGGACCGCCTTTCGCTGTGTTGATCCGCACTGCGTTGACCTGCACTGCGCTGACCTGGGGTGCACGGCCGGGTGGTGAGCCGTGCGAGTGAACCGACAGATTACTGCCCGCGGGGCGGCTGCGGGCCTGCTCCGCGGCGGTGACAGGGCACTGTGCCGCGGCGGTGGTGGGGGCACTGTGCCGTGCGATCGCGCAGTGTGCCCCCTGAGAGGCCGGACTCCGTGCGCCGATGCAGTGAAATACCGAGATTTTCACTCGTTTGCACCTTTTATCGCATAGATACTTCCTGTGAGGTTGGAAGAACTCATGGTGACCGTCCCCATCACCCAGGAGAACCTCATGATCCTTTCCATTTCAGGCGTGGTGCTGCTCGCGATCATCGTCTTTCTGTTCTTCCGGAAGGGCGGGCTCAAGGCGTCCCACGCCGTCGCCTGCGCCCTCTTCGGATTCTTTCTCGCGGGCACCGCCATCGCCCCGAGCATCAAGGCGGGCAGCCAGAGCCTGGCCAGCCTGCTCGGCGGGATCAAATTCTGACCTTGTTCCTTGCGAACTCCACCGGGAACTCGCTCAGGAACTCCTGAAGACAGGAGCCCCTGAAGACAGGAACGCCTGAGGACAGGAACCCCTGACGATCGGGTATCCCGGCTCTGCCACCCGCCCCAGCCCCGCACCCCCCAGGAGACCGATGTGGCCCGGCGACCACTCCCCCGCATTCTGAGCAGCGCCACCGCGCAGGCCGTCCGGACCAGGGAGATCGCCCGGACGGCCGCCGACAGCGCCGCGGACGTCCTCCATCCGCTGATCACGGTCTCCCGGGGGCTGCGGGAGCTGGCCGGCATCGCCCGCCGGAAATGGGCCGAGACGCCCAAGGACAAGCGCGGCCCCACACTGCTCATGGCGGCGGGCGGGGTGATGGCGGTCGCGCTCATCCGGTTCGGGCCGGTGCTGGCCCTGATCTCGCTGATGGCCGCCGCCGCCTGGAAGGGGCGGGTGCGCCCGGTGGTGAAGACCGGCCCCGACGAATCCGAGATCGCCCGGCTCCAGGCGCTCTACGAAGCGCTGGTGCCCTACTTCTCGGCGCCCGAGGACCCCGACCCGCGCTACGCCCATGGCGGGGAGTGGGCCGGGGTCTTCGACGACTACGCCTTCGACGGGAACGGCCGGCTGACCGAGCTGCGCATCGCCTACCCGGCCTACTTCGCGGACGGCGAGGAGGAGTCGCGGGAGCGGATCGAGCAGCTGCTGCACGCCAAATCGGGCCGTGGCCGCGAGTACCGCTTCCGCTGGGACGAGGAGGGGAACCAGCTGCTGATGAACGTGCTCCCCGCGCTCTCCACCGCCATCGCGGCCCAGCGCTTCGTCACCGCGCCCGGCGAGACCGTGCTGGGCTTCACCGACGCGGACTCGGTGCAGCGCACGGTGCCGGTGACGGACGGCGGGGAGACCAGGGACGCGCCGCCGGTGATCTGGCGCACCGGACCGCGCTCCACCGAGCCGCATCTGCTGGCGGTGGGCCAGCCCGGCGGCGGTGCCACGACCCTGCTGCGCTCGATCGCGCTCCAGGCTCTCCAGCACGGAGACGTACTGATCGTGGAGGGCGGCGGAACCGGCGAGTACGCCTGTCTCACCGGGCGTACGGGAGTGCTCTCCGTCGAGTGCGGTCTCGCCGGGGCGCTCAGCAGCCTGGAGTGGGCGGCGCACGAGACCGAGCGGCGGCTGATCGCGGCGAACCGGGCGCGGCAGGCGGGCCGGCCGGCCCCCGCGGACACCCGGCGCCCGCTGTGGATCCTGGTGGACCGGCCGAGCGTCTTCGGGCATCTCGCCGCCGCGGACGGCCGCACCGACCCGCAGCAGCTGCTCCAGGTGCCGCTGCGGCACGGCCGGGAGGCGGCCGTGACCGTGGTGGTGACCGAGCAGTTCGACTGCGTGGACGCGCTCACGGAGACGGTACGGAGCCACACCCGCGCCCGGGTGGTGCTCGGGCCCGCCGGGTTCGAGCAGATCGAGAGCGTGCTGGGGACGGCCCCGCACACCACGCCGACGCCCGGCGTGCCGCCGGGGCGCGGCTACGCCAGGCTCGGCGCCGGACCGGTGCTCCGGCTCCAGGTCCCGGCGACCCCGGACCCGTACGACGACGCGACGGGCGAGGCGCACCGGCAGGCGGTGCTGGAGCTGCTGCCGGACCATCAGCCGACCGGGGTCCCGGGGGGCGGGCAGTCCTCCGGGCACGATCCGCTGCGCGGCGGGGATCAGGTCCCGGCCCAGGACCCGGCCCCCGCCCAGGTCGCCCCCGTACCGGCGGAGAGCTGACCGGCGGAGAGCCGACCGGCCGGCCCAAGGCCCCAGGCCCCAGGCCCAAAGCCCCAGGCCCGGGACCGGGACCGGGACCGGCCGGCCCAGGACCCCGGCCCCGGCCCCGGCCCCGGTGGCCACCGCCCCGATAGCCCCGGGCTGCCCCGCGATACGCCTAAGCCACGAAGGTGCGCGGAGCCTCCGCCCCCGTCGTCGCGCCCGTCTCCACCAGCCGGGCCGCCGCCGCCAGCCGGGCCGCGGCCTCGTCCGCGACCGGGCCGCCGACCGTGAACGGCAGCCGGACGAAGCCCTCGAAGGCCCCGTCCACCCCGAACCGCGGCCCGGACGGCACCCGTACGCCCACCCGTTCGCCGACCTCGGCCAGCCGCGAGCCGGAGAGCCCTCCGGTCCGCACCCAGAGGGTGAGGCCGCCGTTCGGCACGGAGAACTCCCATTCCGGCAGCTCCCGGCGGATCGCCGCGACCAGTGTGTCGCGGTTCTCCCGGGCCTGATCGCGCCGGAGCTCGACCGCCTGGGCCCAGCCGCCGGTCCGCATCAGCCAGTTGACGCCGAGCTGTTCCAGTACGGGGGTGCCGAGGTCCGCGTAGGCGCGGGCGGCCACCAGTGAGCGGATCACATCGGGGGAGGCGCGCACCCAGCCGATCCGCATCCCGGCCCAGAACGCCTTACTCGCGGAGCCCACGGTCAGCACCGTGGAGCCCGCCGGGTCGAAGGCGCAGACCGGCCGGGGCATATCGGGCAGCTCGTCCAGATGCAGCTCCGACATGGTCTCGTCCACGACCAGGACGGTGCCCGCCGAGCGGGCCGCGTCGACCAGCCGGCGGCGCTGGTCCTCGTCGGCCAGCGCCCCCGTCGGGTTGTGGAAGTCGGCGACGACGTAGGCGAGTCGCGGGGCCGCGTCCCTGAGCACCTGCCGCCAGCGGGGCAGATCCCAGCCGCCGAGCCCCTCCGCCATGGCCACCGGCACCAGCCGGGCCCCGGCCTCCCGCATCAGCTGGAGGATATTGGCGTACGAGGGGGACTCGACGGCGATCCGCTCGCCGCGCCCGGCGAAGAGATGACAGATGGCGTCCATCGCGCCCATCGCGCCGGTGGTGACCATGATCTGCTCGGGCATGGTGGGGATGCCGCGCTCGGTGTAGCGGTCGGCGAGCATCTGGCGGAGGGCGGGGATGCCCGCCGGGTAGTCGCCATGGGTGTGGGCGTACGGCGGCAGCTCCTCCAGCGCCCCCTGGATGCTCCGGGTCAGCCAGGGCTCGGGCGCGGGCAGTGCGGCGCAGCCCAGATCGATCATGGAGCCGACCGACTCCGGCGGCAGCGGCTCCAGACCGCGCGCGGGCAGCGGATTGCCCGCCGGCACGGCGGTCCAGCTGCCCGCTCCCCTGCGGGATTCGAGGAAGCCCTCGGTGCGCAGCGCCTCATAGGCGGCGGCGACGGTGGTGCGGCTGACGGAGAGCGCCAGGGCGAGTTCGCGCTCCGCGGGCAGCCGGGCGGCGACGGGGACCCGGCCTTCCAGCACCAGCAGCCGGACTCCGTCGGCGAGGGCCCGGTAGGCGGGGGGCTTACGGGCCCCGGCGACGGCGGGGCGGGACTGCTGGGCGGAGAGCTGACGGGCGAGCTGAGCCGCCCCCACCGCCGAGGTCCACTGCGTCATGGAAATCAGTCCACCCTTCTGGAATTGGCCATGGTTGGCTTCCGTTCCATAGCCACAGAGTGTCATGAGTCAAGGCATTGTCACTAGAGGGGCCACTGTCGTGTCCAATAGCTCGTCCCATGGGTCCACCCATCTCAGCCGCCGGCTGTTCCAGCTCTATCTGGGGCTCGCGCTCTACGGCGCGAGCTCCGCGCTGCTGGTGCGCGGCGGTCTCGGTCTCGAACCCTGGAATGTGCTGCATCAGGGGCTCGCCGAGCGGACCGGGCTGACGATCGGCGTGATGAGCATCATCGTCGGCGCGGTGGTGCTGCTGCTGTGGATACCCCTCCGGCAGCGGCCGGGGCTGGGCACGGTCTCCAATGTCTTCGTCATCGGTCTGGCGATGGACGGCACTCTGGCGCTCGTCCCGGAGGTGCACGGACCGGCCGCGCAGATCGCGATGACGGCCGCGGGCATCGTGATCAACGGTGCGGCGACCGGCCTCTACATCGCGGCGCGCTTCGGGCCCGGCCCGCGCGACGGTCTGATGACGGGGCTGCACCGGGTCACGGGCCGTTCGATTCGGGTGGTGCGTACGGGCATCGAGCTGACCGTGGTGGCCACGGGGTTCCTGCTCGGCGGTTCAGTGGGCATCGGCACGGTGGCGTACGCGCTGGCGATCGGCCCCCTGGCCCAGCTGTTTCTGCGGGTCTTCGCGGTCTCCGGCGCGAGCGTGACGGCGGCGGCCGGCGGCGGGACGGCGAGCGGCTCGACGGGCAGCACGACGGACGGAACAGCGAACGGCACGACGAGCGACACAACGGACAGCGCAGCGGACAGCACGACGGACGGCGACGGAGAGGCCGACGGCACGGCGGGACGGCGGACGGCGATGGAGCAGCCGACACCATGACGACCGGTGGAGCGGCCGGCGGCGGGGCGGCGGCCGTCTCCGACGCGCCGGAGCGCGCGATACTTCGGCGGTGACCCGGCTGCCCCGTCCCCACCCCTATCTCGGCCATCCCGTGCCGCTGGCGTTCGCCCACCGGGGCGGCGCGGCGGACGGACTGGAGAACACGGCCGCCGCCTTCCGGCGGGCGACCGCTCTCGGCTACCGCTACTTCGAGACCGATGTCCATACGACCGCCGACGGCAAGCTCGTCGCCTTCCATGACGCCACGCTGGACCGGGCCACGGACCGCGGCGGCCGGATCGCCCGGCTGCCGTGGAGCGAGGTGCGCCGGGCGCGGGTCGCGGGCCGGGAGCCGCTGCCGCTCTTCGAGGAGCTGCTGGAGGAGTTCCCCCGGGCGCACTGGAACGTGGACGTCAAGGCGGAGCCCGCGCTGCTTCCGCTGCTGGATCTGATCCGCCGCACGGACTCATGGGACCGGGTGTGCGTCGGCTCGTTCTCCGAGAGCCGGGTGGCACGGGCGGCGCGGCTGGCCGGCCCTCGGCTCGCCACCTCGTACGGGGTCCGGGGCGTGCTGGGGCTGCGGCTGCGTTCGCTGGGCATCCCGGCCGCCGTGCGCGCCGGGGCGGTCTGCGCCCAGGTGCCCGAGGTGCAGACCGGTGTCCGAGTGGTGGACCGCCGGTTCATCCGGACCGCCCACGCCAGGGGCCTCCAGGTGCATGTGTGGACGGTGAACGATCCGGAGCGGATGAGAACGCTGCTGGATCTGGGGGTGGACGGCATCATGACCGACCGTCTGGAGACGCTGCGCGCGGTACTGGCCGAGCGGGGTGCCGCTCCCTGACCCGCCCTGGGGCCGGCGCGGACGGGAGCAACCCGGCTGATATTCCTCCGATTTCGCCCGTTCCGTCCCCTCAAGCGACGCCCGCACCGCGTTTCCGGGCCGTATCCATATCCATATCCACATCCGACCCCGGCAGCCGAAGCGGCGGTGGACGGGGGCGGTCCCGCTCGTGACGGCGGGGGCGCCGACATAGGACGGCTGGCGCGAAAATATGGCGTGAAACGGATAGTTCTCGGTTCGCCCGCGGCGTGAACGCCGATCCTGGCCGCCGGATATCCGCTGACGGCGCCGTCATCGGCACGGTTTTACGCGCCGACCGCGGCGATTGGGCTGGTACTGGGCGGTAGCCATGAGTCGCCGAGGTCACTCTTCTCACATCCGTCGCCACGCGGAGAGAAGTCGGAGCACTTCTCGGCGCGGGAGACGAGCGACCGTGGACTGAGCCGGCCCGGACCGCTGTTCTTCGGCCTCGCGTACCAGCTGACCGGCGGATATCGCGATGCGCTCACCGCTCTCGCGCTCTTCTTCGGACGCGGATTCCCCCGGCCGGCGCGGGCCCCCCGGCCCGCGCGGCAGCCGCCGCGGGCCATCCCGCACCGGACCGAATTTAGACGGTGAAGTGAAAGGCCGGTAGTGTACGCGTTTGGCCTGCCAGGCGGACCGTTACTGCGCACAGGGGGGAAGTGGAATCAGTGGGTGACACTTTCCGTCAGATGTGACAAACCGGTCACTGGTGGGTACCCCAACCATGGGAAAGCAGCGGCACGACGGGCGACGCATGACCCGGAACGGGAATCTTTACGGCCGACCGGACGTTGACCGGATGACGACGACAGCGACACCTGTCCTGTGGGCGACAAGCCCGGGAGGCACGATTCATGAGTGAGCGAGCTCTCCGCGGCACGCGCCTCGTGGTTACCAGCTACGAGACGGACCGCGGCATCGATCTGGCCCCGCGCCAGGCGGTGGAGTACGCATGCCAGAACGGACATCGGTTTGAGATGCCGTTCTCGGTCGAGGCGGAGATTCCGCCGGAGTGGGAGTGCAAGGCGTGCGGCGCCCAGGCACTCCTGGTGGACGGGGACGGCCCCGAAGAGAAGAAGGGCAAGCCCGCGCGCACGCACTGGGACATGCTCATGGAGCGGCGTACCCGCGAGGAGCTGGAGGAGGTGCTGGCCGAGAGGCTGGCGGTCCTTCGCTCCGGAGCCATGAACATCGCCGTGCATCCGCGGGACAGCAGGAAGTCCGCGTAACCGGAACACGAGAGCAGTAGGCGAGACCAGAGCCGCGGGCCGTCTCACACCGAGCGTGTGAGACGGCCCGCGGCTCTGTCGCGCTCCGGGGCATGACCCCGGACGCCCGTCACGGCCATGCCCCGCCCGGGTCCGGACGCCTGCCCGTCACCATGCTCCGCCCGGACCCCGGACCCCGGGCCCCGGACGCCCGCCAGACCGTCCGTCATGGGCATGGCAAGAAATACCCACGAGATGACCTTCCAGCCGCTCGCTCGATCGCGGGCGCCGGTTCAGAGTGGTCAGCGTTCCCCGCCCCGCCCGCTCCCCGCCGGAAGGAACGCCATGCCCCGTGCTCCCCGTACCGCCTCCGGAACCGGCTCCGCTCCCCGCCTCCCCGACCAGACCGGCCGGGTGGCCGTGGTGACCGGGGCCAACAGCGGTATCGGCTATGTCACCGCCCGTGAACTGGCCCGGTCGGGCGCGCGGGTCGTCATGGCCTGCCGCAGCCCGGAGCGCGGCCGGGCCGCCTTGGAGCGGCTGCGCGCCGAGGTTCCCGGCGCGGCGGCGGAGACCGGGGAGCTCGACCTCGGCTCCCTGGACTCCATCCGGGCCTTCGCCGAGCGCGAGCTGCCCGCCCTGGGCCACGACCGGATCGATCTGCTGATCAACAACGCCGGAATAGCGATGGCCCCCTTGGAGCGGACCTCGGACGGGTTCGAATCCCACTTCGGCGTCAACCATCTCGGCGCCTTCGCCCTCACCGGCCTGCTGCTGCCCCGGCTGCTCGCGGGCGATGAGCCGCGCGTGGTCACCGTCAGCAGCGAGGGCCAGCGGTTCGGCACGGTCGATCTCGGCAATCTCAACGCCGAACGCGGCTACCGCCCCGGACGGGCCTATATGCAGTCGAAGCGGGCCAATATCTACTTCGCCGTGGAGTTCCAGCGCCGTCTGGACGCGTCCGGGCTGAAGCTGCGCAGCATGGTCGTCGCCCCCGGCAACACCCGCTCCAACATCATCACCGGACGCGCCCATGAACGGGGGCGGCTCTACGCGGGCTTCATCAAGCTGACGCTGCTGCTGCTCTTCAGCCCCACTCCGGAGGGGGCGAGGACCACGCTGTACGCGGCGACCAGGCCGGATCTGCCCGGCGGCAGCTATGTGGTGCCGGACGGGCTGCTGCAGAGGCACGGCAACCCGACGGTGCGCGGCAGCCGCCATGAGCTCCCGATGCGGGACACGGTCACGGCACGCGCTCTCTGGCAGATCTCGGAGCGGCTGACAGGAGTGGGGTACGGGCTGCCGCCGGGAGAGGAAGGCCGGTGACGGCGGCAGGGTGTGCGGCGGGGCGGGTCCGGCTCAGGGGGGCACGGGCCCGGCTCACGGGGTCAGCGGGGACCTCGGGCCGTCGTCCCCGGAGGAGCGCCCGGGGCCGCCGTCCTCGCGGATGACCTCGCCCTGGACGACCTTTCCGTCCGGCCGGTGGATACGGGCCTGCTGGAAGGCGTCTCCCAAGCTGCCGGGACCCGCGGCGCGCATCCGGCGCTCCAGCGAGCGCTCCGCGTACCGGCCCAGCAGGGAGCGGACGGGCGGGGCCAGCAGCAGCAGACCCGCCGCATCGGAGATCAGGCCCGGGATCATCAGCAGCAGTCCGCCGAGCATCAGAAAGCCGTTGCCGCTGCTCCCCGGCGGGGTGGTCTCGGCGGGGTGGCCGCCCTGCTGCCGCTGAAGCGTCTCGGTCAGCGTACGGAAGGCCCTGCGGCCCGCCCGTTTGATGACCGCGCCGCCCAACACGGCACCGCCCACCAACAGGGCGAAGACGGTCAGGCCCCCGGTCGCACCGGCGACCAGGGTCAGCAGCCAGACCTCCAGAACCAGCCATGCGGCGATGCCGAGCGGAACGAGGGTACGGGCGCGAGAGCGCTTGGGGCCGGGGGCGGTCGGGGGCATGGCGCCGGTCGTCATGCCTCCAGTGTGCCTGGCGGCCCGCCGGAGCGGTGTAAGGGGGCCGGGAAAGATCGTTTCCACCGGGACCGAAGCAGCGGAGCTGGAACCGAAGCCGGGCACGGGCACGGGCACGGGCATCGAGCCGGATACGGGCCCGCACGCACACCCACACGCACCGAGTACCGGCATGGAACCGGACCCGGCCCTCGCCCGGCCCCTCGGGAGCCGGGCAGGCCCCCCACTGGCCGGGCTGCGGACCTCAGGGAGCTGCGGGCCTCAGGGAGTCGAGCGACCGCGCATCCGGTTCGTACGGTCCGAGAGACCCCAGCCGGCCACCCGCCACAGCGCTTCGACGGCGATGTTCCGGTTCATCTTGGAGTCCCCGTGTTCGCGCTCGACGAACGTGATCGGCACCTCCACCACGTGATATCCCGCCGCGACGGCCCGGCGGGCCAGATCGACCTGGAAGCAGTACCCCTGGGAGGTGACCTTGTCGAGCCCGAGCCCCCGGAGGGTCCCGGCGCGGAAGGCCCGGTATCCCCCGGTGACGTCGCGGATGGAGAGCCCGAGCAGCATCCGGGAGTAGGTGCTGCCGCCCCGGGAGAGGAACTCCCGGCTCTTGGGCCAGTTGACCACCCTCCCGCCGGGCACCCAGCGGGAGCCGAGGACCAGATCGGCGCCCTTGAGCGCGGTCAGCAGCCGGGGCAGCTCCTCGGGCTGGTGGGAGCCGTCGGCGTCCATCTCGATCAGTACGTCGTAACCGTGCTCCAGACCCCAGGCGAAGCCCGCGAGATAGGCCGCGCCGAGCCCCTCCTTGCCCTTGCGGTGCAACACCCGCACCTGCTCGTCCTCACCGGAGAGCTCGTCGGCGATCTTTCCGGTGCCGTCGGGGCTGTTGTCGTCGGCGACGAGGATGTCCGCGCCGGGCACGGCGGCCCGCACCCGGGAGACGATCGCCCTGATGTTCTCGGCCTCGTTATAGGTCGGGATGATCACCAAGGATCTGCCGAGCGGCCCGTACCGCTTCCCCTGGGCGTCGCTGTCCCTAGCGGCGTCGTTCACTGCTGGCCCCTTATATGTCCGTGCACAGGGCCCCACCATAGCGATCGCCGGAGGCGCCCCCGCGACGGCAGAGGACCTGGGGTGTCGTGCGGAGCGCTGTGATCACGGGGAGCGACGACAGGGGTACGGACAGGGATCCGGCGTCCTTCGGGCCGACCTGGGGCCCGCTGGCTGCGGGTCGACCGAGAGCCGTTGTCTACTGAACGCCGGACCCCGTCCGGGTCTCACCTGCCGTCCGGCTGAAACCTTCCCTCGCCGCCGAGGCGCGGGCGCTGGACCTGGCTCCCAGTGGCGGTGCCCCGGTGCGGCGCACTGCCCCATGGCCCAGCTGCGTTCGACGACCGTGCGAAGGTCTGCCGGTCGGACGTCCTGTGGTGGACTCGGCCGAACCTACCCGCCCCTGGGCGCTCCGTGTCAACAGTCGTGCGATCTGCGCGGTTTGCCCAATTCAGCTGGAGCGGGGCCGAAGATCCGCAGGTCGCGGCCGACCCTGTACACCAGGGCCCCACGGTGCGAAATGTCCGTATGTCACTCGTTCGGACGCTCACATCTGATGTGTCCAGATGGTTTGTCCGGATACCACGGTCCGCAGACAGAGCGGCAGTTCGTTTCCAGGGGTCAGATCGGGCAGCCCGGGGGTGCCCGACCGCGGGTCGGTGGACCAGCGGGCGACCCGGTCGTCAGGGGCCTGGACGACGAGATCCCCGGTACGCCACAGGGCATAGTCGGCGGGTGCGCCGGGCACCAGGACGCCCGCGTCGTCCCGGCCGGTCGCCCGCCAGCCGCCACGGGTGTGGGCGGTGAACGCGGCCCGTACCGAGATCCGGTGCTCGGGGGTGCGGTGGAAAGCCGCCGCGCGGACCGTCCCCCAGGGGTCGAGCGGGGTGACGGGGCTGTCGGAGCCGAGCGCGAGCGGCACCCCGGCGCGCAGCAGGGCCGCGTACGGATTGAGGGTGCGGGCGCGCTCCGCGCCGAGCCGCTGGGCGTACATGCCCTCCTCGCCGCCCCATGCCTCGTCGAAGGCGGGCTGGACGGAGGCGGTGAGCGCGAACTCGGCGAAGGCGGCGATGGTTTCGGGGGTGAGCATCTCGGCGTGCTCGACCCGGTGGCGGGCGGCGCGCACCCGGGCGAGGCCGAGGGTCTGCGCGGCGGCCCGCACTCCCTCCACGACGGCGGTCAGGGCGGCGTCCCCGATGGCGTGGAATCCGGCCTGGAGCCCGGCTTCGGTGCAGACGGTGACATGGGCGGCGATGGCCGCGGCGTCGAGATGGGCGGTGCCGGTGTGGGCCGCGTCGGCGTAGGGGGCGTGCAGGCAGGCGGTGTGGGAGCCGAGGGAGCCGTCCACGAAGAGATCGCCCGCCGCGCCCGCCGCGCCGAGTTCCCGGACCCGGCGGGCGTCCTTCGCGTCCGTGACCGCCTCGGCCCAGTAGCCGACGACCCGGGGGGTGGAGCCGGAGCGGGCGAGCGCCAGCAGCGCGGTGAAGTCGTCCTCGTCGGAGATGTCGGGTCCGGCGCACTCATGGACGGTGCCGATGCCCAGCGAGGCGGCGTGCTCCAGTGCGGCGCGCTGGGCGGCCTCGCGCTGGGCGGGGGTGATCGCGGCATGGGCGGCCCGGCGTACGGCGTGGTGCGCGGCGCCCGTGAGCGGCGCGTCCGGGCGGTAGCCGGTCAGTTCGGCGACCCCGGGCACCAGATCGAGCAGGGCGGTGGTGACGACGGCGGAGTGGACGTCGATACGGGTCAGATAGAGCGGGCGGGCGCCGCTCGCCTCGTCGAGTTCGGCGCGCGAGGGATGGCGCCGCTCGGGCCAGCGGGCGGCGTCCCAGCCATGGCCGATGACCACCGCGCCCGCCGGGTGCCCCGCGCTGTGCTTCCGCACCAGGGCGAGGGCTTCGGCGAGGGAGCGGGCGCGGGTGAGGTCGAGCCCGGTCAGCGCGAGGCCGGTGGACGTGGTGTGCACATGGGCGTCGGTGAACGCGGGCGTGACCAGCGCCCCTTCGAGGTCGATGATCTCGTCGACGCCGTCGGCGAAGGCGTCGGCCGCGCCTTCGGAGCCGACCCAGGCGATATGTCCCCGTTCGACGACCATCGCGGTGGCGAAGGGGTCGGCGGGGCTGTGGACTTCTCCACCGCGCAGCAGGGTGGTGCGGTGTTCGCCGTCGCGGGCGGTGCTCTCGGTCATGGGCACCAGCCTAGGCACCGGTTCAGATGCGCGGCGGCCGGGCCTCGTAGGGGGTGGACAGGACGACCGTGGTGCGGCTGGAGACCCCGGCCAGCGTGCGGATGCGGGAGAGCAGATGCTCCAGCTCCAGCGGGGTGGCGACGCGCACCTTGAGGATGTAGTTCTCGGCGCCCGCGACGCTGTGGCACGCCTCGATCTCGGGTACGTCGGCGAGCCGTTCGGCGATGTCGTCGGGGGCGCTGGGGTCGAAGGGTTTCACCGAGATGAACGCGGTCAGCGGCAGCCCGACCGCCTCGGCGTCCACGACCGCCGCATAGCCGCGGATGACTCCGCGCTGTTCCAGCCGGCGGACCCGCTGGTGCACGGCCGAGGTGGACAGGCCAGTGGCCTTGCCCAGGTCGGTGTAGCTCATACGCCCGTCCCTGACGAGCAATTCAACGATCTGACGATCCAGCTCCTCCATGTGGATCAACTTAAGGGCCAGAAGGCTTTCGGCACAGCCTGGTGTGCCGTGCCGGGGGGCTTCACCGCCGACATGTGATGAACGCCACAGGAATGACCGGCCCGAAGCCGTGACCCGATGGTTACCCGTCAATCGCGATGGGAAGTGCTTGCTGTGGTCGAGGCCACAGATTCCTGGTTGGCCCACCCGAGGGGGAGATTCCCATGCAGAATGTCAAGAAATTCGGCCGTCCCGAACCGGAGCCTCTCGATCCGGCTGACGCGGTGGAGCCGGTGGAACCGGCGGAGATGGACGAGCTCGACGCGTACGACACCTTTGAGATGTACCGGGTCGTCTGCCCGGACTGCGCGCAGCCGATCGCGCTGCTCGCGGACGAGGATGTGCTGCCGGAGCACGCTCTCTGCCCCACCCCGTGGAATCCGTTCGGGCTGACCGTCTGTGCCGGGACCGGCCGCCTCGCGGCCGAGGCGCCCCCCGCCGACGAGACGCTCGACGTCCAGGAGCAGGAGATGGGGCTGCTGCTGACGCTGCCTCAGGGGCTGGACTGGCGGATGCAGCCGTTCTCGCATGTCGGCGGCCCCGGCTCGCGTCCGCTGCGGGTGCCGCCGCTGGGCGACCACAGCGCCGCCTGAGCGACGCCCCGTCCGGACGCGAGGCCGGTCCGGACCCGGCCGTCCCGGCGCCGCGCTGCTGTCCGAACACCCTGGCACCCTCGTGCGGACATGCCGCGGCACGCCCCGGCGGACCGGGAGCGCGCCGCACGGGGTCAGCGGGACTCGGGACCGGCCAGATGCCGGGCGATGACCATCCGCTGGATCTGGTTGGTGCCCTCGACGATCTGCAGCGCCTTGGCCTCGCGCATATAGCGCTCGGCGGGGAAGTCCGCGGTGTAGCCGTAGCCGCCGAGCACCTGCACGGCGTCGACGGTGACGCTCATCGCCGCGTCGGTGCAGAACAGCTTGGCCATGGCGGCCTGCCGGGAGAAGGACGCTCCGGCGTCCCGCGCCCTGGCCGCGGCCAGATAGAGCGCGCGGCCCGCCTCGATCCGGGTGGCCATGTCGGCGAGCATGAACCGCAGCCCCTGGAAGTCCACGATGGGGCGGCCGAACTGCCGGCGTCCGGTGGCGTACGCGAGGGCCTCGTCCAGTGCCGCCTGGGCGACGCCGATGGCGCAGGCGGCGATGCCGAGCCGGCCGGAGTCCAGGGCGGAGAGCGCGATGGCGAAGCCCTGCCCCTCCTCGCCGAGCCGGCGGCCGTCGGGCACGCGTACGCCGTCGAAGTGGAGCTGGGCGGTGGGCGAGCCCTTCATGCCCATCTTCTTCTCGGGGGCGGCGGCGGTGAGGCCCGGCGCGTCGCCGGGGACCAAGAACGCGGTGATGCCGCGGGGGCCGTCCTCCCCGGTGCGGGCGAGCACGGTGCAGAAGTCGGCGATGCCGCCGTGGGTGATCCATGCCTTGGTCCCGGTGATCACCCAGTCGTCGCCGTCGCGTACCGCCTTGGTCCGCAGCGAGGCGGCGTCCGAGCCCGAGGACGGCTCGGAGAGGCAGTACGCGCCGAGCAGCCCGCCGCCGAGCATGGCGGGCAGATGCTCGGTCTGCTGTTCCTTGGTGCCGTAGCCGGCCAGGGCGTGGCAGGCGAGGGTGTGGACGCTGACGCCGAGGCCCACGGTCAGCCGGGCGGCGGCGAGTTCCTCCAGGACCTGGAGGTAGACCTCGTACGGCTGGTCTCCGCCGCCGTGGGCGCTGTCGTAGGGCAGACCGAGCAGTCCGGAGCCGGACAGCAGGGTGAAGAGCTCTCGCGGGAAGTGTCCCGCCTCCTCTTCCTCGGCCGCCCGGGGCGCGATCTCCCGCCGGGCGATATCGCGTACCAGGGCGATGAGATCCCTGGCCTCCTCGGTGGGCAGCTGGCGGTCCACCGGCTGCGGGACGCGGTCGGACATTGCGGCGCTCTCCTCCCTGTCGGGCGCTTTCGGCGGCACGCGCGGAGTGTGGGCGCGGGTCGCCGGTTCTACTGCCAGGGCCGCTGCCGCGCTTCCGGGTCACGGAACGGCCCGACGGCAGCCATGGCGCGTTGAGTATGCCCGATCAACTCGGTTCCGTCACTGGTCGGAGGGTTGTCGTCACCGTTCGGAGGCGGTGGGCGGGTGAGCGGGCAGCGGCTGATCGAGCGGGGGCTCGGGGCAGCTCGGCTCGAACTCTCCGATGGCGGTGAGGGTGGACCTGAGCAATCGGGTCAGCAGCGCGCAGACCCGGTCGCGGTCCGGCTCCCGGCGGCCGAGCCAGTCGAGGGCGATCTGCTCGACGCCGCTGAGCCAGCCGAGCAGTGCGAGCCGGGCGAGTGGGGGGAGGTCCCGTCTGCCGTAGGCGCCTTCGGCGATGGCGGCGATCAGTTCCTCGCGGACCGCGTCCCGGATGGTCTGCACCTCGGTGTCGCAGCCGACCCCGCCGGTGACGATGGTGCGGAAGGCCGCCTCGTTGTTCTGCGCGTACCGCAGATATCCGTCCACGGTGCGCCGTACCCGCTCGGCGCGCGGCAGCTCGGGGTGGGCGGCGGCGCGGGAGAGCAGACCGGCCGCCGAGTCCTCGACGATCGCGAGGTAATAGCCGTGTTTGCTGGTGAAGTAGTAGTAGATCAGCCCTTTGGCGACACCGGCGTGCCGGGCGATGTCGTCCATCGACAGGGCGTCGTAGGAGGTGTCCGCGAACAAGGCGCGTCCGATGGCGATGAGTTCGGCGCGGCGTGCCTGTGATCGCTCGCTGGTACCGCGCCGTTCACTCTTGTCCACTTCGTATCCTCGTCCCCGGCCGACACAGGATCCCGCAGTATGGCAGAGAGTCGATCACCGGCGGCGGGGGCGGGAGCCGGGGCCCGCGGCGGGGCGATCGGGCCGGGGCCGTTCCTCCGGCAGGGCAGTACGCCTAGAGCAGACCGAGCTGGGTGACGAGCATGGCGATGACGACGACCAGGGTCCAGCCGGCGATCTGCTCGACGAGACCGGAGCGGTCGTCGGGTCCGCCGGTGCGGGCGCGGGTGACGGGGGCGGCGGTGCTGGAGTTCATGGCGGGTCTCGCTCGGTCGGACGGCGGTGGTCGGGTCGCCCGGCGACGCGGGTGACCCGACCACAGTGCCAGCGGGTCGGCCCCCGGGGGTAGAGACGTACCTCACTCCCCCGGGAGCCCCCGCCGGCTCAGCGGACGCCGAAGGCCGCCAGAACCCTGCGCTGGGCGGGCGTGGGCCGCTCGGGCCAGTAGAGGTAGCAGACCCCTCCTGTGCCGGACGACACGTTCCCGCTCGCGTTGTACCGCTTGGTACGGAGCCAGATGTTCTCCCATTCGCGGCGGAGGTAGACCCGTCGTACCGCCGGGTTGTCCGGGGACGCCGGATCATTGGCGATCACATCGCCGTCGGCGGTGAAGCCGATCACGGTCATCAGATGTCCCGCGGTGCCGTAGCCCGCGCCGGTCAGCTCCTCCTTGCGGAAGGACTGCGAGGTGATGACCGGGATGCCGGCCGCCACCAGCCGTTCCACGTCGGTGAGCGAGGAGAGCCGGGTGACCACCGCGTTCAGCTTGCGGTAGGTGGCGGCGTAGGCGGCGTTGAAGGGCCAGTTCCCACAGCCGTCGTACTGATAGTCGAAGGTGTACCGGGCCGCGTGGCAGACCTGCGGGTCCGCGAAGGCCGGGTCGACCCAGGCGAGGTCGTCGGCGCTCGGGCGGCGGCCCCAGTACTCGATGATCATCTGCGAGGAGGTGGGGCTGCACCATGCCTCGCCGCCGTTGTCGTACTCCGGGTACTGGCCGATATGCGTGTTCTGGGAGTAGCGGGGCACGATCAGCTCCCGCGCGATGCGGGGCGCGGAGGCGGGCACGGTGAAGCGGTCGGGCACGTCGGAGGCCATCGCGCCGACCCGCCACACCATGGGGCTCAGCTTGGCGCCGGGCCTGCGGTACAGGGTCAGCCGCAGCTGGTACGCGCTGAGCCGGAGCCCGCTCGACGCGTCGTCGATCGAGAAGGTGTCGGTCCAGATGGAGGCCCTGCCGTCCGTCTGGCCGTCCAGCGAGGTCCGCCGGATGTCGCCGTCGCCCGCCGCCCAGCGGCCCATGACGAACCACGGCGTCTCCACCCCGTCGGAGTAGGTTCCGCGCAGTTCGACCTGGAGCCAGGTGCCGGCCGGGGTGTCCGCGTTCCAGGAGGCGATGACCTCGGTCGCCGGAACGGCGGACCGGTGGACCGGAGAGGTCCAGGTGGCGTACTCCCAGCTCTCGGTCCGCCCTGTGTGCGGATCGAGATACTCCGTACTGCCCTCCGGGCGGGCTATGACCACACCGGAGCGCGGGCCCGCGACCGCCCGGACACCGTCCAGACCGCCCCGGCGCCAGTCTCCGTAGGACGTCCAGAAACGGTTCTCCACGAGCGGGGGCACGCCCGCTCGCCCTCCCGACGGCACGGCGGCGGCGGACGGCGCCGAGAGCGCGCTCGCTCCCGCGGCCGCCGCGATCGCGGCGCTCAGCACGGTTCTGCGCGAAGTGACCATGGAACCCCCAAGTAGACGGCGCTCTTCCGGAATGGATCCAGCCGGATCCCAGGTCGTGTCTTCGAAGTCCCGTCTGTCTGCCGTGCCCTGGCACGCACGCTCGCCGCGTTGTCGTCAGTCGCCAATGCTCCGCAGTGGCTCCTTCCTCCGCCTTGCGATGCACGGCACCAGACCCCGCCAGACCCGCCCTCCGGGCGGACGACGCTACTTCGAAGACACTCCCTAGACGCCACTATCTCCGCTCGCGGCCGGTTACTGCCAGCATCCTGACCCCTCGCCCAACGACCAATATTGGTCTGGTCCACTGATACGACCTGCGATGCCGCACCGCCGTAGGGTGGACCGGGTGGACGAATCCGACCGGCTGGCCCGAACCCTGCGCACCCTGCCGCCCTCCTGCGGCCCGGTGCGGCTGATCGCGGTCGACGGTCACGCGGGCTCGGGCAAGAGCACCTTCACCGCCCGGCTCGCGGCGGCCCTCGAAGAGCCCGGCCGGACCGTCCCCGTACTCCATCTGGACGATCTGGCCAGCCACCGCGAGCTGTTCGACTGGACGGACCGGATGCTCACCCAGGTGATCGGCCCCCTCTCCCGGGGCGAGACGGCCCACTACGCGCCCTACGACTGGACCGAGCGCCGCTTCGCCCCACCACGCGCCCTGCCGGGCTCCCCCGTCGTCCTGATCGAGGGCGTCGGAGCGGGACGGCGGGCGCTGCGCCCCCATCTCGCCGCCCTGCTCTGGATGGAGCGGGACGCCGCGGGCTCCTGGCAGCGCGGCCGGAAACGCGACGGCGACGCCCTGACCGCCTTCTGGGACACCTGGACGGCGGCGGAGTCACGCCATTTCTCGGCCGATCCCTCACGCCCTTTCGCGGATGCGCTGGTACGAGAGCGACCCGAGGGATACGAGATGCTTCCCAACCCCCACTCCACCGCACATCTGAACCAGATCATCACACTGGGTCACCGCACTCCCCCACCGAACTGAACCGTCGGAAAACCGCCGCAAGAGTGCCCGAACTCCGCTTGACCGAGGGGGCGTACAGGTCTTACGTTCTCAATGTGCGGCTTTCACGCCGCCCCGGACACGAAGCCCCCGGTTGTTCCCCCGTGATCGGGGGCTTCGTTCTGTCCCCTTCATCTCCCTCGCGGCCAGGGTCCTCCTCACCCTCGGTCACCGCGATCCGGATCACTCCTCGGCGCTCTTAAGGCGACCCTCCCTGCGCGGGTACGATGCCCGGGTGGGGTCAATTCCCCTTCACGGCATGGCGTTTCGGTGCGGGTGCACTATGTGGGGGACCTGATGGACATCGCACAGGGCGCACCGGCCCCGGCCGACCTCGCCTGGGTGCGCGGCGTGGACGCCTACACCATGGGGGCCTACCCGCAGGCGGAAGACGAGTTCCGCACCGCCGTACGGCTCGACCCCGGCATGGCGGACGGCTGGCTCGGGCTGCACGCGCTGCGCGCCGACACCGCCAACGCCCTGCTCCGGATGTACCGCTCCCGCGAACGCTTCGGCGAGCAGCGCGCCCGCCACCGCCGCGCCCTCAACTCCTGGTACTGGCTGGGCTGGTGGGTTCAGCCCGTCCTGGAGAGCCCGCGCGATCTGCTGCTCGCGCACGCCTCGCACTGGCTCGACGGCCGCCATGTGCCCGAGCTGGACCGGGCGCTGGCGGCGCTGCCGCCCCTCGACGCCGATCCGCAGGTGCGCTTTCTGCACGCCTGCCGCGCCTATCTCGCCAAGGACTGGGACCAGCTCGTACGGCACACCGAACCGCTGATCGACGATCCCCTCCTCGGCATCGAGGCCGGGCTCTTCGGCGGGATGGCCCGGGTGCGGCTGGAGATGTACGGGCAGGCCGAGCCGCTGCTGTCGGCCGCGCTGATGCGCTGCCGCAGCGAGCAGCCGCAGCGCAAGGAGCTCCGCTACTGGCTGGCGCGGGCCCATGAGGGCACCGGCCGCAGCGCCGCCGCCCTGCCGCTGTACCGGGCGGTGCACCGTATCGATCCGGCCTTCATGGACACCTCGGCGCGGCTCACCGCCATCGCGGAGTACGACGGGATCGACGGCTACGACGAGTCGGCGGGGCTGGCCGTGTCACTGGCTGGTTTCGGCCAGGAGCCCATAGAAGACGCAGCAGACACGGCGGACCGAGCGGGCACAGTAGATACAGCGGACCGCACCGAACGGACCGACCGCACCGACACCGACGGGGCGGCCCCGGTCGCCGACCCCCGCTTCGGCTTCGAGCCGTCGGACCAGCCGCCGGGCCCGGTTCCGCCCCCGCCCCCGCCGCTGCCCGACGCGATCCGCAGACGGGCGCAGCTCCCCGAGCCGGGCGGCTCCGTACTCCTTCCCGCCGGCCCCACCGATCCCGCGCTGCTCGCCGAGGCCCTCGCCGAGCTGGAGCGGATGGTGGGCCTCGATCCCGTGAAGCGCCAGGTCAAGGCGCTCTCCGCACAGTTGGAGATGGCACGTCTACGGGCCGGACAGGGGCTGCCGGTGCAGCCTCCGAAGCGCCATTTCGTCTTCTCCGGCCCTTCGGGCACCGGCAAGACCACCGTCGCCCGGATCCTGGGCCGGGTCTTCTACGCGCTCGGTCTCCTCGGCGGCGACCATCTGGTGGAGGCCCAGCGCTCGGACATGGTCGGCGAGTTCCTCGGTCAGACGGCGGTGAAGGCCAATGAGCTGATCGACTCGGCGCTCGGCGGGGTGCTCTTCGTGGACGAGGCGTACAGCCTCGCCAACTCCGGCTACTCCAAGGGCGACGCGTACGGCGACGAGGCCCTTCAGGTCCTGCTGAAGAGGGCGGAGGACAACCGCGATCATCTGGTGGTCATCCTGGCCGGATATCCCGAGGGCATGGACCGGCTGCTCGGCGCCAACCCCGGGCTCGCCTCCCGCTTCACCACCCGGGTCGACTTCCCTTCGTACCGCCCGCTGGAGCTGACCGCGATCGGCGGGGTGCTGGCCGCGGAGAACGGCGACGTCTGGGACGAGGAGGCCGTGGACGAACTGCGGTCCATCAGCGGGCATGTGGTCGACCAGCGGTGGATCGACGAGCTGGGCAACGGCCGGTTTCTGCGCACGCTGTACGAGAAGAGCTGCGCCTACCGCGATCTGCGGCTCTCCGGCTACCCCGGGACGCCCACCCGGGAGGATCTCGCCACCCTGCGGCTGCCCGATCTGATGCAGGCGTACGGCGAGGTCCTGTCGGGCCGGGGGCCGCTCGGCCGCGGCCCGCAGGATCCCGCCGGGGGGTGAGCCGCCCGGCTCGGCTCGGCCCCGCCCCCCGGCTCCGCTCAGCTCAGCTCAGCTCAGCTCACCAGGGCGATGTCCCCCGTGGTCCAGGTCGTGGGAGAGGACGTCGGGGGCGCGGTATGCGCGCTGTGCGCGGGGTCGCGGACCTCGCCGACGAGCGTCCCCAGGACGTCTTCCAGCGCGACCAGCCCCAGGACCTGGCCGGTGGCGTCGGCGACCTGGGCGAGATGGGTCGCCGCCCGGCGCATCACCGTAAGGGCGTCGTCGAGCGGAAGCTCCGAGCGCAGGGTCGCCATGGGCCGCCAGACATGCTGGGGCACGGCCCGTTCGCGCTCCTCCAGATCGAGTACGTCCTTGACATGGAGATACCCCATATAGGGGCCGGTCCCCACGCCGCGCACCGGGAAACGGGAGTAGCCGGTGCGCACCGTCAGCTCCTCGATCTCCCGGGGGGTGACCGACGGCTCCACGGTCACCAGCGCCGAGCGGGCGATCAGCACATCCGTCACCGGGCGGCTGCCCAGCTCCAGCGCGTCCTCCAGGCGCTCCTGCTCGGCCGGGTCCAGCAGCCCCGCCTGCCCGGAGTCCTCCACCAGCCGTCCGAGCTGGGCGCTGGTGAAGACCGACGCCACCTCGTCCCTCGGCTCCACGCCGAAGACCCGCAGCACCGCGCGGGCGCAGGCCCCGAGCGCAGTGGTCACCGGACGGCAGAGCCGGGCGAAGGCGACCAGGCCGGGGCTGAACCAGAGCGCGGTGCTCTCGGGCGCGGCCATGGCGAGGTTCTTCGGGACCATCTCGCCGATGACCAGATGGAGAAAGACCACCACCGCCAGGGCGATGACATAGCCGAGGGGATGGATCAGCCCCTCGGGGACCCGGGCCCGGTGGAAGAGGGGCTCCAGCAGCCGGGCGACGACCGGCTCGGCGACCGCGCCCAGGGTCAGCGAGCAGACGGTGATGCCGAACTGGGCCGCCGCCATCATCCGCGGCAGATTCTCCAGTCCGTACAGCACCTGCCGGGCCCGTGCGGAGCCCGCCGCCGCCAAGGGCTCGATCTGGCTGCGCCGCACCGAGACCAGGGCGAACTCGGCGCCGACGAAGAAGCCGTTGGCGATCACCAGCAGGGCGGCGAAGGCGAGTTGCAGAGCACTCATCGCACCGCCCCCGCCGCGGCTGTCGCCGAGGTCTGGTCGGGCACCGGGTCTCCGGTGCGGACCAGCCGTACCCGCTCGGCCCGGTGGCGGCCGACCTGCCGTACGGAGAGCCGCCAGCCGGGCAGTTCGGCCCGGTCCCCGGGGGCGGGGATCCGCCCCAGCAGATCGGCGACGAGCCCGGCCACGGTCTCATACGGCCCATCGGGCACATCGAGTCCCGTCCGGCGCAGGGTGAGCACCCGGCAGCTGCCGTCCGCCTCCCAGGCCGGCGCGCCGTCCTCCGGGGCCGCCGGGGCAAGAAAGGGCCGGGCCTCGGACTCGGCGTCGTGCTCGTCACGGACCTCGCCGACGAGCTCCTCGACGATGTCCTCCAGGGTGACGACCCCGGCCGTGCCGCCGTACTCGTCCACCACCACGGCGATCGGCTGCTCACCGCGGAGCCGTTCGAGGAGCCGCTGCACGGAGAGGGTGCCGGGCACCAGCAGCGGGGAGACGGCGATGGCGCCGACGGGGACCCGTATCCGCTCCCCGGCGGGCACGGCGAGGGCGTCCTTGAGATGGACCGTGCCGATGACGTCGTCGATGCTCTCCCGGTAGACCGGGAAGCGGGAGAGCCCGGTCGCGCGCGTCAGATTGAGCACATCCGCCGCCGTGGCATCGCCGTGCAGGGCGCTCATCCGCACCCGTGGCGTCATCACATGCTGGGCGGTGAGCCGTCCGAACGACAGCGTACGGACGAACAGATCGGCCGTGGACTGCTCCAGTGCGCCCGCGCGCGCGGAGTGCCGGGCGAGTGACACCAGCTCTCCGGGGGTACGGGCGGACACCAGCTCGTCGGCGGGCTCGACGCCGAAGAGCCGTACGACACGGTTGGCCACCGCGTTCAGCAGGGCGATGACGGGGCGGAAGACGGCGGAGAACAGCTGCTGGGGGCCGGCGACGAACCGGGCGACCTCCAGCGGCCGGGAGACCGCCCAGTTCTTGGGGACCAGCTCGCCGATCACCATCTGCACAGCGGAGGCGAGCAGTATCCCGATGACCACCGCGATGCCGGGGACGGCCCCTTCGGGCAGTCCCGTCGCGGTCAGCGGCCCGTGCAGCAGCCGGGCGAGCGCGGGCTGCGCGAGCATGCCGACGACCAGCGAGGTGACGGTGATGCCGAGCTGAGTGCCCGACAGCTGGAAGGAGAGCTCCCGCAGTGCGGCGACGACCCGGCGGGCGCGGCGGTCGCCCTGGGCGGCGGCCCGTTCGGCGTCGGGCCGGTCCACCGTGACCAGACCGAACTCGGCCGCCACGAAGAAACCGTTGGCGAGAATCAGCAGAAAGGCCGCGGCGAGCGGCAACAGGGGGACGATCATGCCGCCGCCTCCCGGGAGGGGGCGGCGCGGGTACTACCGGACGATCCGTCCATTGCCGGAGGGAGTCACTCCTCGGGTCGCAGGAGTCCCGTGGGAGCCGTCCGTGTCCCGCCGGGGGGCGGGGACGGGGCGTGGATACGGGACGGGGCGCGCTCGGCGCCGCCGTCCCCAGAGTAGTCACGCGGACCCCGCACCGGGCAGGGGAAGCGCCGCGTCGGAGCATCCGCTTCCGCCGCCCGGCACCGGAACCGGAGCCGAGCGGCGACCGGCTCTACGGCTCGTCGCCCGCGCGGGCTTCGGCCAGCGCCCGCAGCGCGCGGGCGTCGCCGATCGCCTGTTCCCGGGCGATCCCGGGCTGGATGCCGAGGACGGGAAGGCTGGTGCCGTCGCTCAGATCGAGGAAGACCCAGGGGTCGCCGGTACGGAGATTGACCCGCAGGATCTCCGCCCATTCGAGGCGGCGCACCCGGGTGAGGTTGACGACGGTGACACCGCTGTCGTCGGCGACCACCTTGGGCCGGGCGAGCAGGGCGAGCACCCCGGCGAAGAGGAAGGCGGTGAAGACGAAGCTGATCCGCTCGCCCGGGTTGAGCCGTTCCAGTGTGAGCCCGGCGAAGGTGATCACGGAGAACATCACCGCGCCCGCGGCCAGCAGGACGACACGGGTGCGGGTGGGCCGGAAGGTGACCGGGAGAGCGGGGGTCCGGGTGGAGGTGGACATGGTCTCGTGGTTCCTCAGAGCCGGCAGGCGTGGATGGCGGTGGTCAGGATGGCCCGCGCGCCCAGCTCGTACAGATCGTCCATGATCCGCTGAGCCTCCTTGGCGGCGACCATGGAGCGCACGGCGACCCAGCCCTCGTGGTGCAGCGGGGAGATCGTCGGCGATTCCAGTCCGGGGGTGAGGGCGACGGCCTGTTCGAGGTGCTCCACTCGGCAGTCGTAATCCATCATCACGTAGGAGCGGGCGACCAGAACGCCCTGGAGACGGCGGAGGAACTGCTGCACCTTGGGGTCGTCGGCGTCGGCTCCGGTGCGGCGGACGACCACGGCCTCGGAGGTCATGATGGGCTCGCCGATGACTTCGAGTCCCGCGTTCCGCAGGGAAGTGCCGGTCTCGACGACGTCCGCGATGACCTGGGCGACGCCGAGCTCGATCGCGGTCTCCACCGCGCCGTCGAGGTGGACCACGGAGGCGTCGATGCCGTGGTCGGCGAGGTGCTTGGCGACGATTCCCTCGTAGGAGGTGGCGACCGTCATGCCGCCGAAGTCGCCGACGCCGTTAGCGGTGCCCGGCCTGGTGGCGTAGCGGAAGGTGGAGCGGGCGAAGCCGAGCTGGAGGATCTCCTCGGCGCTGGCTCCGGAGTCGAGCAGCAGATCGCGGCCGGTGATGCCGATGTCCAGCCGCCCGGAGCTGACGTAGATCGCGATGTCGCGGGGGCGGAGGTAGAAGAACTCGACCTCGTTCTCCGGGTCGACCAGGACCAGTTCCTTGGATTCCTTGCGCTGCTGGTAGCCGGCCTCATGGAGCATCGCCGACGCAGGCCCGGACAGTGAACCCTTGTTGGGAACGGCGATGCGCAGCATGAGGTCGGCTTCCTTACGCGGTGGGTGGAACGGAACGGGGGGGTGGATCAGAGGTGGGCGTACACGTCGTCCAGGGAGATATCGCGCGCGATCATCATCACCTGGACGTGATACAGCAGCTGCGAGATCTCCTCGGCGGCTGCTTCCTTGCCCTCGTGCTCGGCGGCCATCCATACCTCGGCGGCCTCCTCGACGACCTTCTTGCCGATGGCATGGACGCCCTTGTCGACCAGCTCGGCGGTGCGTGAGGTGGCGGGGTCGCCGTTCTTCGCCTTGTGCTGAAGCTCGGCGAAGAGCTCTTCGAAGGTTTTGTTCGCCATGATGGTCCCAGGGTAAGGGGTCGGGTGGTCCGGTCAGCGCCAGGGTTCGCTGACCGAGCGGAGGGTGGCGGCGGTGGCGACGGCCGCGGTGACCGCCTCATGCCCCTTGTCCTCGCGCGATCCGTCGATGCCCGCCCGGTCCAGCGCCTGTTCCTCGGTGTCACAGGTCAGTACGCCGAAACCGATGGGGACTCCGGTGTCCACGGAGACCTGGGTGAGGCCCAGGGTGACGCCCTGGCAGACGTATTCGAAATGCGGGGTGCCGCCGCGGATGACCACACCGAGCGCGACGATCGCGTCGTAGCCGCGTCCGGCGAGCACCTTGGCGACCACCGGCAGCTCGAAGCTGCCGGGGACCCGCAGCAGCGTGGGCTCGTCGATGCCCAGCTCGCGCAGGGCGCGCAGGGCGCCGTCGACGAGTCCGTCCATGATCTTCTCGTGCCACTGGGCCGCGATGACGGCGACCCGGAGGTCACCACAGTTGCGTACGGACAGTTCGGGTGCGCCGTTGCCGCTCACGCTTCTCCTCAGGGGGGTGTTCGTCGGTGGGTACGGAAGGTCACTGATTGCCGCAGGCAGCGGCGGCGGTCGCGTCGAGATCCGGCAGCTCATGGCCCATCCGGTCCCGCTTGGTGAGCAGATAGCGCAGATTGTGCTCACCGGCCTGGACCGGCATCTGCACCCGGCCGCTGACGGTGAGGCCGTACCGGACCAGTGCGGTGATCTTGTCGGGGTTGTTGGTCATCAGCCGCAGGCTGCGCACGCCGAGATCGGTGAGGATCTGCGCGCCGGCCGCGTAGTCGCGGGCGTCGGCGGGCAGCCCGAGTTCGAGGTTGGCGTCGAGGGTGTCCCGGCCGCGCTCCTGGAGCTCGTAGGCGCGCAGTTTGGGCAGCAGTCCGATGCCCCGGCCCTCGTGGCCGCGGAGATAGACCACCACACCGCGGCCGGCGCGGGTGATCCGGTCCATGGAGGCGTGGAGCTGTGGGCCGCAGTCGCAGCGCAGCGAGTGGAAGATGTCGCCGGTCAGGCACTCGGAGTGGATCCGGACGAGGACGTCGTCGCCGTCGCCGATGTCGCCGTGGACCAGGGCGACGTGCTCGACGCCGTCGATGGTGGAGCGGTATCCGTACGCGGTGAAGCGGCCGAAGGAGGTCGGCAGATCCACGGCGGCCTCACGCCGGACGGCCGGCTCGGAGGCGATGCGGTAGGCGATCAGATCCTCGATGGAGATGATCGTCAGTCCGTGCCTGCGGGCGAAGGGGACCAGTTCGGGCAGCCGGAGCATCACCCCGTCCTCGCCCGCGATCTCCACGATGACGCCGGCGGGGCGCAGTCCGGCGAGCCGGGCGAGATCGACGGCCGCCTCGGTGTGACCGTTGCGGGTGAGCACTCCGCCGGGCTGGGCGCGCAGCGGGAAGACATGGCCGGGCCGTACGAAGTCGTCGGGTGCGGCGGTGCCGCTCGCCAGCAGCCGGACGGTGGCGGCGCGGTCGGCGGCGGAGATGCCGGTGGTGACGCCGTGGACGGGGGCGGCGTCGACGGAGACGGTGAACGCGGTCTGCATGGACTCGCTGTTCCGCTCGACCATCTGCGGGAGGTCGAGCCGGTTCAGCTCCTCGCTCTCCATGGGTGCGCAGATCAGTCCCCGGCACTCGCTCATCATGAAGGCGATGATCTCGGGGGTGGCCATCTCGGCCGCGATGACGAGATCGCCCTCGTTCTCGCGGTCCTCGTCGTCCACGACGACGACGGGCCGGCCCGCGGCGATGTCGGCGATGGCCTGCTCGACGGGGTCGAGGGCGAAGTCCTCACGGTTGTCGGTGGAGTACCAGGTGGGCAGAGCGGGCACCGGGGTCATGGCGGGGGTCGCTGTGGTCATGCCGGGGCTCCTTTCAGAACCGGGGTACGGGTGCGGAGCCACCAGTCGCGCAGCCCCCACAGAACGAGTGCGAAGTAGATCACGTAGACCAGGCCGGAGAAGGCGAGCCCGCTGTTGAAGGCCAGGGGCACGCCCACGATGTCGACGAGCAGCCAGGCGAACCAGAATTCGACCAGGCCACGGGCCTGGGCGACCATGGCGACCAGGGTGCCGACGAAGATATAGGCGTCGGCCCACGGGCTCCAGGACAGGGACGGATAGAGGGTGAAGAGGCCGCCGACGGCGAGGGTCCCGGCGATCGCGCCGCCGGTGAGCAGGGCGCGCTCCCGCCAGGTGGCGAAGCGGACGGCGATGGAGCCGTCCCGGGCCCGCTGCCGGCCCAGGGTCCACTGGCGCCAGCCCCAGAGGGCGACGCCGGCGACGAGGAGCTGTTTGCCGACCCCGCCGCTCAGTTCGGCGGACGCGTAGGCCGCCACGAGCACCAGGCCGGAGACGAGCTGCGCGGGCCAGGTCCAGATCGAGCGCCGCCAGCCGAGCGCCAGGGCGAGCAGACCGATGACGTTGCCGACCATGTCGGACCATTTGATGTCCTGGCCGAAGGCCGTGAAGGCGACGGAGTTCAGGGTGGACAGGGCGCTCATGGCGTCGCCTCCGGGGCGCGGTCCCCGAGCAGCCGCTCGACGTACTTGGCGATGATGTCGACCTCGAGGTTGACGAGGTCGCCGCTCTCCTTGAGCCCGAGGGTGGTCAGGGCGAGCGTGGTGGGGATGAGGCTGACGGTGAAGTGGTCCGGGCCCGCGTCCACGACGGTGAGGCTGACGCCGTCGACCGTGATGGAGCCCTTCTCCACGACATAGCGGGAGAGCCCGGCGGGGAGGGAGATCCTGACGATCTCCCAGTGCTCCGACGGGGTGCGCTCGGCGATGGCTCCGGTGCCGTCGACATGGCCCTGGACGATATGGCCGCCGAGCCGGTCGCCGACCGCGGTGGGCCGCTCCAGATTGACCCGGGAGCCGGTGGTGAGGGAGCCGAGGCTGGAGCGCTTGAGGGTCTCGGCCATCACATCGGCGGTGAACTCGCCGTCGCCGGTCTCGACCACGGTGAGGCAGACGCCGTTGACGGCGATGGAGTCGCCGTGCCGCGCGCCTTCGGTGACCAGGGGACCGCGCAGCCGGAAGCGTGAGGAGTCGCCGAGGTTCTCGACGGCGGTGACCTCACCCAGTTCTTCGACGATTCCGGTGAACACTCAGCGCTCCTTGGGTGCGATGGCGGGGACGGCGGTGATGCGCAGATCGGGGCCGAGCCGTACGGCGTCGGTCATATCGAGCCGCAACGCCTCGGTGATGGTCGTGATTCCGCCACCGGCGAGGGCGGCGGGGCCCGCGCCGAGCAGGGCGGGGGCGAGATAGCCGACGACCTTGTCGACGGCCCCGGCCGCGACGAAGGCTCCGGCGAGGGTGGGTCCGCCTTCGAGGAGCACGGAGCGGACGCCCCGCCCGTACAACACGTCCAGCAGGGCGGGGACGGCGATGCCGCCCTCGGCCGCCGGGAGTCTGACGACGTCGACGCCGGGCAGATGGCGGATGTCGGCGCGCTCCCCGACGGCGATGAGGGTGGGCGCGGCGCCGTCCAGCACCCGGGCCGCCGGCGTGAGCGTGGCGTGGGTGTCGAGGACGACCCGCAGGGGCTGTACGGCGTGGTCGACGCCCCGGACGGCGAGCTGCGGGTCGTCGGCCCGGAGGGTTCCGGAGCCGACGACGACGGCGTCGGCCTCGGCGCGCAGCCGGTGGACGTCGGCCCGGGACTCGGGGGAGGTGATCCAGCGGCTGGTGCCGTCGCCCGCGGCGATCCGGCCGTCGAGGGTCGCGGCGTACTTCCACAGGACATGGGGGCGGCCGAGGCGTACGGCGGTGAGCCAGGCGGTGTTTCCGGCCGCCGCCTCTTCGGCGAGCAGGCCGGACTCGACCTGGAGACCGGCGGCGCGCAGGGTGCGGGCGCCTCCGGCGGCCTGGCGGTCGGGGTCGCCGACGGCGTAGACGACGCGGCTGATCCCGGCGTCGATGAGCGCCTGGGCGCAGGGGCCGGTGCGGCCGGTGTGGTCGCAGGGTTCGAGGGTGACGTACGCGGTGCCGCCGCGGGCGCGGTCGCCCGCGGCGCGCAGGGCGTGCACCTCGGCATGGGGCCCGCCCGCACGCTGGTGATAGCCGGTGCCCGCGGTCCGGCCGGAGGCGTCGGTGATGACGCATCCCACGACCGGGTTGGGGCTGGTGGCGCCGAGGCCGCGGGCGGCGAGCTCGATGGCTCGGCGCATGGCGGCGGTGTCGGCTGCGGTGACCACCGGGTCCTCCTGCCTCATAGGGCACGGACTCCGGGGCCTGTCGATGACGACAGAGAAAGCGGACGCCTGATGCACAGCCGCGCCGGGCCGAGAGAGCCGCCGATCGCCGCCGCTGAGGGGCGATCAGCCGCGGTCTACGGCCGGCGTGCCGGAAAAGGCCGCCCGCCGCGCACTGCCTCCCATCCGGACTTTAACCGTCGGTCCAGGAATTTCACCTGGTCAACCGGCCGCTGGCTGCGGACGGGTCGCGGACTGTAACCGCCGGTTCGGAATTTCACCGACCCCGGAGTGCGCTGCTGCTGATACAGGGCAAGTCTGCCATGCGCAGCTGTCCGCCAAACGGGTGACTCCATGTGGCCTGACTCACAGCTGACCTGGAATGGATCATCAGCTTGGCTTGATTTTGACCTATTGACCCCTCTGGTCTAGTCCTTTTACGCTCTGCGGACCTCCGCACGCGCGCGGGGTACGGATGCCCGGCGGCGGAGTCCCGGCCCTTGTCGTCGCCGGGCATTCCCGCGCCGGTCCCGCCGAGGCGCGGACCGGGCGGGCATCCGACGCGCCGGGCGCCCGGGCCTCTGCCTACGCTGGCGCCATGACCTCAATCCTGGTGACGGGCGGTACGGGGACGCTGGGCCGGCTGGTGTGCGAGCGGCTGCGACAAGGCGGGCACGAGGTACGGGTGCTCAGCCGTCACTCCTCCCCCTACATCGTCGATCTGCGCGAGGGCACGGGCCTGGACGCGGCGGTCGACGGGGTGCACACGATCGTCCACTGCGCGTCGACTCCGCGCGGCGGCGACGTCGAGGCGGCCGGGCATCTGCTCACGGCGGCGCGCGAGGCCGGGGTGTCGCATCTGGTCTATATCTCGATCGTCGGGGTCGACCGGGTGCCGCTGGGCTATTACCGGATGAAACGCGAGGTCGAGCGGATGATCGAGCGGGCGGGCCCGGGGACGGGAGCCGGGACTGGAGCTGGGGCCGGGACAGGGGCCGGGACAGGGACAGGGGACGGGATCGGCTGGACGGTGCTGCGGACGACGCAGTTCCATGAGCTGGTGCTGCGGCTGCTGTCGAGCGCGGCGAGGCTCCCCGTACTGCCGGTGCCGTCCGGGGTGAGCGTCCAGCCCATCGCGGCGGCCGAGGCGGCTGACCGGCTGGCGGAACTGGCGCTGGGCCCGCCCGCGGGGCGGGTCCCGGACCTGGGCGGCCCGCAGATCCGGCCACTGTCGTATTTCGCCCGCCACTGGCTGACCACGACGGGCCGCCGCCGCGCGGTGCTCCCGGTACGGCTTCCCGGCGAGGCGTACGCCGGCTTCCGCGCGGGCGGCCATCTGGCCCCGGACCGGGCGGTGGGGAGAGTGACGTTCGAGGAGTTCCTGCGGGAGCCCGTCGGCGGATGAGGGGCCGGGGACCCGACGGGGACGGTCGCCCCCGGACTCCGGCTCCCCCGGGCACGGGACCCGGCGGGGACGGTCACCCCCAGGCACAGGCCCCCCCGGGCACAGGACCCGGCGGGGACGGTCACCCCCAGGCACAGGCCCCCCGGGCACAGGACCCGGCAGGGACGGTCACCCCGGGCACGGGACCCAGCGCAGACGGCCAGCCCCCGGGCACAGGACCCACCGGAGGAAGCCGCCCCCGGCCCCGGCTCATGCGCCCTGGGTGAAGACGTCCTCCTGAGCGCGGTCGCGGACCGTCAGCAGGGCCCCCTGGAGCACGGCCGCCCCGCCGAGTTCGCCCGCCCGGACCTGCGTCGGCAGCGGGGTGAGCTCGGCCAGCCGGTCCTGGACCCTGGACGCGAGCTCCGCGCCGCCCGCCAGCCCCACCTCCCCGCCGAGGACCACACACCCCGGGTCCAGGATGGACACCACCGCCGCCACCCCCAGTGAGAGGCGGTGGGCCAGCACATCGAGGAAGGCGTCCTGCCCGGAGGCGACCGCCTCCGCCACGAGCCCCGCCGCTCCGGGCCCGGCCGACTCGGGCGCCTTCAGCCCGTGCTCCTGCGCGAGTTCGCAGATGGCCGCCGAGCCGGTCAGGGAGTGGAAGCCGCCCCCGCAGTCGGACGCGGACGGCAGTCCCTTGGTGCCCGGCACCGGCAGAAAGCCGATCTCGCCCGCGCCGCCGGACGCCCCTCTGCGCAGCCGGCCGTCGAGGAAGAGCGCCGCGCCGACGCCATGGCCGAGCCAGAGGAAGACGAAGGTGTCCCGGTCGCGCGCCGCCCCGGCCCGCTGCTCCGCGAGCGCGGCGAGATTGGTCTCGTTCTCCAGGACGACCCGCGCGGGCAGCCGCTCCTGGAGCGCGGCGACCAGTCTGCGGTGCCAGGCCGGCAGCCCGGAGGAGTCCCTGAGCTCGCCGTTGTCCGGGTCGATCAGACCCGGCACGCCGACGCCGACGCTGTGCAGCCTGGCCGCGCCCGCGTCGCGCGCGGTCTGCTCCAGCAGGGCCGCCACCTGTTCCACGGCGGGCTCGGTGCCGGTGTCCGTGCCGATGGGCAGCGACGCCTCGGCGAGGGTGGCGCCGAGCAGATCGGCGACGACCAGCGAGACGCCCTGGGTGCGGACGTCGAGGGCCGCGAGATGGGCGCGGTCCGCGACGATCCCGTACACCCGGGCATTGGGGCCGCGCCGCCGGGCGCCCGCCTCTCCGACGATCCGGATCAGCCCCGACTCCTGGAGCCGTTCCACCAGATCGGCGACGGTGGGCCGGGAGAGGCCGGTCATGGCCTTCAGCTGCGCGGCCGTCAACGGGCCCTCGCTCTGGAGCAGTCGGAGAGCGAGCCGGTCGTTGATGACCCGGGCGGTGCTCGGGGATGCGGGCATATCCGAATCCTTTCAGAGACCCCCCGATATGACCATTAACTATCAGGCAGGGTTCCTGATAGTTTACTTCCACCGACGACAGGGAGGGACACCGCCATGGCGGACGACGCGGCCTTCGGCCCACAACGATTGAAACGAGCCAGGTTCGCCGTAGCCGCGGCGTTCCTGGTGCACGGCTCGGTGACCGGCAGCTTCGCCACCCGCATCCCCTGGATCCAGGACCACGCGGGGGTCAGCGCCGGACAGCTCGGGCTCGCGCTCGCCTTCCCCGCGATCGGCGCTTCGCTGGCGATGCCGCTGGCCGGGCGGGTCAGCCATCGCTTCGGCGCGCGCACCGCCCTGCGCTGGCTGCTCGCGCTCTGGACCCTGTCGCTGATCCTGCCCTCGCTCGCGCCGAATCCGGTGACGCTCTGCTTCGCGCTCTTCGTGTACGGGGCGGCGTCGGGAATGTCCGATGTGGCGATGAACGCGCTCGGGGTCGAGACGGAGAACCGGCTCGGCCGCTCGATCATGTCGAGCCTGCACGGCATGTGGAGCGTGGGCGCGCTGCTCGGCTCGGCGGGCGGGACCCTCGCCGCGCATCTGGGGACCGACGCCCGGCTGCACCACGCGCTCGCGGCCGTCGCCCTCACCGTGCTGGGGCTGATCGCCTGTCAGGGCGTACTGGATCTGCGCAGCACTCCGGACGAGGAGCCGCCGCCGCGCTTCGCGGTGCCTCCCAAGGCCGCGGTGATCATCGGCGCGATCGGCTTCTGCGCGGTGTTCGCGGAGGGCGCGAGCCTGGACTGGTCGGCGGTCTACCTCCGGGACGAGCTGGGCACTTCGGCGGGGCTCGCGGCGGCGTCCACCACGGCCTTCGCGCTGACGATGGCGCTGGCCCGGCTGGTGGGCGACCGGGTCGTGGACCGTTTCGGCGCGGTGCGCACGGTCCGCTGCGGCGGGGTGCTGGCGACGGCGGGCGGTCTGCTGGTGGTCATCGCGCCGACTCCGGCGCTGGCGATGACCGGGTTCGGGTTCATCGGGCTGGGGGTGGCGGTGGTGGTGCCGGTCGCCTTCGCGGCGGCGGCGCGCAGCGGCCCGCGCCCGGCGCAGGCCATCGCGGGCGTCGCGACCATCACCTACACCTCGGGGCTGATCGCGCCGTCGGCGATCGGCGGGGTGGCCGACGCGACGAGCCTGGTGGTGTCCTTCGGTCTGGTGACGGCGCTCGCTTTCGGCCTGATCCTGGGCGCGGGGGTGCTCCGCTCGGCCCGGACCGAGGGCGTGTCGCCCGATGCGGCCACGGCGGCCCCGAAGGGACACGCCGTCCCCGGGCCGAAGGTCTGATCCTCACGCCGGGGGCCCCGGGCGGGACCGGGAGCCTCCGGCACGCCAGGGTCCGGGTGCGGGGAGTCCGGCTTCCGGGCACCCCCGCACAAGGCACGAGTGCCGCGCCGACCTCCGCGCGACAGACGACCGGCCTGTCCAGGAGGAGGACCCCCCGGACGGACACCCGCCCGGGGGTTCCGGCTTCCGGGGCGCCCGCCCCGTACCAGGCATGAGCACTCCGGGCCCACCCCCGCACCGCCACGACGGTTCCCTACGGCCGGGCCGCCGGCGGCAGCCCTGGGTCATCCCGCGATGGAGTCGAGCTGTTCGGCGGCGGGCCGCAGCGCCCAGAGGTCACCTCCCGGCGGCGGCTCCAGCCCCGGGACCGCGGCTCTCGCCCCGGGGTCCCCCGCGTCCGCCGCCGCGTGGACCACATCCGTCGCCGCGTACCGCAGAAACGTCAGTTCGGGGTGGGGCCAGGGGGCCGCGCCGGTCGCCGCCGGCAGCAGATACCGCACCGCCTTCGCCAGGCTCTGCCCCTGCGGGCCCCGGTGCGCCCAGAGATCGACTCCGAGCTGAGCGCCGATCGCGGCGAGCCGGACGTGGGCGACCAGGCCGAAGGTCGAGTAGTGCCAGCTGCGGGTTCTGCGCAGCTCCTGCGGCTGACGGCCGTCCGCCGCGATCTGGGCGTCGATCCGCTTGACGCGGGCGTCGCGGACGATCCGCCGGGCCAGCGCCCGGTCCCCGGTCGCGACGGCGAGCGCGGCGAGCTGCATGTCGTGGAACGTGCCGTGGTTGTTCTCGGCCGCCGCCTCCTCCTTGCCGAAGTCGCTGGTACGCAGCCACTCCAGGAACGCGACGTTCCAGGCCCGCATCGCGGCCCGGTCGCCCGCCCCCCAGCCGGGCGCGTCGGCGCCGAGGATCGCGACGGCGTCCAGCACACTCGTATACATCTGCGAGAAGTCGATGATCCCGATCGCCCGGCCGTCGTACTTGCACGGGATGAACTGCCCGTGGTCGAGGTTCGGGTTCATCCTGGTCGCCGGGTCCGTGAACCAGCTCCGCAGAATGCTCGCCGCGTGCTCGGCGTACTGCTTGCGGCCCGTGTAGTACCAGGCCAGGGCCAGGGTGGTGGACGCGTTGACGACCTTGCCGATCTCCGGCCTGTCCGTGCCGGTGTCGACCTCGGGATTGCGCTCGCCGTCCCGCTGGACATACGGACAGCCCCAGGGGTTCTCCGGGGTCCTCGGCTTGGTCGGCCACCAGTAGGGGGCCTGGCTCAGATAGTCATGGGGGTCGCCGCTCGGCGCGGGTCTGGGCTTGTCCACCACGGTCCAGGGCCCCTGCCCGAGCCAGCCGTCCGCGCGGGCGGCGAGCTCCTCCGCCGCCCGGCGCAGCGCGGGGTCGCCCCGGTCGAGCCGTCTCTTCGCCTGCTGGAGCCGCTCTCCGTCGATCACCACCGTCCGGGGCGGCGGGCCGGAGCCCGCCGGGGCGGCCTGGGAGGGAGCCGTCGGCGCCAGCACGGCGAGCGCGGCGGCCACGGCGGTGAGGACGACTCCCCACCGCCGTGCGGGATTTGCGGCCATCACACACTCCCTGTCAGATATATGAATCAGATTCATGGACCGGACCGTGTGAGCGTAGGACCGCGGGCCAGAGGTGACAATCCCGTGCGCACCATTCACGGAGGGAACCTCTGGCCGAAAGTCGCACTACCATTGCGCCGTTCCGCGATCGCGTTCATCGATCGCATTCCGGTCGTCGACGACCCCCTGGACAGAAATGGAGCGGCCCGTGAACCTCGGCGTGCGCTGGACCCTGCACGGCGACGGGCGGACACCCGCTCCGGGCGCCGTCGTACGCCCCGACGAACGGCTCACCTGGCCGCGTACGGCGGGGCTCGGCGCTCAGCATGTCGTGGCCATGTTCGGCGCTTCCTTCGTCGCCCCCGTGCTCATGGGTCTTGATCCCAATCTCGCGATCATGATGTCCGGCGTCGCGACGATGATCTTCCTGCTCGCCACCCGCGGCCGGGTGCCCAGCTATCTCGGCTGTTCGCTCTCGTTCGTCGGCGTCGCCGCCGCCATCCGGGCGGGCGGCGGCGACAGCGCGACCGTCACGGGCGCGGTCTTCGTGGTGGGCGCCGCCCTCTTCCTCGCGGGCCTCGCCGTCCAGCGGTTCGGCGCGCGGATCATCCACGCCGCGATGCCGCCGATCGTGACCGGCGCGGTGGTCATGCTGATCGGCTTCAATCTCGCGCCGGTCACCGCCAGCACGTACTGGCCGCAGGACCAGTGGACGGCCCTGCTCGTGATGCTCTTCACCGGTCTGGCCGTGGTCTGTCTGCGGGGCTTCCTCTCCCGTATCGCGATCTTCCTCGGCCTGCTCTTCGGCTATCTGCTCTCCTGGGTCCTCGACCGGGTCTTCGGCATGATCAATTCCCCCACGGCCGAGGGCAAGGTGACCGACCACTGGCGGCTCGATCTCTCCGGGGTGGGGAAGGCGGACTGGATCGGGCTGCCCTCGTTCCACGGGCCGAGCTTCGAGTGGTCGGCGATCCTGGTCGCGCTGCCCGTGGTCATCGCGCTGATCGCGGAGAACGCCGGTCATGTGAAGGCCGTGGGCGAGATGACCGGCGACTCGCTCGACGACAAGCTCGGCACCGCGATCGCGGCGGACGGCGCGGCCTCCATGCTCTCCACCGCCGTCGGCGGCCCGCCGAACACCACCTACTCCGAGAACATCGGCGTCATGGCCGCCACCCGCGTCTACTCGACCGCCGCGTACTGGGCCGCCGCCGGATTCGCCCTGCTGTTCGGACTCTGCCCGAAGTTCGGCGCGGTCGTGGCGGCGATCCCCGGCGGAGTGCTCGGCGGGATCACCGTGATTCTGTACGGGATGATCGGCCTGCTGGGCGCGCAGATCTGGATCAACGCCAAGGTCGATCTGAGCAATCCGCTGAATCTGGTTCCGGCCGCGGCGGGCATCATCATCGGCGTCGGCGGGGTCAGCCTGAAGATCACCGACGACTTCGAGCTGAGCGGTATCGCGCTGGGCACGATCGTGGTCATCACCGGCTACCACGTGCTGCGGGCCTTCGCCCCGGCTCATATGAAAAAGCGGGAACCGCTGTTGGACGCGGGTACCTCCACCTACGACTCCGACTCCGGCTCGGAGCCCGGCTCCGGCTCCGGCTCCGATGGCAGCGGTGCGGGAAGCGGCGGCGCCCAGGTGAAGCGGTAGCCGGGTGAAGCGATAGCCGGATTCCCCCGTTCCGGGGAAGTCCCGGCCGCACTCCGCCGGATCCGCCCGGCGACTGGGACGCTGCCCCCATGGCACCCAGGGAACAGCTCACGGCGGGCACGGCCAGTACGCCCCAGGCAGCGGACACGACGGCGGACACAGCAGCGGACACGGTGGAGCGGATGCGGGCGCTCCACTCCCGTCTGCCCGCGAAGGACGGCGTCGCGGTCTTCCACCGGATCTATCTGACGGTGACCGAGGAGCTCGCCCAGCGCACCGGCGCGGACGGCTCCCCCGAACGCCGGGGAACGACCGTGCTCGACACGCTCCTCGCCCAGCGCTATCTGACGGCGGTTTCCGCCGGGGATCTCGGGCTGCGACCGCCCGCCTGCTGGCAGCCGCTGCTCCAGTACCGCCACCACCCCGGCGTACGGCCCGCCCAGTTCGCGCTCGCCGGGATCAACGCCCATGTCGGACATGATCTTGCGCTCGCCGTGGTGGACGCCTGCCGGCTGCTGGAGTGCGAGCCGGAGGAGCTGGAGAACGACGTGGACCGCGTCGACGAGACGCTCACCCTGCTGGAGGAGCGCCTGCGCGACGATCTGACGCCGGGCCCGGATCTGCTGGAGCTCGCCGATCCGCTCACCCATCTGATGGGGGCGTGGAGTCTGGACCGGGCCAGGGAGGGAGCCTGGTCGGCGGCCCGGCTGCTCTGGCGGATCAGGGAGCTCCCGGCCCTGGCCGAGGAGTTCGCCGAGCGGCTCGACACGGGCGCCGGGCTGGTCGGGCGCTGCCTTCTCACCCCCTGGCCCTGACCGAACCCCTCACCGGGCCGCGCCGCCCGGTGAGGGCCGCCAGGTGGCTCAGTCCTCCGGCAGCTCGACCGGGGCGATCTCGTCGTACACATCGCCCGGACCCGGGTTGGTCGGATCGGTCGCTCCACCGAGCTGGCTCATCACACCCCACACCGCGTTCAGCGCGGTCTGCACCGCGCCCTCCGCCCAGCCCGCCGTCCAGGAGATGTCGTCGCCCGCCAGGAAGATGCCCCGCTTCTCCGCGGGCAGCCGGTCCTGCATGAAGTGGGTGAACAGCCGCCGCTGATAGCGGTAGTGACCGGGCAGATTCGCCTTGAACGCGCCCATGAAGTACGGCTCGTTCTCCCAGGACACGGTGACCGGGTTGCCGATGATGTGGCTGCGGATGTCGACCTTCGGATAGATCTCGCCGAGCGAGTTCAGCATGACCTCCATCCGCTCGTTGGCCGACAGCGGCAGCCATTTGAGGCTGTCGTCGCACCAGGTGTACGAGAGGCAGATGACGGCCGGCGCGTCGGGGCCGTTGTCCAGCAGATAGGTGCCCCGGGTCATCCGGTCGGTGAGCGTCATCGACATGGCGTCCCGCCCGGTCGTCTCGTCCTTGTCCAGCCAGAACGGCCGGTCGACCGGGACGAAGAGCTTGGACGACTCCATGTAGTGGGTGCGCTCGATCGCGGTCCAGTGGTCGATCGGGAAGAGCGAGTCATCGCAGGCGATCTTGGAGAGCAGCATCCAGGACTGGGCGGTGAACACGGCCGCCTGATAGGTCCGGATGTCCCCCGAGGCGTCGGTGACCGTGATCCGGTTCCCGGCGGTGCGGTTGAGCCGGGTCACGGCGGGCTTCGGCGCTCCGCCGTGCAGCGAGGAGAGCGAGGTGCCCAGCGGCCAGTGAACGATCTTCGCGGGCTCCCGCTCCCACAGCCGCAGCGGCAGCTGCTGGCTCCCCTCGACGATGCCCCGGTGGTGATCGTCCGCCTCGGAGTACACCACCCGCAGGATCTCCAGGATCGAGTTGGGGAAGTCGGTGTCCCAGCCGCCCGTGCCGAAGCCGACCTGACCGAAGATCTCCCGGTGCCGGAAGGACTTGAACGACTCGGAGTCGCAGAGGAACCCGTAGAACGTCTGGTTGTCCAGCTTCTCCACCAGCCGCGCCCAGATCTCCCGGATACGCGGCACATCGCGCTCGCGCATGGCGCGGTTCATCTCGGAGAAGTCGGCGCCCTCCTCCAGAACGGCGTTCCACGCGTCCATCACATCGCGGTAGACCTGGGGAAGGTCGTCGATGGTCTCGGCGTAGTGCGTCTCGCCCTTGAGGTCGACCACGGTCGAGGGGGTTCCCGGGGCGAGCGGATTGGGGAACGGCGTGGTGGTCAGCCCCACCAGATCGATGTAGTGCTGAAGCGCGGTCGAGGACGGCGGAAAGCGCATCGCGCCCATCTCGGCGGTGAGCGCGCCCCCCTCGCCCGCCGCGCCGCAGCCGTCGAAGCCCACCGTACGGAGCCGTCCGCCGATGCGGTCCGCCTCGTAGACGACCGGCTTGAGCCCCATCTTCATCAGCTCATACGCGGTGACCAGACCGGAGAGCCCGCCGCCGATGACCGCGACCTCGGTGCCGTGCTCGGTCGCGGGGATCTGCCCGAGGCCCGCGGGATGGGCCAGGAAGTCGTCGTACGCGAAGGGGAAGTCCGGGCCGAACATGGTGATCGGCGGCTGCGCGTCGGTGTGCTGGACGGCGGTGGGCACCGTGGACGTCATGGGGTGCGGACTCCTTGCACGAGAAAAAAGAGAAGAAAGAGGGACCGGCGGCGGATGCGCGCTCAGCGGTCCCTGGGGAGCGGGGCGGTCAGCGAGGCGTACAGCCCGGGGCGGCGGTCGCTCAGATAGGGATTGGCCGCCCGTGACCCGCCGAGGAACTCCGGGTCCACCTCGCCGGTGACCAGATCCTCACCGCGGCCCGCCCGCACCCGCGCCAGACCGTCGGGCCCGGCGAGACAGCTCAGCCCGATGAATTCGAACTCCCCCTCGGGGCCGGTCCGGTTGACATAGGCGATGTACATCTGGCTCTCGAAGGCCCGCACCGGGACCAGCGACTCGGCGACGAACTGGAAGGGGTGCATCTGCGCGGTCGGCACCAGCAGCAGATCCGTACCGGCCAGCGCATGCGCCCGCACGTTCTCCGGGAACTCCACGTCGTAGCAGATCAGCATCCCGATCCGGACGCCGTCCAGCTCGGCCTGGACGACCGGCTGCTCGCCCGGGGTGAACCAGCGCTGCTCGAAGCAGCCGAAGAGATGGGTCTTGCGGTAGTTGGCGAGCCGGTCGCCGCCGGGGCCGATCAGCTGCGCGGAGTTGAAGATCCGCTCGCCGCCGTCCACCGTGTCCCGCTCGGGGTATCCGTACACGATGGCGAGGCCATGGCGTACGGCGATCTCGGCGACGGCACCGGCGGCCGGCCCATCGGCCGCCTCCGCCAGCTCGGGCACCCGGTCCCCGATCGCGTACCCGGTCAGAAACATCTCCGGGGTCACCAGCAGACCCGCGCCGGCTGCCGCGGCCCGCGCGGCGGCCTCGTCGAGCGCCGCGAGATTCCTGGCGACCGACCCCGGCCGGCCGGAGCTCTGGAGCAGGGTGGTGCGCAGCGATGGCATGGCTGACCTCGGCGGATGATTGCGGGGCGTAAGGGACGGGGAAGACGTTCAAAACGGTACGGTCCGGGCTCAGGTGCGGACAAGGCGCGACCGTTGCGCGCTGATGAGCGATTTATTGCGTGATCCTCGCCGGTCATGGCGATTCATTGCGCGAAGCCCCGCTCAGACCGTGGGACGGGCGTTTTCACCCGTGCGTGGAGCCGGGACTCAGGGCGCGTGGCGCGTGGCTCGGGACTCAGAGCTCGGGACTCAGAGCTCGTGGCTCAGGGCTCGTGGCTCAGAGCTCGTAGCTCAGGCAGGTGAGCCCGAGGAGAAGCGCCTCAGCAGCGGTGAGAGCACCAGCACCGATTTGGTGCGCTCCACGAAGGGCTCCCCCGCGATCCGCTCCAGCACCCGCTCGAAGTGGCGCATGTCGGCGGCGAAGACCTGAAGGATGGCGTCCGCCTCGCCGGTGACGGTGGAGGCGGAAGCGATCTCCGGATAGCGCTTGAGCCCGCGCTCGATGGCTTCCGGCGAGGTGTTGCTGCGGCAGTAGAGCTCGATGAACCCCTCGGTCTCCCAGCCGAGCGCGGCCGGGTCGACCCGTACGGTGAAACCGGTGATCGCGCCCACGGAGCGCAGCCGGTCCACCCTCCGCTTCACGGCGGGGGCGGACAGACCCACCAGCGAGCCGATGTCGGCGTAGGAGCGGCGGGCGTCCTCCGCGAGAGCGTGGACGATGCGTTCGTCGAGGTCGTTGAGTCGCACTGCGGGTGGATCACTTCTCTGCCGGGGCCGGTGGATGGGATGCGGCGCGATGCCGTCACCGCAGTAGAAGCAGTAGAACACGAACGCACGGGCGGTCCGGACCGCCCCGAAGCCCCTCCTCGTACCGGCGCTCGACAGCGGGTGCGTACGGGTGAACGCCACCGGCCCCGGCGGTGGCGGCCGGCCCGCCCACGGCATGCTTTCCCTGCTCGCCGGCGACCCGGCGACCAGCAGTTCAGCGACCCAGCAGCTCAGCGATTCAGCAGCTCAGCGGCCTCAAGGGCTTGAAGGGGCCCCCTTGACACATGATCCGTTCTGCTGCACGGTGCCGCGGTCCGCCGATCTCTCCCCATCCCCCTGTGGAGGCGCTCGTGACCTGGCTCGATCCCCGTCCGTTTCTGCACGGCGTGGCCTGGCTCGACGAAGGCCGGCCGGTGCGCGCCGACCCCGCGGACCGGGGCCGGCTGCCCCGGGACACCTGGGATCGCGCGGTGCTGCCGACCGGCGTACGGCTGGAGTTCACCGCCGGGGGCGCCCGCGCGGTCCGGCTCCGGTACCGCGCCGCGATGACCGGTCCCGACCTGCTCCCGGACTGTTTCGCCCTGTGGCAGTCGGACCGCTGCCTCTCGGAGACCCTCGCCGAACCGGCGGCGGAGGCCGCGGTGACCATCCCGCTGCCCACCGGCGCGCGCGGACGGTTCACCGTCTATCTCCCCGAACCCCGCGCACCGGTCGTTCTGGGGCTGCGCGCCGTGGGCGGCCCGGTCGCCCCCGCACCGGCCCGGCCGCGCTGGCTGGTGCACGGCGACTCCATCACGGAGGGCTGGTGGTCCACCCGCCCGGCCCGTTCCTGGCCCGCGACGGCGGGCCGCCGCCTCGCCCTGGACACCGTCAATCTGGGCTATGCGGGCACCGCCCACGGCGAGCTCGCCATCGCCGAACAGCTCGCGGCCCTGCCCGCCGACGTGCTGACCCTCGCCTTCGGCACCAACTGCTGGTCCAAGGTGCCGTGCTCACCGCCCCTGCTGTACGAGACGGTCCGGGCGTTCCTCACCGTCGTACGGCAGGGGCATCCGGGCGTCCCGCTGCTGATGGTCTCCCCGGTGCTGCGACCGGCGGCCGAGCACGCTCCCAACCGGCTCGGGGCCACCCTCGCCGAGCTGCGCTCCGCGCTGGAGCGGGCCGTCGCCGAACGGGCCCGGGAGGATTCCCTGCTGGCCCTGCTGCCGGGGCGCGATGTGCTCGGCCCCGGGCAGCTGGCCGATGGGATCCATCCCGACGACGAGGGTCACGCCCTGCTGGCCGACGCGGTCACCGGCGCCCTGAGCCCGCTGCTGGAGCGCTCCGGCGGCGGTCCGCCCCGGCTCATCCGACCGCGAGCAGACCCTCGCGCAGCCGCGTGGTGATCCGGGTCAGCAGCCGGGAGACATGCATCTGGGAGACTCCCAGCTCCGCGCCGATCTCCGACTGGGTCAGCTCCGCGCCGAACCGCATCCGCAGAATCCTGCGGTCCCGTTCGTCCAGCTCCTCGATGAGCGGCTTGAGCGCCTGGACGTTCTCGGCGATCTCCAGATCGGCGTCCGGTGCGCCCAGCCGGTCGGAGAGCGGGGTCGAGCTGTGGTCGGAGGAGTCGTCCATGGGCAGGTCGATCGAGCCGGCGGTGTAGCCGTTGCTGGCGACGACGCCCTCGATGACCTCCTGCTCGTCGATCCCGAGGTGCTCGGCGAGCTCCCGCATGGTCGGCGAGCGATCCAGCCGCTGGGAGAGCTCATCGGTCGCCTTGGCCAGATCGATCCGCAGCTCCTGGAGCCTGCGCGGCACATGGACCGCCCAGCTGGTGTCCCGGAAGAACCGTTTGATCTCTCCGACGATGTACGGAACGGCGAAGGTCACGAACTCCACCTCGCGGCTGAGCTCGAACCGGTCGATCGCCTTGATCAGGCCGATGGTGCCGACCTGGATGATGTCCTCCATCTGTTCGGACCGGTTGCGGAAGCGGCCCGCCGCGTACTTCACCAGCGCCAGATTCAGCTCGATGAGGGTGTTCCGCACATACTGGTGGTCGCTCGTGCCCTCCTCCAGCGTCGCCAGCCGGGAGAAGAAGATCCGTGAGATCTCGCGGGCGTCCCGGGGAGCGACCGCTCCTGGATCAGGCACTTCCGGAAGGTTCAGCTCCGTGCTCGGGCACCGTGTTCCAGGCTGTGTGAGTCCGGTCGCGACCTGGCTCGCCGTGGACACTCAGTCCTCCCCTGCTCCGTGGTCAGTGCAGCGCGCGCCTACCCAGGCTCATGCCTTCCATGCCGGGGAAAAGACGAGTCGGCGCAGAAACACGCCGTCCGGCCCAGGATTTCCGGGGCCGGACGGCGTGGGAGTGTTACGGCGGGTCAGTTCCAGCTGGCGTGCAGGGGCTTGCCCTCGGCGTATCCGGCGGCGCTCTGGACGCCGACGATCGCCCGCTCGGCGAACTCCTCCAGGGAGCCCGCGCCCGCGTAGGTGCAGGAGGAGCGGACGCCCGCGATGATGGAGTCGACCAGGTCCTCCACACCGGGGCGGGTCGGGTCGAGGAACATCCGCGAGGTGGAGATGCCCTCCTCGAAGAGCGCCTTACGGGCCCGGTCGTACGCCGATTCCTCGCTGGTGCGGTTGCGGACGGCACGCGCGGACGCCATGCCGAAGGACTCCTTGTACAGGCGTCCGTCCGCGGTCTGCTGAAGGTCGCCCGGCGACTCGTAGGTACCGGCGAACCATGAGCCGATCATGACGTTGGACGCGCCGGCGGCGAGCGCCATGGCCACATCGCGCGGGTGGCGTACGCCGCCGTCCGCCCAGACGTGCTTCCCGTACTTCTTCGCCTCGGCGGCGCACTCCAGGACCGCCGAGAACTGGGGGCGGCCCACTCCGGTCATCATCCGGGTGGTGCACATGGCGCCGGGGCCCACGCCGACCTTGATGATGTCGGCGCCTGCCTCGATCAGATCGCGTACGCCCTCGGCGGCGACGATGTTGCCCGCCACGATCGGGACGTCCGGGTCGAGCCCCCGGACGGCCTTGACCGCGGAGATCATCGACTCCTGGTGGCCGTGGGCGGTGTCCACGACCAGGGTGTCGACGCCCGCGTCGAGCAGTTGCTTCGCCTTGCCCGCCACATTGCCGTTGATCCCCACGGCGGCGGCGATCCGCAGCCTGCCCCGGTCGTCGACGGCCGGGGTGTAGAGGGTCGCGCGCAGCGCGCCCTTGCGGGTGAGGATTCCGGCGAGCCGGCCGTCCTCGTCGACGGCGGGGGCGTACCGCCGGTTGGCGGTGTCGAGTGTGTTGAAGGCGTCACGCGGGTCGATGTCTGCGTCCAGGAGGAGCAGATCCGTGGACATGACCTCGGTCAGCTGGGTGAAGCGGTCCACTCCGGTCAGATCGGCGTCGGTGACGACGCCGATCGGCCGGTGGTCGGCGTCCACCACGACGCCCGCGGCAGGCGCCCGCTTGGGCAGCAGGGCCAGCGCGTCGGCGACGGTCTGGTGGGGGGCGAGCACGATCGGGGTGTCGAGGACCAGATGGCGGGTCTTGACCCAGGAGACGACGTCGGTCACGACCTCGATCGGGATGTCCTGCGGGATGACGACCAGACCGCCGCGGCGGGCGAGCGTCTCGGCCATCCGGCGGCCCGCGATGGCGGTCATATTGGCGACGACCAGCGGGATGGTGGTGCCGGAGCCATCGCGGGACGAGAGGTCGACGCCCTGGCGGGAACCCACGGCCGAGTGGCGCGGCACCATGAAGACGTCGTCATACGTGAGGTCGTACGGCGGCTTCAGATCATTGAGGAAACGCACGTGCTGAACATCCCAGTCGATCGGAGTTGGCCCCCGGGCATCTCAGCCGGGGAAATCGCACGTACTTCATTGTCCCATGGGGCGGGCCGTGCGGGCGGTGGGAGAAAGCTCCAGCTCCGGGGCGGGGCGGCAAGCGGATCCTCCAAAGGCGGGCGCTCGCCCGGTGCGGGCGGGCGAGTGCGTGGGCGATGGACGGCGGACGGCGGGCGACGGGCGACGGGCGGGCCTCCGGCCGGCTCATCCGCGGGGCCCGGGCGGCGGCGAGCCGGACCCGGCGGGGTCGGCGTCCGGGTCCGCGCCGGGGTCGGCTCCTGGCTCCCCGGCGGGGTCCCCGGCGGACGCCTCGTAACGGTCGACGAGCCGTCCGACCACCTTCCGGACGCGCCGGTCCGCCATGGCCCGCAGCAGCCGGAGATCGGCGGTGGCCCGGACGACATAGGGGTCGTCGTCCGCCAGGACGAGGACTTCCTTCGCGTGCCCGAAGCAGGCGGCGACCGCGCTGAGCGGGTCCGCGCAGAAATAGCCGACGTCGACCTCGAAGAAGTCGGCGTATTTCTGGGCGAGCACGATCGACGGGTTGTTCTTCCCGTTACGGAGATTCCCGACATGCTGTTTGTTGGTCTGGAGCGCCTGGGCCACTTCGGTCTGGGTGACCCGTTTCCCCGTCCGGGGGGACAGCCGGGTCCGGAACAGACAGTCGAGGCGCTGGGCGAACAGCTTCTCGCGCTGCCCCTGGTCGATCGGCGGGTCCACCTCCGGGGGCGGGAGCGTGCCCGCGCGCAGGGCTTCGACATAGCCGAGGTCGACTCCGGCGCGCTCGGCGGCCTCCTCGCTGGTCCACGGCCGCTGGAGGGCCGCGGGCCGGACCGCTTCGAAGAGCAGATTGAGCCGTGCCGCCACACGCCGGGGCAGCTCCATCGCGTCCATCGCGCCGGACGGATCCGTCATGCGCTGGGGACCTCCCTGACCGCGCGCACTGAGCGGTGCGGACCGCGGACGCGGTCGGCCGATTCCCGCGCCGCCGCCCGCGGAGAACCCGACCGCAGAAGTATCCGCGCGGCGGACGGAGCCGGTCAAGAAGTGCTGACGAGCCGTCTCATCGCGGTGGTGAAGCGCCCGTTCGGAACTCCGGCGCGGCCCCTCGCACGCTCCGCCGGGGCGGATGAGGGCCGGTGCCTGTGGGCCGCGGCCCAGGACGCGTACATTCCTTCCGCGACGCCTGCGCCGTCCGGGCGGGAGCGCGTAGGGTAAAGAATTGTTGACCGGCGCTTCAGGATCCGTTCATCGGTCCGGGCCCGGCGCGAAAGGTGGTGCGCGCGTTCTCCGGCAGCCGGTTTTCGTTACGGGTTCGGCGGGTGCGGCGGGTGCGGCATCCACCGGATGCCCGAAACCGCCCGGACGAGCGGGGTGTTCCGAAGCCCTCGGAAACGCCCCACCGCGATACCCGCTCAAGAATGGTTCTCTGTATTCCGACGAGGTCGCCGATATGTTATTCCACCGGGCAGCCGTACTCGGCTCCGCTCCCGATGCCCATCGCATCTCGTACGGGCTGTTCATCGCGGGGGTACCCGCCCAGACCTGGATTCTTCCCGGGGAATGCGACGGCCGCGCGGCCGCGGAATGCGCCGAAGTGAGCGCCGCCCGCGGCGAGTGGGCCTCCCGGCTGGCGCGGACCGACATCACCGTCACGGCATTCCGCGACCCGCGCATTCTGGACGAGGCGGTCGTCCCTTATCTGCTGCCCCATCTCCCCATCGGGTCGGTCTGGCTCCAGCTGGGCCGGGCGGCGCACCGGGGGACGGATCGGCTGGCGCTGGCGGCGGCGGACTACGAGATCAGCTTTCTCTCCCCCTACTGCCAGGCCGGTTCCGGCGCGGCCGACGCCTTCTGCGACGTCGCCGTCCGGCAGTGCTCCGATGTACTGAGCGGCTATGAGCCGCTCGCTTCCTGGCTGCCCTCCCCGGGGGCCGTCTCCGCCTGCCGCTCGCCTCATTCGGCGGCGTCGGCGGCGCTGTGACGCTCCGGGGCGGCTCGGCACCGGGGTACGGCGCAGCCGGTCGGTCCACGGCCGCCGCCTGCGCCCTGTCGGGGACCGGCGGCGGCCGTGGATCGCCGGGTCAGTCGTCGGGGTCCGTCCGGTCCAGCGCCGGGCGCGGGCCCGCGGGCCCCGAGAGCAGCTGGTCGGCCGCCGCCGTGTCCGTCACCAGGCTGGTGACCAGGCCCGACCGCAGTACGGCCCCGATCGCCTCCGCCTTGCGCGCTCCACCCGCGATCGCGACGACCTCGGGGATACGGCGCAGCCGGTCGGCCTCCACCGTGATGCACCGCTCGCCCAGATCACGGCCGACCCGGCGGCCGTCCCGGTCGAAGAGATGCGCGGACATCTCGGCGGCGACGCCGTACGAGGCGTACCGCGCGCGCTCCTCTTCGCTGAGCATGTCGTAGACCGTCGAGATGCCCGGCTCCCAGGAGCCGATGGAGACGGCCGCGACGGTGACCTTGTCGAAGTACTCGAAGGCGCGGGCGATACCGGTCTGGTTGCGCAGCGCCGCGGCGGTCGCCGCGTCGGGCAGCAGCATCGGCGCGTAGATGGGGTGCGCGTCGCCGCCGGACACCTGGGCGGCACGCCGGACGGCCTCCACCGAGCCGCGCTCGGCGGTCCCGGCGTCGTACACCCCGGTGAGCTGGACCACCGTGCACGGTGGCAGCCGGTCGAGGGCTGCGGCCATGTGAATGGTGGACCGGCCCCAGGCCAGCCCGAGCACATCGCCCTCGTTGACCAGCTCGCCGAGCAGATCGGCGGCCACCTCGCCCAGGTTCTCCGGGTCGGGCGACTCCTCGGCCTCCGCCGGCGACTCGACGACGACCGCGTGCCGCAGCCCGAAGTGCGCGCGCAGCGCGTCCGAGCGCTCGGCGTCCAGTTCGGCGGGGACGCGGATCTCGATGCGTACGAGATCACGCTCCAGCGCCGTCTCCAGGACCCGTGCGACCTTGAAGCGGCTGACGCCGAACTCCTCCGCGATCTGGATCTTGGACTTGCCCTCTAGATAGAAGCGGCGGGCCATGGCCGCCGCCTGCACCAGCTCCGCGGGTCCCATTCGCGCAGCTGACCGGCCCGTCGACACCGCGATCTCCTCACTGCTGTTCACACTACGGATCCGTCATCCTGTCAGATCCGCTGGATGTTGATCAGCCCCGATGGGCCGAGTTCAGTTGCTTATGGCTCAGTGGCCGGGTGCGCGGTGGCTCAGTGTGCGCACCTACGGCTCTCTCAGTGATGGCATGCCCAGCCCGCCGTGGCGATGGTCCGCGCGGCCTTGTCGCGCAGCGAGCCGACCGCCTGTGCGGGGTCGCTCGCGCTGTAGACGGCGGAGCCGGCGACGAACACGTCCGCGCCCGCCTCGGCGCAGCGCTCGATGGTGGCTTCCGAGACCCCGCCGTCCACCTGGAGCCAGAGTTCGAGGCCGTGCTTGGCGATCAGCTCCCGGGTGCGGCGGATCTTCGGCAGCATGATGTCGAGAAACGCCTGACCACCGAAGCCGGGCTCCACGGTCATGATCAGCAGCATGTCGAGCTCGGGGAGCAGATCCTCGTAGGGCTCGATCGGGGTGGCCGGCTTGAGCGCCATCGAGGCGCGCGCGCCCTTGGCGCGGATCTCGCGCGCCAGCCGTACGGGCGCCGCGGCGGCCTCGGCGTGGAAGGTGACCGATCCGGCCCCCGCTTCGACGTACTGCGGCGCCCAGCGATCGGGATCGTCGATCATCAGATGGCAGTCCAGCGGGATATCCGTCGCCCGGCTGAGCGACTCCACGACCGGCACGCCCAGCGTCAGATTGGGGACGAAGTGGTTGTCCATCACATCGACATGGAGCCAGTCGGCGCCCTCGACGGCCTTGGCCTCTTCCGCCAGGCGGGAGAAGTCGGCGGAGAGGATGCTCGGATTGATCTGTACGGCCATGGCCCAAGCCTGCCATGTTCCGGGGCGCTTCCCCGCCCAGGCGGGGTATCCGGTACGGACCAACATGATTCCGCGGGAGCAGAGTCCATGCAAATACCGCATTTCCCCCACTGCTGAGGAGGTGAGACAGCGGATACGGGGCCGTCGGCGCCGGCCCGGCCGCACGTCTCCGCCGGTCGGGCCGGGCCTGGTGACATGCCCCGCGGGCGTCTCCCCGGCCCGGCCCGGCGGCTTCGCGGAGCAGTTCCGCGCTGTACGGCCGCCTCTCAAGCGGGCCGTACGGCCGCGTCTCAAGCGGTGCGCCTCAGCAAGGCGAGATACATCGCGTCCGTCCCGTGCAGATGCGGCCAGAGCTGGACGTCGGGCCCCTCTCCCAGCGCGGGCACCCCCGGCATCAGCGGCCGGGCGTCCACCCACTCCGCCGCGACGGGCGGGCCGCCCCGTCCGCGCAGGACGTCGTCCACGACCACCCGGGTCTCGGCGAGATGCGGCGAGCAGGTCGCGTACCCCACCACGCCGCCGACCCGTACCGCGCTCAGCGCCTCGCGCAGCAGCGAGCGCTGGAGCGGCGCGAAGCCCTCCAGGTCCTCCGGACGACGGCGCCAGCGCGCCTCCGGGCGGCGGCGCAGGGCCCCGAGCCCGGAGCAGGGCACATCCACCAGGACGCGGTCGAACACGCCCGGCAGCCACGGCGGGCGGGTGCCGTCCGCGGCGATGACCTGATACGGCCCGGGGTTCCCGGTGAGCGCCCGCGCCACCAGCCGGGCGCGGTGCGGCTGCTTCTCGGAGGCGAGCAGCGAGGCGCCCCGCTGCGCCGCGAGCGCCGCCAGCAGGGCCGCCTTGCCGCCGGGGCCGGCGCAGCCGTCGAGCCAGCGGGCGTCTGGGCCCTCCAGCGGAGCGTTGGCGAGGGCGAGGGCGACCAGCTGGCTGCCCTCGTCCTGGACTCCGGCCCGGCCCTGCGCGACCGCCTCCACCGCGCCGGGTTCGCCGCCCTCGGTGAGACGTACGGCATAGGGCGACCAGCGGCCCGGCAGCGCGGACTCCTCGCCGAGAGCGTCGAGCAGCTCATCGGCGGTGGAACGGCCGGGACGGGCGACGAGGGTGACCTCGGGGCGCTCGTTGTCGGCCTCCAGCAGATCCTCGATCCCCGCCCGGCCGCCGCCCAGCGCGTCCCAGAGCGCGGTGACGATCCACCGGGGATGCGAGTGCACGACCGCGAGATGGTCCTCCGCGTCCGCCTCGTACGGCGGCGCGACCCGCGCCACCCAGGTGTCGAGGTCGTCCTGCGCGACTCTGCGCAGGACGGCGTTGACGAACTTGGCACGCCCGTCGCCGAGCACCACGCGGGCCAGGTCCACGCTCGCGGAGACCGCGGCGTGGGTGGGGATGCGGGTCCCCAGCAGCTGATGCGCGCCCAGCGAGAGCACATCGAGCACCGGCGGATCGACCTCGCGCAGCGGCCGGTCGATACAGGCCGCGACGATCGCGTCATAGGTGCCCTGGCGGCGGAGCGTGCCGTACACCAGCTCGGTGGCGAGGGCCGCGTCGCGGGCGTCGAAGCCGCCCTGTTCCCGCGCCTTCCTCAGCAGCGGCGGCAGGACGAGATTCGCGTACGCGTCACGCTCGTCGACGGCTCGCAGCGCCTCGAAGGCGAGCACCCGCACGGGGTCCTTCTGCGGGCGGCGGTAGGGCTTGTGGGGTCGGCGGGGCCTATTGGCGCGTGCCTGGTCGTTCAAAGGTGCTCCGCTGTGAAAGGGTCCGAACCCTGCCAGCGTAGTCCCCCCTCCCGGGCGGGCGCCCCCGGTGCCGTGCCGCGGCCCGGGAGGGGGCCGGGAGGGGCCGGGGCAGGGGACCGTGCCGGGGAGGTATCACCGGGTGAAGGCCCGGGCGGCCTGACGGGCGGGTGCCGCCGCGCGCGGGGCCGCTGCTGGGGACCGGCTGGGGCCGCTACTGAGAGATGCCCAGGCGCTCGCCCGGGGCGATCCGCACACCGCGCGCCCAGTCGGCCGCGCTCATCGGCTTCTTGCCCTGGGGCTGGACCCAGAGCAGCTCGACGGCGTGCGATCCGGTGCCCGCGTACACGTCCTTCTTGCCCACGACGAGCTCGCCGGGGGCGAGACCGGCGCGCTCCGGGTCCAGCCGTACGGAGACCAGCTTCAGCCGCTCGCCGCGGAACTCCGTCCACGCGCCGGGGGCGGGGGTGCAGCCGCGGACGACCCGGTCGACGCGCAGGGCCGGGGCGTGCCAGTCGACCCGGGCGTCCTCGACGCTGATCTTCGGCGCGAGCGATACGCCGTCGGCGGGCTGCGGAACGGCCTTGAGGGTCCCGTCCTCGATGCCGTCCATGGTGGCGGAGAGCAGTCCGGCCCCGGCGAAGGCGAGCCGGGTCAGCAGGTCGCCGCTGGTGTCGGTGGGGCGGACCCGCTCGGTGATCACGCCGTAGACCGGGCCCGAGTCCAGCCCCTCCTCGATCAGGAAGGTCGCGGCCCCCGTCAGCTCGTCCCCGGCGAGCACGGCGTGCTGCACGGGCGCGGCCCCGCGCCAGGCGGGCAGCAGCGAGAAGTGCAGATTGACCCAGCCGTGCGCGGGCACGTCGAGGGCCGTCCTGGGCAGCAGCGCGCCGTACGCGACGACCGGGCAGCAGTCCGGGGCGATCTCCCGCAGCCGGGCGAGGAAGTCCTCGTCGCGCGGCTTGGCGGGCTTGAGCACCTCGATCCCGGCCTCTTCGGCGCGCTGGGCGACGGGGCTGGCGACCAGCCGCCGACCGCGTCCGGCGGGCGCGTCGGGGCGGGTGACGACGGCGGCGACCTCGTGCCGGCCGGAGGCGATCAGGGCGTCCAGGGCGGGTACGGCGACCTCGGGGGTGCCTGCGAAGACGAGCTTCATCGGTGCTGAGTGCCTCTCAGGCTGGGTGGGTTCGGTGAGCGGGCGACGCGCGCCGGGTGGGCCGGCGGCGTACGGATGCCGGGCGGCGACCCAGTCTATGGGCGATCACCACAGGGGGCGTACGGAAGCCCGCGCGCCCTGTGAATATGCGCTTACGCCCCTGGAGCGTGACCACATCGGCGGGTGACGCGTTGGTCAAGAGAGATTGACCGAAGCGGGCCGACCCGATGCCATGCGGCCCGACCCCCTGCCAACGCCGGTTCGAGAGGCTTCCCAATGGCCGACCACGCAACCCACGACGCCCAAGCCCGGGCGAGTCTGCACTTGTTGGTGCGGGACATCGAGCGGGTCCGCCGACAGGTGGACGCACTGCGCACGCTCACCGCCCAGCTGGGCAATGTCTACCGCCCGCGCCGTTCCGGGCCCTCCACGGGCTTCGTCGTCTACGGCAGGGCCCCTGCCCCGACGGTCCGACTCGCACAGGAGCTGCGGGACAGCGTCGAGACGCTGGTGACGGCGGCGGTGGACTTCGACCGCTCGCTGGGCTTCTCGTGGGACGCGGTGGGCTCGGCGCTCGGGGTGACCAAGCAGGCGGTGCACCGCCGGTACGGCGCCCGCAGAGCGGCCCAGCCGGCGGTGGCCGGCGATGACCGCGTCGTCGAGCAGGGGGCGACCCGCACCCTGCCGGGGCCCGGCCTTCCGGCGGCGGTCCCGGCGGCGCGGGCGATGCCGCCTCAGCCCCCGGTCACCGCGGGCCCCCTGCGCGAGGAGGCCCGCCCGGGCGCCTTCCCCGGCCCGCGCAACGGCTGACCGTCCTCGGCCGTTTCCCCGGCCGCGCCGTCCGCCCGGTGCCTCTCCCCCAGCCCGCGAGCCCGTGAGCCCGCGAGCCGGGGGCACCCCTGGCGAGGCCCGGCCGCCGATCTCCCCGGAGGACCTGGGCAGGGCCCTCGGCGGAGTCCCGCCTGCCCAGGCGCTTCTCCCCGGCGGCTCTGCGGGCATGCGCGGGGTCTCCCGGGCTTCTGCCGGTCACCGAGGTCGGTGACCCGGCGGAGTCCGGGCACCCCACCGCCGCACCCCGGGGCCGGGGCATCGGGGCTGTGGCGGGCACCCGCCCCAGGGCGGGTGCCCT
>NZ_VCLA01000066.1:70673-92482 GCF_009600885.1 Streptomyces jumonjinensis
GGAGCAGCCCCACGGCCTCCGGCTTCGGAGACGCCCCAGCCGAGTGCCCGGGACCGTCCCCGACGTCCGCCGCGTCCCCGCGCGGGGAGAGCCTCCCGCCGACCCCCGACCCCGACGGCCAGGCGACACCCGTCGCAAACCCGGGGACGACCACGACCCGAGCCCTCTGCACCGCATCCAGCCCGCCCCGCCCACGGGGACAGCGGCCACGGCCACCCCCACGGCATCGGAGCCGTCCCCGGACGGCGGGCCCCGCGCTCAGCCGATGTCAGCCGATGTCGAGGGGATCCACTCTGATCCGGACCTGGTCCGGGCCGCCCCGGGCCAGCCGGGCCGCTTGGGCCGACTTCAGCGCCGCCGCGAGGGCCGCGCCGCTGCCCGGCGGGACCCTCAGCAGCGCCCGCACCCAGCTCTCGCCCACCGGCGGCTCCCCCGGTCTGCGGGGCCGTCCGGGCGGCGGCGCCGGCAGCGGAACCGGGCCCAGGACCTCCCTGTCGCCCGGCAGCTCCGCCGTCTCCACGAAAGCGCGCACCGCGTCCGCGCGGCCGATGACCGACGCCATCCGCGACACCGGAGGAAACCCCAGCTCGGCCCGGTCCGCCAGCTCACGCAGGGCGTGCCCGGCCGGGTCCCAGCGGACCAGTGCCTGGACCGGCCGCAGGGTCGGCTCGGCGACGACCACCACCGTGCCCCCGTCGCCCTGCCCCCGCACCAGCGCCGCCGCGTCGATCCAGCGGCGGAGCGCGTCCTCGCCCGCCCGCAGATCGGGCCGGGTCAGCATCGCCCAGCCGTCCAGCAGCAGCGCCGCCGCATAGCCGCCGTCGGCGACCGGCTCCGCCCCCGGGGTGCTCACCACCAGCGCGGGCCGCCCCGGAACCGCGTCCAGCACATGATCACGCCCGGATGTGCGCACCGGGACGGCCGGAAAGGCCCGGCCCAGCTCCTCGGCGGTGCGCCGGGCGCCCACGATCCGGGCCCTCAGCCGGGTGCCCCCGCATTCGGCGCAGTGCCAGTCCACCGCACCGCGACCGCACCAGCGGCAGCTCAGATCGCGCTCGTCGGGCGCCTCCAGCGGACCGGCGCAGTGCCGGCAGCGCGCCGGGGCCCGGCAGCGCTCGCACGCGAGCCGGGGCACATAGCCGCGCCGGGGCACCTGCACCAGCACGGGCCCGCTCTTCAGCCCGTCCCGGACCGCCTGCCAGGCGATGCTGGGCAGCCGGGCCGCGCGGGCGGCCTCGTCCCGGGCGAGATCCTGATCGCCGACGGTACGCACCAGGGGAGCCGCCTGGCGCACCTGCTCCCGGTCGGCGGTCAGAGGCCGCGCCCAGCCGCTCTCGACCAGCTGGGCCGCCTCCACCGTGCAGCTCAGACCGCCGAGCAGAAAGGCGCAGCGCTCGTGCCCCGCGCGCAGTTCGAGCACCTCCCGGACATGCGGGAAGGGGGCGTTCTCATCGCTGTGGCTGGCGTCGCCGTCGTCCCAGACGGCGACCAGTCCCAGATCGCGCACGGGGGCGAACATCGCGGAGCGGGTGCCGACGACGGCCCGCACCGAGCCACGGCGTACGGCGAGCCACTGCCGGTAGCGCTTCTCGGGCCCGGACTCGGCGGTCAGCAGAGCATGGCGGCCCTCGCCCAGCAGCGCGGTGAGAGCGGCGTCGACCCTGGCGGCCCGCCGCCCGTCCGGCACCACGACCAGAGCGCCCCGCCCGGAGGCGAGAGCGGCGGCGACGGCGCGGGCCAGCTCCTCCGGCCAGTGCGGGCCGGGCAGCGCGGTCCAGACGGCCCTCGGCGCTCCCCCGGCCGCGAGCGCCTGGAGAAACGCGGGCCCCCTGCCGTACCGCCCCCAGGTGCCGGGCTCGGGCGCGGGGGGCGGCGGCAGCGGCTCGGGCGACGGCTTGGACTCGGCCCGTCCGTTCCGCGGCGGGACGGCGAGCTGGAGCACATCGGCGAGCGACCCCGCGTACCGGTCGGCGACCGCGCGCGCGAGCGCCAGCATCCCCGGGCTGAGGACCGGCTCGGGCGAGACGACGGAGGCGAGGGCGGCGAGCGCCCCCCCGTAGTCCGAATCGGCACGCCGCTCGACGAGGAACCCGTCGATCAGCCCGCCGCCCTCCCGGCGTCCTTCCCGCACCCGGTGGGCCCCGGCCCCGAAGCGCACCCGGACCCGCACCCCGGGCTGCGCCTCGGCGTCCAGCTCCGCGGGGACGGCGTAGTCGAAATACTGATCGAGATGGAGCACGCCCTTGTTGACCACCACACGCGCCACCGGCAGCCGGGGGGCCAGCGCCGCCCCCCGCCAGGTGCGCGGCTTGGCCTTGGGCACGCTGGCCTTGCGCACGGTCTCCCGGATGAGCGCAAGCTGCTCGGGCCCGCCGGCGGCGGCGGGCTCGTCGGGCTGCTCGTTGTCGCTGCTCACAGCCAAATTCCTACCAGACGCCACTGACAGCGTGCCGCGCCGCCGACGGTCCGGGCAACGGCGCAGGCCCCGGCCCCGCCGAGGACGCTGTCGCTGCCGACAGCATCCTCGGCCGAGGGGCCGGGGCCTGGCTGGAGATTCTCCGGTCGGTGCGGACGGTCTTGGACCGCCGTCACCTGTCCGTGCGGACGATCACGGACCCGCCGCCACCTGACCGTGCGGACGGTCGCGGACCCGCCGCCACCGGTCCGTGGAACGGGTTGCAAACCGCCGCCACCGGTCTGAGCGGGCGAGGTCACAGACCCCGCCGCCAGTCCATGCGGACGGGTTACAGACCCGCCGCCGCGCGCAGGGCGTCGACCCGGTCGGTGCGCTCCCACGTGAAGTCGGGGAGCTCGCGGCCGAAGTGCCCGTACGCCGCGGTCTGCGCGTAGATCGGACGGAGCAGGTCCAGGTCGCGGATGATCGCGGCGGGACGGAGGTCGAACACGTCCGCGATGGCCTGCTCGATGCGCTCGGACTCCACCGTCGCGGTCCCGAAGGTCTCCACGAAGAGACCCACCGGCTCGGCCTTGCCGATCGCGTACGCGACCTGCACCTCGCAGCGGGACGCGAGCCCGGCGGCCACCACGTTCTTCGCCACCCAGCGCATCGCGTACGCCGCCGAGCGGTCCACCTTCGACGGGTCCTTGCCGGAGAACGCGCCGCCGCCGTGGCGGGCCATGCCGCCGTAGGTGTCGATGATGATCTTGCGACCGGTGAGGCCCGCGTCGCCCATCGGGCCGCCGATCTCGAACCGGCCGGTCGGGTTCACCAGGAGGCGGTACCCCTCCGTGTCCAGCTTGATCCCGTCTGCGATCAGCTCGCCCAGCACATGCTCCACCACGAACTCGCGGATGTCGGGAGCCAGCAGCGAGTCCAGATCGATGTCCGAGGCATGCTGCGAGGACACCACGACCGTGTCCAGACGGACCGCCTTGTCGCCGTCGTACTCGATGGTGACCTGGGTCTTGCCGTCCGGGCGCAGATACGGGATGGTCCCGTTCTTGCGGACCTCGGAGAGCCGCCGGGAGAGCCGGTGCGCGAGATGGACCGGCAGCGGCATGAGCTCCGGCGTCTCGTCGCAGGCGTAGCCGAACATCAGCCCCTGGTCGCCCGCGCCCTGCTTGTCGAGCTCGTCCTCATCGCCCTCGACGCGCTTCTCGTACGCCGTGTCCACACCCTGCGCGATGTCCGGCGACTGCGCGCCGATCGACACCGACACACCGCACGAAGCGCCGTCGAAGCCCTTCTTCGACGAGTCGTAGCCGATCTCCAGGATCTTGTTGCGGACCAGCGTGGGGATGTCGGCGTACGCCTGGGTCGTCACCTCTCCGGCGACATGGACCAGACCCGTGGTGATCAACGTCTCCACGGCGACCCGCGAAGCGGGGTCCTCCCGGAGCAGGGCGTCGAGAATGGTGTCGCTGATCTGGTCGGCGATCTTATCGGGGTGACCTTCGGTCACGGACTCCGAAGTGAAGAGACGGCGGGACACATCGCTCCCTGGGGTTGCAGCGGCTGCTGGCTGATCATTGGCGGACCGGCAGGGGGCTGCGCCCCGCGACGTTCCAAGAGCAGTTTATCCGCCACCCCCCGGCTGGGAACCACCCGTCTCGCTTCGTGGAGTCGAATGGCCGTCGGACGATGGTTGTAACGAGAACCGGCCATACCCTCTCCCACCTGCGGCCGGGGCGGCGCGGAGCGGAATCCGGGGTCGGGAGCACAGTGGCGTAATGTCGGTTTTCTGTGGTTTCAGACACTTGCTCCGCGGCCCCGCCGGAGGTCACCCGAGACGCTGGAGCACCAGGTCCCACACCGTGTCCGCGAGCGCCTCCTTGGGGCCGTACGGCACCGGGGTCTCGCCCCCGTCCGCCGCGAGCACAACGGCCTCGTTCTCTTCCGCGCCAAAGGTTCTGCGCTCCCCCACCTCATTGACGACCAGAAGATCGCAGCCCTTGCGGCGGAGCTTCTCCCGGCCGTTGGCGAGGACGTCGTCCGTCTCCGCGGCGAAGCCCACGACCACCTGATCGGCCCGCGGCCGATCGGCGGAGAGCTCGGCGAGAATGTCGGGATTACGGACCAGCGAGATGGGCGCCGGCTCCTGGCCGTCCTTCTTCTTGATTTTCCCCGTGGCGTATTCCGACGGTCGAAAATCGGCCACGGCCGCGGCCATCACCACCACATCGGCGTCCGCGGCGGCCTTGAGCACGGCCTCCCGCAGCTGGATCGCCGTACCGATATGGACCACATCGACGCCCGCGGGGTCGGCCAGCTGGGTGTTCGCCTCGATCAGCGTCACCCGCGCCCCGCGCCCCGCGGCGGTCCGGGCGAGGGCGTACCCCTGCTTCCCGGAGGAGCGGTTTCCCAGATAGCGGACCGGGTCCAGCGGCTCACGGGTGCCGCCCGCGGTGACCACGACCCGGCGTCCGGCCAGATCGGGGACGGTGGCCCCGCGCGCCAGCACCCGGCGGCAGACCTCGAAGATCCCCTCGGGCTCGGGCAGCCGCCCCTTGCCGGTGTCGACGCCGGTGAGCCGGCCGACCGCCGGCTCGATGACCACCGCGCCCCGGCGGCGCAGGGTGGCCACATTCTCCTGGGTGGCGGGGTGCTCCCACATCTCGGTGTGCATCGCGGGCGCGAAGATCACCGGACAGCGGGCGGTGAGCAGCGTATTGGTCAGCAGATCGTCTGCGAGGCCGTGCGCGGCCTTGGCGAGCAGATCGGCGGTGGCGGGGGCGACGACGACGAGATCGGCGCTCTGTCCGATCCGCACATGCGGAACCTCATGGACGTCGGACCAGACCTCCGTGGAGACCGGATGGCCGGAGAGCGCCGACCAGGTGGCCGCTCCGACGAAGTGGAGCGCTGAAGCGGTCGGCACGACCCGTACGTCATGACCCGATTCCGTCAGCCTCCGCAGCAGCTCACACGCCTTGTAGGCGGCGATGCCCCCGCTGACCCCCAGAACGACCTTCGGCTTCTCCACTGCGTCTCCCCGCACTCGGCCGGTTGCTTTTCCCCTGCTTTTCCCCCATGACACACCACAGGCCCGGCGGACGTGCCGCCGGGCCTGTGGTCACTGAGCCGTGACTACGGGGTCACTGAGCCGGGCCCTCGATGGCCTCGGAGGTCAGCAGACCCGCGTTGATCTCGCGCAGGGCGATCGACAGCGGCTTCTCGTGGACATGGGTGTCAACGAGCGGACCGACGTACTCAAGCAGGCCCTCGCCGAGCTGCGAGTAGTACGCGTTGATCTGACGCGCACGCTTGGCCGCGTAGATCACCAGGCTGTACTTCGAGTCCGTGGCCTCAAGCAGCTCGTCGATCGGCGGGTTGATGATGCCCTCGGGCGCGGTGATGGAAGAGGACACGCTCTACCTTCCGAAGATGGGGAAAAGATCGAACAGTGTGAGGATCCGGGAGTGCTTCAGAACGCTCTTCCCGGATATCCGGGAAGGTCACTCCCCGGAGGACACTGTCAGCAAGGCTAGCAGCTCACGCGACACATCCTCGACGGAGGTGTTGACGAGGGTGGTGTCGAATTCCGATTCGGCGGCCAGCTCCACCTTGGCGGCGGCCAGCCGGCGCTCGATCACCTCGGCCGACTCGGTGCCCCGGCCGGTGAGGCGGCAGACCAGCTCGTCCCAGCTCGGCGGGGCGAGAAAGACCAGCCGGGACTCCGGCATGGACTCCTTGACCTGCCGGGCCCCCTGGAGATCGATCTCCAGCAGCACGGGCTCGCCCGCCTCCAGCCGTTCGAGAACGGCCTGCCGGGGGGTGCCGTACCGGTTGCCCGCGAACTCGGCCCACTCCAGCAGCTCGCCATTGGCGATCAGCTTGTCGAATTCATCGTCGCCGACGAAGAAATACTGCACGCCGTGACGCTCGCCGGGACGCGGTTTTCTGGTGGTGGCCGACACCGAGAGCCAGACCTCTGGGTGGACCTTGCGCATATGCGCGACGACCGTGCTCTTGCCGACCCCAGAGGGGCCGGAGAGCACGGTCAGCCGCGGACGTACTTCTACTGCCATGCAGCGATTATCCAGGTTCCCGGGGGTGCCCGGGAACGTCAGGCGGCGCCACCGCCGAACTCGCGTTCCAGGGAAGCGATCTGGTTCGAGCCGAGACCGCGCACCCGGCGGCTCTCGGAGATTCCCAGCCTTTCCATGATCTGCTTCGCGCGGACCTTGCCCACGCCGGGCAGGGACTCAAGGAGGGCGGAGACCTTCATCTTGCCGATGACGTCGTTCTCCTGGCCCTGCTTGATGACCTCGTGGAGCGAGGCGCCGGAGTGCTTGAGTCGATTCTTGACCTCGGCCCGCTCCCGGCGAGCCGCGGCGGCCTTTTCGAGCGCGGCTGCGCGCTGTTCAGGGGTAAGGGGCGGAAGAGCCACGCCTACGTCACCTCGGATGTCGAACTGTCGGATACGGACCGGTGAGGAACCTAGTCGCCCCACACCAGGGGAGCAACGAGCAACGCAGTGCACGTTCGCTCTTCGACGGAGACTAGCGGCCATCACCGCTCCAGTCAGCGAGAACAAGCGAAAAGTCCTGGTCAGCATCGACCGACCGGGACTTTTGCGACATATCTGCTGTGATTTAGGCCAAGATTCTCTCGGCGAGGCCGCACACGTGTTTTACCAAAGATCAATGCATGGTTCCACCAAGGGTTCTCGGACCTGGTCGGCGGAGGCACGAAGACGGCTCCGGCGCCGCCCCCGGGGTCCCGGGGACGGCGCCGGAGCGGGCCGCGCTGCTAGTCGGAATCGTCTTATCCGTCCCGGTCCCGGCTTCCCGAGACCGCGGCCCGCACCTCGTCGGCGAAGCGCTCGGCCGCCTCCCGCAGGGCGGCGGCGTCCGGGCCGTGCCGCAGGACGCCCCGGCTCACGCTCGGCACCACATTGCCCACCACGGACCCGAAGACCTTCGGCAGATCCGCCGGGGTCGCGCCCTGCGCGCCGATGCCGGGGGCGAGCAGCGGACCGTTGATGGCCAGATCGGCCCCGGTGTCGCCCAGGGTGGCCCCGACGACCGCGCCCACCGAGCCGAGCGGCCGGGCGCCTTCGTTCTCGGCGGCCATCCGGTCGAGCATCAGCTGGGCCAGCGAGCGCCCGTCCGCGGCCGTCGCGCGCTGGACCTCCGCGCCCTCCGGGTTGGAGGTGAGCGCCAGCACGAAGACGCCGGCCCCGGACGCGGCGGCGGCGTCCAGCGCCGGACGGAGCGAGCCGAAGCCGAGATACGGCGAGAGCGTCACCGCGTCCGAGAACAGCGGGGAGCCCTCGTCCAGGAACGCCGAGGCGTAGGCGGCCATCGTGGAGCCGATGTCGCCGCGCTTGGCGTCCATCAGCACCAGCGCGCCCGCCGAGCGGGCGTCGGCGACCGCCTTCTCCAGCACGGCGATGCCACGGGAGCCGAAGCGCTCGAAGAACGCGGACTGCGGCTTGAGCACGGCGACCCGGTCGGCCAGCGCGTCCACGGTCGTACGGGTGAACCGCTCCAGGCCCGCGACATCGTCGTTCAGGCCCCAGTCACGGAGCAGTGAGGCATGCGGGTCGATGCCGACGCAGAGCGGCCCGCGGGTGTCCATCGCCCGGCGCAGCCGGGTGCCGAAGGGGATCACGCGGCGGACTCCTTCCGGGCGGAGGCGTCGCGCGCCCCGGCTCCGACTGCCTCGGCGAGGGTGGCGTACGGGCTGGCGGCCAGGCGGGCGGCCAGCCCCTTGTGGACGGCGCGGCTCCAGAACGGCCCCTGATAGATGAAGGCGCTGTAGCCCTGGATCAGGGTCGCGCCGGCGAGAATGCGCTGCCAGGCGTCCTCGGCGTCCTCGATGCCCCCGACGCCGACCAGGGTGATCCGGTCGCCGACACGGGCGTACAGCCGCCGCAGGACGGCGAGGGAGCGCTCCTTGAGCGGCGCTCCGGAGAGCCCGCCGGTCTCGGCGGTGAGCGAGGGATCGGAAACGAGCCCCTCTCGGGAGATGGTGGTGTTGGTGGCGATGATGCCGTCCAGGCCCAGTTCCACGGCGAGATCGGCGACCGCGTCGATGTCGTCGTCCGCGAGATCCGGCGCGATCTTGACCAGCAGCGGGACGCGCCGGTCGGTGACCGTGCGGTCGGCGGCCTCGCGTACGGCGGTGAGCAGCGGGCGCAGCGACTCGGTGGCCTGGAGGTTGCGGAGTCCGGGGGTGTTCGGGGATGAGACGTTCACCACGAGGTAGTCGGCGTGGCGGGCCAGTCGCTCGGTGGAGGTGACGTAGTCCGCGGTCGCCTCCGCCTCGGGGACGATCTTGGTCTTGCCGATGTTGACGCCGACGACGCTCCGGAACGCCGGGCGGCGCTCGGCGAGCCGCTGGGCGACGGCCGCCGAGCCCTCGTTGTTGAAGCCCATGCGGTTGATGAGCGCCCGGTCGGGGAGCAGCCGGAAGAGGCGCTTCTTGGGGTTGCCGGGCTGGGCGAGCGCGGTGACCGTGCCGATCTCGATGTGATCGAAGCCGAGCATGGTCAGTCCGTCGATCGCGACGGCGTTCTTGTCGAAGCCGGCGGCGAGCCCGAAGGGGCCGTGCATCCGCAGTCCGAGGGCCTCGGTGCGCAGTTCCCGGTGGCGGGGGGCGAGAGCGGCGGCGATGAAGGTGCGCAGTACGGGGACGGCGGCGGCGAGCCGGATCCAGCGGAAGGCCAGATGGTGGGCGCGCTCGGGGTCCATCCGGGTGAAGGCGAGCTTGAAGAAGGTCTGGTACATGGTGGGTGTCCTCATGAGGAGGGGGACACCGTTTCCGGTGTCCCCCTCGCTGCTAGTCGCGGGCCGCGGTCAGACGCTCGGCGTGTTCCTGGAGGGAGCGGACGCCCACATCGCCACGGGTGAGCGCTTCGATGCCCTGTACGGCGGCGGCGAGCGCCTGGACCGTGGTGAGGCAGGGCACGGAGCGCGCCACGGCGGCGGTGCGGATGTCATAGCCGTCGAGACGGCCGCCGGTGCCGTACGGCGTGTTGACGATGAGGTCGACCTCGCCGTCGTGGATCAGCTGGACGATGGTCTTCTCGCCGTTCGGGCCCATGCCCTCGCCGTGCTTGCGGACGACGGTGGCGCTGATGCCGTTGCGCTTGAGGACCTCGGCGGTGCCGGAGGTGGCGAGGAGCTCGAAGCCGTGGGCGACCAGCTCGCGGGCCGGGAAGATCATCGAGCGCTTGTCGCGGTTGGCGACGGAGATGAACGCGCGGCCCTTGGTGGGCAGCGGGCCGTACGCGCCCGCCTGCGACTTGGCGTAGGCGGTGCCGAAGACGGTGTCGATGCCCATGACCTCGCCGGTGGAGCGCATCTCCGGGCCGAGGACGGTGTCGACGCCGCGGCCGTGGATGTCGCGGAAGCGCGACCACGGCATCACGGCCTCCTTGACGGAGATCGGCGCGTCCATCGGCAGGGTGCCGCCGTCGCCCTCCTTGGGCAGCAGGCCCTCGGCGCGCAGTTCGGCGATGGTGGCGCCCAGCGAGATCCGGGCGGCGGCCTTGGCCAGCGGCACGGCGGTCGCCTTGGAGGTGAAGGGGACGGTCCGGGACGCGCGGGGGTTGGCCTCCAGGACGTAGAGGATGTCCCCGGCGAGGGCGAACTGGATGTTGATCAGTCCGCGGACGCCGACGCCGCGCGCGATGGCTGCGGTGGAGGCGCGCAGCCGCTTGATGTCGAAGCCGCCGAGGGTGATGGGGGGCAGGGCGCAGGCGGAGTCGCCGGAGTGGATGCCGGCTTCCTCGATGTGCTCCATGACGCCGCCGAGGTAGAGCTCCTCGCCGTCGTAGAGGGCGTCGACGTCGATCTCGATGGCGTCGTCGAGGAAGCGGTCGACCAGGACCGGCCGGGTGGGGCTGATCTCGGTGGACTCGGCGATGTACGACTGGAGGCGGGCCTCCTCGTACACGATCTCCATGCCGCGTCCGCCCAGCACATAGGAGGGGCGTACGAGGACGGGGTAGCCGATCTCGTCGGCGATGGCCTTGGCCTCGGCGAAGGTGGTGGCGGTGCCGTGCTTGGGGGCGGGCAGTCCGGCCTCCTGGAGCACCCGGCCGAAGGCGCCGCGGTCCTCGGCGGCGTGGATGGCCTCGGGCGGGGTGCCGACGACCGGTACGCCGTTGTCCTTGAGCGCCTGGGCGAGACCGAGGGGGGTCTGGCCGCCGAGCTGGACGATGACGCCCGCGACGGGTCCGGCGAGGGACTCGGCGTGCACGATCTCCAGTACGTCCTCCAGGGTGAGCGGCTCGAAGTAGAGCCGGTCGGAGGTGTCGTAGTCGGTGGAGACGGTCTCGGGGTTGCAGTTGACCATGACGGTCTCGTACCCGGCGTCGCTGAGCGCGAAGGAGGCGTGGACGCAGGAGTAGTCGAACTCGATGCCCTGGCCGATCCGGTTCGGTCCGGAGCCGAGGATGATCACCGCGGGCTTCTCGCGGGGGGCGACCTCGCTCTCCTCGTCGTAGGAGGAGTAGAAGTACGGGGTGCGGGCGGCGAACTCGGCGGCGCAGGTGTCGACGGTCTTGTAGACCGGGCGGATGCCGAGCGTGTGCCGTACCTCGCGGACGACGTCCTCGCGCAGATCGCGGATTCCGGCGATCTGGGCGTCGGAGAAGCCGTGCCGCTTGACCTCGGCGAGCAGCCCGGGGGAGAGCCGCTCGGCGGCGGCGAGCTCGTCGGCGTACTCCTTGATCAGGAACAGCTGGTCGACGAACCAGGGGTCGATCCGGGTGGCGTCGAAGACCTCTTCGGGGGTGGCTCCGGCGCGGATGGCGGCCATGACGGTGTTGATGCGGCCGTCGGTGGGCCGGACGGCCTCGCGCAGCAGTTCGTCCTTGTCGCCGAGGGGGGCGGTGAAGTCGAACTGGCTGCCCTTCTTCTCCAGGGAGCGGAGGGCTTTCTGGAGGGCCTCGGTGAAGTTGCGGCCGATCGCCATGGCCTCGCCGACCGACTTCATGGTGGTGGTGAGGGTGGCGTCGGCGGAGGGGAACTTCTCGAAGGCGAAGCGCGGGGCCTTGACCACGACGTAGTCGAGCGTGGGCTCGAAGGACGCCGGGGTCTTCTCGGTGATGTCGTTGGGGATCTCGTCGAGGGTGTAGCCGACGGCGAGCTTCGCGGCGATCTTGGCGATGGGGAAGCCGGTGGCCTTGGAGGCGAGGGCGGAGGACCGGGAGACCCGGGGGTTCATCTCGATGACGATGATCCGGCCGTCGTCGGGGTCGACGGCGAACTGGATGTTGCAGCCGCCGGTGTCGACGCCGACCTCGCGGATGATCGCGATGCCGATGTCCCGCAGCCGCTGGTACTCGCGGTCGGTGAGGGTCATCGCCGGGGCGACGGTGATGGAGTCGCCGGTGTGGACGCCCATGGGGTCGAAGTTCTCGATGGAGCAGACGACCACGACGTTGTCGTGCTTGTCGCGCATCAGCTCCAGCTCGTACTCCTTCCAGCCGAGGATGGACTCCTCCAGGAGGACCTCGGTGGTCGGGGAGAGGGTGAGTCCCTGGCCTGCGATGCGGCGCAGCTCTTCCTCGTCGTGGGCGAAGCCGGAGCCCGCGCCGCCCATGGTGAAGGAGGGCCGGACGACGACGGGGTAGCCGCCGAGGGTCTCGACGCCCTGGAGGACGTCGTCCATGGAGTGGCAGATGACCGAGCGGGCGGACTCGCCGTGGCCGGTCTTCTCGCGGACGGCCTCCACGACCTCCTTGAAGAGCTCGCGGTCCTCGCCCTTGTTGATGGCCTCGACGTTGGCGCCGATCAGTTCGACGCCGTACTTCTCCAGTACGCCCTGCTCGTGCATGGAGATGGCGGTGTTCAGCGCGGTCTGGCCGCCGAGGGTGGGCAGCAGCGCGTCGGGGCGCTCCTTGGCGATGATCTTCTCGACGAACTCGGGGGTGATCGGCTCGACGTAGGTGGCGTCGGCGATCTCCGGGTCCGTCATGATCGTGGCGGGGTTGGAGTTGACCAGGATGACCCGCAGGCCCTCGGACTTGAGGACGCGGCAGGCCTGGGTGCCTGAGTAGTCGAACTCGGCGGCCTGTCCGATGACGATCGGACCGGAGCCGATGACCAGGACGGACTGGATATCGGAGCGCTTAGGCACGCTGGCCCTCCATCAGGGTGGTGAAGCGGTCGAACAGGTATGCGGCATCGTGGGGGCCCGCCGCGGCTTCGGGGTGATATTGAACGCTGAAAGCCGGCTGGTCAAGGAGGTGCAGGCCCTCCACCACATCGTCGTTGAGGCAGACGTGGGAGACCTCGGCGCGGCCGTAGGGGGTGTCGGAGACCCGGTCGAGCGGTGCGTCGACGGCGAATCCGTGGTTGTGGGCGGTGACCTCGACCTTGCCCGTGGAGCGGTCCTGTACGGGCTGGTTGATGCCGCGGTGGCCGTACTTCAGCTTGTAGGTGCCGAAGCCGAGGGCGCGGCCGAGGAGCTGGTTGCCGAAGCAGATGCCGAAGAGCGGGGTCTTCCGTTCGAGCACGGCCTTGATCACCGTGAGATCGGCGGTGGCGGGGTCGCCGGGGCCGTTGGAGAGGAAGACGCCGTCCGGCTGGACCGCGTACACCTCGTCGACGGTCGCGGTCGCGGGCAGCACATGCACCTCGATGCCGCGCTCGGCCATCAGCCGCGGGGTCATGCCCTTGATGCCGAGGTCGATGGCGGCGACGGTGAACCGCTTGGTCCCGATCGCCGGGACGACATAGCTCTCGGCGGTGGCGACCTGCGCGGAGAGATCGGCGCCGGTCATCTGCGGAGACTCGAGGACGCGGGCCAGCAGGGCCGCCTCGTCGGCGAGGGCGTCTCCCGAGAAGATCCCGACGCGCATCGCGCCGCGCTCACGGAGGTGGCGGGTGAGCGCGCGGGTGTCGATGCCGCTGATGCCGACGACGCCCTGGGCGGTCAGCTCGTCGTCGAGGGTGCGCCGGGAGCGCCAGTTGGAGCTGACGCGTGCGGGGTCGCGTACGACGTATCCGGCGACCCAGATCCGCCGGGACTCGTCGTCCTCGTCGTTGACCCCGGTGTTGCCGACGTGGGGGGCGGTCATCACGACGACCTGGCGGTGGTACGAGGGATCGGTGAGCGTTTCCTGGTAACCGGTCATACCGGTGTTGAACACCGCTTCGCCGAAGGTCTCCCCCACGGCCCCGTAGGCACGGCCGCGGAAGGTGCGGCCGTCCTCCAGGACGAGAACGGCGGGAGTCTGGTCGGCTCCCCTGGTGGAGGTCGTCATCGTGCGCCTTCCGTTGTGTTGATCAGGTGGTTCAGTGCGGTGACCCACTCGCCGTGCTCGGCCGCCGCGTCGGAGCGGAAACCGGAGTCGATGAGCGTGCCGCCGTGTTCCCAGGTGACGATCAGGAGCCCGCCTTCGGCGAGGACCTTCCCGGCGATGCCCTTGTCGAGCCTGGCCTCGCGCAGGGCGGCCTGCGGGATGAAGAAGTCGCTCGCGCCGGGGCGTACGACCTCGACTCCCGCGTCGGTCAGGGTGAGCTCGGCCCGGCTGCGGACGCCGAGGCCGTGGGCCACGATCCGGTCGAGCCACTGCCCGGCCGTGGTGGAGCCGTGGTAGCGGCCGGTCATGACCTGCCGCGCCGCGCCGGCCCGCTCGGGCGCGGCGGGCAGTGCGGGCAGCCCCGACTGGAGGGCGCCGCGCCACTTCCAGCCCTGGCGCATCAGCCAGTAGACGAGGGCGATGAAGAGCAGCAGCCCGACGACCCAGCCGATGCGGGCCGCCCAGTCGGTCACCTCCGCCGACTTCTTCTCGGCGGCGAGCTGGGCTGCGATGTGGGTGAGTGATGTCACGCGAGTTTCCCGTCGAGTACCGTTGCCCGGCCCCGCAGGAAGGTGTGGGTGACGCGTCCCGGCAGCTCACGGCCCTCGTAGGGGGTGTTGCGGCTGCGGGAGGCGAAGCCCGCGGGGTCCACGGCTCCACGGTATGCGGGATCCACCAGCGTGAGGTTGGCGGGCTCGCCCGGCGCGATGGGGCGGCCATGGCCGCCGAGCCGGCCGATCACGGCGGGGCGGAAGGACATCCGGTCGGCGACGCCCGCCCAGTCGAGCAGACCGGTCTCGATCATCGTCTCCTGGACGACGGAGAGCGCGGTCTCCAGGCCGACCATGCCCATGGCCGCCGCGCCCCACTCGCAGTCCTTGTCCTCGTGCGGGTGCGGGGCGTGGTCGGTGGCCACACAGTCGATGGTGCCGTCCGCGAGCGCCTCGCGCAGGGCCAGCACATCGGCCTCGGTGCGCAGCGGCGGGTTCACCTTGTAGACGGGGTCGTAGGTGCGCACCAGCTCGTCGGTGAGCAGCAGATGGTGGGGGGTGACCTCGGCGGTGACGTCCCAGCCCTTGGACTTCGCCCAGCGGACGATCTCGACCGAGCCCGCGGTGGAGAGGTGGCAGATGTGCACCCGGGAGCCGACATGGGCGGCGAGGAGGACATCGCGGGCGATGATCGACTCCTCGGCGACGGCGGGCCAGCCGCCGAGGCCGAGCTCGGCGGAGACGACGCCCTCGTTCATCTGGGCGCCCTCGGTCAGCCGGGGCTCCTGGGCGTGCTGGGCGACGACTCCGTCGAACGCCTTCACATACTCCAGCGCCCGGCGCATGATCACGGCGTCGTCGACGCACTTGCCGTCGTCGGAGAAGACCTTCACCCCGGCGGCGGAGTCGTGCATCGCGCCGAGCTCGGCGAGCTGCTTGCCCTCCAGGCCCACGGTGACCGCGCCGACCGGCTGGACGTCGCAGTAGCCGGACTCCTTGCCGAGCCGGTAGACCTGCTCGACCACGCCGGCGGTGTCGGCGACGGGGAAGGTGTTGGCCATGGCGTGGACGGCGGTGAATCCGCCGACGGCGGCGGCCTTGGTGCCGGTGAGGACGGTCTCGGAGTCCTCACGGCCGGGCTCGCGCAGATGGGTGTGGAGGTCGACGAGACCCGGGAGCAGGACGCGGCCACCGGCCTCGATGACCGTCGCGTCCCCCGCGGCGATGTCCGGGCCGACCTCGGCGATGGTCTCGCCGTCGATCAGGACGTCCTGCGCCGCGCCGCCGAGCACCTGCGCGCCACGGATAAGGATCTTGCTCATGGTTACTTGGTCTCCTCGGTACGGGCGTGCGGGGCGGGGGCGGCGGGCTCTGCGCCGCCGAGCAGCAGATACAGGACGGCCATCCGGGTCGAGACGCCGTTGGCGACCTGCTCGACGGCCGTGCAGCGGTCGGAGTCGGCGACCTCGGCGGTGATCTCCATACCCCGGTTCATCGGTCCGGGGTGCATGACGATGGAGTCCTCCGGCATCCGCGCCATCCGGTCGCCGTCCAGCCCGTAGCGGCGCGAGTACTCGCGCTCGGTGGGGAAGAAGGCGGCGTTCATCCGCTCGCGCTGGACCCGCAGCATCATCACGGCGTCGGACTTGGGCAGCACCGAGTCCAGGTCGTACGAGACCTCGCAGGGCCAGCTCTCGACGCCGATGGGCACCAGGGTGGGCGGGGCGACGAGGGTGACCTCGGCACCGAGGGTGTTCAGCAGCAGCACATTGGACCGGGCGACCCGGCTGTGCAGCACGTCGCCGACGATGGTGATCCGGCGGCCGGCCAGGTCGCGGCCGATTCCGCGGTCACGGCCGACGAGCCGGCGGCGCATGGTGAAGGCGTCGAGCAGGGCCTGGGTGGGGTGCTCGTGGGTGCCGTCGCCCGCGTTGACCACCGCGCCGTCGATCCAGCCGGAGTTGGCCAGCCGGTAGGGCGCGCCGGAGGCGTGGTGGCGGATGACGACGGCGTCGGCGCCCATCGCCTCCAGGGTGAGCGCGGTGTCCTTCAGGGACTCGCCCTTGGAGACCGAGGAGCCCTTCGCGGAGAAGTTGATGACATCGGCGGAGAGCCGCTTGGCGGCGGCCTCGAACGAGATCCGGGTCCGGGTCGAGTCCTCGAAGAAGAGGTTGACGACGGTACGGCCGCGGAGGGTGGGCAGCTTCTTGATCGGCCGGTCGGCGACGCGGGCCATCTCCTCGGCGGTGTCGAGGATGAGGACGGCGTCATCACGGGTGAGGTCGGCGGCCGAGATGAGGTGATGCTTCATCGAGGGGCTCCGATGGTGTCGGGAGGGAGGGCTCGCGGGGCGGCCGGTGACGTGCGGGGGCGCGGAGGCGTGGCGGCGGGGAGGCATGGCGGTGGGCGTGCGGGCGCACGGGTCCCGCCGTGCGGCGGGGCCGGACGGGTGAGGGTGCTACCGCTCGGTGGCCGGGGCGGGCTCGCGCACCCCGAGGAGCACGGTGTCGCGGCCGTCCTCCTCGGCGAGCTGGACCCTGACGGTCTCGCGGAGCGAGGTCGGCAGATTTTTGCCCACGTAGTCGGCGCGGATGGGCAGCTCGCGGTGGCCCCGGTCGACCAGGACGGCGAGCTGGACGGCGCGCGGGCGGCCGATGTCGCCGAGGGCGTCGAGGGCGGCGCGGATGGTGCGGCCGGAGAAGAGGACGTCGTCGACCAGGACGACCAGCCGTCCGTCGATGCCCTCGCCGGGGATATGGGTGCGGGCCAGCGCGCGGGCGGGCCGCAGGCGCAGGTCGTCGCGGTACATGGTGATGTCGAGGGAGCCGACCGGCATCGGGCGGCCGGTGATCTGCTCCAGCTTGTCGGCGAGCCTGCGGGCGAGGAAGACACCGCGGGTGGGGATGCCGAGGAGCACCACGTCGTCGGCGCCCTTGGCGCGTTCGACGATCTCATGGGCTATGCGGGTCAGCATCCGAGCGATGTCGGGCGCTTCCAGCACGGGTCGTGCGTCGGAGCTGTTCGTGTCCATACGGAACGGACCCCCTTCTCCGCCTCACGGGACGGATCTTAAAGGACGTCGGATTTGCGTCACCACCGTACCAGGGCCCCGACGGGCCGGCTGGAGGCGGCCCTGACAGAATCCCAGCACCGGGACCTCCCGTCACCGGTCCGGATCATGACAACCAACCGGTCCGGACCATTCGGCTTGACGCATCCAAGTAACGCTGCGTAACCTCACAGTGAGTTACCAGACACCGTCCGGGGAGCTATATGTCCAGCGAATACGCAAAACAGCTCGGGGCCAAGCTCCGCGCGATCCGCACCCAGCAGGGGCTGTCCCTCCACGGCGTGGAAGAGAAGTCCCAGGGCCGCTGGAAGGCCGTGGTGGTCGGGTCCTACGAGCGCGGCGACCGCGCCGTGACCGTGCAGCGCCTGGCCGAGCTGGCGGATTTCTACGGCGTTCCGGTGCAGGAACTGCTTCCCGGCACCACGCCGGGCGGGGCCGCCGAGCCGCCGCCGAAGCTCGTCCTGGATCTGGAGCGACTGGCCCATGTGCCGGCCGAGAAGGCGGGCCCGCTCCAGCGCTATGCCGCCACGATCCAGTCCCAGCGCGGTGACTACAACGGCAAGGTGCTCTCGATCCGTCAGGACGATCTGCGCACACTGGCCGTCATCTACGACCAGTCGCCCTCGGTGCTGACCGAGCAGCTCATCAGCTGGGGCGTGCTGGACGCGGACGCGCGCCGCGCGGTCACCCACGAGGAGAGCTGAGTCCGCTCAGCGAGCCGATGCACTCTCCGCCAGGGTCGCGGAGAAACGTCACACCGGGAGGGCGAGCCCGCCGATTGCGGGTTCGCCCTTCTGCGCGCCGGAGCGGGGGCTGTTCGAGCGCCGCGGGGTCCGGGTCCCGGCGCCGGGGGCTCCGCGGGGGTCCGGGTGCCGGGGGCCTTACGGAGGTCCGGCGCCAGGAGCCTTACGGAGGTCCGGCGCCGGGAGCCTTACGGAAGGCTCAGATCCGCTTCCTGCGGCTCATCGGGGCCCGCCGGGCCCAGGGGCCCCCGCCCGCTCGCGCAGCCGCGCCAGCCGCTCCTCGGTGAGGTCGTACCGGGTCAGCAGCGGAATGCTGAGCAGCACCAGCAGGGCGGGCAGCGCGCCGAAGCCGATGAGGATCGCCGTCACGACGGAGCCGGGCTGATCGACCCGTTCGGCGGCGTCGGACGAGACGAATCCGCCGAGAGCCAGCACCAGCCCGAAGAGCCCGGGTCCGATCGCGAGCCCGAGGGTCTCCCCCGCCGACCAGATCCCGGCGAGAATCCCGGCCCGGCGATGCCCGGTGACCAGGGCGTCAGCGGCGGTGGCATCCCCCAGCATGGCGGTCGGCAGCAGCTGTGTGCCCGCGTAACCCACCCCCGCGAGACCCACCGCCGCGTACACCGCCGCAAGCGGCAGCTCCCGGGCGAAGGGGATGACGGCCGCGCCCGCCAGCAGACAGAACGAGGCGGCGACGGCGGCCCGCTTCTTCCCCGTACGGCGTCCGATCGCCAGCCAGAGCGGCATCGCGGGCAGCGAGGGAACGATCAGACAGACGAAGAGGCCCGTGGTGGCGGTGGGCCGCTCCAGGACGTATGTGGCGAAATACTGCACACCCGCGAGCATCAGCCCGATCGCCGAGCCCTGGACGACATTGGAGGCCAGCAGCCAGGCGAACGTCCGGTTGCCGCGTACCGCCCGGAGCCGCTCCGCGAGGCCCGGCTCCCGCTCCGTCGCCACCACGGCTCCGGTCCGCGCGGTGGCGACGATCGCGGCCACCATTCCGGCGCAGATCAGCACCCCGATGGCGAGACCCATCGTCCGATAGCCCGCAGGGGTGCCGCTCTCGTCCTGCCGCACCCCCGCCAGCAGCGGGGCCACCGCCCCGGAGAGCAGGATCGCCACACAGAGGAACGCCACCCGCCAGGACATCACCCGGGCGCGTTCGTCCGGATCGGCGGTGATCTCGGCGGGCAGCGCGCCGTACGGCACCTGGAAGCAGGAGTGACCGGTGGTCGTCAGCAGAAAGAGCCCGGCGACATAGACGGCGGCCCAGCCCCCGTCGAGCCCGGCGGGCGCGGCGAACATGGCCGCGAAGCAGACGGGCGCGGTGAGCGCGCCCAGCACCATCCAGGGGCGGCGGGGTCCCCAGCGGTGGCGGGTGTGGTCGGAGAGATGCCCTATCCACGGGCTGGCCAGCACATCCCATGCCTTGGGCAGAAAGACGAGCAGACCCGCGAGCCCGGCGGCGACCCCGAGGGCGTCGGTGAGGTAGTAGAGCAGCAGCAGTCCCGGGACCGTGCCGAACGTGCCGCCGGCGAAGGCGCCCAGACCGTAACCGATGCGGACCCGGGCCGTGAGGGGCACGGGCGGTGCTGCGAGTGCCGAGCCGATCCCCTTCGCGGGCATGCCGGGAAATCTAGGGCACGGCCACGGAGACGCACCAGGCCCGAAGCAGACGATTACGCATCGTCGGCTTCGGGCCTGAGGCTTCGGGCCTGATGGGCCGCTGTCCTGGCGGTCCGCTCTGCGCGGCGCAGGCTCGGCTATTCGCGGCGCAGGCTCGGCTTGAGGTCCTTGAAACGGCCGAGGAGCCCGTTCACGAACGAGGGGGAGTCCTCCGTGGAGAACTCCTTGGCGAGCTGCACCGCCTCGTCGATCACCACCGCGTCGGGGGTGCCGTCGACCCACACCAGCTCATAGGTGCCGAGGCGCAGGATGTTGCGGTCCACGACCGGCATCCGGTCCAGGTCCCAGCCCTCCGCGTACGTGGAGATCAGCTCGTCGATCCGGGGCGCGTACTCCGCGTACCCCTCGACCAGCTCCATCGTGTACTCGGTGACCGGGGGCTGCCGGGTGTCGGACCGTGAATGCCGGATCCAGTCCGCGAGGACGGTCTGCACGGACGCACCGCGCTGGTCGGCCTCGAAGAGGATCTGGCAGGCCCTTTTACGGGCCTTGTTGCGGGCGGCCACGGTTAGCTGTTCACCCGGCTGAGGTAGTCGCCGGAACGCGTGTCGACCTTGATCTTCTCACCGGTGGTGATGAAGAGCGGAACCTGGACGGTGAAGCCGGTCTCCAGCGTCGCGGGCTTGGTGCCACCGGTGGAGCGGTCGCCCTGGACGCCGGGCTCGGTCTCCTGGATGACCAGCTCGACGGCGGCGGGGAGCTCGACGTAGAGCACCTCGCCCTCGTGCGTGGCGACGGTGGCGGTGAAGCCCTCGATCAGGAAGTTCGCGGCCTCGCCCACGGCCGGGCGAGGGACATGCAGCTGGTCGTAGGTCTGCATGTCCATGAAGACGAAGTAGTCGCCGTCCATGTACGAGAACTGCATGTCGCGGCGGTCGACGGTGGCCGTCTCGACCTTCACGCCGGCGTTGAACGTCTTGTCGACGATCTTTCCGGAGAGCACATTCTTGAGCTTGGTGCGCACAAAGGCCGGGCCCTTGCCGGGCTTGACGTGCTGGAACTCGACGACAGACCAGAGCTGGTCGTTGTCGAGCTTGAGCACCATGCCGTTCTTGAGGTCGTTCGTGGAAGCCACGGTTGCGGAATCTCCTGGACTGACGCTGGTGGACGACCGAGGGCTACGACGGTGCGCGCTAGAGCGCGAGCAGCTCCTTGGTCGTGATGGTGAGTAGCTCGGGTCCGCCGTCCGCCTCCTGGCGTACGACGAGCGTGTCATCGATCCGGACACCGCCCCGGCCCGGAAGGTGGACCCCCGGTTCGACGGTGACCGGCACGCAAGCGTCCAGTTTACCCATGGCGGCAGGGGCCAGCTGCGGGTCCTCGTTGATTTCGAGACCGACGCCGTGCCCGGTGAGCGGTGCGAGCCCCTCGCCATGGCCCGCCGCGTCCAGGATCTGACGGGCCGCGCGGTCCACATCACGGTACGCGACACCCGGCACCAGAGCCTCCCGGGCGGCCCGCTGGGCGGTGAAGACCAGGTCGTACAGCTCGATCTGCCAGTCCGCCGGAGAGGTGCCGATCACAAAAGTACGGCCGATCTCACAGCGGTAGCCGCGGTAGTCGGCGCCGACGCAGACCGAGAGGAAGTCGCCCTCCTCGACCCGGCGGTCCGTGGGATGGTGGCCGCGGCGGCCGGAATGGGGTCCGGTGGCGACGGCGGTGGGGAAGGCCGCGCCGTCCGCGCCGTGGTCGATCAGCCGCCGCTCCAGCTCCAGGGCGAGATGCCGTTCGGTCCGGCCCACCAGAATCGACTCCAGCAGTTCGCCGAGGGCCTGGTCGGTGATCTCGGCGGCGATTCTGAGACAGGCGATCTCCTCCTCGTCCTTGACGATGCGCTGCTGCTCGACGGCGAGCCCCAGATCGGCCAGCCGCAGCCGGGGCGCCACGGAGCGGATCGCACGGTGGCGGGCGACCGTGAGGTGGTGCTCCTCGATGGCGAGGGAGCCGGCTCCGCCGGCCCGCGCCAGCTCGGCGGCGGCGACGGCGGGGTCTCCGCCGGACGTGGGGAGGAGAGCCAGCCGCACCCGTTCGTCGGGGCGGCCGTCGGTGGGGTGGCCGGTGGGGGCGCGCGGACAGACCAGGACGTCCTCGG
>NZ_VCLA01000067.1:0-18757 GCF_009600885.1 Streptomyces jumonjinensis
CTGGGACCGGCCGCTCACCGCCTACTATGTGATCCTCGGCAGCGCTCTGCTGATCACCGTGCTCGGTCTGGTGATGGTCTACTCCGCCTCGATGATCAAGGCGCTGTCGCTCTCCCTCCCGAGCTCGTACTTCTTCCGCAAACAGTTCCTCGCCGCCGTCATCGGCACCGGACTGCTGCTGCTCGCCTCCCGGATCCCCTCCCGGCTGCACCGCGCGCTGGCCTATCCACTGCTGCTGACGACCGTCTTCCTGATGGTGCTGGTGCAGATCCCGGGCATAGGGGAATCCGTCGGCGGCAACCAGAACTGGCTTCAGCTCGGCGCCGGTTTCCAGCTCCAGCCCAGTGAGTTCGGCAAGCTGGCACTGGTCCTCTGGGGCGCCGATCTGCTCGCCCGCAAACAGGACAGGCGGCTGCTCGCCCAGTGGAAGCACATGCTCGTCCCGCTGGTCCCGGTCGCCTTCATGCTGCTGGGTCTGATCATGCTCGGCGGCGACATGGGCACGGCGATCATCCTCACCGCGATCCTCTTCGGGCTGCTGTGGCTCGCCGGAGCGCCCACCCGGCTCTTCGCCGGAGTGCTCTCCATCGCCGCGCTGGTCGGGTTCATGCTCATCAGAACGAGCGAGAACCGGATGTCCCGGCTGATGTGCATCGGCGCCATCGACCTCGGCCCCAAGGGCGAGTGCTGGCAGGCGGTCCATGGAATCTACGCTCTCGCCTCCGGCGGATGGTTCGGTTCCGGACTCGGGGCAAGTGTGGAAAAATGGGGTCAACTCCCTGAGGCGCACACCGATTTCATCTTCGCCATCGCCGGTGAGGAACTGGGGTTGGCGGGGACGCTGTCGGTACTCGCCCTGTTCGCGGCTCTAGGCTATGCGGGTATCCGCGTGGCCGGACGCACGGAGGATCCCTTCGTCAGGTACGCGGCGGGAGGTGTGACCACCTGGATCATGGCCCAGGCCACGGTCAACATCGGTGCGGTGCTCGGCCTGCTGCCGATCGCCGGAGTGCCGCTCCCGCTGTTCTCCTACGGAGGGTCGGCCCTGCTGCCGTCCATGTTCGCTATCGGGCTGCTGATCGCCTTCGCGCGGGAGGATCCCGCCGCGAAGGCGGCCCTGGCCATGCGGAGGCCAGGGGTGAGATGGAAGACGATGAGACGGCGCGTCAAGAAGCGTCCGTCCGGAGAGCGGTGAATTTCGGTGCATGTCGTACTCGCCGGTGGGGGGACCGCCGGCCACATCGAGCCCGCGCTCGCCCTCGCGGACGCCCTGCGGAGGCAGGACCCCACCGTGGGGATCACGGCCCTCGGCACGGAACGCGGACTGGAGACCAGACTCGTCCCCGAACGCGGCTATGAGCTGGCGCTCATCCCCGCCGTTCCGCTGCCACGCAAGCCGACGCCGGAGCTGATCACCGTACCGGGGCGGCTGCGCGGGACCATCAAGGCCGCCGAGCAGATCCTGGAGCGCACCAAGGCGGACTGCGTCGTCGGCTTCGGCGGCTATGTCGCCCTGCCCGGCTATCTCGCCGCCAAACGGCGCGGAGTGCCGATCGTGGTCCACGAGGCCAACGCCCGCCCCGGGCTCGCCAACAAGATCGGATCGCGGTACGCCGCCGGGGTGGCCGTCGCCACGCCCGACAGCAAACTGCGCAACTCCCGCTATATCGGCATTCCGCTGCGCCACTCCATCGCCACCCTGGACCGCGCACGGGTGCGCCCCGAGGCGCGCGAGGCATTCGGTCTGGACCCCCATCTGCCCACCCTGCTGGTCTCCGGCGGATCCCAGGGCGCCCGCCGCCTCAACGAGGTCGTCCAGCAGGCCGCCCCGATCCTCCAGCGCTCCGGCATCCAGATCCTGCACGCGGTCGGCCCGAAGAATGAACTGCCGCATGTGGACAACATGCCCGGAATGCCGCCGTATATCCCGGTACCGTATGTGGACCGGATGGATCTCGCGTACGCCGCGGCCGACATGATGCTCTGCCGCGCGGGCGCGATGACCGTCGCCGAACTCTCCGCCGTGGGGCTCCCCGCCGCGTATGTCCCGCTGCCGATCGGCAACGGCGAACAGCGGCTGAACGCCCAGCCGGTGGTGAAGGCCGGCGGCGGGCTGCTGGTCGACGACGCCGAGCTGACCCCCCAGTGGGTCCAGGGCCATGTCCTTCCGGTGCTGGCCGATCCGCACCGGCTGTACGAGATGTCCCGGGCGGCGGCCGAGTTCGGCCGCAGGGACGCCGACGATCTGCTGGTCGGCATGGTGTACGAGGCGATCGCGGCACGCCGGCAGGCGTGACGCCGTGCGGCCCGGGGGAGACCCCGGGCCCAGCCGGAAGGAGACCGGGAGAGCGTGGCCGGACCCACCACCGCCGAACGCGGTGCGCGCAGACCCTCGCGCCGTCCCAAGGGCGCGTCCGGCCCGCCCTCCGGCGGCCCCGGAGCCCGGCCGAGGCGCCTGCCTGGCCTGCGCGTCCTGCTGATCGGCCTCGCCGCCGCCGCGCTCGCCGCGGGCGTGATCTGGCTGCTGTACGGGTCCGACTGGCTGCGGGTGGAGCGGGTGCGGGTCACCGGCGCCGACGCGCTGACGTCACGGCAGGTGCGCGCGGCGGCCGAGGTGCCGATGGGCGCTCCGGTGGTCTCCGTCGACACGGACCGGATCGAGGCACGGCTGCGTCAACGGCTGCCCCGGATCGACTCGGTCGAGGTATCCCGGTCCTGGCCGCGGGGGGTCACCCTGGAGGTGACCGAACGCCGGGCCGTGCTGATTCTCCGGAAGGGGTCCCGTTTTGTCGAAGTGGACCGTGAAGGCGTCCGTTTCGCTACGGTCGACGAGGCTCCCAAGGACGTTTCCCGACTGGAACTGACCGTGGACGGCGCGGCGAGCCTGCGCAGATTCCCGACCGACCGGCTGGTCGAGGAGGCGGTGCGGGTCAGGGGGCAGCTGCCCGCGAAGGTCGCCGCCGACACCCGTACCGTCGCAGTGCGTTCATACGACTACATCGCTCTGGAGTTGACCGGCGACCGCACGGTGATCTGGGGGAGTCCGGAGGACGGCGAGGCGAAGGCGCGGGCGCTCACGGCGCTCATGAAAGGCGTGCCGAAGGCCCGGCACTTCGATGTGAGCGCCCCCACCGCCCCTGCCGCGTCGATGAGTTGACGGAGAAACGGGCTGGCCAGCCCCCTGGCTGGTCAGCGCAATGCCTGATCACATAGGGTGAAAAGAAAAACGGGAGGTTCGGCGTGTTCGTTGAACGCGCGCCACTTGTCGACTTAGTGTCCTGTTCGGAAGAGTCCAACGAACAGTCACACTGGTAACCCTAAACTTCAACGTTAGGGTTTGGGTCGGCGTTTCGGACCGTCCCATCGGCATCCGTCGTCGCGGCGCGTGAATCGCGTGGTGACGACACGTATTTCGAGGCGAGAGGCCTTCGACGTGGCAGCACCGCAGAACTACCTCGCAGTCATCAAGGTCATCGGTGTCGGCGGCGGTGGTGTCAATGCCATCAACCGAATGATCGAGGTCGGTCTCAAGGGCGTCGAGTTCATCGCCATCAACACCGACGCGCAGGCACTGTTGATGAGCGACGCCGACGTCAAGCTCGACGTCGGCCGGGAACTGACCCGCGGCCTCGGGGCCGGCGCCAATCCGGCCGTCGGCCGCAAGGCCGCCGAGGACCACCGAGAGGAGATCGAGGAGGTCCTCAAGGGGGCCGACATGGTCTTCGTCACCGCCGGAGAAGGCGGCGGCACCGGCACCGGCGGCGCGCCCGTCGTGGCCAACATCGCCCGCTCGCTGGGCGCTCTGACGATCGGCGTGGTCACCCGCCCCTTCACCTTCGAGGGCCGCCGCCGCGCCAACCAGGCAGAGGACGGCATCGCCGAGCTCCGCGAAGAGGTCGACACCCTCATCGTGATTCCCAACGACCGGCTGCTGTCCATCTCGGACCGCCAGGTGAGCGTTCTTGACGCGTTCAAGTCCGCGGACCAGGTGCTGCTCTCCGGCGTCCAGGGCATCACCGACCTGATCACCACGCCCGGTCTGATCAACCTGGACTTCGCCGACGTCAAGTCGGTGATGTCCGAGGCCGGATCGGCGCTCATGGGCATCGGCTCGGCGCGCGGCGACGACCGCGCGGTGGCCGCGGCGGAGATGGCGATCTCCTCGCCGCTCCTGGAAGCGTCCATCGACGGCGCCCGCGGGGTGCTGCTCTCCATCTCCGGCGGCTCCGACCTCGGTCTCTTCGAGATCAATGAGGCGGCCCAGCTGGTGAGCGAGGCCGCGCACCCCGAGGCCAACATCATCTTCGGCGCCGTCATCGACGACGCCCTCGGCGACGAGGTCCGGGTCACCGTCATCGCCGCCGGGTTCGACGGCGGGCAGCCGCCCGCCCGTCGGGACACCGTGCTCGGCTCGTCGGCCAAGCGCGAGGAGCCGCAGTCCGCGCCGGCCCGCACCGAGAGCCCGCGTCCGTCCGGCGGACTGGGCAGTGTGCCGCGCCGCGAGGAGCCCGCGGCCGAGCCCGTCTCCCTCTCGGGCGACCTGGGTCCGTCCGCTCCGCAGGTCCCCCCGGCCCGTCCCTACCCGGACACCTCGGCCGAAGAGCTGGATGTACCGGACTTCCTGAAGTGACCGAGCGGCACGGCGCGATACACGCGAACGGCGCGCACTTCGCCTTCACCGACCGGTGGGGCGGGGTGAGCGCCGTTCCGTACGAGGAGCTGAACCTCGGCGGCGCGGTCGGCGACGACCCCGCAGCCGTACGGGCCAACCGGGCCATCGCCGCCGGGGAACTGGGCCTGGACCCGGACCGGGTCGTCTGGATGAACCAGGTCCACGGCCGGGAGGTCGCCCGGGTCGAGGGACCCTGGGGCGAGGGTTCCGTGCCGTGTGTGGACGGGGTGGTCACCACCCGGCGGGGGCTCGCCCTCGCGGTGCTGACCGCCGACTGCACCCCCGTCCTGCTGGCCGATCCGGTCGCCGGAGTGGTGGCCGCCGCTCACGCGGGCCGTCCCGGAATGGTCGCCGGCATCGTGCCGGCCACCGTCGAGGCGATGACGGCCGCCGGCGCCCGGCCGGAGCGGATCATCGCCCGCACCGGGCCCGCGGTCTGCGGCCGGTGCTATGAAGTCCCCGAGCAGATGCGGGCCGAGGTGGCCTCGGTCGAACCGGCCGCCTGGTCCGAGACCAGCTGGGGCACCCCGGCCGTCGATGTGACCGCCGGAGTCCACGCCCAGCTCGAAGCGCTCGGGGTGCGCGACCGGCAGGCGTCCCCGGTCTGCACACTGGAGTCGCAGGACCACTACTCGTACCGCCGCGACCGCACCACCGGGCGGCTCGCCGGATATGTCTGGCTGGCGCCGCTCTCCGGGGAGCCGGACGCCGCTTCCCCCGCAGAAGAGAGCGCAGCATGACGGACCGCCACGACACCCCGGGCCCGGACGGCGGTCCCCTGGATCGCAGGGCCGAACTCGCGGCGAATCTGGCGACGGTGGAGGAACGTATCGCCTCCGCCTGTGCCGCCGCCGGGCGCGACCGGGACGAGGTGACCCTCATCGTGGTCACCAAGACCTATCCCGCGTCGGATGTCCGGCTGCTGCATGAACTCGGTGTGAGGAATGTCGCCGAGAACCGGGATCAGGACGCGGCTCCCAAAGCGGCGGCTTGTGCGGATCTCGATCTGAGTTGGCATTTTGTCGGTCAGTTGCAGACCAATAAAGTTCGTTCTGTAGCCGGTTATGCCGATGTAGTGCAGTCGATTGACCGCATGAGACTTGTCACGGCGCTCTCCACGGCGGCCGTGCGCGCCGGACGCGAACTCGGCTGTCTGATTCAGGTGGCGCTCGACGCCGACGCCGGCGCACGCGGGGAGCGCGGCGGGGTCGCGCCCGACGGAATCGAGCAACTGGCCGCCGCCGTCGAATCGGCGCCGGGCCTGAGGCTCGGCGGTCTGATGACCGTGGCACCACTGGCCGGGCCGTACGCCGGCCGCCAACGCGCGGCGTTCGAGCGGCTGCTGGAATTCTCATCCGGCCTGCGCGTCGGGCATCCTGCTGCGAACATGGTGTCGGCGGGGATGAGCGCGGACCTCGAAGAAGCCGTGGCCGCCGGGGCGACACATGTACGCGTCGGCACTGCGGTACTCGGAGTCCGTCCCCGGCTCGGGTAACGTCGCCAAGAAGTCGGACCACAGCACAAAATATGGTCATCCCGTAGAGAAGCGGGCAGACCCAGTGGATCGCGGGCACTTGGTGACAATGCGACATTCGTGACTAGGGCGATCCACCACAGAGCGGAGGACTCAGAGCAATGGCCGGCGCGATGCGCAAGATGGCGGTCTACCTCGGCCTCGTGGAGGACGATGGATACGACGGCCGGGGTTTCGATCCCGACGACGACTTCGAACCCGAGCCGGAGCCCGAGCGGGACCATCGGCGGCACCAGCCCCCGCACCAGGTGGAACGCGAGGAGCCGGTACGGGCGGTGCAGCCTCCGCCGCAGCGTGAACCGATGTCAATTCCCGCTTCGCTACCCGCAGAAAACGGGCGTCCGGCACGAATCGCCCCCGTGGCATCCATCACACCTGAACGTCCGAGCCTGGAGAAGAACGCACCGGTGATCATGCCCAAGGTCGTGTCCGAGCGGGAGCCTTACCGCATCACCACTCTGCACCCTCGGACGTACAACGAAGCCCGTACCATCGGGGAACACTTCCGCGAGGGGACCCCGGTGATCATGAATCTCACCGAGATGGACGACACCGACGCAAAGCGACTTGTCGACTTTGCCGCGGGACTTGTCTTCGGTCTCCATGGCAGCATTGAACGGGTGACGCAGAAGGTGTTCCTGTTGTCGCCTGCTAACGTCGATGTCACGGCGGAGGACAAGGCCCGTATCGCAGAGGGCGGTTTCTTCAACCAGAGCTAGCAGCACCACACCGGGACGACCCGGCCCACCGGCCGGAACACGGAATGCACAGGGGAGAGGGAAACGCGGAATGGGCGTCGCACTGCAGGTGGTCTACATCGCGCTGATGTGCTTCCTGGTCGTGCTGATTTTCCGACTGGTCATGGAGTACGTCTTCCAGTTCGCCCGTTCATGGCAACCCGGTAAGGCGATGGTGGTCGTCCTTGAGGCCACCTACACTGTCACCGATCCACCACTCAAGCTCCTTCGGCGGCTCATCCCGCCGTTGCGTCTCGGGGGCGTGGCACTCGACCTGTCCTTCTTCGTTCTGATGATCATCGTCTACATCCTGCTCAATATCGTGGGTCGCTTCGCGACATGAGGGGGATAGATGTGGACGATACGGTCTTGCCGACTGCCGACGACTACGTAGAGGTGAAGAAGAGATGCCGCTGACCCCTGAGGACGTGCGGAACAAGCAGTTCACGACCGTCCGCCTTCGAGAAGGCTATGACGAGGACGAGGTCGATGCCTTCCTCGACGAGGTCGAATCCGAACTGACCCGCCTGCTCCGCGAGAACGAGGACCTGCGCGCCAAGCTGGCCGCCGCGACTCGTGCGGCCGCACAGAACCAGCAGCAGCAGGGCATGCGCAAGCCGCCGGAGCCGCAGGACGGCCGCGGCGGACCGGGAGCCCCGGTACCCGCCGCCATATCAGGACCCCCCGTCCAGCAGCAGCAGCCCCCGCAGATGGGTCCCCCCCAGCTGCCCGGTGGAGCTCCTCAGCTGCCGGCCGGTCCCAGCCACGGCGGCCCGATGGGCGGCCCCGGCGGTCCCATGCAGGGCAACGGTCCCATGCAGGGCAACGGCCCCATGCAGGGCAACCCCATGGGCGGCCCGATGGGCAATCCCATGGGCGGTCATGGCCAGCAGATGCAGCAGCCTGCTCAGGGCCCCGGCGGCGACAGCGCTGCCCGGGTGCTCTCGCTGGCGCAGCAGACCGCTGACCAGGCGATCGCGGAGGCCCGTTCCGAGGCCAACAAGATTGTCGGCGAGGCGCGTTCGCGCGCCGAGGGCCTGGAGCGGGACGCCCGCGCCAAGGCCGACGCCCTGGAGCGGGACGCACAGGAGAAGCACCGTGTCGCGATGGGCTCGCTGGAGTCCGCGCGCGCCACGCTGGAGCGCAAGGTCGAGGATCTGCGCGGCTTCGAGCGCGAGTACCGCACCCGGCTGAAGTCGTACCTGGAGAGCCAGCTCCGTCAGCTGGAGACCCAGGCCGATGACTCGCTGGCTCCGCCGCGCTCTCCGTCCGCCGCTTCGCTGCCGCCGTCCCCGTCGATGGCATCCGCCGGCGCCCCCTCCATGGGGCACTCCATGGGCGGCCCGCCGTCGATGGGACAGCCGATGGGCGGTCCCCCGTCGATGGGCGGAGCCCCTTCGTACGGCGGCCAGCAGCAGATGTCTCCGGCGATGACGCAGCCGATGGCTCCGGTCCGCCCGCAGGCGCCGCAGCCGATGCAGCAGGCGCCGGCACCGATGAGGGGCTTCCTCATCGACGAGGACGACAACTGACATCGGTCACGCGCTGAGCGCGTAGCCGTCGGCAGACAGAGAGGCCGGGCCCGGGACGACAGTCCCGGGCCCGGCCTCTCTGCGTCTCCCGTTCGGATACGTCCTAGGGGGCAAAAAGACAGGGGCCGTGGTCCCGGCTTAGGACCACGGCCCCTGAGGGAGCGGATCGATCAGACCTTACGGAGATGGAAGGTCAGGGAGAGCGACTCATCCGTGAACGCCTCACCGAAGGAGCCGTCCGGGGCCGACTCCGTGAAGGACGTCGCCAGGACCTCGTCCGCGATCAGCGGCGAGTGGGACGTGAGCGCCTCGGTCGTGGAGGCGTCCTGGGAGGCCCACACCACCGCGATCCGGTCCGCCACGTCCAGGCCGCTGTTCTTACGGGCCTCCTGGATCAGCCGGATCGCGTCACGGGCCAGGCCCGCCAGCCGCAGTTCCGGGGTGATGTCCAGATCCAGCGCCACCGTCGCGCCCGCGTCCGACGCCACCGACCAGCCCTCACGCGGAGTCTCCGTGATGATCACCTCATCGGGAGAGAGGGCGACCGTCTCGCCGTCCACCGTCACCGACGCCGTGCCCTCGCGCAGCGCCAGGGAGAGCGCGGCGGCGTCCGCCTCGGCGACCGCCTTCGCCACCGCCTGGACGCCCTTGCCGAAACGCTTGCCCAGCGCGCGGAAGTTCGCCTTCGCGGAGGTGTCGACCAGCGAACCGCCCACCTCCGACAGCGCCGCCACTGAGGAGACGTTGAGCTCCTCGGTGATCTGCGCACGCAGCTCCGGAGAGAGCGCGTCGAAGCCGGTCGCCGCCACCAGCGCACGCGACAGCGGCTGACGCGTCTTCACCCCCGACTCGGCGCGGGTGGCCCGGCCCAGCTCGACGAGCCGGCGCACCAGCGCCATCCGCTGGGAGAGCACCGGGTCGATCGCGTTCAGATCGGCGGCCGGCCAGGTGGAGAGATGCACCGACTCCGGCGCGTCCGGCGTCACCGGAACCACCAGGTCCTGCCAGACCCGCTCGGTGATGAACGGGGTGAGAGGGGCCATCAGCCGGGTGACGGTCTCGATCACATCGTGCAGCGTCCGCAGCGCGGCGGCGTCCCCCTGCCAGAAGCGGCGGCGGGACCGGCGCACATACCAGTTCGACAGATCGTCGACGAACGCCGACAGCAGCTTTCCGGCGCGCTGGGTGTTGTAGGACTCCATCGCCTGGGTGACCTGGTCCACCAGCGCGTTCAGCTCGCTGAGCAGCCAGCGGTCCAGAACGGTGCGCTCGGCCGGAGCCGGGTCGGCCGCGGACGGCGACCAGTTCGACGTACGCGCGTACAGCGCCTGGAAGGCGACCGTGTTCCAGTAGGTCAGCAGGGTCTTGCGCACGACCTCCTGGATGGTGCCGTGTCCCACCCGGCGAGCCGACCACGGTGAGCCGCCGGCCGCCATGAACCAGCGCACCGCGTCCGCGCCGTGCTGGTCCATCAGCGGGATGGGCTGAAGGATGTTCCCGAGGTGCTTGGACATCTTCCGGCCGTCCTCGGCGAGGATATGGCCCAGGCAGACGACGTTTTCATACGAGGACTTGTCGAAGACGAGCGTGCCCACCGCCATCAGCGTGTAGAACCAGCCGCGCGTCTGGTCGATCGCCTCCGAGATGAACTGCGCCGGGTAGCGCTCCTCGAAGAGCTCCTTGTTCTGGTACGGGTAGCCCCACTGCGCGAACGGCATCGAGCCCGAGTCGTACCAGGCGTCGATGACCTCGGGAACCCGGGTCGCCGTCCCCGAGCACTGCGGGCAGGCGAAGGTGACCTCGTCGATGAACGGCCGGTGCGGGTCGAGCGACGACTGGTCCGTGCCCGTGAGCTCGGTCAGCTCCGCCCGCGAGCCCACACAGGTCAGATGGTTCTCCTCGCAGCGCCAGATCGGCAGCGGGGTGCCCCAGTAGCGGTTACGGGAGAGGGCCCAGTCGACGTTGTTGTTCAGCCAGTCGCCGAACCGGCCGTGCTTGACCGAGTCCGGGAACCAGTTGGTGTTCTCGTTCTCCTCGATCAGCCGGTCCTTGACCGCGGTGGTGCGGATGTACCAGGACGGCTGCGCGTAGTAGAGCAGCGCGGTGTGGCAGCGCCAGCAGTGCGGGTAGCTGTGCTCGTACGGGGTGTGCCGGAAGAGCCGGCCGCGCTCCTGGAGGTCCGCGGTGAGCTGTTCGTCCGCCTTCTTGAAGAAGAGGCCGCCGACCAGCGGCACGTCCTCCTCGAAGGTGCCGTCCGGGCGGACCGGGTTCACCACCGGCAGTCCGTACGCGCGGCAGACCTTGAGGTCGTCCTCGCCGAAGGCGGGGGACTGGTGCACCAGACCCGTGCCGTCCTCGGTGGTGACGTACTCCGCGTTCACCACGTAGTGCGCCTCGGCGGGGAACTCGATCAGCTCGAAGGGACGCTGATAGGTCCAGCGCTCCATCTCCGCGCCGGTGAACGACTGCCCCGTGAGCTCCCAGCCCTCGCCGAGGGCCTTCTCGACCAGCTGCTCGGCGACGATGAGCCGCTCCGTGCCGTCCGTGGCCACCACCTAGGTGACGCCGGGGTGCGCGGCCACCGCCGTGTTGGACACCAGTGTCCACGGGGTGGTCGTCCACACCAGCAGCGCCGCCTCGCCCGCCAGCGGGCCCGAGGTCAGCGGGAAGCGGACGAAGACCGAGGGGTCCACCACGGTCTCGTACCCCTGGGCGAGCTCATGGTCGGAGAGCCCGGTGCCACAGCGCGGGCACCAGGGCGCGACGCGGTGGTCCTGGACGAGCAGATCCTTGTTGAAGATCTCCTTCAGCGACCACCAGACGGAGTCGATGTACTCGGGCTTCATGGTCCAGTAGGCGTCGTCCAGATCGACCCAGTAGCCCATGCGGGAGGTCAGCTCGGCGAAGGCGTCGGTGTGGCGGGAGACCGACTCACGGCACTTGGCGTTGAACTCGGCGATGCCGTACGCCTCGATGTCCTTCTTGCCGGAGAAGCCGAGCTCCTTCTCCACGGCCAGCTCGACCGGCAGACCGTGACAGTCCCAGCCGGCCTTACGGGCCACGTGGTAGCCGCGCATGGTGCGGAACCGGGGGAAGACGTCCTTGAAGACGCGGGCCTCGATGTGGTGCGCGCCCGGCATGCCGTTGGCGGTGGGCGGACCCTCGTAGAAGACCCACTCGGGTCGGCCCTCGGACTGGGCGAGGCTCTTGGCGAATACCTTGTTCTCGCGCCAGAAGTCGAGCACGGCGTGCTCCAGCGCGGGCAGATCGACCTGGGCGGGCACCTGTCGGTACTGCGGGGGTGTCATCGAAACTCCTCCGGCGGACTGCGTTCTCTTCCGTCGGAGGGACGAGAGCCCACTGCGCTCCCGCGGTACCACCCTCCTTGGCGGCGCACGGCGCGCACCGCCCCCTCATTGGGGTCGCGACGCCGGCTCTACTCACCTCGCGGTTTTCTTCCGGCGGCTCCGGGGTGATGCTTCACATCGCGCTCGCCCCCGGGCTCGCACCGTCCCCGGGTCGCTCATGGCTGCGTACGACGCTACTCGTCCCCATCCAAGCCTTTCGCTCCGCCCAGTGTAAGGGCCAGGGGCGCGGTGTTCCGACCCGGTTTCCGGGGCCCGGCCCGCGGGCCGGGCCGGGCGGGCCCGCCGGATGCGCTCCATGGCGTGTGCCGGACCGCGCGCACCGGCGTGCGGATGACCCGAATGGCCATATGCGCGTCGACGCGGTCCGCGGCCTGGCCGGGCGCCGGGTTACGGGGCGGGGAGCTGGGCACAACGGATGCAGGTCCGTTTCGCCGGGGCCGTGGCGGCGGCGTGCCCCGTTTGCCGCGGAGCTGGGGTCGATTTATCGTCCCAGCACGATTCGCGTGCAAGGTCACATATGTGAAGGGGCCGCGGCCATGGTGGCGAAGAAGACCGCCGAGAAGGATTCGGCGTCCACGAGATCCACCGCCGCCGGGGCGGCGGACGGGGGCGCGGAGGACACGGCGCCCGTCCGCAAGGCGGCGAAGAAGGCCGCCCCGAGGAAGAGCGCGGCGAAGAAGACGGCGGCGAAGACGGCGCGGAGAACGGCGGAGAAGGCCGAGCCGGAGCCCGCCGCCGGGAGCGCCACGGAACAGGCGCCCATCCGCGCGCCGGCGGATCCGACGCCGGTGAAGCGATCGCCTGCGAAGAAGGCGCAGGTGAAACGGGCGCCGGCGAAGAGAGCCAGGGCCGTGAAGGCGTCGGAGAAGGCCGCGCCCGCGGCCGAGGGGGCGGCCGAGGCCGCGAAGCAGACAGGAGCCAGAACGGTGGGAGCGAAGAAGACCGCGGCTGCCGGCGCCGGCGGTGCGGCGGTGCCCACGGCACGTGCGGCGGCCGGATCGGCGCCGGGTGAGCTGGCCGTACGGCCCGGCGAGGACCCCTGGACCCCCGAGGAGGTCGCCGGGGCCCGTGCCGAACTGGAGAGCGACGCGGCCCGGCTGAAGAGCGAGCTGGCCGCGTCCCGGGCGGCGCTGGCGGGGCTGATGCGGGACTCCGGCGGCGGTTCGGGCGGCGATGACGCCGACACCGGCTCCAAGAACATCACCCGCGAGCACGAGCTCTCCCTCGCCGCCAACGCCCGGGAGATGCTGGAGCAGACCGAGCGGGCGCTGCTCCGGCTCGAAGCGGGCACCTACGGTGTCTGCGAGAACTGCGGCAAGCCCATCGGCAAGGCCCGTATGCAGGCGTTCCCGCGCGCCACGCTCTGTGTGGAGTGCAAACAGAAGCAGGAACGGCGGGGCTGAGTCCCGTACGTGTGTGCCGTACCCTCGTGGTCAGTCAGGCACCTAGGTTGAGGGACTCACGTGGCAGAGGCGGAGCGCACCATCGGTACGCCGGATTCAGCAGGGGCCGAAGAGGCTGCGGCGCCCGCCGAGCAGCCCAGGGGCAGACGGAGAATCGCCGTGCTGCTCTCGGTCGCGGTGGTCGCGTATCTGACCGACCTCGTCACCAAGATGATCGTGGTGGCCAAGCTGGAGCACCACCCGCCCATCGAGATCATCGGCGAGTGGCTGCGGTTCGAGGCGGTACGGAACGCGGGTGCGGCCTTCGGCATCGGCGAGGCCTTCACCGCGATCTTCACCGCCATCGCCGCGGCCGTGATCGTGGTGATCATCCGGCTGGCGCGCAAGCTCTACAGCCTGCCCTGGGCGGTCGCGCTGGGCCTGCTGCTCGGCGGCGCGCTCGGCAATCTCACCGACCGGATCTTCCGTGCTCCCGAGGCGTTCAAGGGCGCGGTCGTCGATTTCATCGCGCCCGCGCACTTCGCGGTCTTCAATCTCGCGGACACCGCGATCGTCTGCGGCGGCGTCCTGATCGTGATCCTCTCCTTCAAGGGTCTGGACCCCGACGGGACCGTCCACAAGGACTGACGGCTCCGGGCCGCCCCCGGGCAAGGCATACTCGACGGGTGAGCACGCTTCCCGAGATCCGCACCCTGCCCGTACCCGACGGCCTTGAAGGCGAGCGCGTCGACGCCGCCATCTCCCGGATGTTCGGGTTCTCCCGCACCAAGGCGGCTGAGCTCGCCTCCGCCGGGAAAGTGCTGGTCGACGGCGCTGCCGTGGGCAAGTCCGAGCGGGTGCACGGGGGTGCGTGGCTGGAGGTCGAGATGCCCCAGGCGCCCGCCCCGGTCCAGATCGTGGCCGAGCCGGTCGAGGGCATGGAGATCGTCCACGACGACGACGACATCGTGGTGATCATGAAGCCGGTGGGCGTGGCCGCGCACCCCAGCCCCGGCTGGACCGGCACCACGGTGATCGGCGGCCTCGCCGCCGCCGGATACCGCATCTCCACCTCCGGCGCCGCCGAGCGCCAGGGGATCGTGCACCGGCTGGACGTGGGCACCTCCGGGCTGATGGTGGTGGCCAAGTCGGAGCGGGCGTACACCCTGCTCAAGCAGCAGTTCCGGGAGCGGACCGTCGACAAGCGCTACCACGCGCTGGTGCAGGGACACCCGGACCCGATGAGCGGCACGATCGACGCCCCCATCGGACGCCACCCCCAGCACGACTACAAGTGGGCCGTGACCGCCGAGGGCAAGCCGTCGGTGACCCACTACGACCTGCTGGAGGCCTTCCGGGCGGCCTCGCTCCTCGACATCAAGCTGGAGACCGGGCGCACCCATCAGATCCGGGTGCACATGGCCGCGCACCGGCATCCCTGTGTGGGCGATCTGACCTATGGCGCGGACCCGACGATGGCCAAGCGGCTCGGGCTGACCCGGCAGTGGCTGCACGCGGTGCGGCTGGGCTTCGAGCACCCCTCGGACGGGCAGTGGGTGGAGTTCGAGAGCACCTACCCCGACGATCTGCGCGCGGCCCTGGAGAAGATCGAGGCGGAGAGCGCATGAGCCCGGGCGGTCCGGACCGGGTCCGGGAGAGCTCGTACGAGAGTGCGGAGCGCTCCTGCCGGGTGCGGATCGCCGGGGACCCCGCCGACCGTGCGGCGTGCTTCGCGGTCCGCGAAGAGGTCTTCGTCGTCGAGCAGCGGGTGCCCGCCGACATCGAGTACGACGCCTTCGACGAGCCGGGCACCGACACCGTGCATCTGCTGGCGGTCGGCGCGGACGGGACGCCCCTGGGCGCGGGACGGCTGCTCCATGGGCCGGCCGCGGCGGCCAGGACCGGCGGGGACGCCTCGGTGGGGGTGCTGGGCCGGCTCGCGGTGACCGCGGCGGCCCGGGGCCTCGGCATCGGCGCGGCGCTGGTCCGGGGGATCGAGGAAGCGGCGCGCGAGCGGGGGCTCGCGGCGGTGGATCTGCACGCCCAGAGCCATGCGCTCGGGTTCTACGAGCGGCTGGGGTACGCGGCGTACGGCGAGGAGTTCTTCGAGGGGAGCACCCCCCACCGGGCGATGCGGCGGGAGCTCTAGGGCCTTTCCGTTCGGCTACTGGGCGGACGCCTCTTCGGACGTGCCGGGCCCGGGGCCGCGAGCGGCGCGAACGGCAAAGTGGCATTTCGGGTAAATGGGACGTATCGCATGGCAGGCTGATGCCCTGATCGTGGAGGCTCATCACCCCCGGAGGGCACCCCGTGGACCAAGTCGCCCTGCTGCTCGTGCTGCTGCTCGGAGCCGTGGTGACCGTACCGCTGGGGGAGCGCTTCGATCTTCCCGCGCCCGTGCTGATGACCCTCATCGGGGCCGGTGTCGCCTTTCTGCCGTTCGCGCCGACCGTCGACATCCCGCCCGAGTTCATTCTGCCGCTGGTGCTGCCGCCCCTGCTGTACGCCGCCGTCCAGCGCACCTCCTGGCGCCAGTTCACCGCCCACGTACGGCCGATTCTGCTGCTCGCCGTCGCCCTGGTCTTCGTGACCACCGCGGCGGTCGCCGCCGTCGCCCAGTTCATCGTCCCCGGGCTGCCACTCGCCGCCGCGGTCGCGCTCGGCGCGCTGGTCGCACCGCCCGACCCGGTCGCCGCCACCGCCGTCGCCGGGCGGCTCGGACTGCCCCGGCGGCTGGTCTCCATCCTGGAGGGCGAAGGACTCTTCAACGACGTCACCGCCATCGTGCTCTACCACATCGCCATCGCCGCCGCCGTCAGCGGAACCTTCTCCTGGCCCGGCGCCGCCGGAGCGCTGGTGCTGTCCGCCGTGGTCGCCGTCGTCGTCGGACTCGCGCTCGGCTGGCTCTCCAACAAACTCATGGGCTTCCTCGGCGACGCCACCCTCCAGGTCGGCCTCTCGCTGATGGTCCCGTTCGTCAGCTATGTGCTCGCCGAGGAGCTGCACGGCTCCGGTGTGCTCGCCGTCCTCACCACCGCGCTCTTCCTCGCCGAGCACACCGCCGACGCGGACGATGTGATGGGACGGCTCGCCGGGACCACCTTCTGGGAGATCATCGACATCCTGGTCACCGGAGTGGCCTTCGGGCTCATCGGACTCGAACTCCACAACGTCTTCGGCACCGAGGACGGCCGGCTGCCCGTGCTGCTCGGCTGGGGCGCGCTGATCACCGCCGTGGTCGTCGGCGTACGGCTGCTCTGGCTGCTGCCCGCCACCTGGCTCGCCAAACAGCTGCACACCCGCCGCGACTACGACGAGGACATCCCCGTCAGCTGGCGGGAGACCGTCGTCATGTGGTGGTCCGGGATGCGCGGGGTGGCCTCCGTCTCCCTCGCCCTCGCCATCCCCCTGACCACGGACCAGGGCGAGCCCTTCCCGGCCCGTGCCGAGATCGTCTTCATCGCCTTCGTGGTGATCCTCAGCACCCTCGTCGTCCAGGGGCTCACCCTCCCCTGGCTGGTACGGCGGCTCGGCGTACGCGCCGACGCCGACGCCGAACGCGAACTGGAGCACAGCCTCGCGGTACGCGCCGCCCGCGCCGCCCGGCACCGGCTCCGGGAGATCGAGGAGGTCGAGGAGCTGCCCGAGGACATCAGCGAACGGCTGCTGCGCGGATCGTACGAGGTGGGGGCCCGGATCAGCCCGGACATCATCGAGGAGGACCGGCGCGAGTGGTACACCCGGCGGATCGAGCGGGGCAGGACCGTACGCCGGATCCAGCGCGAGATGATGTCCGCCGCCCGCCATGAGGTGCTCGCGGCGCGCAGCGAGCCCGGGGCCGACCCCGAGGTGGTCGACCGCGTACTACGGCATCTGGACGTACGCAGCCTGCGCTGACCGCCGCCCGCCGGGTGCTCCTCGTAGGATCCGGACCATGGCGCGCACCGTGGTGATCAGTGGCGGAGGTACCGGGATCGGGTTCGCGGCGGCCGAGGTCTTCGCCGCCGGCGGCGACCGGGTGGTTCTGCTCGGCCGGCGCGAACAGGTGCTCGCACAGGCGGCCGGACGGCTCCCCGGCGCCCGCCACCACGCCGTCGACCTCAGCGAGCCCGCCCAGGTGCGCGGTGCCGCGGAGTCCATCGAACGCGAGTACGGGGCCGTCGACGTTCTCATCCACAGCGCGGGCGGCAACGGAGCGCTGGAGGAGCGGGGGGAGCGTCCGGATCCGCTGGACACTGTCGCCCACGACTGGACGGTCAACTTCCGGCTCAATGTCCTGACCGCCGTGCTGCTCACCGAGGCGCTGCGGGACCATCTGGCCACCCCGGGCGGCCGGGTGCTCTTCCTCAGCTCCATCGCCGCCTACCGGGGGTCGGGCGTGGTGCCGTACGCGGCGTCGAAGGCCGCGCTCCATCCGTACGCGTTCCGGCTCGCCGAGGAACTGGGGCCGCGCGGGGTGACCGTGAACGCGGTGGCGCCGGGGCTGGTGGAGGAGACGGACTTCTTCGGGGGCGTGCCGTATCCCGAGGAACGGCTGCGCTCCCGGATCGCGGAGACCGCGACCGGGCGCATCGGGCACCCCGGGGACATCGCGCAGACCCTGCACTGGCTGGCGTCGTCGGCGGCGGGGCACATCACGGCGCAGGTGATCCAGGTCAACGGCGGCGCGGAACGCGGACGGTAACGGGGGACGGCCCCCGGGTGGGCGCAGCACGTTCTCCAGGTCTTCGAACGTAACCTGATGCCATGCACATCATGCTTTTCCATTCCGCCTACGGTCCCCGTCCCGCCGTTCAGTCCGCCGCCGAGCGTCTGAGGGAGGCGGGCCACGAGGTGTGGACGCCGGATCTCTACGGAGGGGAGACCTTCGACACCGTCGAGGACGGCATGGCCTTCAAGGACGGGATCGGCTCGGACGAACTGCTGAAGCGTGCGGTCCTGGCCGCCGCGCCCTACTCCGAGCGCGGACTGGTGTACGCGGGCTTCTCCCTGGGGGCCTCCATCGCGCAGACCCTGGCGCTCGGCGACGAGAAGGCCCGGGGACTGCTCCTGCTGCACGGCACTTCGGACATCGCCGAGAACGCGTCGGTGGACGAGCTCCCCGTACAGCTGCATGTCGCCGACCCCGACCCGTTCGAGCCGCACGACTGGCTGACCGCCTGGTATCTGGGCATGGGGCGGGCGGGCGCCGATGTCGAGGTCTACCGGTACCCGGGGGCGGGGCATCTCTTCACCGACCCCGGGCTGCCGGACTACGACGCGGAGGCCGCCGACCGGACCTGGCAGACCGCGCTCGGCTTCCTTGACTCGCTGCCCGGCGACGAGGAAGCGCCCACGGCATAGCGTCCACCCCATGGCGCGGCCCGCCCGGCGTCGGGCCCTCGTCGGGGGCCAGCCCCCGAAACCCCCGCGCCTCAAACGCCGGCGAGGCTGAATTTTGCGCCCCCGCTCGCCGCCGGCGGAGCTGGGTCTTGTGTGCGAGCCGCCCTGCCGGGCGCGGGTCCTTGTCGGGGGCCAGCCCCCGAACCCCCG
>NZ_VCLA01000067.1:19338-56860 GCF_009600885.1 Streptomyces jumonjinensis
GCCCACATCGGAGCGGCCCGGAGCGGCCCCCGGACCCCAGCCCCGAAGCACCCCCGCCCCGCCCTGAAGCCCCGCACCCGGCAAGGGCCCCGCCCCGAGGCCCCGTCAGCCCTTGAGGGCCTTCTCGTACGCCGCGTTGAACTGCTCCACGGTCATCGGCGGGTTGTCCGTGCCCTCGGCGGTGAGCTTCTTGCCGTTCATCCGGAGCGTCGGGGTCCCCTCGACGCCGCTGTCGTCGAACGTCTTGGACATCTTCATCGCCCAGGCGTCGAAGGTCCCCTTCTCGACGTCCTTCTTGAACTCGGCGTTGTTCTTGAGCTCCGGGACTGAATCGGCGATCTCCAGAATGTAGGAGTCATCGGCGAACTTGTCCTTGCTCTCCTCGGGGTGGAACTCCTTGGAGTAGAGCGCGGCCTTGAACTCCGTGAACGCCTCCGGGCTGACGTCGAGCGCGGCGCCCAGCGAGCTCAGCGCGTTCTTGGAGCCCTCGCCGTCCTGGCCGTCGAGGAAGGTGGCGCCGACGTACTTGATCTTGTACTTCCCGGCGTCGACGTCCTTCTTCAGGGTGTCGCCGAGCTGCTGCTCGAAGGTGGCGCAGACCGGGCAGCGGGAGTCCTCGTACAGCTCCAGCGTCTGCTTCGCGCTCGGCTTGCCGATGATCACGGTCGTGCCGTCGGGGCCCTCGGTGTTCTTCGGGGCGGTGACGGTGGCGTTCTTCGCCTCGTCCCAGTGGCTCGGCTCGTTCGCCTGCATCACGGCGTAGCCGATGCCGCCCGCGAGCGCGAGCACCGCGACCGTCGCGCCGGCCACGGTCAGCTGCCGGCGGGTCTTCTCCTTCTTGGCCTGACGCTCGCGCTCCAGCCGGATCCGCTCACGGGCCTCGGCCTTGTTCGCCCTGTTGTTACGTGCGCTCATGGTGATGTCACTCCGGAATTACGTCGTATCGAGGATTAGGGAGGGCGCCGCGCCGGATTCGGTACGCGCGCGCCCGGGAAGCGGGCCGCGGCCGGACGGAGCCCAGGGGGCGGCAGCCGGAGCCGGGGCTCGGGAGACGAGCCGGGCGCGTGGAACCGCCAGGGCTCAGGGCCGTGTGGACCGCCAGGGCTCAGACGAACGCCGCGGCCGGGCGCGGCGGACCCCGCCGGCCCAGGGTGTGCACCAGCAGCCTGGTGCGGAAGGCGGTGTGCGCCGGGAGGGAGCGCAGCGGCCGTCGCGCGGGACGGCGTACCCCCACGGCCACGGCGAAGGCGATCAGCAGCGGCCGGAAGGCCAGCGCGCCCATGGTCCGCAGCAGACCGCCCAGCGCGGCCTCGCCGCGCCACAGCCAGACGGCGGCGAGCAGGCCGACCGAGACATGGGCCGCGAGCAGCAGCCAGGGCAGCGCCGGATCGGCCGGGCCCAGCGCACCGGCTCCGGCGTGCTCGGCGGCGGCTGCCCCGGGCAGCTGTCCGCCGACGCCGCCGCAGAGCACATCGAGCCCCAGCGTGCGCAGCGAACCGGTGACCGGGCCGCCGCCGGGCCCGTAACAGAGCTCCTGGCCGGCGGTGAAGACGGTGTCGGCGGCGAGCTCCAGCGGTACGAGCAGACCGGCGATCCGCCAGTAGCCCCGCTCCCGGCCGGAGAGCGCGTAGGCGATGGCGAAGACGCCCGCCGCGAGTCCGGCGACCGTGGTCCACGGCAGCGGAGCCCGGGAGAGCAGCACATGGGAGGCCGCGGACAGGGTCACGACCAGAGCCGTGAAGACCGCCGCCCGCACCGCCCTGAGCTGCCTCGCCGATACGTCCATCGGATCCGAGTGTGCCATGTCCGTCTGAGAGGGTTCTTAAGCCGGGCCCCGGGTGTCCCCGGGGACCCCGGGGAGCCGCCCCGCGCGACCGGCCGCCGGTTCGCTCACAGCCCGGGGATCCGGCCGTTGCGGAAGAGGTCGACGAAGATCTGGTGGTCCCGGCGGGCCCGGCGGCCGTAGCCGTGCGCGAACTCCACGAGGAGGTCGGCGAAGCCCTCCTCGTCGGCGGCGATCGCGGCGTCGATGGCGCGCTCGGTGGAGAACGGCACCAGGGAGTGACCGCTCTCGTCGTCCGCCGCGCCGTGCATGGTGGCCGTGGCCCGGCCCAGGTCCGCGACGACCGCAGCGATCTCCTCCGGGTCGTCGAGGTCCGACCAGTCCAGATCCACCGCGTACGGGGAGATCTCGGCGACCAGCTGACCGGCGCCGTCCAGCTCGGTCCAGCCCAGCCAGGGGTCGGCGTGGTCCTGGAGCGCCCGCTGGGAGATCACCGTGCGATGGCCCTCGTGCTGGAAGTAGCCCCGGACGGCGGGGTCGTCGACATGGCGGGAGACCGCCGGGGTCTGCCCCTGCTTCATATAGATCACGACATCGTTCTCCAGGGCGTCGCTGTTGCCCTCCAGGAGGATGTTGTACGAGGGCAGGCCCGCGGACCCGATGCCGACGCCGCGCCTGCCGACCACGTCCTTCACCCGGTAGGAGTCGGGCCTGGCGAGGCTGGACTCCGGCAGCGTCTCCAGATAGCCGTCGAAGGCCGCCAGCACCTTGTACCGGGTGGCGGCGTCGAGCTCGATGGAGCCGCCCCCGGAGGCGAAGCGCCGCTCGAAGTCACGGATCTCGGTCATCGAGTCCAGCAGCGAGAAACGGGTGCGCGAGCGGGCGTGGCGCAGCGCGCCCAGCAGCGGGCCCTCGGCGGTGTCCAGAGTGAACGGCGGGATCTCGTCCTCCTTCGCGCCGCTCGCCAGGGCGGCGATCCGCTCCCGGTAGGCCGCCGCGCAGATCCGCACCAGCTCGCTGATCTGCCCGTCGCTGAGGGCCTTGGTGTAGCCGATCAGCGCGAGCGAGGCGGCCAGCCGCTTGAGATCCCAGGTGAAGGGCCCCACATAGGCTTCATCGAAATCATTCACATTGAAGATCAGCCGGCCGTTCGCATCCATGTAGGTGCCGAAATTCTCGGCGTGGAGATCGCCGTGGATCCAGACGCGGCTGGTGCGCTCGTCCAGATAGGGGCCGCTGGGGATCTTCCCGCCGCCGCGCCCGGCGTGCTCCTGTTCCAGATCGCGGTAGAACAGGCAGGCGGTGCCCCGGTAGAAGGCGAAGGCCGAGGCCGCCATCTTCCGGAACTTGACCCGGAAGGCCGCGGGGTCGGCGGCCAGAAGCTCGCCGAAGGCGGTCCCGAAGACGGCGAGGATCTGCTCGCCGCGCTCTGCGGCCGTGACCTCGGCGGGGTGCGGTACCGACATCGCTGGGTGCCTCCTGGTGCGGTTCAGAGCCTCCCCGGCGGTTGCGGCGGGGGAGACGGACGGTTCAGCCTCTTCAACGCTCGCGAGCGTCCCGGAGTGCCCGGTTTCGCGGGCCGCCGAAGGCTCCGGGGGAGAGCGGGCGAGAGCGGGCGAGGGCGGCGGAAGAGGCGGGGCGAAGGCTCCGGGGGAGAGAGTGTGAAGGTGTCGGTGCGGCCCGCGTCCGTCGGGCCGAGCGGCCCGCGTCCGTCGGCGCCAAGTCGTAGACTTCCACGCTGTCCCCCCAGACACTCCGCTGCCCGCCGTCGCCTGTTTCCCTGGAGGCCCCGCCGTGACAAAACCGCCGTTCACGCATCTGCACGTGCACACTCAGTATTCGCTGCTGGACGGTGCGGCACGGCTGAAGGACATGTTCGCCGCGTGCAATGAGATGGGCATGTCCCATATCGCGATGACGGACCACGGGAATCTGCACGGGGCGTACGACTTCTTCCACCAGGCGAAGAAGGCGGGGGTGACGCCGATCATCGGGATCGAGGCGTATGTGGCGCCGGAGTCCCGGCGGAACAAGCGGAAGATCCAGTGGGGGCAGCCGCACCAGAAGCGGGACGATGTGTCCGGCTCCGGCGGCTATACGCATAAGACGATCTGGGCGGCGAACCGGACGGGTCTGCACAATCTGTTCCGGCTGTCGTCGGACGCGTATGCGGAGGGGTGGCTCCAGAAGTGGCCCCGGATGGACAAGGAGACCATCGCGCAGTGGTCCGAGGGGCTGATCGCGTCGACCGGGTGTCCCTCGGGCGAGCTCCAGACCAGGCTGCGGCTGGGACAGTTCGACGAGGCGCTGAAGGCGGCTTCGGAGTATCAGGACATCTTCGGCAAGGAGCGGTATTTCCTGGAGCTGATGGACCACGGCATCGAGATCGAGCGCCGGGTCCGGGACGGGCTGCTGGAGATCGGGAAGAAGCTGGGCATCCCGCCGCTGGTCACCAATGACTCGCACTACACCTATGCGAATGAGGCGACCGCCCACGACGCGCTGCTCTGCATCCAGACGGGCAAGAACCTCTCCGACCCGGACCGCTTCCGGTTCGACGGCACGGGCTACTACCTGAAGACCACGGACGAGATGTACGCCGTGGACTCCTCGGACGCCTGGCAGGAGGGCTGCCGCAACACGCTGCTGGTCGCGGAGCAGATCAACACGGACGGCATGTTCGAGGCCCGCAACCTCATGCCGAAGTTCGAGATCCCCGACGGCTTCACCGAGATCACCTGGTTCCAGGAGGAGGTCCGGGTCGGCATGGGCCGGCGCTTCCCGGGCGGAGTGCCCGAGGACCGCCAGAAGCAGGCGGAGTACGAGATGGACGTCATCATCCAGATGGGGTTCCCCGGCTACTTCCTCGTGGTCGCCGACTTCATCATGTGGGCCAAGAACAACGGCATCGCCGTGGGCCCCGGACGAGGCTCGGCGGCCGGCTCCATCGTGGCGTACGCGATGGGCATCACCGACCTCGATCCGATCGAGCACGGACTGATCTTCGAGCGGTTCCTCAACCCCGAGCGCGTCTCCATGCCGGATGTCGACATCGACTTCGACGAGCGTCGGCGCGTGGAGGTCATCCGCTATGTGACCGAGAAGTACGGCGCGGACAAGGTCGCCATGATCGGCACCTACGGAAAGATCAAGGCCAAGAACGCCATCAAGGACTCGGCCCGGGTCCTCGGCTATCCGTACGCCATGGGCGACCGGCTCACCAAGGCCATGCCCGCCGATGTGCTCGGCAAGGGCATCGAGCTCTCCGGCATCACCGACCCCTCCCACCCCCGCTACGGCGAGGCCGCGGAGATCCGGGGGATGTACGAGAACGAACCGGATGTGAAGAAGGTCATCGACACCGCCAAGGGTGTGGAGGGCCTGGTCCGGCAGATGGGCGTGCACGCCGCCGGCGTGATCATGTCCAGTGAGCCGATCACCGACCACGCCCCGGTCTGGGTCCGCCACTCCGACGGCGTCACCATCACCCAGTGGGACTATCCGCAGTGCGAGTCGCTCGGCCTGCTGAAGATGGACTTCCTCGGCCTGCGCAACCTCACGATCATGGACGACGCCGTCAAGATGGTGAAGGCGAACAAGGGCGTCGATCTGGAGATGCTCGCCCTTCCGCTGGACGACGCGGCCACCTTCGAGCTGCTCTGCCGGGGCGACACGCTCGGCGTGTTCCAGTTCGACGGCGGCCCGATGCGCTCGCTGCTGCGGCTGATGAAGCCCGACAACTTCGAGGACATCTCCGCCGTTTCGGCCCTCTACCGGCCGGGCCCCATGGGAATGAACTCCCATACGAACTACGCGCTGCGCAAGAACAAGCAGCAGGAGATCACCCCGATCCATCCGGAGCTGGAGGAGCCGCTCCGGGAGGTGCTGGACATCACCTACGGCCTGATCGTGTACCAGGAGCAGGTGCAGAAGGCCGCCCAGATCATCGCGGGATACTCGCTGGGCGAGGCGGACATCCTCCGCCGCGTCATGGGCAAGAAGAAGCCCGAGGAGCTGGCGAAGAACTTCACCATCTTCCAGGCGGGCGCGCGGAACAACAATTATTCGGACAAGGCGATCCAGGCGCTGTGGGATGTGCTGGTCCCGTTCGCCGGATACGCGTTCAACAAGGCGCACTCCTCCGCCTACGGTCTGGTCACCTACTGGACGGCGTATCTCAAGGCGAATTACCCGGCCGAGTACATGGCGGCGCTGCTGACCTCGGTGAAGGACGACAAGGACAAGTCCGCGGTCTATCTGAACGAATGCCGCCGTATGGGCATCAAGGTGCTGCCGCCGAATGTGAACGAGTCGCAGTCGAACTTCGCCGCGCAGGGCGACGACGTGATTCTGTTCGGGCTCTCGGCGGTCCGCAATGTCGGCACCAATGTGGTCGACTCGATCATCCGCTGCCGTAAGTCCAAGGGGAAGTACTCCTCGTTCCCCGACTTCCTGGACAAGGTGGAGGCGGTGGTCTGCAACAAGCGGACCGTGGAATCGCTGATCAAGGCCGGGGCCTTCGACGAGATGGGCCACACCCGCAAGGGGCTGGTCGCCCACCATGAGCCCATGATCGACAATGTGGTCGCGGTCAAGCGCAAGGAGGCCGAGGGGCAGTTCGACCTCTTCGGCGGGATGGGCGACGAGAGCAGCGACGAGCCGGGCTTCGGGCTCGACGTGGAGTTCTCCGATGTGGAGTGGGACAAGTCCTATCTGCTGGCCCAGGAGCGCGAGATGCTCGGGCTCTATGTCTCCGACCATCCGCTCTTCGGCATCGAGCATGTGCTCTCCGACAAGACGGACGCGGCGATCTCACAGCTCACCGGCGGTGAGCACGCGGACGGCGCGGTGGTCACCATCGGCGGCATCATCTCCGGCCTCCAGCGGAAGATGACCAAGCAGGGCAATGCCTGGGCCATCGCCACCGTCGAGGATCTCGCCGGCTCCATCGAATGCATGTTCTTCCCCGCGACCTATCAGCTGGTCTCCACGCAGCTCGTCGAGGACACCGTCGTCTTCGTCAAGGGACGGCTCGACAAGCGCGAGGACGTGCCCCGTCTCGTCGCCATGGAGCTGATGGTCCCCGATCTCTCGTCGGCCGGGACCAACGCCCCGGTGGTCGTCACCATCCCGACCGTGAAGGTCACCCCGCCGATGGTCAGCAGGCTCGGCGAGATCCTCAGCCACCACAAGGGCAACACCGAGGTGCGGATCAAGCTCCAGGGCCCCCGCTCGACCACCGTGCTCCGGCTCGACCGGCACCGGGTGCAGCCAGACCCGGCGCTCTTCGGTGATCTGAAGGTGCTGCTCGGCCCGGCCTGCCTGGCGGGCTGAGCGCGGCGGCACAGCGTCGCTCCGTGGCCGCGCACCGCCGCCGCACGCGAAGAGAAGACGAAGAAGGGAAGGGGCACGCCCGTGAGAACGGGTGCGCCCCTTCCGTATGTCCTGGTGCTGCCGCCTTCCGCGTCAGTTGTGGCCGAAGCGGCGCTGGTGCTTACGGGCAACATCCGCCGGGCTGCCCTGGGCCTGCGTCTGCGGCTGGGCCTGGGACTCGTACGCGGTGGACTTGCCCTGCTCCTTGCCTCGCTCCGCGGCGGCCGTGCGGTCCTGCTGCTGCTGATGGCTGCCCTTGCGGTTCTTGTTCTTGGCCATGGTGTGCCTCCATCGGGGTTCTCGGGGCCAGGGCCGCGACCAGACTCACATATAGGACGATGGGGCGCATTTTGGATCATTGCAGTGGGTAAGGGGCCCTTGTCGTGACGCTTGGCGACGGTTCCGCCACGCCGATGATCGAGTTCCGGCCGTTAACCCCCACAAGGTCGGGCAGACTCGAAGGAAACCCGGAACAATCCCCGGTCCGGAGCCTTATCCGGGGACGAACGCCTCCCCGATGTCCCCGCCGGCCCAGACTCCCCGCTCGTAAAGATCCAAGATTCAAGATCCGGATTCTTCCCGGGTTCGAGCACCGTTCTCCAAGATCAGCGATATATGTCCGATCACCCAGTCCCCAAGACCCCGAAGTACCCGAAAGAGGGTGGAACGCGTGGACCGCTGCGTTGTGCTGGTGGACGCCGGCTATCTGCTCGGCGCCGCCGCGAGCCTGCTCGCCGGAGAACCGGCGCGTTCCCGGATCACGGTCGACCACACCGCCCTCATCCAGGGCCTGCGTGAGCTCGCCGAGACCGATACCGAACGTCCCCTGCTGCGTATCTACTGGTTCGACGGCGCCCCCGACCGCGTCCCCCAGCCCGAGCACCGCAGACTGCGGGTGATGCCCCGGGTGACGGTCCGCCTCGGCGCGCTGACCCGCAGCGACGGCCGCTGGGCCCAGAAGGGCGTGGACGCCGCCATGCACGCCGAACTGACCGAGCTCGCCCGCAACCGCGCCTGCTCGGACGTGGTGCTGGTGACCGGCGACGGCGATCTGCTGCCCGGCCTGATGTCCGCCAAGGAGCACGGCGTCGCCGTCCACCTCTGGGCGGTGCAGGCCGCCGACGGCGACTACAACCAGTCCGAGGACCTGGTCGCCGAGGCCGATGAGCGCCGGGTGCTCGACCGCGCCTGGATCACCACCGCCGTACGGGCCAGGGAGCTGGGCGCGGTCTGCGCCCCGCCGCCCGTGCCCCGCCCCGAGATCGCGGCGATCCTCTCCGCCCCGCTGCCCGAGTCGGCGCTTGCCGCCGCCCAGGCGTCGGCCCCGGAGACCGCGCGCAACGGGACCCGCCCGGCGGCGGACGGAGAGGAGACCGCGCCCGCGCCCGCCGCCGCCAAGGGGGTGCCGACGCCGAAGGATCTGGCGAGCCTGCGGGCCCCCGGCGCGCACGCCCCGCAGCATCCGGCGACCGCCACCCTGCGCTGGTCCTCCGACAAGGGCTGGGTCGAGCGCCCCGGCGCCGGGGCGCTGGGCGAGCCGCCCGAGACGGCGTCCCTGCCCACCCTCGCCCAGCTCACCAGCGCCGAACAGCGCTGGGCCGACCGCGAGGAGGACATCACCACCGTGGGCGGCGACCCCTTCGAGGTGGGCCAGGTGTTCGCCCGGCGCTGGATGGAACGGCTGCCGGAGACCGGGCATGTGCAGAAGCTGTCCACTATGTACCCCCGGATTCCGCACCGGATCGACGGCGAATTGCTCAGGTACGCCGCGCGGTTCGGACTGCTGGCCCACAAAGACGACCAGATCGACGAACATGACCGGTATGCGATCAGAGCCGGGTTCTGGCGGGAGATCGACGTACGGGCCGCGGCGGAACACGCCCCCGCCGGGGAGTAGCGCGCGCGACCCCGTACCCTCATACCTCGTGAGTACGGTGTGTGTGGTGCGACGGCTGGTGAAGACGTACCCTGCCGCGCGCGCCCGCCGAGGAGTTCCGGCGACGCCCGAGGTGAGGGCGAGCGACGGCATCAGCCTGGAGGTCCAGGGCGGTGAGATCTTCGGTCTGCTCGGCCCCAACGGCGCCGGAAAGTCCACCCTGGTACGCCAGCTGACCGGTCTGATGCGCCCCGACTCGGGCAGCGTCGAGGTGCTCGGCCACGATCTCGTACGCCACCCGGAACGCGCCGCGCGGCTCATCGGCTATCTCGGCCAGGAGTCCACCGCGCTCGACGAGCTGACCGTCGCGCTCGCCGCCGAGACCACCGGCCGGCTGCGCGGACTGACCACCGCGGAAGCACGCCGGGAACGCGACGGCGTACTGGAGGAGCTCGGGCTGACCGAGCTCGCCGGGCGGCCCCTGAAGAAACTCTCCGGCGGACAGCGCCGGCTGGCCTGTTTCGCGGCCACCCTGGTCGGGCGGCGTCCGCTGCTCGTCCTGGACGAGCCCACCACCGGGATGGACCCCGTGGCCCGGCGTGCCGTCTGGGCCGCGGTGGACCGGCGGCGGGCCGAACACGGGACCACGGTCGTCCTCGTCACCCACAATGTGATCGAGGCGGAGACCGTGCTCGACCGGGTCGCCGTGCTGGAGCGCGGCCGGGTGATCGCCTGCGACACCCCCGGCGGACTGAAGGAACGGATCGCGGGCGAGGTACGGGTGGAACTGATGTGGCGTGAGCGCGCGCCGCTGGATGTGCCGGAGGTCGCCGCGCTGCGCGACTCGGCTCAGGAGTCCGGCCGCCGCTGGGTGCTCAGGCTCGCGCCGGACGAGGCGCGGGCGGCGGTAGCCGCGGTCACGGGCGGCGCGGCCTTCGCGGCGCTCGACGACTTCACGCTGGCCACGCCCAGCCTGGAGGACGTGTATCTGGCGCTCGGGGGGAACGCGACGAAGGGGCTGGTCAAGGCGTGAGCATCGTGCCCATGGAGACGGTGTCCGGGCGGACGCGGAGCGGGGACCGGGGGGCCATGACGATGCCCGAGGCGCCGCTGGCGCCCCGGGCACGGCTGCTGCCCGCGATGGGAGCGGTCTACCGCGCCCAGCTCTCCCGGGCCCGGGTGGCCAGGATTCCGCTGCTCTTCGTGGCGACCTTCCAGTCCATCGGGATCATGGTCCTGATGCGCGGGGTCGTCGACGGCGGGGCCGAGGCCCGGGCCGTGGTCGCGGGCTCCTCCGTGCTGGTGGTCGCCTTCGTCGCGCTCAATCTTCTCGCCCAGTACTTCGGGCAGTTGCGGGCGAGCGGCGGACTCGACCACTACGCCACCCTTCCGGTGCCGCCCGCCGCGGTGGTGCTCGGGGCGGCGGGGGCGTACGCCTCCTTCACCGTGCCCGGCACGGTGATCACCGCGGTCACGGGCAGTGTGCTCTTCTCGCTGCCGATGACCCATCTCTGGGTACTGGCGGCCGTGATCCCGCTCGCCGGGGCGGCGCTCGCCGGGCTCGGCGCGGCGCTCGGACTGCTCGCGCCGCGTCAGGAGCTGGCCACCCTCCTCGGACAGCTCGGCATGTCGGCCGCGCTGCTGCTGGGGGTGCTGCCCGCGGGCCGGATGCCGGAGCCGATCTCGTACGCGCGTGATCTGCTGCCGTCCACCTATGGCGTCGAGGCGCTGGCCCGCACGTTCGACGCGAACCCCGACTGGGCCGGCGTCGCGCTGGCTCTCGCCGTCTGCGCGGTGGTGGGCGTCGTCTCGCTGACGGTCGCGACCTGGGCGTACCGGCGGGCCGCGGTCCGATGAGGCGCGTGCCGGGCACGCCTGGCACGATGGCGTGGTGACCGCACCGCTGACTCCGCCCCCGCCGAACGACGATCCATGGCAGGCACCGCCGCCGCCCGGCCCCGGAGCCCGCTCCGGTGAGCGGGGTGAGCTGAGGGCGGATATCCGCGACGGGGTCGCCGTGCTGCTGGCCGTGACGGCCCTCGGGGCGGCGCTGGGACTGCTGTGGGTGCTGCTGGCGCCGCGGGTGCCGCTGATCTCCGACGGGCAGGCGGTGTTCCTCCGCAACACGGAGGGCGAGGCGGCGGTCGGCGCGGACGGCGTCTTCGCGCTGCTGGCGCTCGCGTTCGGCGCGGTGAGCGCGGCGGGGGTCTCCTGGTACCGGCGGCGCGGGGGCATCGTGCTGGTGGTGGCGCTGGCGCTGGGCGGAGTGCTGGGCTCGGTGCTCGCGTGGCGGCTCGGGGTGTGGCTGGGGCCGACCTCGGACGTGGTGGCGCACGCGAAGGCGGTGGGCGAGGGGGTGGCCTTCGACGCGCCGCTGAAGCTCGGCGCGAAGGGCATGCTGCTGGCGTGGTCCCTGGCGGCGACGCTGGTTCATCTGGGCCTGACGGCCCTCTTCGGCCCGAGGGACCCCGAGCCCGATCCCGCCGGGCCGGATCCTTTCGGGCCCGCCGGGATCTGAGGCGTACGGCCGCGGTCGCGCGCCGGCCCGGACCATGGGCGGGCACGCCTCCGGAGAGCGCTCGGCTCCCCGGAGGCGTACGCCGGTCAGGCGGGGCGCCGGCCGTGATTGGCCTTGCGGGTGCGCCATTTCCGTTTACGGGTGCGTTTGGACATCGGCTCGCCTCCTCGGCACGTCGTCCTACGGTCGTAACCGAGGAAGCCGTTCCCGTCGAGCCCCCGCGCACGGCGGATCGGAATGGAACACGGCTGGGCCGGAGCGGGTGGGCGCGGGGAGCGCGAACCGTTGCGGCCTCCCCTGCCCTACGCGCGCCCGACCGGGGCGAGGACCGCGGAGGTCAGCTCCGCCAGGTCGGCCGGTGCGAGCTCCACCTCCAGGCCCCGTCTGCCCGCCGAGACGCAGATCGTGGGATGGCCCGACGCCGACTCGTCCAGCACGGTGCGCAGCCGCTTCCGCTGCCCCAGCGGCGAGATGCCGCCGCGGACATAGCCCGTGGTCCGCTCCGCCACCACCGGGTCCGCCATCGCCGCCCGCTTGCCGCCCACGGCCGCCGCCAGCGCCTTGAGGTCCAGCTGACCCGCGACCGGGACCACCGCCACCGTCAGCTCGCCGTCCACCTCGGCGACCAGGGTCTTGAAGACCCGGTCCGGCGACACTCCCAGCGCCTGGGCGGCCTCCTCGCCGTAGGACGCGGACGCCGGATCGTGCTCGTACGCGTGCACCGTGAACGGGGCGCCCGCCGCCGTCAGCGCCGCCGTCGCCGGGGTGCCGCCCTGCTTTCTGGTCTTCTTCGCCACCGCACAGGCTCCTGTTCCGCTTCCGCTGGGACGGTCAGTTGGGGTTGGTCGGCGTCTGCGTCAGATCCACCAGGGGCACGGAGGGCAGATGCCGGATCATCGCGGTCTCCGCCCGCAGCAGCTTCAGCTCCTCGCGGAGCCGCGCCGCCGTGTCCGGGGCCTCCAGCAGCCGCTGCTTCGCCGGGATGTCCAGCACCGAGGCCGCCGCGACCAGATACGACACCACGGAGGGCTCGTCCGGCAGCTGGGCCCCCGTCGACAGGGTCCGCTCCCGCGCCCCCGCCAGCCGCTTCTGATACGCGCGGAACGCCCGCAGCACCCCCTCGGCCAGGGCGCCCGCCCCTTCGCCGGTCTCCTCGGGGAGCTCCTCGACCTCGGCCGTCAGAAACGGACCGCTCGCGTCCACGGAGACCAGCCGCACCCGGGTGGTCCCGGTGGCGAGCACCTCGAAGGTGCCGTCCTCGCGCTCCCGGATCGTCGCCGCGTCCGCGATGCAGCCCACCGGGTGGAAGACGCGCATCGGGTCGTCGCCGAAGCCCGCCGCCGCGCCGCGCTCCGGCGGCGCCGTCGGGTCCGGCAGGCCCGGGGCGGTCGACGCGACCTCGCGGCCGTCGCGGATGGCGACCACCGCGAAGAGACGCGGTTCGGAGTCATCCGTTGTCAGCAGTTCGCGCATCATGGCGCGATAGCGCTCCTCGAAGACGTTCAGGGGCAGAACGAGGCCCGGAAACAGCACCGAGTTCAGCGGAAAGAGCGGGAGCCGTGCGGTGGTCACAACGGACTAGCCTAATGGCCCGCGAGCCAGCTCCGTCCGGTCCGTGCCCGAGGCGGCGCCATCGCGGCCAGGCGGAGCCGTACGCCCTCCCGCGCGTCGAGGAAACGACCGAGCGGATCATCCGAAAAGCGGTTCCATGGGAAAGATGTCGCATATGAACCGATGAGCCGGAACTGTTCCAGCGCATCCGTCCAGCGTCCCTGGCGCACCAGAACGTACGCCGTCAGATTGCGCACCTCGGCGGGCCAGGGGTCACCCGCCGGATAGCCCGCGGAGAGCGCGATCGCCCGATCGGCCGCCGCGTCGGTCCGCTCCTCCTCCAGCGGGCGCACGGAGCCCGGACGGACGGGGAAGGTGTCCTCGGCCTCCATCCTGGCGAACGCGGCCCGCGCCGGCAGCGCCGGCATCAGCGAACCCGGCGGCGCGTCCGCCGCCGCCCGCTCCGCGAAGTCGAAGCACTCGCGGTGCGAGCCGTACCACTGCGCGGACAGATAGCGCAGCGCGGCCACATGGCAGCCGTAGTGGTGCGGGGAGCGGCGCACGGCCTGCTCCCAGAGCGTCTCGAAGGCGGTGTGCACGGCATGGGTGCCGCGCGCGTGGTCCAGCGCGATCCGCCAGGGGACCGGATCGCCCGGCGCGGCCTCGGCCGCCGCGTCGATCAGCGGCCCGATCTCCCGCAGCCGTTCGGCGCGGGCCGGGGACTCCCAGGCCCTGCGGATCGCCAGCTCCGTCTTGACGATCAGCGCGTCCGGGTCGCGGGGCGCGTCGGCGAGCCAGGAGGCGAGCCAGTCGCCCCGGGAGTAGGCGAAGACCGCGAGCCGCATCACATACCGGTCGCGGTGCTCCCACTCGGCCGCCTCCCGGGTGGTCGCCAGCAGTTTGGCGGCCGGTTCGTACTCTCCGTGCGCCGCCGCCACCAGCGCGGGCCCGATCCGGCTGTCCGGCGCGTCCAGCAGGATCGCCTCGTCCGGGGGCAGACCGTCGGCGAGCCGCGGCGTATGGCGGACCAGGCGCACGGTGCGCAGCAGCGCTCGAAGCAATGACATGGTGCGGACCATTGAAAACCGCAGGTGGGGGAGGCGCCAGAGGGCGACTGTGAAGCTTTGGTGGCGGCGTGAAGGTTGTACTGAAGTGGATCAAGAGACTGTAAAGAAAGGTTTCGGGGTGCGCCCCGGCGCCCGGGGGCCGCCCCAGGGGCCGCTCACGCACCCGGAGCACACCGGGGAGCACGCCCCGCTCGCGCCCCCGGAGCACGCCCCGGAGCGCCCCCGGCCCCACCACCCCCAAGCCCCAGGCCCCCGCCCGCTCACCCCCTGCTCAGCAGCCGGCTCGCCCCCGCCGCCACCGTCGTGGCCAGAATCCAGCCCAGCATCACCAGCGCCGCCGCCGCCCACTGCCAGTGGCCCTCCAGCCGCCAGTACCCGTCCTGGCCGAGATTGATCACCGGGATCAGCAGATCCAGCGCGTACAGCGCCGCGTTCCACCGGGGATGCTCGTCCTTCTTGATCGGGTCCGGGTCCACCTGCGCGAAGGCCAGCGCCCCCGCCGCCCACAGCACCGCCATCCACAGCGCCGCCCGCCCCGGCCGGTAGCCGTACGCCACCGTCCAGTCCTGGAGATACCCCCACAGCTTCGCCGCCAGCGGCAGCGTCTCCCGGCGGCGGCGCTGCTTGGCGAGCAGCACCTCCCGCGCGTCCGCGTCCTCCCCGCTGTTGCGCAGCACGGTCGCCAGCCGCTCATACGGCTCCGGCGAGTACTCCGGGGTCGCCGACGCCACCCACTCCAGCCGCCGGCTCAGCGGGAACTCCTCGTACGGCACCAGGTTCTCGTAGACGAACCCGCCCATCGCCAGCCCGCCCGGCCCCGGCCAGCTCGCCGCCAGGTCGACCAGCGTCACCACCTTCGCGCCGTTCAGCACCACCCGCCCCTCCTCCGGGCGCTGCGCGTTGAAGCGCAGTTCGGGGCTGACGATCCGGCGCAGCGACAGCTCCTCGCGCGGGCTCAGCACGAACCGCGCCCGGTGCAGATCCACCGCGTCCCCGAAGCGGCCGTCGTCCAGCCGGATGCCGCCGTAGCACTCGAAGGGCTGGAGCCGGGTGATCCGCCGCCCCGAGCCGTCGAGACCGATGCCGAACGGGGGAGTGGCGTTCTGGTCGCCGGTCGCCTCGCTCACCCACGCGCCGGTCATATAGAGGGTCCGCTCCACGGTCAGCTGCGGCGCGTTCAGCGCCCGGCGCTCGGCCGCCGCCCGCAGTCTGCTGCCGCGCAGACTCAGCGAGACCCCGATCTTCGCGCCGCGCAGCGAGACCTCGCCATAGGTCTCGATCAGCTCGGCCTGGAGGTCCTGGGCGACCGCGAGACCGTCCGCGGTGATCGCCCGCCCGCGCCGGTCCGGCCGGACATGGATCTGGTTGATCAGCAGATCCGTGCCTATCTGCGCGTCGGTCAGCCGGATGCCGTGCTCGATCCGGCAGCGCGGCAGATGGAGATCGCCCTCGGTGCGCAGCCGGGCCGCCTCGATCCGCGGGATCGCGCAGCCCACCATCCGCACGGTCGTGAAATGCGCCTCGGGCAGCCATATCTCGTTCTCGAAGCGGCAGCCGTTCAGCTCCACATAGGGCGAGACGGTGCCGCCCGCGAGCTTGAGGGTGCCGGTGATCTGTCCCCCGCGCAGCTTGAGGGCCGCGACCCGTCCGGGGTGCGGCTCCGGGCCGCTCAGCAGCAGCCGGGCGACGACGGAGGCGCGGACGCTGCGTTCGGGCCCCCAGCGGCGGGGCGAGAACGGATCGTTCAGCAGCGGATCGGGATCGCTCAGGTCGTAGGTGCTCCCGTTCCGGAACGCGTTCCACATTCGCTGTTCGGTCGGGCTCAGCCCGGCCGGGAGCACCTCGTCCAGCGGCTCTGTCAAGGCCGCTCCTCCGCTTCGTCGACGTTCACCGGATGTCCTGGATGTCCTGCGCATGCCCTACAGCCGTTCTTCCCGCTGAGTGACCGGGTGAACGCTAGTGGTCATGGTCGGCCCGCGGGCGGCCCGGGACATGTATCAGCCAGTGATACGGGAGACGGCCGCCGTGGCGGGTCTGCGAGAATTGGCGTGTGATCTCTCGAATCGATCTGCGCGGCGACGCCCTCCCCGAGGGGGCCGCCCTGCGCGCCCTGCTGCCCCGTGCCGAGTTCGATGTGGCCGCCGCCCTGGAGAAGGTGCGGCCCATCTGCGAGGACGTGCATCATCGCGGCACCGAGGCGCTGATCGAGTACGCCCGGAAGTTCGACGGCGTGACCCTGGAGCGGGTGCGGGTGCCCGCCGCCGCGCTCGCCGAGGCGCTGGCGGCGCTCGACCCCGATGTCAGGGCCGCCCTGGAGGAGTCCATCCGGCGGGCCAGGATCGTCCACCGCGCCCAGCGGCGCGGCGAGCACACCACCCAGGTCGTCCCCGGCGGCACCGTCACCGAGAAGTGGGTGCCGGTCGAGCGCGTCGGGCTCTACGCCCCCGGCGGCCGGTCCGTCTACCCCTCCTCCGTGATCATGAACGTGGTCCCGGCGCAGGAGGCCGGCGTCGAGTCCATCGCGCTCGCCTCCCCGCCGCAGAAGGAGCACGGCGGGCTGCCGCACCCGACGATCCTCGCCGCCTGCGCCCTCCTCGGCGTGGACGAGGTGTACGCGGCCGGCGGGGCCCAGGCCGTCGCGATGTTCGCGTACGGCACCTCGGGACCCGACGGCTGTCCCGCCGCGAACATGGTCACCGGCCCCGGCAACATCTGGGTCGCCGCCGCCAAGCGCTACTTCACCGGCCGGATCGGCATCGACACCGAGGCCGGGCCCACCGAGATCGCCGTGCTCGCCGACGCCACCGCCGACCCGGCCCATGTCGCCGCCGACCTGATCAGCCAGGCCGAGCACGACCCGATGGCCGCCGCCGTCCTGGTCACCGACTCCGCCGAGCTCGCCGACGCGGTCGAGCGGGAGCTGGCACCGCAGATCGCGGCCACCAAGCACGTCGAGGACCGCATCGTGCCCGCCCTGTCGGGCGAGCAGTCCGCGATCGTCCTGGTCGACGGGATCGAGGACGGCCTGAAGGTCGTCAACGCCTACGGCGCCGAGCACCTGGAGATCCAGACCGCCGACGCCCCGGCCCTCGCCGCCCGGGTGCGCAACGCCGGCGCGGTCTTCGTCGGCCCCTGGTCGCCGGTCTCCCTCGGCGACTACTGCGCCGGCTCCAACCACGTACTGCCCACCGGCGGCTGCGCCTGCCACTCCTCGGGGCTGTCCGTGCAGTCCTTCCTGCGCGGCATCCACATCGTGGACTACACCCGCGACGCCCTCGCCGATGTGACCCACCACGTGGTCACCCTCGCCGAGGCGGAGGATCTGCCCGCGCACGGGGCCGCCCTGAAGGCGCGCTTCGGGTGGAAGGTGCCGACCAGGCCGGAAGGAGCCGAGTAAGTGACCGATCTGCCCATCCGCGAGGAACTGCGCGGCAAGTCCCCGTACGGCGCTCCCCAGCTGGACGTCCCCGTACAGCTGAACACCAATGAGAACCCCTACCCGCTGCCCGAGCCGCTCGTGGAGCGGATCGCCGAGCGGGTGCGGGAGGCCGCGCGCGGGCTCAACCGTTACCCCGACCGGGACGCGATCGAGCTCCGCACCGAGCTGGCCGCCTATCTGACCCGTACGGCGGGCCACCCCGTCGCCCTGGCGAACGTCTGGGCCGCCAACGGCTCCAACGAGGTCATCCAGCAGCTGCTCCAGACCTTCGGCGGCCCGGGCCGTACCGCGATCGGCTTCGAGCCGTCGTACTCGATGCACGCGCTGATCTCCCGGGGCACCGGCACCGGCTGGATCTCCGGGCCGCGGAACGAGGACTTCACCATCGACGTGGCCGCCGCCGAGCGCGCCATCGCCGAGAACCGGCCCGACGTCGTCTTCATCACCTCGCCCAACAACCCCACCGGCACCGCCGTCGACGCCGAGACGGTCGTCGCGCTGTACGAGGCCGCCCAGGCCGCGCGGCCGTCCCTGGTCGTCGTGGACGAGGCATACGTCGAATTCAGCCACCGCCCCTCGCTGCTGCCGCTGATCGAGGGCCGCCCCCATATGGTGATCTCGCGGACCATGTCCAAGGCGTTCGGCGCGGCCGGCCTCCGGCTCGGCTATCTCGCGGCCTCCCCGGCCGTGGTCGACGCGGTCCAGCTGGTACGGCTGCCGTACCACCTCTCCGCCGTCACCCAGGCCACCGCGCTCGCCGCGCTGGAGCACACCGATACGCTGCTGGGGTATGTCGAGCAGCTGAAGACCGAGCGGGACCGCCTGGTCACCGAGTTGCGGGCGATCGGCTACGAGGTGACCGAGTCGGACGCCAATTTCGTCCAGTTCGGACGGTTCCCCGACGCGCACGACGCCTGGCGGAAGATCCTCGACCGGGGCGTCCTGGTCCGGGACAACGGCGTGCCGGGATGGCTGCGGGTCACCGCGGGCACCGCCGCCGAGAACGACGCGTTCCTCGACGCGGTACGTGAGTTGAAGAAGGAGAGCGCATGAGCCGCGTTGGCAGGGTGGAGCGCACCACCAAGGAGACATCCGTCGTCGTCGAGATCGACCTCGACGGCACCGGGCAGGTCGATGTGTCGACGGGGGTCGGTTTCTACGACCACATGCTCGACCAGCTGGGCCGCCACGGTCTCTTCGATCTGACGGTCAAGACCGAGGGCGACCTCCACATCGACACCCACCACACCATCGAGGACACCGCCCTCGCGCTCGGCGCCGCCTTCCGGCAGGCGCTCGGCGACAAGGTCGGCATCTACCGCTTCGGCAACTGCACCGTGCCGCTGGACGAGTCGCTCGCCCAGGTCACCGTGGACCTCTCCGGCCGCCCCTATCTGGTGCACACCGAGCCCGAGAACATGGCGCCGATGATCGGCTCGTACGACACCACGATGACCCGGCACATCTTCGAGTCCTTCGTGGCCCAGGCCCAGATCGCGCTGCACATCCACGTCCCGTACGGGCGCAACGCCCACCACGTCGTGGAATGCCAGTTCAAGGCCCTGGCCCGCGCCCTGCGGTACGCCTGTGAGCGTGACCCGCGCGCCGCCGGAATCCTCCCCTCCACGAAGGGTGCGCTGTGAGCGGCCTCGCCACCGTCCTGATCATCGTCGGCTTCTTCCTGCTCGGCGGCGTCTACTCCTTCACCAAGCAGAAGCAGCCCCGGAGCGTGGTCGTCCTGCTGGCGATCGGCTCGGCTATGTGCCTGGGCGCCGGATTCATGAGACTGGACATGTGGTCATGAGCGCACCGAAGAAGGTCGTCGTCTTCGACTACGGGTTCGGCAACATCCGCTCCGCCGAGCGGGCGCTCGCCCGGGTCGGCGCCGACGTGGAGATAACCCGCGACTTCGACACCGCGATGAACGCGGACGGACTCCTCGTACCCGGCGTCGGCGCGTTCTCCGCCTGCATGGACGGACTGCGCGCGGCCCGCGGCGAATGGATCATCGGCCGCAGGCTCTCCGGCGGCCGGCCGGTGATGGGCATCTGCGTCGGCATGCAGATCCTCTTCGCCCGCGGCATCGAACACGGCGTGGAGACCGAGGGCCTCGACGAGTGGCCCGGCACGGTCGGCCCGCTCAAGGCCCCGGTCGTCCCCCACATGGGCTGGAACACCGTCGAGGCCCCCGCCGGCAGCGAGCTCTTCGCCGGCCTCGACCCCGACGCCCGGTTCTACTTCGTGCACTCCTACGCGGTGCACGACTGGGACCTGGAAGTCACCAACCCCGCCATCCGCGCGCCCCAGGTCACCTGGGCCACCCACGGCGAGCGCTTCGTCGCCGCCGTGGAGAACAGCGCGCTCTGGGCGACGCAGTTCCACCCCGAGAAGTCCGGCGACGCCGGCGCCCAGCTGCTGACCAACTGGATCGGAACACTGTGACCAAGCTCGAACTCCTCCCCGCCGTCGACGTCCGCGACGGCCAGGCCGTCCGTCTCGTACACGGAGAGTCCGGCACGGAGACCTCCTACGGCTCCCCGCTGGACGCCGCCCTCGCCTGGCAGCGCGCGGGCGCCGAGTGGCTGCATCTGGTCGACCTGGACGCCGCCTTCGGCACCGGCGACAACCGCGAGCTGATCGGCGAGGTCACCCGGTCGATGAACATCAAGGTCGAGCTCTCCGGCGGCATCCGCGACGACGCCTCGCTCGCCGCCGCCCTCGCCACCGGCTGCACCCGGGTCAACCTCGGCACCGCCGCGCTGGAGACCCCCGAGTGGGTCGCCAAGGTCATCGCCGAGCACGGCGAGCGGATCGCGGTCGGTCTGGACGTACGCGGCACCACGCTGCGCGGACGCGGCTGGACCCGCGACGGCGGCGACCTCTACGAGACCCTCGCCCGGCTCGACTCCGAGGGCTGCGCCCGCTACGTCGTCACCGACATCGCCAAGGACGGCACCCTTCAGGGCCCCAACCTGGAGCTGCTGGCCAACGTCTGCGCGGTCACCGACAAGCCCGTGGTGGCCTCCGGCGGAGTCTCCTCGCTGGACGATCTGCGGGCCATCGCCTCCCTCGTCCCCCAGGGCGTGGAGGGCGCGATCGTCGGCAAGGCGCTGTACGCGAAGGCGTTCACCCTGGAGGAAGCGCTCGCGGTGGTGGCGGAATGAGCGACGCCGTACGACGCGTGCAGAGCGGGTCCCCCTGGGAGGAGGTCTTCGGCTTCGCGCGAGCCGTGGCGGCGGGCGACCGGGTGGTCGTCGGCGGCACCACCTCCTTCAAGGGGACCGTGCTCTACGGCGAGGGCGACCCCTACGAGCAGACCCGGGTGGCCATCGACAGCGCGCTCGCCGCGATCGCCGAGTTCGGCCTGGGACCCGAGTCCGTGATCGTCACCCGGCTCATCCTCACCCACGCCCGGGACGTGGACGCGGCAGGCCGCGCCCACCAGGAGGTGTTCGGCTCGGTCCGCCCGGTGATGACGCTCTCCGTGGTCTCCGGCTTCGTGGACCCGCGGATCCTGGTCGAAGTGGAACTGGAAGCGTATCGAGGTGAGTCCGCATGACACTGGCCGTCCGGGTCATCCCCTGTCTGGACGTCGACAACGGTCGGGTCGTCAAGGGAGTCAACTTCCAGAATCTGCGGGACGCCGGCGATCCCGTCGAGATGGCGAAGCTCTATGACGCCGAGGGCGCCGACGAGCTGACCTTCCTCGACATCACCGCGTCGTCGGGCGACCGCGAGACGACCTACGACGTGGTGCGCCGCACCGCCGAGCAGGTCTTCATCCCGCTCACCGTCGGTGGCGGCGTCCGTTCCGCGGACGACGTCGACCGGCTGCTGAGGGCGGGCGCGGACAAGGTCGGCGTCAATACGGCGGCCATCGCCCGCCCCGAGCTGATCCGCGAGATCGCCGAGCGCTTCGGCCGTCAGGTGCTGGTCCTCTCGGTGGACGCCCGCCGCACCCCGTCCGGGTCCTTCGAGGTCACCACCCACGGCGGCCGGAAGGGCACCGGCATCGACGCCGTCGAATGGGCGCACCGGGCCGCCGAGCTGGGCGCGGGCGAGATCCTGCTCAACTCGATGGACGCGGACGGCACCAAGGACGGCTACGACACGGAGATGATCGCCGCGGTCCGCCGTCTGGTGACCGTCCCCGTGATCGCCAGCGGCGGCGCGGGACGGCTGGCGGATTTCGCTCCGGCGATCGACGCGGGCGCCGACGCCGTACTGGCGGCGTCCGTATTCCACTTCGGAGATCTGCGCATCGGGCAGGTCAAGGAAGCGCTGCGGGAAGCCGGTCACCCGGTGCGCTGAGAACAGTCGTCCGGTTCGCCTGAACCGGTCGACTTCGGCCAATAGTCGACTCAGGCAATCGTCCTGAAACTAGCGTTCTTCGGCCCCGAGGGCCGGGTTAGCGTGCGTTCGACCCGTGACATGAGAATGTGAACAGGGGGAACCGCATGACGACCCGGCCCATCGTGGATCTGATGGAACTCAGCCCTGACTTCCTGCGCGATCCGTATCCCGTCTATGCCAAGCTCCGCGCCGAGGGACCCGTCCATCGGGTGCGCATTCCCCGAGGCCAGGAGGCATGGCTGATCGTCGGCCATGAAGCCTGCCGCGCGGCCTTCACTGATTCGCGGTTCAGCCGTGACTGGGTGCGGTCGGGGAATGTGAACAATATGTTCCATGTGGATCCGGAACAGCCCGCACTCGCGCATATGCTGATGTCCGACCCGCCGGTCCACACCCGGCTGCGCCGCCTGGTGACCAAAGAGTTCACGCCGAGCCGCACCGAGGCGATGGCCCCGAGAATCCAGCAGATATCCGATGAGCTGCTGGACGAGATGACCGCGGACGGGCGGCGGCAGGCCGATCTGATCTCCGCCTTCGCCTTCCCGCTGCCGATGACCGTGATCTGCGAGCTGCTCGGGGTGCCCGAGCTGGACCGGCTGGCCTTCCGCGGCTGGTCCAACGAGATCGTCGGGCCCACCACCCCGGAGGCCGAGGCCGCCGCCTACGACGAGCTCAGCGTGTACCTCGGCGAGCTGATCACGGCCAAGCGGGCGGAGCCGGGCGAGGATCTGCTCAGCGGGATGATCCACACCGTGGACGCGGGCGGCGACCGGCTCTCGCCCAAGGAGCTCATCGGCATGTCCATGCTGCTTCTGGTCGCCGGGCACGAGACCACCGTCAACATGATCGGCAACGGGGTGCGCGCACTCTTCGCCCACCCCGAGCAGTTCGCCGCGCTGAAGTCCGACCCCTCCCTGCTCGACGGGGCGATCGAGGAGATGCTCCGCTACGACGGGCCGGTGGAGAACGGCACCATCCGGTTCGCTCTGGAGGATGTGGAGATCGGCGGTGTGACCATCCCCGCGGGCGACTCCGTGCTGATCTCGATGGCGGACGCGGACCGGGATCCGGCGCGGTTCAAGAACCCGGAGCGGTTCGACATCCGCCGGGACGCCCGGGGACATGTGGCCTTCGGCCATGGACTGCACTACTGCCTGGGTGCGCCGCTGGCCCGGCTGGAGGGCCGGATCGCGATCCGCGGCCTGCTGGAGCGCTGCCCGGACCTCTCGCCCGGTCTGGCGGACGACGCGGAGCTGCCGTGGATGCCGGGGATGCTGATCAGGGGCGTGAAGGAGCTTCCGGTCCGCTGGTGAGACGGGCGGGGCGCACAGGGCCGCGAACCGGCCTCGTGCGCATGAGCCGGCTCATACGCCCCGTCGGCTCGTACGCCCCGCACAGCTCACGCGTCCCGCACAGCTCGCTCATGCGCCCGGGCCGGGGCGCATGAGCCGTTGCTCACAGCGGAAAGCCCAGACGGGCTCCGGGGCTCACAGCGGGATGCCCAGACGGGCTCCCCGCACCCCCTCCACCGCCTCCTTGTCGCCCGCCAGATCCACCTGCGCCGCGCTCTGCCGCCCGAACGCGAAGATGGTCAGCTCACCGGGCTCACCCGTCACCGTCACCACAGGAGCGCCCCGGTGCGCCACCGCCGTCTGCCCGTCCGGCCGGCGCAGCACCAGCCCCACCGGCGACTTCCGGCCAAGCAGCCGGGCCCCCTTCTCCAGCCGCGCCCAGAGCGCGTCCTCGAAGACCCGGTCCAGCGGACGGGCCGTCCAGTCCGGCTGCGCCCGGCGCACGTCCTCCGCGTGGACGAAGAACTCCACCGTGTTCGCCGCCTCGTCCACCTGCTTGATCCCGTACGGGGACATCCTCGGCGGGCCGGTGCGGATCAGCTGGATCAGCTCTTCGTACGGCTTGGCGGCGAACTCCGACTGCACCCGCTCCAGCCTGCCGCGGAGCGCGTCGAGCAGCATCCCGCCCGCCGCATCGGGGCGGCGCTCGCGCACCACCGCATGGGCCGCCAGATCCCGGGTCGTCCAGCCCTCGCACAGGGTCGGGGCGGCCGGGCCCGCCGCTTCCAACAGATCGGCGAAGAGAAGCCGTTCACGCTTGGCATGGGTCGACATGACTGCCAGCGTACGGCGGACCCGCCCGGCCCGCCCAGCGGTACCCCCGCCCGCAGGACCCCGCCCGCCCGGGAGCCGCCGTCCGGTCCGTCCAGTGGACGCAGACCCCGCGGCCCCCTCGGGCGCGGCACAATGGGCGGCATGACCAGCAGTGTCCCCGCCAGCGCCCTCGACCCCGCCATCGCCGCCCGCCTCAAGCGCGACGCCGACGGCCTCTTTCCCGCCATCGCCCAGCAGCACGACACCGGCGAGGTGCTGATGCTCGGCTGGATGGACGACGAGGCCCTCCACCGCACCCTCACCACCGGCCGCTGCACGTACTGGTCCCGCAGCCGCGGAGAGTACTGGGTCAAGGGCGACACCTCGGGCCATGTCCAGCACGTCAAGTCCGTCGCCCTCGACTGCGACGGCGACACCGTCCTGGTCAAGGTCGACCAGGTGGGCGCGGCCTGTCACACCGGGGACCGCACCTGCTTCGACGCCGGCGCCCTCCCGACGGCCGAGTAGGGTCGAACGCCATGGACCTGGAGACCTTCCGCAAGCTCGCCGCCGACCGCCGTGTCATCCCCGTCAGCCGTCGCCTCCTCGCGGACGGCGACACCCCCGTCGCGCTCTACCGGAAGCTCGCGGACGAGCGCCCCGGAACCTTCCTGCTGGAATCGGCGGATGGGGGCACCTCCCACGCCGTAGGCGGTGGGGGAGGGCGGTCGTGGTCCCGCTACTCCTTCGTCGGCGTCCGCAGCGCCGCCACCCTCACCGAACGTGACGGCCGGGCTCACTGGCTCGGCGCCCCGCCGGTCGGCGTCCCCGCCGAAGGCGACCCGCTCGCCGCGCTGCGCGCCACCGTCGAGGCCCTGCACACCCCGCGCGACCTCGCCTCCGGAATGCCGCCCTTCACCGGCGGCATGGTCGGCTACCTCGGCTACGACATCGTCCGCAGACTGGAGAAGATCGGCCCCGGCGAGCGCGACGATCTGCGCCTCCCCGAGCTGACCATGCTCCTCACCTCCGATCTCGCGGTGCTCGACCACTGGGACGGAACCGTCCTGCTGATCGCCAACGCCATCAACCACAACGATCTCGACACCGGGGTCGACGAGGCGTACGCGGACGCCGTCGCCCGGCTCGACGCCATGGAGCGCGACCTCGCCCAGCCGCTCGCCTCCGCACCGGCCGCCCTCCCGCCGTCCGAGCTGCCCGACTTCTCCGCCAAGTGGGGCGGCGTCGACTACCAGAACGCCGTCGACGACATCAAGGAGCGCATCCGGGCCGGTGAGGCCTTCCAGGTGGTGCCCTCGCAGCGGTTCGAGACCGACTGCACGGCGAGCGCGCTGGACGTCTACCGGGTGCTGCGGGCCACCAACCCCAGCCCCTACATGTACCTCCTCCGCTTCGACGGATTCGACGTGGTCGGCTCCAGCCCCGAGGCCCTGGTCAAGGTCGAGGACGGGAACGCCATGGTCCACCCCATCGCGGGCACCCGGCCGCGCGGCGCGTCCCCGCAGGAGGACCAGGCCCTCGCCGAAGAGCTGCTGGCCGACCCCAAGGAGCGCGCCGAGCATCTGATGCTGGTCGACCTCGGCCGCAACGACCTGGGCCGGGTCTGCGAGCCGGGCAGCGTCGAGGTGGTCGACTTCATGTCCATCGAGCGCTACTCCCATGTCATGCACATCGTCTCGACCGTCACCGGCCGGGTCTCCGGGGACCGCACCGCCTTCGACGTACTGACCGCGTGCTTCCCCGCCGGCACCCTCTCCGGAGCGCCCAAGCCCCGCGCGATGCAGATCATCGACGAGCTGGAACCCTCCCGCCGGGGGCTGTACGGAGGCTGCGTCGGCTATCTCGACTTCGCCGGGGACGCGGACACCGCGATCGCCATCCGTACCGCGCTGCTCCGCGACGGCACCGCGTATGTGCAGGCCGGAGCGGGTGTGGTGGCCGACTCCGACCCGGTCGCCGAAGACACCGAATGCCGGAACAAGGCCGCGGCCGTGCTCCGCGCCGTCCACACGGCCAACCGGTTGAACGACCCCACGCCGACCGGCTGATGTACGGCGGACGGGCGTAGGGGATAGTGGAGGCGTGAGCGCCGTCCCCGTACCCCAGCCCCGTGCCGCCGCATCGGCCGCCGCAGCGAACACCGCCCGCCGCAGCCTCGCGGCGGCGCTGTTCCTCGGCGCCCTCGGCGCGGCCGTCGTCCTCCTCACCTCCGGCCGGACCTGGGCCGAGGGCACGGCCTCGGTCGCCGGCGGCGCGCTGCCCCTGGACGTCAGCGGCAGCGACGTCAACGGCCTGCCCACCGCCCTCGCCGTCGTCGGCCTGGCCGCGCTCGTCGCCGTCTTCGCCGTACGCGGCAAGGGGCGGCGCCTGGTGTCGGCGCTGCTCGCCCTGAGCGGCGCCGGCGCCGCCGTCGGCGCCTTCCTGGGCGCCTCCGACCGCGAGGCCCTGGACGCGGCGGCGGTCCAGCACACCGGGGACCCCCACGCCACGATCGACGCCCTCACCCATACGGCCTGGCCCTATGTGACGCTGGTGGGCGGAGCGCTGATCCTGCTGGCGGGAGTGCTCGCGCTCCGGTACGGCGGCCGGTGGCCCGCCATGTCCGGCCGCTATGAGCGCGACGGCTCGCCCCGCGCCCGCAAGGCCCCCGCCGTGGACCCCGACCGGCCCGAGGACCTGTGGAAGGCGCTGGACCGCGGCGAGGACCCGACCGGCGGCTGAGCCCGTAGACCGCGCGCGATCCGCCCGGCTGACCCCGTACACCACCCGCGATCCGCCCGGCTGACCCCGTACACCGAGGTGAGGACCCCACCGGCGGACCCCGTGCACCGCGCGCGACCGCGCCGGTCCGGCCCCCGGGCGCGTGCCGTCGGCCCGCGTACGGGACAATGTCACCCGAGCCCGCGGCTCACCCCAGGGCAGCGGCTCACCGCCCGTACCCCGGGCTCCCCCCGGAGCATCCGCGCCGAGCCCGCCACAGACATCAGCAACGAGGAGCAACTCATGTCGGCCTCCGCCCACGGACACACCCCGGCCGCCTGGACCGGTGTCGTCATCGCCTTCATCGGCTTCTGCGTCTCAGGCGTGTTCATGGTCGCCGCCAACCCCCTCGGCTTCTGGGGCGGCATCGTGATCGTCTTCGTCGGCGGAGGCGTCGGCATGGTGATGAAGGGCGCCGGGCTCGGCAAGCCCAAGGAGTCCGCGGCCGAGGTCGAGGCCCACCGCAAGGCCACCCAGGCCGCCCTGGACCGGGCGAAGGCCACCGCCGTCTGACCACCGCCGGGCCCGCGGCCGTCCATCGGCCCGGACCGGCACTCGCACGACACAAGGCGCGGACCGGCACCGCCGGGCTGCGCCTTTCCGTGTCCATGGAGACAATCACGGGGTGGACGCCATGACCTCACCAGCCGCCCGCGGCCGGCCGCCCGGGCCCGCCCCGCTGGCCCGCCGGCTCGCCGCACCGCTGGCCGTCGCCGCCGGGACGGCCTCGGCCTTCGCGTACGTCGGCGCGGTCGACCCCAATGAACCCGGCCACTACCCCGTCTGCCCGCTGCTCAGCCTCACCGGCGTCTACTGCCCCGGCTGCGGCGGACTGCGCAGCGCCCACGCCTTCGTCAACGGCGATCTGGCCACCGCCCTCGGCGCCAACGCCGTCGCCGTCACCGGCTATGTCGTCCTCGCCGTGGTCTGGGCGGCCTGGCCGGTTCTCGCGGTACGGGACCGGCCGCTGCGGATCACGCTCGCGCCGGTCTGGTGGTGGTCGCTCGGCGGGGCCGTGCTGATCTTCAGCGTGGTGCGGAATCTTCCCTTCGGCTCGGCCCTGGCCCCCTGAAGCGCCGCAGCTGAGCCGCGTGGAGTCCCAGCACGTGGGACGGCTGTCCACCGGATGCGGAGCCCGGGCCCCGCTGCGGATACCATCGACATGGCTGATCCTTAACACCAACGTTCCGGAAGGGGGCCGCTCGGGTGAGTGTGCTCGACGAGATCATCGAAGGCGTACGCGCCGACCTCGCGGAACGGCAGGCGCGCGTCAGCCTCGACGAGCTCAAGGAGCGCGCGGCCAAGGCTCCAGCGGCCAAGGACGGCGTCGCCGCACTGCGCGGCGAGGGCGTCCAGGTGATCTGCGAGGTGAAGCGCTCCAGCCCGTCCAAGGGCGCGCTCGCCGCGATCGCGGACCCGGCCGGGCTCGCCGCGGACTACGAGGCGGGCGGCGCGGCCGTCATCTCCGTCCTGACCGAGCAGCGCCGCTTCGGCGGCTCGCTCGCGGACCTGGAGGCCGTCCGGGCCCGGGTCGACATCCCCGTGCTCCGCAAGGACTTCATCGTCACCGCGTACCAGCTCTGGGAGGCCCGTGCGTACGGCGCCGATCTGGTGCTGCTGATCGTGGCGGCCCTGGAGCAGGAGGCCCTGGTCTCGCTGATCGAGCGGGCCGAGTCCATCGGGCTCACCCCGCTGGTCGAGGTGCACGACGAAGAGGAGATCGAGCGCGCGGTGGAAGCCGGCGCGAAGATCATCGGAGTCAACGCGCGCAATCTGAAGACGCTCCAGGTGGACCGCTCCACCTTCGACCGGATCGCGGACGACATCCCGGCGCATATCGTCAAGATCGCCGAGTCCGGGGTGCGCGGCCCGCACGACCTGATCGCCTACGCCAACGCGGGCGCGGACGCGGTGCTCGTCGGGGAATCCCTGGTCACCGGCCGTGACCCCAAGGCCGCGGTCGCCGATCTGGTCGCCGCCGGGGCCCACCCCGCGCTCCGCCACGGGCGGAGCTGACCGCCGCCGTGCCCACCGCCCTTCCCCGCCGACCGCGACCGGCCCCCGGTGACGCGTACGCCCGCCTCGCGCGCGGCTGCCGTCCCCGTGGCTGTCGCGCGCCGGCGCGGCGGGTGCACGGCCGCAGGGTCCGCTATGTGATCGGCTCGGAGCCGGGCCAGGTCAACGGCATGCGATGGCGGGCCGCCTCCGCGCACCGCTGACGCCGGTCCCGCCCGGGACGGCCGAGCGGCTCTCCGCCCCCGCGGGGCAGACGGACCTGGTTCCGTCGCCCGTACGGCGCTGACCGCCCGCCGCCCCGGCCCGAGGCCGCCGCGTCCGGTCCGGACCGGCGCGTTCGCATGCCGGACCCCGCCTTCGCGGCGGGTGCCGGTGTGCCGCCGTACGCCGGGCCGGAGGGTGCGCCCAGGTGTCCTCTGCACATTCAGACTTCAGGGGCGTGGAGCCCCTTCTGAGGAGTACGTCGGATGTCTTCTGACTTCTTCATCCCGGATCCGGACGGCAAGGTCCCCGGCGCCACGGGCTACTTCGGCGACTTCGGGGGCAAGTTCATCCCCGAGGCGCTCGTCGCCGCGGTCGACGAGGTCGCCGTCGAGTACGACAAGGCCAAGGCCGACCCGGCCTTCGCCGCCGAGCTCAACGATCTGCTGGTCAACTACACGGGCCGCCCGAGCGCCCTGACCGAGGTGCCCCGGTTCGCCGAGCACGCGGGCGGCGCGCGGATCTTCCTCAAGCGCGAGGATCTGAACCACACCGGCTCCCACAAGATCAACAACGTGCTGGGCCAGGCCCTGCTCACCCGGCGGATGGGCAAGACCCGGGTCATCGCCGAGACCGGAGCGGGTCAGCACGGCGTCGCCACCGCGACCGCCTGCGCCCTCTTCGGCCTGGACTGCACCATCTACATGGGCGAGATCGACACCCGGCGCCAGGCGCTGAACGTCGCCCGGATGCGGATGCTCGGCGCCGAGGTCATCCCGGTGACCTCGGGCAGCCGGACCCTGAAGGACGCCATCAACGAGGCGTTCCGCGACTGGGTCGCCAATGTCGACCACACCCACTATCTCTTCGGCACGGTCGCGGGCCCGCACCCCTTCCCGGCCATGGTGCGCGACTTCCACCGGGTCATCGGGGTGGAGGCCCGCCGCCAGATCCTGGAGCGGGCCGGCCGGCTCCCGGACGCGGCGGTCGCCTGCGTCGGCGGCGGCTCCAACGCCATCGGGCTCTTCCACGCCTTCATTCCGGACACCTCCGTCCGGCTCATCGGCTGCGAACCGGCGGGCCACGGCATCGAGACCGGTGAGCACGCGGCGACCCTGACCATGGGCGAGCCGGGCATTCTGCACGGCTCGCGGTCCTATGTCCTCCAGGACGAGGAAGGCCAGATCACCGAGCCGTACTCGATCTCCGCCGGGCTCGACTACCCGGGCATCGGCCCCGAACACGCGTATCTCAAGGACATCGGCCGCGGCGAGTACCGCGCGATCACCGACGACGAGGCGATGTCGGCGCTGCGGCTGCTCTCCCGCACCGAGGGGATCATCCCCGCGATCGAGTCCGCGCACGCGGTCGCCGGAGCCCTGGACGTCGGCCGGGAGCTGGGCGGGGACGGGCTGATCATCATCAACCTCTCCGGCCGCGGGGACAAGGACATGGACACCGCCGCCCGGTACTTCGGGCTCTACGACGGGGAGGACGCCAAGTGAGCGGCAACATCGCACTGCTCAGCGACACGCTCGCGCGCGCGAAGGCGGAGGGCCGGGCGGCCCTCATCGCCTATCTCCCGGCCGGGTTCCCGACCGTCGAGGGCGGCATCGAGGCCGTCAAGGCCGTACTGGACGCGGGCGCCGACGTCGTCGAGGTGGGGCTGCCGCACAGCGATCCCGTTCTGGACGGCCCGGTCATCCAGACCGCCGACGACATCGCCCTGCGCGGCGGCGTCAAGATCGCCGATGTGATGCGCACGGTCCGCGAGGCCCATGCCGCCACCGGTAAGCCGGTGCTGGTGATGACGTACTGGAACCCGATCGACCGCTACGGCGTCGAGCGGTTCACCGCCGAGCTGGCCGAGGCCGGGGGCGCGGGCTGCATCCTGCCCGATCTGCCGGTCGAGGAGTCCGCGGTGTGGCGGGAGCACGCCGGGAAGCACGCTCTGGCCACGGTCTTCGTCGTGGCGCCGAGCAGCAAGGACGCCCGGATCGCCACCATCGCCGAAGCCGGTTCCGGCTTTCTGTACGCGGCCTCGCTGATGGGCGTCACCGGCACCCGGGCGTCGGTGGGCGCACAGGCCCAGGACCTGGTCGAGCGGACCCGCGCCACCACCGAGCTGCCGGTCTGCGTGGGCCTTGGCGTCTCCAACGCCGAGCAGGCCGCCGAGGTCGCCGCGTTCGCGGACGGGGTGATCGTCGGCTCCGCGTTCGTCAAGCGTCTGCTGGACGCCCCGGACGCCGCCGCGGGGCTGGAGGCGCTCGGGGAGCTGACGCGCGAGCTGGCCGACGGCGTACGCCGGGGGCGCGTCAGCGCGTAGCACAAGCCTCTCGTACGACATCGCTCGTACGGGTGGATCTGGGACCGGGGAGGCACGTACGTGCCTCCCCGGTTCGTTTGCGGGATGTGAGCGACAACAGTCAGGAACGGAAAGGGACCGCGCGCGAGCGGCTCCAGCGGGAACGCGAGCGGGAGAAGGCCCGGGAGAGACGGCGGCGGGTGCTGATCGTCTCCGCCGCGGTGGTGGCCGTCCTCGGCCTGGCCGCCGTGGTCGGGGTGATCGCGGCCAACGCGGGGAACGAGAAGAAGAGCGGCTCCGAGGCCAGTCCGGCGCTGGCCCCCGCGGGCGCGGTGGGCAAGGAGCGGACGGCCATCCCGGTCGGCGCGAGCGACGCCCCCTCCACGCTCACGGTGTGGGAGGACTTCCGCTGCCCGGTCTGCGCCCAGTTCGAGAACGTCTTCCGGGACACCATCCATGACCTGGAGAAATCGGGCGAGCTGCGCGTCGAGTACAACCTCGCCACCATCATCGACGGGAACATGGGCGGCAGCGGCTCCCTGCGCGCCGCCAACGCGGCTGCCTGCGCCCAGGACATCGGCAAGTTCTCGCCGTACCACGATGTGCTCTTCCAGAACCAGCCGCCGGAGACCGACGACGCCTTCGGGAAGAACAGCCGGCTGATCGAGCTGGCGGGGAAGGTCGACGGGCTGGACACCCCCGCCTTCCGCAGCTGTGTGGAGGACGGCAAGCACGACTCCTGGGTCGCCGAGTCCAACAAGGTGTTCACGACCGGCGGTTTCCGGGGGACCCCGACCGTACTGCTCAACGGTGAGTCGATCTTCCCGGACAAGGCCGGGGAGCAGATCTCGGTCCCCAACCTGAAGAAGTGGGTGGCCGAGGCGAACAAGGGCAAGCAGCCGGGCACCCGGAGCCCCGCGCCACCGGTCTCCTCGCCGTCGCCCCCTGCGTCGTCTCCTGCGGCGTCCCCCGCGTCCTCTCCTGCGTCGTCTCCTGCGGCGGGCGGAACCCCGGCCGCCGCGCGGGTCCCGGGTCAGGCGACGGTCCCGGGTCAGGCGGGTTCCTGAGCGGGGCGGGTTCCTGAGCGGGGAGGGTTCCCGGCCGTCGGAGCGGCCCGCCGTCCCGGGCGGGCCTGCGGGCGGGAACCGGGCCCGTTATCCATACGTTGTCCAGGTGGGTTGCCCGGTTCGCCGTGCGGCAGGGTAGCGTCGGTCCTGCCATGGAACTTGCCTATATTCCCAGCCCGTCGAGTGGTGCCATCCATCTCGGACCGCTGCCGCTGCGCGGCTATGCCCTCTGCATCATCATCGGTGTCTTCGTCGCCGTCTGGTACGGCAACAAACGCTGGATCGCCCGGGGCGGCAAGGCCGGCACCGTGGCCGACATCGCCGTCTGGGCAGTGCCCTTCGGCCTCGTCGGCGGCCGGCTGTACCACGTGATCACCGACTATCAGCTGTACTTCAGCGAGGGTGAGAACTGGGTCGACGCGTTCAAGATCTGGCAGGGCGGCCTCGGTATCTGGGGCGCCATCTCACTCGGCGCGGTCGGCGCCTGGATCGGCTGCCGTCGCCGGGGCATCCCGCTGCCCGCCTGGGCCGACGCCCTCGCACCGGGGATCGCCTTCGCCCAGGCGATCGGCCGCTGGGGCAACTGGTTCAACCAGGAGCTGTACGGCAAGCCGACCGATCTGCCGTGGGCGCTGGAGATCAGCGAGGGGCCGAACCGCGAGGCCGGGCTCTACCACCCGACGTTTCTGTACGAGTCGCTCTGGTGCGTCGGTGTCGCACTGCTGGTGATCTGGGCCGACCGCCGCTTCAAGCTGGGGCATGGCCGGGCGTTCGCCCTGTATGTCGCCGGGTACTGCGCGGGCCGTGGCTGGATCGAGTATCTGCGGGTGGACCAGGCGCATGAGGTGCTGGGGATCCGGCTCAATGTGTGGACCTCGATCGTGGTGTTCGTGCTGGCGGTGGCGTACATCGTGATCTCGGCGCGACTGCGGCCGGGGCGCGAGGAGATCGTGGAGCCGGAGCGGCCTGGCGCGGGCGTGTCGGACGGTTCGGGCACCCCCGGTGCGTCGGACGCTTCCAGTGCCTCGGACGCCCTCGGCGCGTCGGACGCTTCCGGTTCCTCCGGTGCCTCGGATTCCGGGAAGCCGGACTCCGCGAAGAAGCCGGAGGGCTCCGCGGAATCGGTGCCGGACGCCGGGAAGGCCGGAAAGGGCTGACGGACGGGGCCCGGGAGCCGCTCCGGACAGGGGCGGGAGCCGGGCTCCCGATCCACAAAGGCATGGCGGGAGGCCGCCGGGGACCACAGGGTTTCCGGCGGCCTCCCGCCATACCCGGCCCGGTCATCGTGCGCGGGCGTCCGGTGGTCGGAGTGGGGCCTCCCGGTCGGCGATGGCGAGGGTGCGCTGGGCCGCGGCCACGATCGCCGCGTCCACGAAGCGGCCGTCCGGGAGGGCGAGCGCGCCGTCGTCGGCGGCGGCTGCCTTGACGATCTGCTCCGCCGCCTCGATCTCCTCGGGGGTGGGCCGGTAGGCCCGCTCGATGACCGGGAGCTGGCGCGGATGGATGGCCGCCCGCCCCAGGAAGCCCAGGGCGCGGCCGTGGGCGCAGGAGGCGGAGAGGGCGTCCAGGTCGCGGATGTCGGGGAAGACGGACTGGGGCGGAGGCGCGAGTCCGGCGGCCCGGGCGGCGATGACGACGCGGATACGGGGCCAGTCCAGCGATGAGCCGTCCCGTACGCCGAGGTCGGCGCGGAGGTCCGCCTCGCCGAGGGAGATCCCGCGCACGGCGGGGTGGGCGGTGGCGATCTCGTACGCGTGCTCGATGGCGAGCGCGGACTCCAGCAGCGGATGGAGCGGGACGCCGGGGGCGAGGTCCGCGACCCGGTGAATGTCAGTGGCGTGTGCGACCTTGGGAACACGTAGGGCGCAGAGGCCGGGAAGTCCGGTCAGCGTCTCGATGTCCTGGGGGGAGTTGATGCGTACATGGACCGGCAGGGGCTGGGGGGCCGTGAGGAGTTCGGCGGTCGCGGCCAGGGCGTATGTCCTGCGGTCGGGGGAGACCGCGTCCTCAAGATCGATGATCACGGCGTCGGCGCGGGAGGAGAGCGCCTTCGCGACGACCTCGGGGCGGTCCCCGGGGGCGTAGAGATAGGTGAGGGGAGCGGCGGTCACAGGGCCCCCTGGGCGCGGAGTCCGGCGATGTCGGCGGCGGTCAGGCCGAGTTCGGTGAGGACCTCATCGGTGTCGGCGCCGTGCGGGCGGCCCGCCCAGCGGATGGCGCCGGGGGTCTCGGAGAGCCGGAAGAGGACGTTCTGCATACGGATCGTGCCGAGTTCGGGGTCGGGGACCTCGGTGACGGTGTCCAGCGCCCGGTACTGCGGATCGTCCAGCACATCGCGGATGTCGTAGACGGGGGCGATCGCCGCCTCGGCCTTCTCGAAGGCGGCCAGGGCCTCGGCGCGGGTCCGGCGGGCGATCCAGCCGCCGACCGCCTCGTCCAGTTCATCGGCGTGCTCGGCGCGTCCGGTCCCGGTGGCGAACCAGGGCTCGTCGATCAGCTCGGGCCGGCCGACCAGCCGCAGCACCCGTTCCGCGATGGACTGCGCCGAGGTGGAGACGGCCACCCATGCGCCGTCGGCGGTGCGATAGGTGTTGCGGGGGGCGTTGTTGCGGGAGCGGTTGCCGGTGCGTGGCTGTACATAGCCGAGCTGGTCGTACCAGAGCGGCTGCGGGCCCAGCACGGTGAGGATCGGCTCGATGATCGCCATGTCCACGACCTGGCCGCGGCCGGTGACGGCGCGGGCGGCCAGCGCGGTCAGCACCGCGTAGGACGTGGCGAGGGCGGCGATCGAGTCGGCGAGTCCGAAAGGGGGGAGTGTCGGCGGGCCGCCGGGTTCGCCGGTGAGGGCGGCGAATCCGCTCATGGCCTCGGCGAGGGTGCCGAAGCCGGGGCGGTGCGCATAGGGGCCGAACTGGCCGAAGCCGGTGACCCGGGCGAGCACCAGACGGGGGTTGGCGCGGCTCAGCTCCGCCCAGCCCAGGCCCCACTTCTCCAGGGTGCCGGGGCGGAAGTTCTCGATGACCACATCGGCGGTGGCGGCGAGCGCGAGAAGGGTGTCCCGGCCGCCGGGGGCGGAGAGATCGAGGGTGATGGCGCGTTTGTTGCGGCCGAGCAGCTTCCACCACAGGCCGATGCCGTCCTTCGTGGGGCCGTGACCCCGGGACGGGTCGGGGCGGTCGGGGTGCTCGACCTTGATGACCTCGGCGCCGAAGTCGCCGAGCATGGTGGCGGCGAGCGGTCCCGCGAAGAGGGTGGCCAGATCGAGGACGCGGAGGTGTTGAAGGGGGGTGTGCGCGGTGGGTGTCATGAGGCGCTGTCGATCTCCGGACGGTAGGGCATGGACGGGGAGGACCCCGGGCGCTGGACGCACAGGGCGGCGGCGGCAGTGGCCCAGTGGAGCGCCCGCTCCATGGGCTGTCCCTCGCCGAGGGCGACGGCGAGGGCGCCGGTGAAGACGTCTCCGGCCGCGGTGGCGTCCACGGCGGTCACCCGGGGGGCGGGCACCGGGAGGGGCGGGCGGCCCCGGGCCGCGTAGAGGCTGCCCGCCGAGCCCAGGGTGATCACCACCTCGGGCACCTGGCACAGCAGCGTCTCGGCTGCCGTACGGGGGTCGGCGGTGCCCGCGAGGGCCGCGGCCTCATGGGCATTGGGCACCAGCAGATCGGTGGCGGCGAGGAGTCCGGGGGGAAGCGGCTGGGCGGGGGCCGGGGTGAGGACGGTCCGCACGCCGTGGCGGCGTGCGGCTCCGGCGCCGTCGAGCACGGCGGAGAGGGGGAGTTCGAGCTGGAGCAGCAGGGTGTCGGCGGCGGCGATCAGGATCTCGTCGCCGGGGGCGAGGGAGGTGACGGCGGCGTTCGCGCCGGGGACGACGACGATCGCGCTCTCCCCGTCGTCGTCCACGACGGTATGGGCCGTGCCGGAGGGGCCTTCCGCCGTGCGCAGCAGATCGGTGTCGACTCCGGAGGCGGTGAGGGTCCGCCGCAGCAGGACGCCGAAGTCGTCCGATCCGACCGCGCCGATCAGGGCGACCTCGCCGCCCGCGCGGGCGGCGGCGACGGCCTGGTTGACGCCCCTGCCCCCGGGGACCGTGCGGAACTCCCGCCCGGTGACGGTCTCTCCCCGTCCGGGAGCCCGGGGGGCGTGGGCCACGAGGCCCATATGGGCGCTGCCGAGCACGACGATGCCGGTCATGGGCGTGCCGCCGCCAGCCGGGTGAGCCGGGCGAGGGAGTCGAAGCCGATGCCGTTGAAATCGGCGATGGAGGTGGTGAGCCGGTTCTTGAGGGGGGTGGTCCAGCGGTCGGGGAGGGCGTCGGGCCGGGCGGCGAGCAGGCCCGCGATCGATCCGGCGGTCGCGCCGTTGGAGTCGGTGTCCCAGCCGCCGGACACGGCACGGCAGATCGATCCGATGAAGTCGCCGTCGGCGTGGGTGAGGGCGGCGGCGAGCAGGGCGGCGTTGGGGAGGACATGGACCCAGTGGAGGTGGCCGTAGGCGGCGTGGAGCCGGTCCACGACGGTGTCGAAGTCGCTCTCGGCGCGGGCCTGTCCGATCCCGGAGCGCACGGCGTGGGCGAGCCGTGAGCGGGGCGGGACGACGGTCAGTCCGGCGGCGAGCGCGCCGTGCACATCGTGGGAGCCGCCGGCCGCCGCCGCGATGACCGCGGCGATGAACATCGCGCCGTGGACGCCGCTCGCGGTGTGGGTGAGGACGGCGTCGCGGTGTGCGGCCTCGGCGGCGGCCCCCGGGTCGCCGGGGTGGGTCCAGCCGTGGACGTCGGCGCGGATGGCCGCGCCGATCCACTCGCGGAAGGGGTTGTGGTAGCGGGCGGTGTGCGGGGGTTCGATCCCGGAGAGGAGGTTGCGGAAGGCGATGCGTTCGGCGGTGAAGGTGCGGCCCGCGGGGAGTTCGTCCAGCCAGAGCCGGGCCACGTCGGCGGTGCGGAAGCCGTGTCCGTACCGCTGGAGCAGCAGGAGGTTGAGGACCGGGTAGTCGAGGTCGTCGTCCTCGGGCATGCCGTCGATGTTCTCGGCGAGCGACGTGGTGGCGGAACGGCGGTTCCAGGGATGGGCGCGGGCCAGCTCGGGCGG
>NZ_VCLA01000068.1 GCF_009600885.1 Streptomyces jumonjinensis
GCCCGCCATCGGGGGCGGCGGCGGGCCTCCCGCCGCGCGCCAGGCGGCGGCGACGGCGGAGGCGTCGCGGCCGTCCGCCGCCGCCTGCCGCAGCTCATGCCCGATCAGGTCCTCGGGCTGGACCCAGGTCAGCCGGAGCGCCTCCGTCATCGGGCGTCCCCCGTCAGCCGGGCGAACGCCGCCTCATGGGCGCGGCGGCGCTCCCGGTCGCGTACGAACACCTCCCGGACCACCGCGGCCAGCTCCCTCGCCGGAGCGTGCAGATCGAGCCGGCTGGCCTCGGCGACCGACTTCGCCCAGTCACGGGGCACCGCCGCCTCGCCCCCGAGCGCGCCCGCGATCGCCCCCGCCATGGTGGCGATGGAGTCGCAGTCACGGCCGTAGTTGACCGACCCCAGCACCGTACGGCGGTAGTCGCCCCCGCCGATCAGCAGCATGCCCAGGGCGATGGGCAGCTCCTCGATGGAGTGCAGCCGGGAGGGGCGGCGGGCCGCCAGCGACGGCGCGCGGTAGTCGGGGCCGACCGTGTCGAAAGGGGCGACCGCGGTGCGCAGGGGCACGAGAGCGGTCTCGAAGTCCGTATGGGCGGCGGCGGCTTCGGCGACCGCCTCGATCGCCGCGCGGGTGCCGTCCTTGGCCAGGCCGAGCGCCGTGTCGACCACGGAGGCCGGTGTCGCGCCCGGGAGACAGGCCGCCGCGACCGCCGCCGCGAAGACGCCCGCCGCCTCGCGTCCGTACGACGACTGATGCGCGCCCGCGATGTCCAGGGCCTCGGCGTAAGCGGCCCGGGGGTCGGCCGCGTTGACCAGCCCCACCGGGGCCATGTACATCGCCGCACCGCAGTTGACGATATTGCCCGCGCCGGCCTCGCGTGGATCGTGATGGCCGTAGTGCAACCGGGCGACCAGCCATTTCTCGGCGAGGAAGATCCGCTGGAGGGGGAGCGCCTCGGCCTCCAGCTCCGGGATCCAGCGGGGGCGGGTCATCAGGTCCGGCACCAGGTGCCCGGCCACGGAGTAGGCGTCGAGGTGGTCCCGTACCTCCGTGTACACCCTGATCAGCGCATGGGTCATCAGGGTGTCGTCGGTGATGTGCCCATCGCCCTTGTGGTACGGGGCGATCGGGCGGGCCGTGCGCCAGTCGTCGCCGTTCCAGGGGCCCACGATGCCCTGGACCCGGCCGCCGTGGCGTTCGGCGATCTGCTCGGGGGTGTAGCCCTCGACCGGGCCGCCGAGCGCGTCGCCGACCGCCGCGCCGATCAGACTGCCGGTGATCCGGTCATCAAGCGCCGGGTTCGTCACTGTTGTCAGCATCATGCCGGAATTGTCCACCCGGCGGCGTCGGTTCCGTGTGTGCGAGCAGCCCGGCGAGTTCCACCAGATCCGTGCCCGCGAGCCGGGGCAGCGCGCAGCCCGCGAGGGTGCGGCACGCCTCGCGCCAGCTCGCCGGGATGGCGTCCCCGCCGCCGAGCGCCCCGGTCAGCGCCCCGGCAAGCGCGGGGGCCGAGTCGGCGACCCGGGAGAGACAGGCCGCGGTGGGCACCGCCTCGGAGACCCGGCCGCGCGCCGCGGTGGCCACGGCGAGCGCGACCGGCACGGTCTCGGCGGCGGCGATGCCGTAGCTGTAGACGTGGTCCACGATCTGATGCTCCAGCAGCGGTACGAGATCGAACGCCGCGTCCGATTCGCGGGCGAGCGCCACGGCGTGCCGTCCGTTGCGGCCGATCTCGGTGGCGGCCGGGAGCTGTGCCAGCGCGGCGTCCACGGCGTCGTCGACCCCGGCCCCGCCGAGCGCCGCGGCGACGGCGGCGGCCATGGCGCGCGCGCCGTGCACCCCGTCGCCGTCCTGGGTGTAGCGGGCGTCGAACTCCGCGAGGGTGGCCGCCGACGCCGGGTCCCCGGGGTGGACGACGGCGAGTACGACCGCCCGTACGCAGGCGGCGTCGTCGAAGTAGTGGGGGTTGTCGTGGCCGGTGGCGGGCGGGCGCAGCCCGGTGGCGAGATTGCCGAGCCCGGCGCGTACGGAGATCCGGGCGCGCAGGGGGAGTACGGCGGACTCGACCTCGGGGGCGCGGTCGGCGGCGGCGGCGACCTGCCCGGCCAGGGAGTTCCAGGCGAGGTCGATGGCCCCGCGCATCCGGCGGCCGGGGGTGAGCCCGGCGAAGAGCGGACCGGCCGCGGTGAGCACGGTCCCGGCGGTGAAGGCGGCCCACTCGGCGTCGTCGGAGGGGCCGAGCCGCAGGGGCTCGGGGGGCTGGTTGAGGGCGATGGGGACGGGGAGGGTGGTGGTGGCGTTCTGCTCGGCGAAGGTGTCCAGCTCCCGGGTGAGCCGCCGGGTCCACTCGGGCA
>NZ_VCLA01000069.1 GCF_009600885.1 Streptomyces jumonjinensis
GCGCGCTGACCGCCCTGCTGGAGACCGCGGGCTCCATCCCGGCCTGGCAGACGGCCTACTTCGTCAATCGCCTCATGGTCTTCCTCACCAGCTGCGACGAGCGGCGCGACGAGGAGTGGGAGCAGGTGCCCTGGTGGGACTTCGTCGCGGCGGACCGGATGGGCTACGACTACCAGCGTCTGCTCGCCGTCGGGGTGACCCGCAATCTCGTCGCCACCAAGGCCGAGGAGGCGAGCACCCGCACGGTCGCGCGGCTGCTGGAGGCGTTCTTCCTCAACTCGTCCGGCAGAGGCGCGGACGGGCCCGTGGACCGGATTCTCAACGCCCCCACCAATGAGGCGTGGATCGACCCCTGGGTGGATCATCTGACGTCCCTGGGCGTGGAGTTCAGGATCGGCTGGACGGTACGGGAGCTGGCGTACGGCTCCGGCCGGGTGACGGGCGCGGTGATCGAGGACCCGGACGGCGCGCGCCGCACCATCACCGCCGACCACTACATCTCGGCCATGCCCGTGGAGCACGCACGGCGCACCTGGGGCACGGCGCTGCGGGCGGCGGACCCGCAGCTGGCCCGGTGCGACCGGCTGCGCACCGACTGGATGACGGGCATCCAGTTCTATCTGACCGAGCGGGCTCCGATGGTGGACGGGCATGTCAACTTCATCGACTCGCCGTGGTCGCTGACCGCGATCCAGCAGGCGGGGCACTGGCCGTCGCGCGACTTTCCCGCCGACTACGGCGACGGCTCGGCGGTGGACTGTCTGTCGGTGGACGTCTCCGAATGGGACCGGCCGGGCATGCTGTACGGCAAGACGGCCAAGCAGTGCACCCCGGAGCAGGTCGCCCGCGAGGTGTGGGCCCAGCTGAAGGCGGCGCTCAACGACACCGGCCGTACGGTCCTCAGGGACGGCGCGCTGCACTCGTGGTTCCTCGATCCGGGGGTGCGGGACCTCGGCACCCCGCATCCGGTCAACGAGGACGAACTGATGATCCACCCCGTGGGCACCCTGCACAACCGCCCCCAGGCCGTGACCGCGGTCCCCAATCTCTATCTGGCCGGCGACTATGTCTCGGTCGACATCGATCTGGCGACGATGGAGGGCGCGAACGCCTCGGCGCGGGCCGCGGTCAACGGGCTGCTGGACCGGATCGGGTCGGCGGCGGAGCGCTGCACGGTACGTCCGCTGTTCCGCGCGCCGGAGCTGGCGGCGGCACAGCGGCACGACCGGACGCGGCACCGGCTGGGGCTGCGGAATCTGCTCGACCTGGGGTGAGGGTCCGCGCCCCGGCCGGGGCCTGCCTTTCTCGTGGCGAAACCGGCCGGGTATACGGGACGAGCCGGAGCGCCCGGCCCCGGAGGCATCGCCACCGGAGCCGGGGCCGGAGCCGGGGCCGCGCGCGGTCGCGGAGTCAGCGGCGGCTCCGGGCGCGCGGATGGCCGTGGCCCACCCGGATCTCGTCGATCTGGAGCTGGCGGTGGAAGCGGGGCACGGTCTCCTTCGCCCAGGTGCTGTCGATCTCCAGCTTGAGATAGCGGGCGCGCTGGTCGCCGAGATCGATGAACCGGGTGCCCCGGGCGCTCTCCAGCACGCCGGACCGCACCGGTTCGCCCCAGGTGACGCCGTCCCGGCTCAGCGAGACGCGGTAGTCCTTGATCCGGGCGGAGTCCTCGGCCCGGCCGAAGGTCTCCCGGTTGTAGGTGGGTGACCATTCGCGCTGGTTGAGGGCGAGGAAGCGGGCCTTCCGCACCCGTCCGAGATCCAGCGTGAGACTGACCGGGAGCTGGGCCGCGGAGTCCCAGAAGGAGGCGAAGTCACCGTCGCTCAGGGCGCTCGCGGGGAAGCCCTCCTTCGCCGAGGTGGCCGTGGCCTTCACCGAGCGCGCCGGGTGGAGGCCCTCCCGGCCGGGGCGGGTGTCGACCGCGAGGACGGTGTCGTACGGGTCCCAGGCGGTGATGCCCTTGAGGGTGAGGACGCCGTCCCGCTGGTCGAAAGCGATGCGTTCCCCCGTCCGCAGATCGGTGATCCGCCGCACCCGGTGGCCGTTGTCGCGGATGCGCACCTCGGCGGCGGTCGCGGGCCGGGTGGTGACATGGATGTACTGCCGGGTGGGGTTCTTCCGGTCGACGGTGAGATATCCGTACGCCCCGTCGTTCCACGCGCCCGGCTGCATTCCGCCGTGCATATAGCCGCCGCCGTGGACTCCCGAGAGGGACTTCCAGATCGGCGGGAGATACTCCTCCATGAAGTCGGTGAACTGCTGCTGCCGCGGGGGGAACCTCCCGTTGGTCATGGCCGTGAGATTCATCAGCGACTTGATGGAGGTTCCGGCGTTGGCCACATAGCGGCCGACGTTGAGTCCGGTGGAGACCGGCCGGTCCTGGCCGTCGTACCACCAGGAGCCGGTGTCGGGGACCTTGTAGCAGGATTCGGTCAGTCTCGGCATCGGGGTCCAGATCGCCGAGGGCTGGTCGTATCCGGGGGTCATCCCGGTCTTCTGCTCATGGGACACCATGTCCATGATCGCGGTGTCCTCGTTGTTGTTGCTGAGGGTCAGATCCGGGCGGATCTCCCGGATCTGCTCATAGAGCCTGTTCTGCTCCCAGTACTCGTTGTCGTTGTCGATCCAGAAACCCGACAGCTTCGGATATCCGGCCATCACCTCGAAGAAGAGATCGTAGGAGTACTGGCCGAACCCGGGCCGGGTGGTGAGATCGATCTCGCGGCCCTTGTAGGCGGAGTAGGCGGCCGAGTCCAGGGTGTTGAAGCCCTGCTCGCTGTGCCATTTCGGGTCGTCGGTCATATAGAGGATGACCTCGATGCCCTTCGCCCGCGCGGCCGTGATGAGCTCTCCGAGGATGTCCCGTTCGGTGGCGCAGCTGCCGGGGATCTTCGAGGGCCAGGGGCGGGCGTAGCCGAGGCGGGAGTGGAAGGTGGCGAGGACGATATAGCTCGCGCGGAGCTTTCTCGCCTCGTCCACCCAGTAGTCGGCGCTCCAGCCGCCTTCGGTGACGGCCCGCTCCCAGGCGCGGCAGTCCGTGTGCAGGGGGCGGGTGAACATGCCCCAGTGGAGGAAGAGCCCGGCGGTGGCGGAGCGCAGCATCTCCTGGCGCGCGGGGTGGGCGGGCCGCGCCGTCCCCGTACGGTCGGCGGTCTGCGGCGTCTCCGACGTACGGTCGGCGGTCTGCGCCGTCTCCATGCGGTCGGCGGCATGCGCCGTCCCCGGATTCCGGTGGCCGGGGGCGGCGCCCGGCCCGGCGGCGGCGGGGGCCGCCAGCAGCAGCCCGCCGAGCAGGGCGAGCACGGCCGTCCACAGCGCCAGGCGCGCGGGGTGTCTCATGGGTGGACCACCTCGGTTCCGTTGACGGTCACCCGGCGAATGGTCAGATCCCTGACATGGTCGATGATCTCGGGGTTGGCCATCCGGGTGAAGGTGCAGCGCTCGATATGGACTCCGGTGAACGGATCGGACGCCAGCCCCTCCAGGTTGATGGCCCGGCGTGCCCCGTCGTGGACCATGTCCTCGATTCTGACGTTGCGGATGACGGCGGGCCTGCTCCCCTGCTGATTGCCGTATCTGGTGGTCAGATAGATGCAGTCGCGGTCGATCTCGCGCCCGGTGAATCCGCGGATGTACACCCCGTCGATGAAGCCGCCGCGCTTCTTGTTGGTCTTGATGAAGACCGGGTGGCGCGGGTTGTAGCGGCCGGGGAAGTCGAGCGGGTTGATCCGGCAGTCCTCGGCGAAGACGTTCCGTACGCCTCCGGACATCTCGCTGCCCACGGCGACGCCGCCCCAGCGGCCGGAGAAGACGCAGTCCCGGATGACGATGTTCTCGCTGGGCACGCCGACCCGGTGACCGTCCTCGTCCCGGCCCGACTTGACCGCGATGGAGTCGTCCTCGGTGTGGAAGCGGCAGCCGGTGATCAGCATGTCGGAGGTGCATTCGGGGTCGACGCCGTCGCTGTTGTTGATCCGGCCGATGACGTCGACGTCCCGCAGGGTCACATTGCGGCAGAGCACCGGATGGATCGTCCACATGGGCGGTTCGAGGACGGTGATGTCGCGCATCAGGATGTTGCGGCAGTCATAGAACTGGATCATGTTGGGCCGCAGATGGTGGCCGTCGCCGAAGACCCGCTCCGCGACGGGCACGCCCTCGGTGCCCATCCGGCGCAGCTCCGCCTGGTCGATCAGGGCGTTTCCGCCGGGGTCGCGCCAGGACTTCCAGGGGCCGGTCATGCCCTGTCCGTCCAGGACGCCCTTGCCCGTGATGGCGATGTCGCGCTGGCCGTAGGCGTAGACGAAGGAGGAGTAGTTGTAGCACTCGGTGCCCTCCCAGCGGGTGAACACCACCGGGAGATAGTCCTCGGGGTCCGTGGAGAACACGATGACGCCGCCCTCCGCCACATGGAGGTCGACCCGGCTGAGCAGCTGGACGGCGCCGGTGAGGAACCGGCCGGGCGGGACGAGGACCCGGCCGC
>NZ_VCLA01000070.1 GCF_009600885.1 Streptomyces jumonjinensis
AAGACCCGTCGGACCTCTCTGTCCCTCGGTGCCGGGATGCGTTCGTATACGCCTCATAACCGTGAGCTACCTAACAGCGACCTCCGCGCGAAAGGGTGTTGGCAATGGCGACGGCGACCGTGACCGCTCCCGCGACCACCGACGAGCGGGCCATCGCGGACCTGCAACGCGAACACGGCCCCGCGCTGCTCAGCTTTCTCCAGGGGCTGACCTACGGGGACCAGCAGCGGGCCGAGGATCTCCTCCAGGAGACCCTGGTGCGGGCCTGGCAGCACCCCGAGGCGTTCGACGGCCCGTACGAGTCGATGCGGCCCTGGCTCTTCACCGTGGGCAGACGGCTGGCGATCGACGCGCGCCGCTCCCGGCTGGCCCGCCCCACCGAGATCGGCGACGGCGTGCTGGCCACCACCCCCGACCCCGCCGACATCACCGAGACCGCCGTCGCGGCTCTGGACGTCCGGGCCGCGGTACAGGCCCTGAGCCCCGAGCACCAGGCGGTGCTGATACGGATCTACTTCCAGGGGCTGAGCGTCAACGAGGCCGCCGAGGCTCTCGGCATCCCGCCCGGCACGGTGAAGTCCCGTTCGTACTACGCGCTCCGCGCGCTCTCCCGCTCCCTTCCCGGCTATGCGCGGGTGCGGACCGCGCGGAGCCGTTGCCGGGGCTGAGCGTCAAGACCGCGCCCGGCGGTCCAGGGCCTGAGCCCGGCGGACCGGCGGGCCAGGTCGTGTCTTCAAAGTCCCGTACGCCTCGGCCACCCCGCGGGTCGCCCGCTCTCCCTTCCGCCCCGGCGAGCAGCCGGAATCTGCGAAACCTGACGGTGAAGTTGAGTAAAGACCCGTCCCCGGCCGTGTCAGTCGGTAGAGGCTCGTGTCCGGGCCGGTGCACAGGGCCGGCGGACGAACGCGTCTGGAAGAAGGTGGGAAGGGTGCACCCCGAGAGTACGAACGGCACCAGCGGAGGCGCGCTGGCGATCCCGATGGCGTGGCTCTGCGCCGAGTACGTGGCGGACGAGATGCTCCGCACGGGCGCTCTCGTGGAGGGCGGCTCGCTCGAATACCGGGCGGGCCGGGAGACCCTGGCCCTGACCATCTACCTCTGCGACGCCTCCGACGAACTGGCCGGGGTCCGGGCGATCTCCAGGATCGAGGAGTGGCTCAATCTCACCTCGTACGGCCATCCCTGGTCCGCATGGGTGCGGGAACGGCTGGACGCCCGCCGGCGGGAACGCGAGCGCGAGCTCGGCGGCGGAAGCGATCCGGATCTGGCGCTGGCCCAGGAGTCCTGGCGCTGGCTGCGGCAGACCGAGCTGCTCGCGGCGGACCTCGGGGACGAGGGGCCCTGGCATCCGGCGGCCCCACTGGACGCGTTCGTGGACGAGTGCGAGCAGATCTGGACTCCGGCCTGGCAGCTGGGACTGCCGCTGAGCCATCTGGCCATCCATCTCTTCTGATCTTCTGACGCTTCAGGGAAAGCCGGTGGGGCGGCGGCCCGACGAGGAGTGGACCCCCGCCCGGTACTTGGGCACCCTGACCGTGATCTTCATACCCGCGCCGACGCCCGTCTCGATGACCAGCCCGTAGTCGTCCCCGTACACCTGACGCAGCCGCTCGTCCACATTCGACAGCCCGATGCCCGCCGACCCGGTCCGCTCCCCCGCCAGAATCCGGCGCAGTACCGCCGGGTCCATGCCCACACCGTCGTCGTCGATGGTCACCATGGCCTCGGCCCCGGCGTCCTGGGCCGCGATGGTGATCCGGCACGCGCCCCGGGAGTCCTCCAGACCGTGCTTGACGGCGTTCTCCACGAGCGGCTGGAGACAGAGGAACGGCAGCGTCACCGGCAGCACCTCCGGAGCGATCCGGAGCGTCACCTTCAGCCGGTCGCCGAAGCGGGCCCCGGCGAGCGCCAGATACTGCTCGATCGAGCGCAGCTCATCGGCGAGCGTGGTGAACTCGCCGTGCCTGCGGAAGGAGTAGCGGGTGAAGTCCGCGAACTCCAGCAGCAGCTCACGGGCGCGTTCGGGGTCGGTGCGCACGAACGAGGCGATCGCGGCGAGGGAGTTGAAGATGAAGTGCGGGGAGATCTGGGCGCGCAGCGCGCGGATCTCGGCCTCGATCAGCCGGGTCCTGGAGCGGTCGAGCTCGGCGAGCTCCAGCTGTACGGAGACCCAGCGGGCGACCTCGGTCGCCGCCCGGACCAGGACGGCCGACTCCCGTGAGCCATAGGCGACCAGCGCGCCGAGCACCCCTTCCTCGCCGGTCAGCGGGGCGATGACGGCCCAGCGCAGCGGGCACTCGAACTCCTCGCACCGGGTCTGCACGCTCTGGCTGCGCCCGGAGTCCAGCATCTCGGCGACCCGGACCATCACCCGGTGCTCGTGATGGTCGATGCCGGGTCCGTCCCAGGCGAGCACGGACTCCCGGTCGGTGAGGCAGAGCGCCTCGGTGCCCAGCAGTGAGCGCAGTCTGCGGGCGGCCTTGCGCGCGGTGTCCTCGGTCAGTCCGGCCCGCAGCGGAGGAGCGGCGAGCGAGGCCGTGTGCAGCGTGTGGAAGGTGGCCCGCTCGACGGGGGTGCCGAGGTCGAGATCGGGCTTGGAGCCTCGCCGTTCCATCAGCCGGCCGACGGCGATCCCGGCGACGAGCAGGATGACTCCGGCCGCGGCCAGCGCGGCTATGACGGCTCCCGTCATCGCCCGGCTCCTTGAGTGCGGTCTCTGCCGACGAGATCCTCCGGCAGATGCAGCCGCGCGAGGATCGCGGCGGTGCCGGGGGGTATATGGCGCGGGGTGGCCAGCGAGACCGCCGCCATGGTGAGAAAGCCGAGCGGCACCGACCAGACGGCGGGCCAGGCCAGCAGGGTGTGGGCCCAGCCCTCGGAGGCGAATCCGGCCCGGGTCGCCATCACGGCGGTGAGCGCGGACCCGCCGCCGGTGAGCAGCCCCGCCATGGCCCCCGGCGGGGTGAGCCGCCGCCACCAGATGCCGAGCACCAGCAGCGGGCAGAAGGAGGACGCGGAGACGGCGAACGCCAGCCCCACGGCGTCGGCGACCGGCACATCGGTGGCGACGACGCTGACGGCGAGCGGCACCGCCATGGCGAGCGCCGCGGCGACCCGGAAGTGGCGCACCCCGCGCGGGGGCAGCACATCCTGTGTGATCACTCCGGCGACCGCCATCGTCAGCCCGGACGCCGTGGACAGAAACGCGGCGAACGCGCCGCCCGCGAGCAGCGCGCCCAGCAGCTCCCCGGCCAGCCCGCCGACGATCCGCTCGGGAAGGACGAGCACGGCGGCGTCCGCGTCGCCGGTCAGGGCGAGCTCGGGGGCGTAGATCCGGCCGAGCACACCGTAGACCGGCGGCAGCAGATAGAACGCGCCGACCATGCCGAGGACCACCAGGGTGGTGCGGCGGGCGGCCCGGCCGTTGGGGCTGGTGTAGAAGCGGACGGCGACATGCGGGAGGCCCATCGTGCCGAGGAAGGTGGCGAGAATGAGCCCGTAGGTGGCGTACAGGTCATAGCCGTCCATACCGCCGGACAGCGGCTGGGACCAGCTCGCGGGATCGGCCCCGGAGGTGATGCGCTCGGGCACCCGGGCGCCTTCGGGCAGGCCCAGGGAGGTTCCCGCGCCGATGCGGTGGCCGCCCTCGTCGAGGGTGAGGGTGCGCCCGGTGTACGCCGTGCCGTCGACGCTGCCGGTGACGGTGAGGGTCAGGGGGCGTTCCAGTTCGATCCGTACGGTGTCGTCGACCCGTACGACGGTGTGCTGACGCAGCACGGCGGGCGCGTCGAACCGGGCGCGCGGTGCGTCGTCGCCGATCCAGGCGGTGATCAGGAAGAGGGCGGGCACCAGCAGCGCGGTGAGTTTGAGCCAGTACTGGAAGGCTTGGACGAAGGTGATGCTGCGCATGCCGCCCGCCGCGACGGCCCCGGCGACGACCAGGGCGACGAGGACTCCGCCGACCCAGTCGGGCGTGCCGGTGAGGATCTCCAGGGTCAGTCCGGCGCCCTGGAGCTGGGGCAGCAGATAGAGCCAGCCGATGCCGACGACGAAGAGGCTGGCGACTCGGCGTACGGCGGCGGATTCGAGGCGTGCCTCGGCGAAGTCGGAGAGGGTGTAGGCCCCCGAGCGGCGCAGTGGGGCTGCGACCAGGACCAGCAGCACCAGATATCCGGCGGTGTAGCCGACGGGGTACCAGAGCATGTCGGGGCCCTGGAGCAGCACGAGGCCCGCGATGCCGAGGAAGGAGGCGGCGGAGAGGTACTCGCCGCTGATGGCGGCGGCGTTGAGGCCGGGGTTGACGGTGCGGGAGGCCACGTAGAAGTCGGAGGTGGTGCGGGAGATCCGCAGACCCAGACCGCCGATGAGGAGGGTGGCGAGCACCACGACGGCGACGGCGGGGACCGCGTACGTCTGGTTCACCGGCGGCTGCCGGATATGCCGGGGGACATGCTCAGCGCCCTTCGAGCAGCTTGAGGAAGTCCTGTTCGTTGCGTTCGGCGCGGCGGACGTACCAGCGGGCGATCAGCCACATCACGGGGTAGACGGCGACGCCCAGGGCCGCCCAGACGACGAATCCCGGGGTGGTGAAGCCGCAGTCGAGGGCGGCGGGGAGCACGAAGAACAGCGGCAGGGTGCCGATGAAGAGGGCGAGGGCGGCGAGGGCGGAGAGCCCGGCGCGCAGCTGGCTGCGCATCAGGGAGCGTACATAGGTGGTGCCGAGGGTGGTCTGCTCGCTGATCTCGAACCGGGCGTGGGCATGGCCGGGCGCGCGCCGGGCACCGCGGGGCGCCCCGGTGACCACCTCGCGGCGGGGGCGTTGCTCTGCGGGCATCGTCGTCCGCTCCAGCGTCTGTCGAACGAGCTCTCGGGTGGATCCCGGGAGAGTTCCCGGGGGCAACGGGAGTCTACGCAGCGGACATTACCGGCGGTAGACGTACGGAGCCCCCGTGCTCGCGGATGCCTGGCGGGGGTGCGGCGGACGCGGACGCGGTGGCGTCAGCGGCCGGGCGGCCGGACGCAGTCGCTCAGGGCGATCTCCAGTTCGACATAGGATTCCTCGGCTCGCCGGAAGGCGACTTCGAGTGCGGCCTCGGCGCGGGGGCCGACGAGCCCCTGGGCCGACTCATGGATCTCGTAGAGCACATCCGCCCAGCGCCCGGCGGCGCTCTTGACCCCCGCGAGCAGTGCCTCGATGTCACGGGCACTGGATGCCCGGGTCGCCGGCAGGCTCCGGAGTTCCTCCAGCAACGCTTCGATGTCGGACATCAGACCCCTTTACTCCCTGATCAAGGTTATGCCGCCGGCACCCTGCGGCGTGTTCCATCGGCCGGGCGGCTCGGCCAGTGGATGACGCCGGTCGCCGGACGGATGTACGGGCCGACGAGCGGCGGTCGGTGGCCGGTGAACGGTCGTCCGGGCGCGACGAACGGCAGCGGGCGGGCGGTGGTCGCCCGGATTCCGGCCTGCTCAGCCTCCGGCCTGACGCATCAGCAGTTCTCTCAACTGCCGGGCGTGCCGGCGGCTGACGGCGAGTTCCGCGGTGCCGACCCGGACGGTGGTGGTCCCGGCGTCCAGGCGCAGTTCGTCGATCCGGGCGAGGGAGACGAGATGGCTGCGGTGGATCCTGACGAACCCCCGGGAGGCCCAGCGCTCCTCCAGAGCGGAGAGGGGGATGCGCACCAGATGGCTGCCGTGCTCGGTGTGCAGCCGGGCGTAGTCGCCCTGGGCCTCGACATAGGTGATGGCGTCGATCGGTACGAACCGGGTGACGCCGCCCAGTTCGACGGGTATCTGCTCGGCGCTGCTGTGGACCGGGCCCTGGGCGGCGGAGGCGGGGGGCGCGGGCTGGGCGGACGCGGGGTGCGGCGGCCGGCCGGGCTGCCGGGGTTCCTGGGCTGTGTGGACCAGATCGCCCGCCCGCCGTACGGCCTCGGCGAGGCGTTCTCTCCGTACCGGTTTGAGGACGTAGTCGACGGCTTTGAGGTCGAATGCCTGGACGGCGAAGCCTTCGTGGGCCGTGACGAAGACGATCAGGGGCGGATGGGCGAAGCGGGCGAGCAGCCGGGCGACGTCGAGTCCGGTGAGTCCGGCCATGTGGATGTCGAGGAAGACGACGTCGATGCCGTCGTCGCCCCCGGGTCCGGCGTCGAGTGCGCAGCTGATGCGGCGCAGCGCGTCGGTGGCGTCGGTGGCGCCTTCGGCACGGGTGATCCGGGGGTCGGACCGCAGCAGATAGAGCAGTTCCTCAAGCGCCGGTTTCTCGTCGTCGACAGCCAGTACGCGCAGCATGCAGCGGAGTCTAGGCGGGCTCGGCGCGGTGGACCACGGTGCGGCGGACGGTGCGGACCGCGGTGGCCGGGGACAGGCGGCAGGCGGTGCGCGGGGACGGGCG